>CAILNX010000047.1 GCA_903835685.1 uncultured delta proteobacterium
AAGCAACCATCGAAAAAATATATTTCTGAGCACAGCTCATTGTGTAGTGAACTACCCCGCAGCAAGCTGCGGAGCATCAAAGGCATAAGGCCCAGAACAGACTCCTCAAACCAAGAGTAAACGAAGCGAGCTTCGAGGAATCAACCCGCAGTGATTGAAACAATTTTTAATGAATTTTATACAAGAGCATTATCCTTTAACGAAGCACTACTCGCAGAACTATTTACCAAAAATATCGACACAATTAATATGTATATATATTATGAAAATTATTTGCTATATATTGAGCTTGTACAAGGACTCCGCATTAGAAAACAAATCGAAGGTAAAAAAATGACATATCCCCCATTAACAAAAGAAGAAATAGACTCAATACTAGCCACTACAACTCTTGAATCTGGCATAATTTCTCTTCGCAACACACTGGAAATAAAATACAAGATCAACCCAATTAAACTTATTTTTAGGGCATCTAATCTTCCGGCCATAACATTAAATAGCTCCCCACTGTCAGCACAAACCTTTAACCCCCTGTGACAACTCAAAATTTGAGAAAAAATGCAATTTATACGTCTCCCACTTTCTTCTTGACGGCCATGGCCCGGAAACTTATTATCCTCGGCCTCACGGCCTGGTAGCCCCCTTCACGGATTTTCGGCTGCCCGGTCCTCCCAAACGATCATCGCTGACGGAGCCAATACATGCTGGAAGTTTCGGGGCTGAATCATCATTATGGCCCCACCCAGGTCCTTTTCGACTTGAGCTTTCAGGTCGCGCAGGGCGAGATCCTGGGCTTTCTGGGACCCAACGGCGCGGGCAAGTCCACCGCCATGCGCATCCTGACCGGGTTCTTGAGCCCCTCGGCAGGCACGGTGGTCTTTGACGGCCAGGACATCCGTAAGGACCCCCTGGCCCTGCGGCGGCACCTGGGCTATCTGCCCGAAAACGTGCCGGTCTACCCGGAACTCACGGTGGACGAGTACCTGCTCTGGGTGGCCGGGATCAAGCAGTCCCCCCGCCCCAAAGCCCAGGTGGACGAGGTGGCCGGACGCTGCGGCCTGTCCCAGGAGCGCGGCAGCCTGATCCGCCGCCTGTCCAAGGGCTTCCGCCAGCGTCTGGGCCTGGCCCAGGCCCTGCTCGGGGACACCAAACTGCTCATCCTGGACGAGCCCACCGTGGGCCTGGACCCCTCCCAGATCCGGGAGATCCGGGGACTCATCAAGGAACTGGGCCAGGACAAGACCATTCTCCTGAGCACCCACATCCTGCCCGAGGTCGAGCGCACCTGCGACCGGGTGCTCATCATCAATAGGGGCCGCATCGTGGCCGAGGACACCCCGGCCAACCTGACCCAGGGCGCCCTGGGCCGGGGCCGTCATCTGCTGCGCCTGGCCGTGAGCCGCAAGGACGCGCCCGAGGTACTGGCCGCCTTCCGGGACCTGCCGTTCGTGAGCGAGGCCGAGGAACCCGAGGCCGGGGCGGACATCCTGTCCCTGCGCCTGACCCTGGACACCACCCACGACCACCGGGCCGAGGCCACGGCCCTGGCCCAGGCCAAGGGCTGGCCCATCCTGGAGTTTCGGCCCGCGGACATCTCCCTGGAAGAGGCCTTTGTCTCCCTGGTTACCACGGAAAACACGGAGGGCGCTCATGCGAACTAGCCTGCTGGCCGCCCGCAAGGACCTGATCATCCTGTTCCGCTCGCCTCTGGCCTACATCCTCATGGCCTGCTACCTGTTCATCGCCGGGTATTTCTTCGCCTCGGGCGTGGGCTACCTGCAACTGGTGAGCATCCAGCTCATGCAGATGCCCCAGACCGCCGGGGGATTCTCGCCCCAGGAGCTGGTGGTCGGCCCCTTTCTGCAGAACGCCGGGGTCATCCTGCTCTTCTTCCTGCCCATGCTGACCATGCGCGGATTCAGCGAGGAGAAGCGCATGGGCACCTTTGAGCTGCTCATGAGCTACCCCTTGAGCGAGGCCACCCTGGTGGGCGGCAAGCTCCTGTCCCTGGCCCTGTTCCTGGCCGTGATGCTGCTGTTCTCGGCCCTGGGACCGGCTTTGTTGTATTTCTTCGTCGCGCCTGAGACCGCGCCGCTCCTGGCCGGATATCTGGGCCTCTTTCTCATGGCCGTAAGCTTCGGCAGCCTGGGCCTCTTTCTGTCCACCCTGACCGAGAACCAGGTGGTCTCGGCGGTCCTGAGCTTCGCCTCCCTGCTGGTGCTCTGGCTCCTGGCCTGGATCAAGGACATCGTTCCGGCCGCGCTCCAGCCTCTGGTGGAAGGACTCTCCCTGCTCAGCCATTTCGAGCCCTTCACCAAGGGCGTGCTGGCCGTGGCCGACCTGACCTATTATCTGGCCTTCACCGCCGCCTTCTTCTGGCTCTCGGTGCTCAGTCTGGAAAACCAGCGGTGGAGGGCGTAAGAACCATGCGCAACCTGAAACGCTCCTCCAACGCCGCCCTTTTGGGCCTGCTGGGCATCGTCTTTTTGGCCGGGCTCTACGCCCTGGCCGCCCGAGCAGGCTGGCGAGCGGATTTGACCGAGAACAAACGCTTCTCCTTGAATCCCCAGACCCTGAAAGTCCTGGAGGACCTGAAGACCCCGGTCAAGGCCGTGGCCTTTTTCCTGCCCCAGGAGCCCGGACGGGACAAGCTCAAGGACCTGCTGGACCTCTACGCCCGGACCTCCCGACAGTTCTCCTATGAATTCGTGGACCCGGACCGGGACCCCTTCCGAGCCAAGGAGATGAAAGTCACCCAGAACGGCGAGGTGATTCTTCTTTCCGGGAACAAGCAGGAGAAAGTGGGCCTGGCCGAGGAAGAGAAGCTGACCAACGCCCTGATCCGGGTCACGGACGCCTCCCGGCCCAAGGTCTACATGGTCCAGGGCCACGGCGAACTGGGCCTGGAAAAGAAGGAGCAGGCCAGCGCGGCCGTGCTCAAGGAAGAGCTGGAGAAGCAGGGCGCGACCGTGGACAAGCTCTCCCTGGTCCAGGACAGGGACGTGCCCAAGGACGCGGCCCTGGTGCTCGTCCTGGGCGCGACCAAGGACTTCTTCCCGGCCGAACTCGAGGCCCTGAGCCGCTACCTGGCCTCTGGCGGCCGCCTGTTCGTGGGCCTGGACGCCCAGTCCTCCACCAACCTGGACGCCTGGCTCAAGGACAAAACCAACATCAAGCGCCTCTCCGGCCTGATCCTGGACCCGGTCAGCCGGGTCATCACCGGCAACTACTTGAGCCCGGTGATGCAGGACTATCTCTTTGCTCCCATTGTCAAGGATTTCAACCTGCTGTCCGTGTTTCCCACGGCCACGGGCCTGGAGGCGGCCGGAAACCCGAGGCTGCCCAAGCCCCAGCCCATCGGGACCACCTCCGAGCGGTCCTGGCTGGAGACGGACTTAAAAAGCCTGGAGGGCGGCAAGGCCAAGTTCGACCAGGGCGTGGACACGCCCGGGCCTTTGTGGCTGGCCGCGGTGTTCGAGGCCAAGGCCAAGGACGAGCCGAAACCCGGGGACAAGGCCCCTGCGCGGCCCGGACGGGTGGTGGTTTTCGGGGACCAGGACTTTCTTTCGGACAAATACATCGGGCTGGCGGGCAACATCGACCTGACCCGCAACTGCATGAACTGGCTCATGGCCCGGGAAAACCTCATCACCATCGCCAAGACCAAGTCCGTCCAGGCCCTGCTCTTTCCCTCGGCCCTGCAGAACCTGGTCCTGGTCTGGCTCCCCCTGCTGCTCATGCCCGGCCTGACCCTGGGCATGGCCGTGCTGGTGATGGCCAAACGCGGACGGAACAAATAGGACCGGCGCGGGTCCGCCTGGGACATGGCCTCGCGGCCGCCCCAGACTGCGCCTGGACCGCACCGGACAAGGATAGCCTTACGTGAACAAACGACTTCTGGTCATAGTGGGTCTAGCCGCCATGGTCTGGACCGGGGCCATGCTCATGAGGCCCGGGACCAAGGGCCAGGACCAGGCTGCGGCCATCGCCTGGCCCGCCAGCCTGGACAAGGCCTTGCCCCTGGTGCTCACGGCCCGGGGCCAGGACACGGTCCTGACCCGCACGAACGGGGCTCTGCGCGTGGCCCGGCCCGGGACCAACGCCACCCGCCGGGCCGACGAGGCCAAGGTCCAGGCTCTGCTGGATTTCATCACCAGCCACAAGCCCAAGCGCGATCTGGGGGCCTATACCCCGGACCAGGCCGAGACCTACGGCCTGAAAGCGCCCCGGATCAGACTCACGGCCGGGCTCACGGCCGGGCTCACGGCTGGAGACACGACCGGGGACGCGGGCTTCGACCTGACCCTGGGCGGGACCAATCCGGCCGGGGACGGGGTCTACGCCGTGAGCTCCCAGGCCAAGGACACCCTGCTGCTCCTGGACGCCGGATACAAGACCCAGTTGGACCACGGCCCGGACTATTTCCTGGACCTGCGCCTCTTTGACTTCAAGGAGGAGGCGGTCACGGCCGTGCGCCTGGCCCCGGGCAAGGAGCCCCTGCCGGGAATGGATGCGGCCGGGTTCGTCCTGGAGCGCACCAAGGAGGCCGTGGCCTTTGCCGCGCCGGAGGCCGCAAAGTCCCTCAAAGTCTCCTCCCAGGCGGTCAAGGCCTGGCTGCGCGGCCTGGCCGGGGCCAAGGCCTCGGCTGTGGAGCCCGTGGCCCTGCCGGTCAGCGGCCCGGTCCTGACCCTGGAGCTTGCGGTCAAGGACCAGCCCGCCCAGACCCTGACCGTGTACAAGGATTTGAAGCGGCCCCGGACCTGGGTGGCCAACTCCACCTTTCAGCCCGGACGCCTGCGGCTGGAAGAGGAAGGCCTGCGCCAACTGGCCCCCCGGGTGTTCGAATTGCGCGACCGCGGCATCATCACCCTGGAGACAGCCAAGGTGGACGGGTTCGCCATCCTTCAGTCCGACCGAAGCCTTGCGGCCAAGAAGACCGAGACCGGCTGGAAGGACGCCCAGACCGGCAAGGACATCACCGGCATTGACATGACCCTGTGGCGTCTTATTGACTTGAAATTCGAGACCGACCCGACAGGGGACTTGCCCAAAACCGCTGAATCGGACATGGTCTGGCGGCTGACGGACAAGGGCGGGAAGGATCTGGCCGAGATCACCTTCTTCTCGGACCCGGCCCTGCCCCCTGGCCGTTGCTGGGTCAAAACCGGAAATCAGGACCTGTATTTCCAGGTCTCGGACCAGATTTTAAAAGACCTGCAAGGTCTCCTGCCCGCCCAGGGCAGCGCCAAATAAGGCAACCCCAACCCGGCGGTCTGTCCGCCGCAGATTTTTTGATTTTACAAGGAGTGCTCATGGCCAGAATCACTGTCGAAGACTGCATGCAGAAGGTCAGCAACCGGTTCCTCATCGTGCAGATGGCCATCAAACGGGTCAAGCAGTACCGCGAAGGGTACACCCCGCTGGTGGACAGCAAGAACAAGGAAGTGGTCACCGCCCTGCGCGAGATCGCGGCTGGCAAGGTTCTGCCCCAGGGTTACATCCCCGAGGCCCTCCTGAACGCCGACGACGCCAAGTAAGCATGACCCAACGGGACTATTACGAAATTCTCGGGGTCGGCAAGACGGCCTCCGAGGAGGAGATCAAGAAGGCCTACCGCAAACTGGCCTTCGAGCATCACCCGGATCGCAACCCGGACAACGCCGAGTCCGAGGCCAAGTTCAAGGAAGCGGCCGAGGCTTACGAGATCCTGCGCGACTCGGAAAAACGGGCCCGCTATGACCGCTTCGGCCATGCCGGGGTGAGCGGGAATGGGTTCCAGGGATTTTCCTCGGCCGACGACATCTTCAGCGCCTTCGGGGACATCTTCGGGGAGTTCTTCGGGTTCTCCCAGGCCCGCCGGGGCGGACCCAGGCCCCAGGCCGGGGCGGACCTGCGCTACAACCTGACCATCTCCTTTCGGGACGCGGCCAAGGGCTCGGAAGTGGACCTGCAACTGCCCGTGCAGGCGCTCTGCCCCGAGTGCGGCGGATCAGGGGCCGAGGCCGGAACCAAGCCCGAGACCTGCCGCCAGTGCCAGGGCACCGGCCAGATCCAGCAGACCCAAGGGTTCTTCCGCATCGCCGTGACCTGTCCCATGTGCCGGGGCGAGGGCCGGATCATCACCAAGAAATGCGCCGAATGCCGGGGCCAGGGCCTGGTGCGCCAGACCAAGGAGCTCAAGGTGCGCATCCCGGCCGGGGTGGACACGGGCTCCCGGCTGCGCCTGCGCGGCGAGGGTGAACCCGGGCTGCACGGCGGCCCTCCCGGCGACCTCTACGTGGTCCTGCACGTGGAGGAGGACAAGGTCTTCCACCGCCACGGCCAGGACCTGGTCCTGGAAAAGGAACTCACCGTGGTCCAGGCCGCCCTGGGGGACAAGATCGAGGTGCCCACCCTGGACGAGCCCGTGACCATGGACGTGCCCAAGGGCACCCAGAGCGGCGAGGTGTTCAAACTCAAAGGCCTGGGCCTGCCCCACCCCAACTCCTCGGCCAGGGGCGATCTCCTGATCCAGGCCAAGGTGCGCACCCCCACCGGCCTGTCCAAGAAGCAGGAAGAAATCCTGCGTGAATTCGCCCGCATCGAGGCCGACAAGCCCATCAACAAGGTCAAGGACATGTTCAAAAAGGCCAAGGACGCGGTGCTGGGAGAATGAGCAGGTCCGAACTCAGCCATCTGGACGCCGAGGGCAAGGCCCGCATGGTGGACGTGACCGGCAAGCCGGATACCGACCGCTTGGCCCGGGTCAAGGCCGAGGTCCAGCTCTCGGCCCGGACCATGCGGCTTCTGCTGGACAAGGCCATCCCCAAGGGCGACGTGCTGGCCACGGCTCGCCTGGCCGGAATCATGGCCGCCAAGCGCACCCCAGAACTCATCCCCCTGTGCCATCCCCTGCCCCTGCGCCACGTGGACCTGCGCTTCACCCTGGACGAGGAGCATTCCAAAGTCCTCATCGAGGCCGAGGCCCGGGCCACGGCCCCCACGGGCGTGGAGATGGAGGCCCTGATCGCGGCCATGGTCGCGGCGGCCACCATCTACGACATGTGCAAGGCCGTGCAGAAGGACATCCGCATCACGGACGTACGCCTGGTGTACAAGTCCGGGGGCAAAAGCGGGGTCTTTACGGGCCAGTAGGTTCTGTCGCATCGGCCGGGCGGCCTCCGCCCACATACCCCTTGACACCCGCTTCCCGAGCATATAAGAGCACCCCTTCACCTTGCTCTTTCCAATGCGGAAGGGGCCGCAAGTCCATAAGGAGATTCCATGCGTAAGTACGAGACCCTTCTTTTGTTCAGCCCGGAACTCACGGCTGAGAACCTCAAGGAAATGTTGGACAACCTCACCGGTGTCGTGGCCAAGGGCAACGGCCAGATGCTGACGGTTGACGATTGGGGCATGCGCGACCTGGCCTACCCGGTCAAGAAGCAGATGCGCGGACATTACGTCCGGTTGGAGTACCTCGGCCCTGGCCCGCTGGTGGCCGAGCTGGAGCGCCTCATCCGCATCGCCGACGGCATCTTCAAGTTCGTCACCGTGAACCTGGGCGAAAACGCCGAGACCGTGGAGGGATAACATGGCTTTCAAGAAAAAGTTCACCCCCCGCAAGAAGTTCTGCCGGTTCTGCGCCAACAAGGAACTGCCCCTGGACTTCAAGCGCAACGACATTCTGCGTGACTTCATCACCGAGCGCGGCAAGATCATCGCCCGCCGGATCACCGGGACCTGCGCCAAGCACCAGCGCCGCCTGACCGTCGAGATCAAGCGCGCCCGGCAGATGGCCCTTCTGTATTACACCTCCGTGCATTCCGCGGACGTGAAGCGTAAGATCTCCTAAGGAGGCGGTTCAATGGCTTCGATGAAACTCATTCTGCGTGCCGACGTCGATTCCCTGGGCCGCCTGGGCGAGATCGTCACGGTCAAGGTCGGGTTCGGCCGCAACTATCTGCTGCCCCAAGGCCTGGCCATGTCCGCCACGGGCGCCAACCTGAAGCAGTTCGAACTGGAGCGCAAGAAGCTCCAGGGCAAGATGGACGGCTTCCGCGCCGCTGCCCAGGAAATCGCCGACAAGCTGGCCAAGGCCACGGTGACCATCACGGCCCGCGTGGGCGAGGGCGACAAGCTCTACGGCTCCATCACCAGCTCCAACATCGCCGACGCTCTGGCCGCCCAGGGCGTCGAGATCGATCGTCGCAAAATCGTGCTTCTCGACCCCTTAAGGGCCCTGGGTGAATACACCCTGGAAGTGAAGCTGCACCCTGACGTTGAGGCGAAGGTCAAGGTCGCCGTCATCCGCCATGGACAGCCCGCGGAAGCGCCCAAGCAAGAAGAATAGCGAGGGCCGAGACGCCCCGCGTTCGGCGGAGACCCTGGACCGGGCCTCCGCCGAGTTGTTGCGCAAAGTCCCCCCCCATAACCTGGAAGCCGAACAGGCGGTTATCGGGGGGGTTTTTGTCCACAACGCCATCTTTCATGAACTGGTGGACCTGATCAGTTCCGAGGATTTCTATTCCCCGGTCCACCAGTTGATCTACGCCTCTTTCGAGGAGCTTTACCGCAAGACCCAGCCCATCGACATGATCACCTCGGCCGAAGAGCTGGCCCATTTGGGCCGCCTGGAGTCCGTGGGCGGCCCGGTCTATCTCTCGGAGCTGGCCTCTTCCGTGGTCAGCGCGGGCAACGCCCTGCACCACGCCAAGATCGTCAAGGAAAAATCCGCCCGCCGCCGCCTCATCCAGGCTGCGGGCGAGATCATCGGCGAGGCCTTTGAGACCGACAGCGTGGAGACCCTGCTGGACGAAGCCGAACAAAAGATCTTCCAGATCGCCGACTCCCGCACCTCCACGGTCTTCACCCCCAGCAAGGACGCCGTAGACCGAATCTTCAACATCCTGACCAAGCGGGTGGAGAACCACTCCCTGATCACGGGCGTTCCTTCGGGGTATGAAAAGCTGGACGAGATGACCGCCGGTCTCCAGCCCTCGGATCTGATCATCATCGCCGGACGCCCGAGCATGGGCAAGACCGCCTTTGCCTTGAACGTGGCCCTGCGCGCCAGCATCCGGGCCGAGAAGTCCGTGGCCGTGTTTTCCCTGGAGATGTCCACGGACCAGCTCATCCAGCGCCTGCTCTGCGTCCAGGGCAAGGTGGAGTTGTCTCGGGTGCGCACGGGCTTCCACTTGACCGACGACGACTGGTCCAAGCTCTACGACGCGGCCCACCACCTTTCCAACGCCCGCATGTTCATCGACGACACCCCGGCCCTGTCCACCATGGAGCTGCGCGCCCGCTGCCGCCGTTTAAAGGCCGAGAAGGGCCTGGACCTGGTTGTGGTGGACTACCTCCAGCTCATGCGCTCAAGCATGCGCACGGACTCCCGCGAGCAGGAGATTTCGGACATCTCCCGCAATCTGAAGGCCCTGGCCAAGGAAATGAACATCCCGGTCATCGCCCTGTCCCAGCTCAACCGCAAGGTGGAGGAGCGCACGGACAAGCGGCCCATGCTCTCGGATTTGCGCGAATCCGGGGCCATCGAGCAGGATGCGGACGTGATCATGTTCCTGTTCCGCGAGGATTTCTACAAGCGCAAGGAAGGCGACGGTCCCCGGCCCCTGTCCGAAAAGGCCGAGGTCATCCTGGGCAAGCAGCGCAACGGCCCCATCGGCACCGTGGAGCTGGCCTTCCTCAGCCGCTACACGGCCTTCGAGGCCCTGACCGAGACCCCGTATCCTTCGGAGTACGGGGGGTAGGGCGAAAAAACCCCTCCAGCCGATTGAAAATTCGGCCGAACCTGCATACAGTCCGTTGCCCGACGAAAAACAGGACGCCCGGCCCAGGCTCGGCGTCCAGGCATACGGAGCCCCCATGTCCCAGTACTTCGACCCGGCCGAGGCCCTGGCCCGCCCAGAACTCGCGAAACTCCAGGCCGCGCGCCTGAAAACCACGGTGGAGCGCTGCCTGGCCGCCCCCTTCTATAAGAAGGCCCTGGCCCAGGCCAAGATCGGGCCGGGTGACATCCACACTGTGGACGACATCCGCCGCCTGCCCTTCACCACCAAGGACGACCTGCGGGCCAACTATCCCTACGGCTTCCTGGCCCTGCCCAAGGAGAAATTCGTGCGCCTGCACGCCTCCTCGGGCACCACGGGCACGCCCACGGCCGTGTTCTACACCAAGAACGACCTGGACGCCTGGGCCGACCTCATGGCCCGGAGCATGTTCGCCGTGGGCGTCCGGCCCTCGGACGTGCTCCAGAACATGTCCGGGTACGGGCTCTTTACCGGGGGTCTGGGCATCCACTACGGGTCCGAGCGCCTGGGCTGCCTGACCATCCCGGCCGGAGCGGGCAACACCAAGCGCCAGATCAAGCTCATCCGGGACTTCGGGGTCACGGTGGTGCACATCATCCCCTCCTACGCCCTGTATTTCGCCACCAAGCTCGCGGCCGAGGGCATCAAGGCCACGGACATGCCCTGGCGCATCGCCCTCATCGGGGCCGAGCCGCACACCGAGGAGGTTCGGCGGCGCATCGAGGAGCTTTTGCACCTCAAGGCCTACAACTCCTTCGGCCTGTCCGAGATGAACGGCCCGGGCGTGGCCTTTGAGTGCGAATACCAGAACGGCATGCACCTCTGGGAGGACGCGTACGTCGCGGAGATCATCGATCCCAACACCCTTGAGCCCGTGGCCGAAGGCGAGATCGGGGAGCTGGTCATGACCACCCTCACCCGCGAAGGCATGCCGCTGATCCGCTACCGCACCCGGGACCTGACCCGCTTTCTGCCCGGGGACTGCCCCTGCGGCCGGACCAGCCGCCGCATCGACCGCATCGCGGGCCGGGCCGACGACATGATCATCATCAAGGGTGTGAACATCTACCCCATGCAGATCGAACAGGTGCTCATGTCCATGCCCGAGGTGGGCCAGAACTACGTCATCGAGCTGTTCACCGACGGGGTCATGGACAACCTGCGGGTCAAGGTGGAGATCAAGGACGAGTACTTCGAGGAGGACATGCGCGCCCTGACCGGCCTGCAAAAACGTGTGTCCGCCCGGTTGCGCGACGAAATCCTGATCACCCCCAAGGTCGAACTCATCCAGCACGGCTCCATTCCCAAGGCCGAGGGCAAGGCCCAGCGGGTGGTGGACTTGCGCGGGGCCGAGTGAGTTATCTCTGGGCCTGCCTGACCATCGGGCTCATGGCTCTGACCCAGGTTTTGCATCTGGTCAGCCTGCCTGCCAACTGGCTTTTGACCGGCCTGGCCGCCCTGTGGGCCTGGACCCATCCGGACGGGGGCCTGACCTGGGCCTTCGTGTCCCTTCTGGCCGGTCTGTGCCTTCTGGGCGAGGTCCTGGAATACTGGCTCCAGGCCAGGCTAGGCAAGCGTTCCGGGGCCAGCGGGAGGGGCACTGCGGCCGGGCTCGTCGGAGCCGTGGCCGGGGCCATTCTCTGCGCCCCGCTCTTTTTCGGCCTGGGGGCCATCCTGGGGGCCATGGCCGGGGCCTACGGCGGCTGCCTGCTCATGGAGCGTCTGGGCGGCCGGGCCTGGTCCGAGGCAGCCCGAGCCGCTGCCGGGGCCTTTCAGGGCCGCATGCTCGGGCTCATGGCCAAGACGGCTCTGGGCGCGGGCATGTTCGTGATGACCGTGCCCCGGATCTGGCCAGGATAAAACCGGGCCGCAGGACAATGAAAAACCGCCGCCAGCCTTAAAGGCCAGCGGCGGTTCGCCATTCTCTTCTGCAACGAGCCTTATAGATCGTTGATCTTCTCTTTCAGCATGCCCTCGATCTTCTTCTTCTCTTCATCCTTGATCTTGGTGTTGCGGTAGACCAGGGTGTTCATCATCTTGTTGATGGTGATCTCCAGGTCCGGCCACTTCCACACGCACATGGTGGTGCAGGCCCCGCCGCCGTCTCCGGCCGTGCCCGCGCCGTACTTGTAATCCAGGATTTCCTTCATCTCCTCGTAGCTGGAGGCCGGGAACATGATGAAGACGCTGGTGAACTTGTTGTTGGTGGCGCAATAGGTGACCTGGGACAATTCGGACTTGCCCGCGCTCATCTTGTCCCCGTCCCGGGTGTAGCACAACTCGTAGCGGTTGCAGCAATCGAGCTGAGTGCTGGGCATGTTGGCCTTTTTCTCGAAACGGGTCATGCCCTTGGAGCCTTCCAACTCCGTGCCCCAACTCAGTTTGCGAAACTCCTCCGGGGCGGCCTTCTGTTCGGCCAGGGCTGATCCGGCCACGCACAACATCAAAACCAGGCAAAGCGGCAGAAAACGGGTGCTCATGATCGCTTGGTGCTCCTTCAATCGATTTTCAGTCCTCAGGCTTTTTGCGGATTGGTGGCCATGCTGTGAACTTCGTGGGGGTCCAGGATGAGGACCACGCTGCCGTCGCCCATGATGGTGGCCCCGGACACGCCCCGAAGCTCGAACTGGTTCAGGTAGTGTCCCAGGGGTTTGATAACGATTTCCTGGCGTTCCAGCAAGCGGTCGACCACCAGCCCCAGGCGGCGGTCGTTGTCGTGGATGACCACCACGGGCAGGATGTCCCGCTCCTCGGTGTTCATGGGCTGGTCCAGAAGCTCGGCCAGCTCCACAATGCCCAGGACCTCGCCGCGCAGGGTCACGGCCTTGCGGCTGTTCACGTCGGTCAGGCGCTCGGTCTCGATCTTGGTGGTCTCGGACACGGCGTCCAGGGGGATGGCGAACATCATGCCGTTGACCTGGACCATGAGGGCGTCGATGATGGCCAGGGTCAGCGGCAGGGTCAGGGTGAACTTGCTGCCCTTGCCCACCTCGGTGGAGATGTTCACGTTCCCCTTCAAATTCTTGATGTTGTTGCGCACCACGTCCATGCCCACGCCCCGGCCGGAGATGTCCGTGACCTTTTCCGCCGAGGAGAAGCCCGGGGCGAAAATGAGGTCCACGGCCTCCCGGTCGTCCAGGTTGCGAGCCTCCTCGGGCGTGACCAGGCCCTTTTTCACGCCCACGGCGCGCATCTTTTCCGGATCGATGCCCCTCCCGTCGTCCTCCACCTCGATGGCCACGGAATTGCCCTTGTGGTAGGCCCGCAGCCAGACGTGGCCGCGCGGGCTCTTGCCCACGGCCAGGCGGTCCTCTTCGGGCTCGACCCCGTGGTCCATGGAGTTCCGGATCAGGTGGACCAACGGGTCGCCGATCTCCTCCACCACGCTCTTGTCCAGTTCCGTCTCTTCGCCTTCCATGATCAGGTCCACTTCCTTGCCGCTTTTGCGGGAAAGGTCCCGGACCAGGCGGGGGAAGCGGGAAAAAACCGTGGACACGGGCACCATGCGCACGTTCATGATGGTGTCCTGGAGGTCGTCGGAAATGCGGGCCATGGCGTAGGTGGTCTCGGTCAATTGCTGGGCCACGCTCTGCACGTCCTGCTGCCCTTCTTCCAGGGCCCGGGCGATCATGGAGTAGCGGTTGCGGTTGATTATCAGCTCGCCGATCAGGTTCATGAGGTGGTCGAGTTTCTGGTGGTCCACCCGGATGGTGGTGGAGACCTTGGCCCCGGCCTTGGGGTCAACGGCCGCAGCGGCAGCCGGAGCGGCCGGAGCAACAGGGGCTGGGGGCGCGGCCGGGGCTGCGGGCCGAGGCGCGGCCACAGGCGCAGGCTTGGGCTCGGGCTTGGATTCGGCCTTGGGCTCGGGCTTAGGCGCTGGCTTGGATTCTGGTTTTGGCTCGGCCTTGGTGGCGGGCTTGGCCTCGGCCTTGGGGGCCGGTTTGGGTTCGGGCTTGGGCGCGGGCTTGGGGGCCGGAGCAGGCGCGGCCGGGGCCGCCCCGCTGCCTTTCAACTTCTCCAAGCCAGCCAGGAGCATGTCCCGGACGATGGCCGTCTCCTGGTCCAACAGATCGAGCATGAGATCGAAACCCATGTCCGAACTGCGGGCCATGTCCACCAGCCCGGCCGTTGCCGTGGCGTAGGTCTTGATGTCGTCCAGGCCCATGTAGCCCGTGGAGTTCTGGATGGTCACCAGGCTGCGGTACAGCCCGTCGATGTAGTCCTTCTGGGTGGCGTCCTTGCGCAGGGTCTCCATGGCCAGGGCGATGTTGTCCAACTGCTGCTGCACGGTCTGCTCGAAAATGGCCATGTCCTCGGGGTCGATCTCCCCGGCGGATGCGGCCGGAGCGGCTGGAGCAGGGGCCGCAGAGGCCGGAGCCTTCGCCGCCGCGGGGATATTCTCCTGGGGCTCGTCCGCTGGCGCATCCTGGGCGGAATCAGGGGTGTCGCGCCCCTCGATCTCCACCGGGCCGAAAACCCCGCCCTCTTCCACGGCCCGTTGCAAGACCTCCACCATGCTGGCGATGTCCAGGGGCACGACCCGGCCCAGGGAGGCCTCCACATTGCCGATCAGGGCCTCGATCATGTCCACCACAGCCAGGAGCAGGTCGATCAGGGCGTGATTGCAGGGAATCTCGTCCTTGCGCACCTTGTTCAGCAGGGTCTCGGCCTCATGGGTCAGGGCGTTCAGCTCCCGGTATCCGATGATCCCGCTGTTGCCCTTCAAGTTATGGAAATAGCGGAAAATGTCATTGATCAGTTCCCCGCCCTGACTGGGCTGCTTTTCCAGTTCCAGCAGGGAGCTGTTCAGATTCTCGATGATCTCGTGGGCCTCTTCCAGGAAATCGGCCAGATGCCCTTCGCCCACAGCCGTCAGCAGATAGGGTTCGGCCCTGAAATCCGGGTTGATGGTGATCCGGAAGGCTGTTTTCTTTTCCGCGGTATCAGGTTCCGGGGCCGGGGCCTGGTCCTGAATCTCCTCCTCGGGCAGGACGGCCTCTTCGGCTACAGGCTCGGGCTCAGGGGCTGCGGCCGGGGCCAAGGCAGGCTCCAGGGTCTCGCCCGCCAGCACGGCTTCCAGGCGGGTCAGGATGGGGGAGGTGTCCAAATCGCCCTCAACCCCGCTGACTTCCAGGCTTTCGATCATGGTGCGCAAGGCGTCGGTGGCGGACAGGATCACGTCCATGACCCCGGCATTGACCGCCATGCTGCCCTTGCGCAGCTCGTCCATGACGCTTTCGGCCTTATGGGCCAGGGCATTGATGGTGTTCAGCCCCAGAAATCCGGAGGCACCCTTCAAGGAGTGCATGGGCCGAAAAATATCATTGAGCAGGCTCAAGTTTTCCGGGTTTTTCTCCAGTTCGAGCAGGTTGGGCTCAATCGTCTCCAAGTGTTCCTTGGCCTCGACGATAAAGTCCGAAAATATTTCAGGATCCATGAACTCCTGGCTCATCAGGATACCTCGGAATGTCTATGCGTTCTCGCGGAAGGCCCAAGCGCCTTTCTGCGGCCTTCCTGCCCGGGTCTGTGCTCTTTTAAGCGCTCATCCCAGCAGCATTTTCACGTTGCGAACCATCTTTTCCGGCTGGGCGGGCTTGATCATATACAGATTGGCCCCCAGGCCAAGCCCGGTCTGGATATCTTTTTCCTGTCCTTCGGTGGACAGGACGATAATGGGGATGTCCCGGTAGTCGGCCTGCTCCCGTACGCTTTTGATGTAGGTGAAACCGTCCATGCGGGGCATGTTCACGTCCGATATGATCAGGTCCACCTTGGTGTCCGCATTGTAGAGCTTCTCCAGACCGTCCAGGCCGTCCTCGGCCGTGCTCACCTTGAAACCTTCTTTTTTCATGATGAAGGCCACCAGGTTTCTTACGGTCTTGGAGTCGTCCACAATCAGAATATGTTTGGCCATAACCCCTCCTTCAATCCGCGGCAACGCCTTCCACGAGGCTGTCGATGGACAGTATGCCGATGAGCCGTTCTCCGGCCGCCTTGATGAGCCCCATGACGAAGTCCTCGGTGCCGCCCACCCGGGTGTCGACACCCAGTTCGATGTTCTGGCGGGCCACCTTGTACATGGTGGCCACGGCGTCAACTAAAAGCCCCACCTGGAGCCCCTTGTGGCGGCAGACCACGATGAAGCGATCCTGCTGCTTGGGCGGGACATGGTGGTTGATCATCTTGCGCAAGCTCAAAAGCAGGGTGACCCGGCCTCGCAGATTGATCACCCCGGCCACAAAGGGCGGGGCCTTGGGCAGTTTGGTCCAGGGCACCAGGCGGATCACTTCCTGGATGATGGTGATGGGCAGGGAATACTCCACTTTTTCCACAAAAAAACTGACCAGTTGCACCTCTTCATGGGTCCTTAGGTACTCGTCCAAGTCAAAGGCGGGCTCGACCCGGCTCAAGGGGGGGCGGGGCTTGCCCATGGGCAGCCCGGGCTCGGCTACCGGGTCCACCCGGCGCACCCCGGCCAAAAGATCCTTCTGGCCAACTCCGACGTATTTTTCCAGAAAGGCCTTTTCCGTGGGGCTCAAGTCGCCCACCCCAGGGCCATCGCCCGGGGGGTTCACGTTTTCCATGAAATATTGCTCAGGCGTTTTCATCACGGATCACTTCTCCGGCTAACTGCATGTATTCAAGCGCCCCACGGCTGTCCGGAGCGATGTCGTAAATGACTCGGCCCCTGACGCAAGCATCGCGAAATTTGGTGTCCAGGTGGATCACGGTCTCAAAGGTCTTGTCCTCCAGCTTGCGACGAATGAGATTCAGCACCCGGCGGCAGGCGCCGGCCCGCTGGTCGAACATGGTCGGCAGGGCCTTGTAACGCACGGCCCGGGGCAAAACCCGGTTGAGCATTCGTATGGTGTCAAAGAGCAGCCGGATGCCGTACAGGGCCAAAAAATCGGTCTGGATGGGAATGACCACCAGATCCGAAGCCACCAGGGCGTTGACCAGCAATATCCCCACATGGGGCGGGCAGTCGATGAGAATATAATCGTACCGACTGCGCACGGCCGATAGGGCCTCCCGCAAAATAAGTCCCTTGTTCGGCCTCTCCTTCAAATCCACTTCCAGTTCCGAGAGCCGGATGTGGCCCGGCACGAAATCGAAACCGAAATCCACGCGGGTCTGGATGATCCGCTCCCAGACCCCGGTCTCTCCGGCCTCCTGGTGAATCAAATCATAGGCCGTGGCCTCCAGGTTCTCCGGGAAGAAGGAGAGATGCACCGAGGCGTTGGCATGGGGGTCCAAATCCATGACCAGCACCTTTTTGCCATGCCGTACGAGGGCTGCCCCCAGGGTCAGCGCCGTGGTGGTTTTTCCCACCCCGCCCTTCTGATTGGCGACGGACAAGACCCTGGCGTTCATGATTGCGCCGAACAGCCGCTTTCTCCTTCAAGCGATCCGGCTACTCCTCCTTCCGGTACACAATGGCCCCGGGATAATGCATGGGCCGAAAGGCCCGGCTGATGTTGTGCAGGGATTCCGAGTGCCCGATGAGCAGGTAGCCGCTGGCAAAAAGATTGTCGTAAAAGGCGCTGATCACCCGCTGCTTCATCTCGTCGTCGAAGTAGATGATGACATTGCGGCAGAACACGATGTTGGATCGCTCCACCCGCTTGATCTGGACCTTGTCGCTCAAATTGAGCTGGCCGAAGGTCACCAGGCTCTTCACCTCGGCGCTGACCCGGAAATTGCCCTCGCTGTCCCGCTCGAAATAGCGCTCCACAAGGTGTTTGGGCGTGGTCCGCAGGGTGTACTCGTTGTACACCCCCCGCCGGGCGGACATGAGCACCCGCTCGGACAGGTCGTTGGCCGTGATTTTCACGTCCCAGGAGGGCAGTTCGGTCTTCAAAATTTCGTGCAGGATGATGGACAGGGTGTACGGCTCCTCGCCGGTGGAGCACCCGGCGGACCAGATGCGCAGCTTGCGGGTGCCGGCCTGGCGCAGGGACTTGAGCAACTCGGCCAGGACATTGTCCTGAAAGACCGTGAGCTGGGGCGGATTGCGGTAGAAGCTGGTCTCGTTGGTGGTGACCACCTCAAAGAGGCGGTTCAACTCTTCCTTGCGGCCTGAATCGTACTGGAGATAGTAGTAGTACTCATTGAAGCTCTTCAGGTTGAGCTGCTTGAGCCGGTTGGACAGCCGATTCTCCAGCAGGTATTTGCGGTTGTCGGCAATGTAGATGCCGCACTGGGTATAGATGAAATCCCGGAGCTGAGCGAACTCCTGGTCGCTGATCTTCAGTTCCTTTTTCAGGGAGAGCGGCTGGGAGAAAAGGGAGGGCATCTACAGTTCCTCTCCTTGATTTTCCTGAATCTGGGCAATGGCCGCCTCGGCCGCCTGGCCCAGATCAGCATCCTCGCTGTTGGATATCTCCAGCAAGGCCCGGAAGGCGGAGGTCCCTCCGATCTCGCCCAAGGACTCGATGACCTTAATGACCAGAAGCTTGTTGGGACTCTCCAAAAGCGGCACCAGATTGGGGATGGCGCTGGCCTCCCGGTGAGCGCCCAGGGCCTCCACGGCCCGGATGCGCACCCAGTCGTCGTCGTCGTCGAGGATCTGCACCAGATTGGGGGCGGTGAGCTTGTCGTAGCGCTTGCCCATGAGTTCGGCCAGGGCCAGGCGCACCTCCCGCGACTCGTCGTGCAGGCGGGAGATGACCACGGACAGCCATTCTTCGGTGTCCTCGGAGAGATGGGACACGGCCTCGATGGCCACCTTGCGGATGTCCGGGATCTCGTCCTCGAGGGCCCGCTTGAGCAGGGTCATGTTGGCCGGATCGCGCAATTCGCCCAAGGCGTACACGGCCATGAGCCGCTGGATGGGGTCGTCGCTCCCGGCCATGCCCTGGAATTTCTCGTTCAACCCCGCGCCGCCGATGGTCACGCAGGCGCCCAGGGCCGCCTCCTTCACATCGTTGTACGGGTGGTTCAGCAGGGCGAAAATGCGCATCCCCACCTCGGGGATGCGCACCTTCTCACCCAGAAAGGCCAAGGCCCCGCGCAGGACCGTGCCGTCCTGGTGGCGGTCCAGCACGTCCAGGAAAAAGTCCTTGACCTCGGCCCCGGCCACCTGATGCAGGGAGGCGATGATGTCCCGTTGCAGGTCCCGGTCGCTGTTCCAGAAAATCTTGATCAGGGCCTTGCTCACGGCCGGGTCGCTGATGAGCCCCAGGGCGGCCACAGCCACCCTGGCCACAGCCGGGTCCTTGCTCACCAGGCCGTATTCCAGGGACTTGGTCATCCCGATGTTGGCCAGGTATTTGAGGGTCTTCTCCAGCCGTTCGTGGTCGTGGTCCGGGTCCATGGCCGCCGCCAGCCCGAGGATCTTCTCCGAGGCCTCTTCGTCGCCCACGTAGGCCAAGCCGTGAATGGCCGCGTCCTGGATGTCCACGTCCTCGTCGTCGAGGGCGATGATGAGGTACTGGCGGAAATTGATCCGCTCGTCCCTGGACAGGAGGTTCAGGGACTTCCCTCCCAGGATGTTCACGATGGCCTTGGCGATCTTGTTGCGCAGCACCCCGGGGGACTGGTCCATGCGCTTGAGCAGGAGGCTCACGGCCTGGATGTTGCCCATCTCGCCGAGAGCGTCGATGATCATGGAAGCCACCAGGTCCGAGGCGTGATTCAAGGCCTTGGCCAGGGCCACCACCGAGCTGATGTGCCTGATTTTGGACAAGGACTCGATGACCGCGTACTGCACCCACTCCTCGTCTTCCATGGCCTTGTTCAGGCACTTGGCCGCCTCGGGCTTGGCCAGTTCGCCCAGGCTGACCGCGGCCTGGTAACGGACGTTCACCTCCGGGTCCTTGAGCAGGGCGTCGCACAAAGGCGTCACGGCCAGGACATTGTTGGTCATGCCCAGGATATCCGCGCCGAAGATGCGGATGTCCGTATCCTCGTCGTGCATGAGCTCCACCAGGGACGGGAAGTCTTGGTCTCCAACCTGGCGCAGGATGTCCATGGACAGGTTGCGGGCCGGGGCGTCGTCAGAGCGTAGCAAGGGAATGACCGCCTGCACCACTTCCCGGCCGCCTATCTTGCGCAGGGCCACGTCCGCGGCCTCCTGGATGCCCAGGTGGCGGGACTTGAGCAGTGCGGCCAAAGAGGGGACAGCCATCTCGCAGCGCAGGTCGGCGGCGGTGAACGCCGCCTCGCGCACCACGGACGGGTCATCGCTTTGCAACTGTTCAAGCAGTCCTTTGATTTGATCTATGACCTCTCCCTTCACCACAATCATCCGGCGCTCTCCGGTTGAAGGAGCACCTGCCGGTCGTTCATTTGTACAAATTTCCGAGAATGGCCGCAGCCATGTCCCCCACGTCCACGATCTCGTCGGCCAGCCCGGCGTCCACGATGGCCTTGGGCATGCCGTAGACCACGCAGGTGGCGTCGCTCTGGGCCAGGGCCCGGCCGCCCTTCTGCTTGAGGAGGCGTATGCCCTCCATGCCGTCGTTGCCCATGCCCGTGAGCACCACCCCCAGGGCGCGCCGCCCCAGGTGTTCGCCCACGGACCCGATGAGCACGTTGGCCGAGGGTTTGTACAGGGCCTCCTTGGGATCACCGGTGACCACCAGGTCGATGCGGCTGGCCTTGGGGTCCACGATCACGTGCTTGCCGCCCGGGGCCACGAAGGCGTGACCGGGACGGAGCTGGTCCCCGGTCTCTGCTTCCTTTACATGAATCTTGCAAACTCCGTCCAGACGTTTGGCAAAAGGTCCGGTAAAAGCCGCAGGCATGTGCTGGGCGATGAGGATGCCGGCCGGGAAATCCTCGGGCAGGGCCGAGAGGATGCGCTGCACGGCCGGGGGGCCACCCGTGGACACCCCGATGGCCACCACGTCGCGTATCAGGCGTCCCTGGGGGCGGACCAGGGGGCCTTCGTACTTTGCGGTCAGGCCGTGTCCGGCCTCGCCCGGGCGCTCCAGGGTAGGCATGGGCCGGGGGCGTCCCAGGGGATGGACCTTGCGCTTGGCCATGGTCTTGACCTTGAGCAGAAGGTCCTGTTCGATCTTGATGATGTCCAGGGACACCTTGGAAAGCTGTTTGGGAATGAAATCCACGGCCCCCAGATCCAGGGCCTTCAAGGTGGCCTCGGCCCCCTCGGTGGTGAGCGAACTGACCATGAGCACCGGCCGGGGCATCTCCATCATGATGTGGCGCAGGGCCGTGAGTCCGTCCATGCGCGGCATCTCGATGTCCAGGGTGACCACGTCGGGGTTGAACTTGCGCACCAGCTCAAGCCCTTCCTCGCCGTCCCGGCCCGTGGCCACGACCCGTATCTCCGGGTCCTTCTCCAGCATGGTGCTGATGGCCTTGCGCATGAAGGCCGAATCATCGACAACAACGACACTGATCACGCCGGTCTCCTTGGCTCGTGTCCGGGTCAGGCGACAGGCCCGCCACCCGAAGCTCACAACTGGTTATATTTGACATATTCGCCCCCGGTTGTCCAATGTCCAAAGCTCCAGGACAAGGGCTTTCTCCCGGGAAAACCGCCGGAGTGAAAATAATCATCCCCCCGGCCGGACCAAAGGCCACTTAAGCCCCGCCTCGGTTTACAACATGCCGGTTTCAGCCTAAAGAAAGGCCTTCCAGCCACGCCCCGGGCCGCGCCCGGAATACTTACGCCCGCACAAAGGAATCGCCATGGCCGACACAGACCTTTTCCCCGCCTATCGGGGCCACATGGAATACTTCTGCCTGGGGTGCTCAGCCCGCTTCGACATCTCCGAACTGCACTACACCTGCCCCACCTGCTCGGGCGTGTTCCTGCTGCGCGACCTGGACTTCGAGACCCTGAAAAAGACCCCGGGCCAGGAGTGGCGGCGCATCTTCGATGCTCGGGCGGCCTCCAAAAACACCGCCCTGCGCGGCATCTTCCGCTTCTACGAACTCATGGCCCCGGTCATGGAGGAGGAGGACATCGTATTTCTGGGCGAGGGCAACACCCCGGAAGTGGCCTCGTCCCCCACCCTGCGCGGCCTGACCGGCCTGAAAACCGTGTACAAGAACGACGGCCAGAACCCCAGCGCCTCGTTCAAGGATCGGGGCATGGCCTGCGCCTTCAGCTACTTGAAAGCCCTGGTGCGCAAGCACGGCTGGGACCAGGTGCTCACGGTCTGCGCCTCCACCGGGGACACCTCGGCCTCGGCCGCGCTGTATGCCTCGTACGTGGGCGGCCCGGTCAAGTCCGTGGTCATCCTGCCCCAGGGCAAGGTCACGCCCCAGCAACTGGCCCAGCCGCTCGGCAGCGGGGCCGTGGTCCTGGAGGTTCCCGGGGTCTTCGACGACTGCATGAAGGTGGTGGAGCACCTGGCCGACAACTACCGGGTGGCCCTGCTCAATTCCAAGAACGCCTGGCGCATCCTGGGCCAGGAGTCCTACGCCTTTGAGGTGGCCCAGTGGCACGACTGGGACGTGTCCGGGCTTTGCCTCTTCGTGCCCATCGGCAATGCGGGCAATGTCACGGCCATCATGGCCGGATTCCTCAAGCTCTACGACTTAGGGATCATCACCGCCCTGCCCCGCCTGTTCGGGGTCCAGTCCCACCACGCCGACCCGGTCTTTCGCTATTACAGCGTGGACGATCCCAAGGAGCGCCACTACGAGCCCGTGGCCGTGACCCCCAGCGTGGCCCAGGCGGCCATGATCGGCAACCCGGTGTCCTTCCCCCGGGTACGGCATTTCGCCGAGCGCTTCGAGGCCGTGGGCGGGAAAGGGGCCTTTCAGGTGGTCCAGGTCACGGAGCAGGCCATCATGGAGGGCATGATCCTGGCCAACCGGCACGGGCACATCGCCTGCACCCAGGGAGGGGAATGCCTGGCCGGAGCCTTGAGGGCCAAGGAGCTGGGCCTCGTCTCGGCCGAGGAGACCATCATCCTGGACGCCACGGCCCACCAGCTCAAGTTCGTGGACTTCCAGAACATGTACTTCACCAACAGCTTCCCGCCCGAGTTCGGGGTCACCCCCCGGCCCGAGCTGGCCAATGCCCCGGAACTGGTCATCGATCCGGCGGAGAAGGCCGCTCTGTCCCCCGAGGCCTACACCCTGAAGGCCGCCGAGAACGTGGTGAAGCGGCTGGGGCTTGCGGCCAAAAGGTGAGGTCGGGGAGACTCATTCTCTCCCTTGCCACGGCGAGGCGACGCATGAAGAAAATATATATTTGTTTTTTCTCTTGGATTTCGCCCTGGCCCGGGTGTGAAATGCCGGAGGCATCCTTCCGGTTCGTCCGGAGGGCCTGACCATGCCCCCCAAAATCCGCGCCGACCAGCTCCTGTTCGACCAGGGCCTGGCCGAGAGCCGGGAAAAGGCCAAGCGCCTGATCATGGCCGGCCAGGTCTTTGTGCTGGAGGGCGGCCCAAAGGGTCAGAAGCGTCCCGTGGGCAAGCCCGGCCAGGGTCTGGCCCCGGAGACCGAACTGACCCTTTCGGGCGAGGACCGCTTCGTGAGCCGGGGCGGGTACAAGCTGCTCACGGCCATCGAACATTTCGGCCTGGACGTCACGGGCAAGGTCTGCCTGGACGCCGGGGCCTCCACGGGCGGGTTCACCGACTGCCTGCTCCAGCATGGCGCGGCCCGGGTCTATGCGGCGGACGTGGGCTACGGGCAGTTGCACTGGAAACTGCGCACAGACCCCCGGGTCATCTGCCTGGAGCGCATCAACCTACGCGAAGCCCCGGCCGACCTTTTGCCCGAGAAGGTGGACCTGATCACGGCCGACCTGTCCTTCATCTCCCTGACCAAGGTCCTGCCCGCCTGCCTGGGCTTTCTCAAGCGGCCCGGCCAGGTGGTGGCTCTGATCAAGCCCCAGTTCGAACTCGGCCCGGGCCGCACGGACAAGGGCGTGGTGCACGACGAGGCGGACCGGATGGAGGCCGTGGACGCGGTCACGGCCTTCTGCCGGGACGAACTGGGGCTGGCGCCCAAAGGCCTGGTTCCATCGCGCATCCTTGGCCCCAAGGGCAACCAGGAGTACCTGGCCTGGTTCCAAACCAGGGACTGAGCGCCCACCCCGGGCTTGTCCCAGGCTGCCGGAAGGCGTAGGGACCTTGCCCTATGACCGGCACGACCTCCAAAGGCCTCTTGAGCGGCCTGATCTATTCGGTGGTGTCTGCCGTGTGCTTCGGCATGATGGCCATCATCGCCAAGCTGGGGTTCGCGGCCGGGCTCTCGGGAGCGCACATGCTCCAGTACCGCTTCACCTTTGCCTCGGCCATGCTGGCCCTGGTGCTGGCGGCCAAGGACCCGAGGCTGTTCCGCATCAGCCGCAGCTCCCTGCTCAAATGCCTGGGCCTGGGGTCCGTGGGCTACGCCTCCCAGAGCATGCTCTTCATGCAGACCCTGGGCTATCTTCCGGCCTCCACCACCGAACTCATTCTCTATTCCTACCCGGTGGTGGTCACCCTGCTCTCGGTGCTCATCTTCCGGCTGCCCCTGACCCGGTCCATTGGCGCGGCCCTGGTCCTGGTCAGCCTGGGCGCGGCCCTGGTCTTTCACGACGCCTTCAGCAAGCATCTGGACCCGGTGGGCCTCATCTACGCCGTGGCCGTGGTGGCCGTGTTCTCGGCCTATCTGCTCTGCGTCCAGGCCGTGCTCAAGGGCGAAAAGCCCTTGCGCATGACTTTCTACGTGGTGCTTTCGGCCGCCCTGACCTACAATCTGGTCAACGGCCCAGCGGCCTTCCTGGACATGACCCCCACCCGGCTGGGCCTGGGGCTCATTCTGGGCCTGGTGCCCACCACCGTGGCCGCCTCCTGCCTGTACCTGGCCATCGAGCGCATCGGCAGCGCCTACACCTCCATCTTCTGCTCGCTGGAGCCCGTGGCCACCCTGGTGGCCGCGCACCTGCTCCTGGGCGAGGAGGTGGCCGCCCTGCAACTGGCGGGCGTGGTCCTTATCGTGGCCGGGATTGTGCTCCCGAATCTGCGGCTCCTGTTCCAGCGCCATCTCGCAGCACCCGCACCAGAAAGGCCTTGAGGTAGTCGGTCTCGGGCATGGCCGGATGGACCGGATGGTCGGCGGCCTGGTGCCCCTGGGCCAGGATCTGGACCCTGGCCCGGCTCTCGGACGCGGCCCGGGCCAGGACCTTGCGCAGTTCCTCCCGGGGCAAATGCTGGGAGCAGGAGCAGGTCAGCATGATCCCGCCATCCCGCACCAGGTCCAGGGCCAGGCGGTTGATGCGCTGGTAGGCGGCCAGCCCGTTCTTGGCGTCCTTCTTGCGCTTGATGAAGGCCGGTGGGTCCACGCTGACCACATCGAAGCTCTGGCCCTGACTGCGCAGATTCTCCAAAATCTCGAAGGCGTCCCCGCGCAAGGCCGCCTCCAGGTCCGCGCCCTGGGCCTGGGCGTTCCTGCGGGCCAGAGCCAGGGCCGGTTCAGAGCTGTCCAGGCAGGTCACGGCCCCGCCCCGGGCCGCAGCGGCCGCGCCCAGGCCGCCCACGTAGCTGAAGGCGTCCAGCACGCGCATCCCCGGCCGCACGAATGAGGCCAGGGCCAGGCGGTTGTCGCGCATGTCGTGGAACCAGCCGGTCTTCTGGCCGCCCGAGGCGGCAAAGGAGAAGGTCCGGCCGCCCTCCTCGGCCTGCCCTTCCTCGGGAATCTGGCCCAGCAAGGGGCGGACCTCTTTGGCCAGGCCTTCCAGGTCCCGGGACGAGGCGTCGTTTTTGAGCAGAATGGCCGAGGGATGCAGCAGATCGTCCAGGATCTGGGCCAGGACGCCCACCTGGCGGTCCATGGCCGCCGTGGTGGTCTGCAGGACCAGGAAATCGCCGAAACGGTCCACCATAAGCCCGGGCAGAAAATCCCCCTCGCTGAAGACCAGGCGGTAGGAGGGCCGCTCAAAGAGCCGCTCGCGCAGGCCCAGGGCCTGGACCAGGCGCTGGCGCAAAAGGTCCCCGTCCAGACGGGCCGAGGGGTCCTGGCTGTACACCCGGGCGCAGATGAGCGCGGCCGGGTTCACGTACACCGCGCCCATGGGACGGCCGCCCTGGGACACCAGCCGGGCCGTCTCCCCGGGCGTAAAATCCTTGAGCGGGCTGCGGGCCTGGTCCACCTCGTTGCTGAACACCCACAGATGCCCGGCCCGTACGCGGCGTTCCTCGTCCTTTTTCAGATACAGGGTGCGCATGGCCCCTCCTTCACTGGCTGGAATAAAAAACAGGCAACCCCTCGACCAGGTCGCGGGATTGCCTGCCTCACGTCTTTTTGAAATCGTCCGCTCGGCCGAGGCCGAACCTAGTCCTTGGTCCGGATGGAGAATCCCAGGTTGCGCAGTTCGGCCAAAAGCTTGTCTTCGGTAATGGGCTTGACCAGATAGGAGGCCGCTCCGCCCAGGAAAAAGGCGTCGTGGGTCTCCTTGCGGTCGTCGAGCATGGAGGTGACGATGACCTTGGTCTCCAGCGGGGGCTGCCGGACCAGCTCCTTTTCGATGCTGCGGATCTCTTGCAGGGTCTGCTGCCCGTCCATGTCCGGCATGACCAGGTCCAGGCAAACCAGGTCGTAAGGTTTCTTGGCTTCCGCAGCGCGACGGAAGGCGTCCACGGCCTCTTCGCCGTTGGCGGCCATGTCGCAATAGGCATAGGGGTGCAGAATTTCGTGGATCATGCTCCGGCAGTAGAAATCATCGTCAACGATCAACACTCTCATGCCGTTCCACTCCTTGAAACAGGATCATCCACCAAGGTCAGCCCGAGGACGAGATTTATGGCATCATTTCCCGGGGAATGCAAGCAGACACAGGGTTTCCCGGCCTAGAGGGTGAATTCCGAATCCTGGGTTACCCCGAACACCTCCAGATCCGAACCGGCCTCCTGGGCCAGGCGCTGGCAGTCCGCGACCATGGCGTCCACCCCGGCGTCGTCCCGGTCCTGGTTGTGGTGGTAAAGCCCGAACCGCTTGACCCCGGCGGCCAGGGCCAGGCGCAGGGCGTCCGGATAGCAGGAATGCCCCCAGCTTTTGGTCTTCCGGTAATCCGCAGGGGTGTACTCGGCGTCGTGGATGAAGATGTCCGCGCCCCGGGAGAAATTGGTGTACTCCTCGAAGGTCTTGCCGCCCCGGTGGTGGTGCCCCAGTTCGTTGTCCGTCAGAAAGACCAGGGAACGGCCGTCCTCGTCAAAACGGAAGCCCGCGCCCAGGTTGGGATGGGACAGGGGGATGGAACTGATGGACACCGAGTCGATGAGCAGGGACTCGGCGCAGACCCCCTGGTAGTGCACCGCAGCCTCGATCTCCCCGTAGGGCACGGGAAAGTGCGGGGGTTTCATGACCCCGGCCAGGAGCTGCACCATATTTCCGGTGGTCATGGGGCAGCCGAAGAGTTCGATGCGGGTGGCGGGGTCGTAGATGGGCTTGAAAAAGGGGAACCCGAGGATATGGTCCCAGTGGGAATGGGTGAAGAACATGGTGAAGGTGGAGCGCCGCTCCTTTCGGAGCCGGTTGCCCAAGCGGCGGATGCCGCTTCCCGCATCCACGATGATGATCTGATCGTTCTTGGTGCGCACCTCAAGGCAGGCCGTATCCCCGCCGTACTTGTCATACTGCGGCCCGGACACGGCTATGGAACCTCTGGCGCCCCAACTACGGATGATCATATCCAGCCCTTGACTTCAGGAGCTTTCCCACCGAGTCAATATCTCCATTCTCCTGGCCCACATATATGTTCCGTAAGGCAAAGGCAACAGATTTTCGCCCCAGCCCTGGCCCTGCGGGCCGCGCCAGGCCGTCCCAGGCCCCCCTTGCCTTGCCCGGCGAACCTGTGTACCCGGCCGAAAAACCCCAAGGAGCCGTCAGCATGCATGTCCTGGCCTTGAATTCCTCGCCGCGCGGAAAAAAGGGGGCCACGGGCCGGATGCTTACGGCCCTGACCACGGGCATGGCCAGGGCCGGAGCCCGGGCCGATGTCCAAGTGGAAACCGTGGACCTGGCCGGGCTGTCCATCGCCCCCTGCCGGGCCTGCTACGCCTGCTGGACCCGGACCCCGGGGGTCTGCGCCGTCACCGACGACATGGCCCGGGTGCTCGCGTTGTACGCAGAGGCGGACCTGGTGGTCTTCGGCACCCCGCTCTATCACTACACAATGAACGCGACCATGAAGCTCTTCCTGGACCGCACCCTGCCCCTGGTGGAGCCCTGGCTCTGCGAGAACCCCCACGCGCCCGGGGTCAGCGGCCATCCCCAGCGCCGGGAGAAGCCCTTCGCGGCCCTGCTCCTTTCGCCCTGCGGCCTGCCGGAATTCTCCCATTTCGAGTCCCTGGTCCACTATTTCCGGTTCTACGCCGGGCGCAACGGCTGGAACTGGCTGGGCGAAATCCTGCGGCATTCGGCCGAGGTCTTGAGCCGCCCGGATACCGCCGCCCGATTCGGGTGGTATTTCGCGCTGCTGGAACAGGCCGGGGCCGAGATCATCGCGCACGGCGGCCTTCTCCCGGACACGGCCCAGACCCTGGCCCAGGACCTTTTCCCGGACGGCCCGGCGGCCTTCCGGGAGCGGGCCAACCACTACTGGGCGGTCACGCGCAAGCGGCACGGCATCGTGGACCCCATTGTGGAGCCCATGGAGCCTGGCCCTGGCGTTGACTTTTGAGCCCCTTGGGATAAAGCACAGGGCCATGAGCACTGTCACCGGCCTGGTCCTGACCTTCAACGGCGCGCGCCTTCTGGACAAGTGCCTGGCCTCCCTGTCCTTTTGCGACACCCTGCTGGTGGTGGACTCCCAGAGCACGGACGAGACCCGGGCCATTGCCGAGGCCCACGGGGCCACGGTCCTGGTGCGACCCTGGGAAGGCCCCGGCCCCCAGTTCCGCTTCGCCCTGGACCAGGTCGCCACGGACTGGGTGGTCAGCCTGGACCAGGACGAATACCTGACCGACGAACTGCGGGAGAACATCATTCGAGCCGTGGGTCAGGACACCGGCCAGGCCGGGTACTACGTGCCCCGCCGCTCCTTCTACTACGACCGCTTCCTCAAGCATTCCGGATGGTATCCCGACTACCTCCTGCGCCTGTTCCGGGCCGGGAGGATGGACGTGCAGGTGAGCGGCGCGCACTACAGCTTCCACCCCCTGGGTCCCACCGGGCGGCTGGCCGGGGACATCGTGCACCACCCCTACCGCGACCTGCGCGAGCACCTGGACAAGATCAACGCCTATGCCCAGGCTGCGGCCGACGAGATGCGGGCCAAGGGCAAAAAGGGCGGACTGACCCGGGCCGTGGCCCACGGGCTGGGGCGCTTCGCCAAGCTCTACCTGCTGAAGCTGGGAATCCTGGACGGCCGGGCCGGGTTCATCAATGCCGTGTGCGGGGCCTTCTACGCCTTCCAGAAGTACATCCGGGTGTCCGAGAAGGAAGGGACGGGCGTCGAGCAGGGTTAATACTTGAACTCCCCGTCCTCATACACGCAGACCCGGCTGCCGTCGGCCAGGGTGGCTGTCACCCGCCGGGGCTCGGTGCTGATCATGTCCCAGTGGATGGGCGAGACGTTGAAGCCCAGTTCGTCGGCCAGCTCCGGGGTCAGTTCGTAGACCGGCCCGGCATAGGTCTCGGGATAGGCCGCGCCCAGGGCCAGATGGCAGTTGCCGAACTCCCCGCCGTGGTTCTCGTCCAAAAGGGTGTGGGCCATGAACCGGCTGACCTGGGAATGGCGTCGGTCGGTCAGGGAGAACTCCCCCACCTTGCCCGCATTGCGCACCGAAGCCACCTGGCGGTTCAAGAAAACCTGGCCGCTCTCGGTCCTGACCCCCACCAGCAGCCCGCCCGCGAACTCCAGCCTGGCCCCCCGGACCACGTGCCCGTGGCGGATGGAGGGCATGTCCGCGCAAAACACCCCGTGCACCCCCCGCCAGTCCGGGGAGAAATACAGCTCGCAGCCCGGGACATTGTGGCCGTTCGCCCCCACCCAGCGGCGCTGAAGGCCGGGCTGTACGTGCAGGTCCGCGCCCTCGGACTCCAGGTGAAAGTCCATGGCCTTCAGGCTGTTCAGCCATTTGGCCACCTCGCCCAACTCCTGGCGGGCCTGCTTCCACTGGCGCACCGGATCGGGTCCGGTGAGATAGCAGGCCCGCAGGACCTGCCGGGCGTACTCGCCGAAGTCCATGCCTGCGGCCTGGGCCAGGGCCGGGGTGGGATACACGCACACGGTCCAGCCCGCCTCGCCCTTCTGCTTACGCCGCTCAAAAATGCCGCGCGTGGGCTGGGCGGCCTCGGCGGCCGTGGCCAGGATGCGCGGGTCCACCCGGCTCAAATGGCCCAGGGAGTCCGGGGCCAGGATGGTGATCATGCCGGAAATGGAGGCGAACAGCTCGGCCTGGCCCGGCCATTGGGACACGAGCTGGCCGAAGCTGCCCTGGTACAACTGGGTCTCCATGGCGCTGGTCATGCGGGCCAGGGGCACCGGATGCAGATGGGCGGCCAGGAGCCGGGCGTACACGGCCTCGGCCAGGGGCGCGGCGGCCAGATCGAAATGGATGGCCACGGTCTCGGCGTTCTTGAAGGGCACGGCCCGGGAAGTGGTCAAGGCCCAGAACAGCACGTCGGCGTAATTTTCCAGCTCGTATTCGGAATAGGGGCAATCCATGGAGTTCCTGGCCTTGAAGGCCACAGGCCGCGTGAAGGTGCGCGGGGCCAAAAAACGGCCCCATCCTCATGGACATGTAAGGACCGCCCCGGGCCGGGTCAAGTCCGGCACGGAACTTGCCTTTACCAGGGAGAAAATACGCTCACGCGGCAATTCTTTCCGCGTTGAAGCCCAATTTTGAAGCGAGGATACCCGCATGATGGTCCAATCCACCTCCGTCTCCATCAGCATCGAGCAGCAATGGCAGGCCCTGGCCGCCCGTCCCCAGGAGGCCACGGACAAGACCGCCTCCACCGACCCGGCCAGCGGGACCGATATCGCCGCTTCGACCAGCGGGGTCACGGTGCAGCGGGGCTGGGAAAGCGGTTCGGGCGCGGTGAAGAACCTGACCGGCACCTTTGCCGACGAGATGACCAAGGCCCTGGCCGGGGTCACCGGCCCGGACGGCAAAACACAGGACCCCACGGACCTGGTGGATTCCCTGACCAAGGCCGTGGACTCCATCCGGGACATCGCCGGGGACGGCGCGGCCTCGGCGGCCATGGGCATCCTGCTGAAAAAAGCCAAGTCCGGGACCCTCACCGAGGACTCCATGCGCGACGGCATGCTGGAGGCCATGAATTTCGTGGACCAGAACGTGGGCGTGGACGCAGGTGACAAGGTCATGAACGTGTTCAACGGCACGGTGAACGACAAGCTCAACGCCTTTTTCAACAACGGCAAGGATGAGCATTTCGCCGTGCTGCTCAAAGACGGGACCAACGAGGCCACCTTTGACTCGGCCCGCAGCGCGGCCCAGGCCCTATCCCAGTACGCCCAGGCCAACATGAGCGCCGAGGACGCGGCCGCCCTGCCCTCGGCCGACGGGGACCTGTCCACCTTTTTCAAGAATTTCCCGGGCCAGACCTTCAGCGACTTCCTCAAGTCCGTGAAGGACAAGTCCTCGGCCCAAGCGGCCGATTCGACGAATGCGACGGGCGATACTGCCGCCGCCGACCCCACTGATCCGGCCCAGGCCGCCACCCTGACGACCACCAGCCTGACCATCCAGATCGAGCGGCTGACCCTGTTCACGGACAGCGGCGAAATCTCGGGCCAGACCGATCCCACCCAGGCCGGGACCCCGGGCGCGGCCCAGGCCCAGGGCGCATACCCCAAGACCCCCTACGACCTGCTGGCCGCACCGGCCTCCCTGTCCTCCACGGGCCTGGCCCTGAACATCCCGGTCTAGTTCCGCGAACCGCAACGAATCTTCCGGGCCGGTCGCCATACAAGCGGCCGGCCTTTTTCATTTCTCCCTCCCCCCAGCCCGGCCTTTGCCTTCGCGGCCAAGGCCGTGTAGGTTGTCACGATGAAACCCGACGCTTCTTCTTTCCCCGCCTCTCCCGATCCAGACCTGGGCCAAGGCGGAGACCGCCGCTGGAACCGCACGGCCCAGGCCGCTGACGCAGGCCTGCGCCTGGACCGCTTCTGGAGCCGGGAACTGGCTGAGGAGAGCGTCTCACGCGAAAAGATCAAGGACTGGATCAAGTCCGGGCTGGCCCTGGTGAACAACGAGAAGGTCCTCAAGCCCAACGCCACCTTGGCGGGCGACGAGCAGCTTTCCCTGTGCGGCGAGGCCCTGGAGAGCGAACTCATCCCCCTGGACCGCGACCTGGACATTCGTTACCAGGACCGGGACCTGGCCATCGTGGCCAAGCCGCCGGGGCTCACCGTGCATCCGGCCCCCAGCGTGGGCGAGCCCACCCTGGTGCATACCCTGCTCCATCACTTCCCCCAGATCGCGGGCCTGGACCCGGCCCGGCCGGGCATCGTGCACCGCCTGGACAAGGACACCTCGGGCCTCATGGCCGTGGCCCTGACCGAGGCCGCCCGCCTGACCCTGGCCGAGGATTTCGCCGAGCGCCGCACGGTCAAGGCCTACCTAGCCCTGGTCACGGGCCGCCCGCCCGCCCAGGGCATCATCGACGCCCCCTTGGGCCGCCACCCCCGGATCAAGGTGCGCATGGCCGTGCGCCCCAAGGACGGCCGCGAGGCCCGCTCCACCTTCCGCACCCTGTGGACCACGCCCAAGGGCAAGGCCTCCCTGGTCCTGGTGCGCATCCACACCGGCCGCACCCACCAGATCCGCGTGCATTTAAGCCACATCGGCCACCCCCTCCTGGGCGACGCCACCTACGGATACAAGCCCGAGGCCCTGCCCGGACTTACCGTGCCCCGGGTCATGCTCCACTCCTTTTTCCTGGGCCTGACCCACCCCAGAAAACAGACCCCCCTGTCCTTCAGCCTGCCCCCGCCCGGGGATTTCCTGGAGGTCCTGGCCGCCCTGGCCCGCCGTCCCCTGCGCCTGGGTCTCACGGGTGCGGCCGGAAGCGGCAAGTCCGCCCTTTTGCGCGCCCTGACCGACCTGGGCCTGCCCTGCTTCAGCGCGGACGCAGCCGTGGCCCGGCTCTACGCCCGGGACGGGGAGGCTTTTGTCCTGCTCACCGGCCGGTTCGGCCCGGACCTGGCCGCGAAGGACGGCTCGGGCCTGGACCGGGCGCGGCTTCTGAGCCTCATGCGTGGCTCCGAATCGGTTCGGCGGGAGGTCATGGACCTGATCCACCCCCTGGTGGCCCGCGAGATGGAGCGGTTTTTCCTATCCCAGGCGCGCACCGGGATTATGGCTGCGGAAATTCCCCTGCTCCTGGAGGCGGACCCGTCCTTCAGGCGCATGGTGGACCTGGCCGTGGGCGTGTTCTGCCCGGACGAGATGCGCCACGCCCGCCTGCTGGCCCGGGGATCGGCCCCGGACATCCCGGCCCTGCTCGATTCCTGGCAATGGCCCCAGGCGGACAAGATGCGCGCCTGCCAACTGGTGGTGGACAACTCCGGCCCGCCCGAGGCCCTGCCGGGCAAGGCCCAGGCCCTGGTCCAGGCCGCCCGGGACCTGATGGCCCACCGGGAGGAACGCTTTCAGGCCTGGCAGGCCGGACTGTGGCCGGAGTTGGCGGCAGAGTTGGAACAGGAGCTTATTTCATGAAAACCATCGGTCTCATCGGGGGCATGAGTTGGGAGTCCTCCCTGCTCTACTACCGGATCATGAACGAGCTGGTGAAGGAGCGCTTGGGGCCGGTCCACTCCTGCCAGAACCTCATGTACAGCGTGGATTTCGCCGAGGTGGAGGCCCGCCAGACCCAAGGGGACTGGGCCGGGCTCACGGACATGATGATCTCAGCCGCGCGGCGGCTTCAGCAGGGCGGGGCCGACTGCCTGCTCATTTGCGCCAACACCATGCACAAGACCGCCGAGGCCGTGGAGCGGCACCTGTCCATCCCCCTCCTCCACATCGCCGACGCCACGGGCGCGCGTCTGGCCGCCGCAGGCCTGACCCGGGTGGGGCTTTTGGGCACCCGCTACACCATGGAGATGGATTTCTACACCGGCCGACTGGCCAAGAAATTCGGCATCCAGACCCTCATTCCCAGCCCCGAGGAACGCGAGACCGTGCACAAGATCATCTACGCCGAACTCATTCGGGGGATCGTCCGGCCGCAGTCCCGGCAAGCCTATGCCCGGGTCATGGCCAGCCTGGCCGAACAGGGCGCGCAGGCCATCATCCTGGGCTGCACGGAAATCCCCCTGCTGGTCCAGGCCGCGGACAGCCCCCTGCCCCTGTACGACACCACCCGCATCCACGCCGAAGCGGCCGTGGACTTTGCCTTGGCCGCAAAGGCCTGACCAATTTCCGAGGGAGAGACAGGGAAAAGGGACCAGGAAGGGGATCTAGACCTGGACAAGTTCCTGGGGCTGGGCCGGAACTTCGGGAACCATGGGCTCCAGACCGGACTGCTCGACGAGCCGGTCCTTTTCGCGCAGGCGCAGGTCCAGGAGCCGGGCCTGGCGGTTGCTGAACCCGCCCAGGTCCAGGCCCCGGCCGCCGTCGTACACGCCCACGGTGTCCGTGACCAGCTCCACGCTGGCCGCCCGACGGTGGTAGTGGCGAATGTTCAGGAAATCCGACTCGTAACGGCCCCGAAATCCCCACCCGCCGCAACGCACCACCACCAGTTCCCGGGCCAGACACAGGCACAGCGGATCGATGTTGCACTGCCGGACCACGTCCCGTCCGGGCTCGACCTCGGGCAGATAGGGCTTTTCATGGGCCAGTTGGGTGTCGATGCGGCCGATGACCATTTCCGGGGCCGGATGGTCCAAGTAGACGTTCAGGGCATTGGATTTCAAAATGTTGTCGTCGTCCAGAAAGATGATCCGGTCGCCCTGGGAAATTTTCAGCAGCAGATCCCGGATGCCGTTGCCCCAGTCATTGTCCGGCCGGAAATCGAAGAAGCGCACGAAGGACGGATGCTCGGGCCGCCTGCCCTTGACCCCGTCAAAGCCCACCAGCATCTCCACCTGATCCGGAGCCAGACGCGGGGTGGCCCGCAGAACGGCCTCGGCCACGGACTCGACGGCCCGGGCCAAAGCCTTGGGCCTCTTGCCGCAACTCGGCGTGATGATGGAAAATACAATCTTGGACGTCATGTCCGCGCGCTCCCGTCCCTGGGATCAAAGAAATGAAAGGCTCCGCGCACCTTATCGGTATTTTCCCCTCCCATCTTTACCCATGGGGTCTAACACCTGGACAGAAAAAGAAAAAAGGGGCCGTGGCCCCTTTTTGATAGCGAGAAAAAGAGCGGTTCAGGTGGTCTGAAACTCTCCGTGGGCATAGATGCGCACGGTTCCTCCACCCTTCAGATGGGCCGTGACCTCCTTGTCCTCGGTGTTCACCAGGTCCCAATGCAGGGCCGAGTCGTTGAAGCCCAGCTCGTCCTTGCGCTCCCGGGTCAGTTCCGAGGGTTCGCCCGCAAAGGTGTCCGAATAGGACGCGCCCACGGCCACGTGGCAATTGCCGAACTCGCCCCCGTAGTTCTCGTCGAACAGGGTGTTGGCCATGAACCGGTCGATGCGCGAGAACCGGCGGTCGGTCAGGGAGAACTCGCCCAGACGGCAGGCCCCCTCGTCCATTTCCAACTGCTTGCGCACGAATTCCTGGCCCTCCAGGGCCGTGGCCTTGACCACCCGCCCGGCCGTAAACTCCAGGCGCACCCCGCGCACGAAATTGCCGGAGCGGAACGAAGGCTGGTCCGCGAAATACACCCCCCGGGTGCCCCGCCAGTCCGGGGACAGGAAAAGCTCGAAGCTCGGGATGTTGTGTCCGGAAATGCCCAGCCAGTGCCGCCGCTCCCCAGGCGTCACCCGCAGGTCGCACCCGGCCGACTGCACGTGGAAATGATCCACGGCAAGCCCGTTCAGCCAGTCCTTGACTGCCTGGGCCTCGCGCCAGACCCGGTCCCACTCGGCCATGGGGTCGGCCTGGTCCAGATAGCAGGCCTTGACGATCTGCTCCTGGTAGGCCTCCATGCTGATCCCGGCGCTCTCGGCCTGGGCCTTGGTGGGACAGGCGCACAGGGTCCAGCCGAAGCTCCCGGCCTCCTCCCGCTTCTCCAGGATGTCCCGCAGAAATTTGCGGGCCACCAGCATGGTCCCGATGCGCTTGGGGTCGATTCCGGCCAGATGGGTCAGGGAGGCCGGGGCGATGAGGGAGATGAGCCCGTTCAGGTTCGTGAAAAGCTCCTCGTCCCCGGGCGGGATGAACACGAGCTGGTCGTCGTCAGCCCGCTCGAAAAAGCCCAACTCCATGCCCCAGGTGGGATTCATGCGCTGCACCGGACTGAAACCCCGCTCGAGCAGCAGGCCCCACAAAGCCTCGGCCAGGGGCAGGGCGTCCTTGTCGTAGCGCACGAGCACGATGTCGCCCTTGGCAAAGGGCTCCTTGCGGGCCTTGTTCAGGCCCCAGAGCAGGGTCTTGGCGTAGCGGTCAAGCTGGATGGCGTCGAACATGGGCTGCTCCCTCAAGTAGGTCACGGGCAAAAGCGCCCGGTTTTTCGTTCCTCAAACAGGACGGCCCGGCCTCAAGGACCGACCCCGGCCAGACAGCGGTCCCGGATTTCCCGCAAACGGGCCAGGCATTCGGGCTGGGCCGTGTATTCCTGGCGGCGGTCCAGGGGCACGGACTCGATGAAGGTCGCGCTCTGCTCCAGAAAGGCGCGCAAGGCCGGGGTTGCCGGGGCCTCGGCAAAGGTCACGGCCCCGCCCGCCTCGATCCGGGGCAAAAGGCGGCGCGTAACGTACAGCTCCCGCAGGCCGAAGCCGAACAAATAGGCGTTCAGGGGGAAAGGCTTGATGCGCTCCAACTGGTCCTGATCCTGACGCAGGGCGGACTTGAAATCGCAGTAGGGATCGCCGTCCCGGTACGCCCCCAAATGACGCATGATCCCCTCGGTGTCAAAGGCCAGAAGCCGGTACCCGGCCAGCTTGGCCCGGTGGGAGTAGTCCGCGTCCTCGTGCCCGTAGAGCCCATAGTCCTCGTTGAAAAAGCCCAGCTCCACGTGGGCCTCCCGGGGCACGAACAGGGCTGCGCCGCTTAAGCTGCTCAAGGCCAGCAGGGAGGTCTCCCCGCCGGGCAGCACGGTATGCTCAAAGGGATGGGAGGTGCCCGGGATTTTCGGCCCGACCAGGGCGGCCACCCCGGCCCGGAGCATAGGGCCGAGCGCCACGGCCAGCCAGTCCCGGCTCAGAATCTCCATGTCGTTGTCCAGCTTGAGGAAAAACGGCGTGTCCGCACTGGTCCAGGCCAGGTTGGCCGCGCAGGACACGCCCATGTTCTCCGAGAGCAGGAAGAGATGGTCGATGAGGCCGTCGGCCTTGAGCCGGGTCAGGAACTCCCGGGTTCCGTCCGTGCTTCCGTTGTCCACCACGGTCAGGACATAGGGCCAGGCCGTGTACTTCTTGAGGGAAGCGAGGCACTTGCGGGTCAGGGCCAGGCGATTGTAGGTGGTCACGCCGATATTGATCTTGGGGAGTTCCACGGACGGATATGTAAGCCCAATCCCCCGGGTTGTCGAGGGCCGGGCCTGTTTGCCGGGCCTATTCGCCTGGCCAGTCCGCCGGGCCTGTCCGCCGGGCCTGTCCGTCAGTCCCTACTCCCCGCCCTGGCTCATGGCCGCCAGCACCGTCTTCACCGCCGCCAAATCCGCCTCGCCCAGGCCCTTCCCCGCCGCCTGGCGATAGAGCTGAAAGGCCGTGTGCGTGGCCGGGATGGCCGCCCCGGCCGCATCGGCCGCCGAAAGGATGTAACGCAAATCTTTCAGCATATGCTTCAAGGCGAACTGGGCCGGGAACTGGTCCGTGACCATCATGTCCGTCTTGGTGCCAAAGATGATGTTGGCCATGGGTCCAGCCCCGACCACCTCCATGATGGCCGCCGGGTCCAGGCCGCTGGCTGCGCCGAAATTCACGGCCTCGGCCAGGCCCAGGACCATGGCCGACACCAGGAGGTTGGCCGTGAGCTTCATGGCCGAGCCAGCCCCGGCCGGGCCGCAGCGCACCACCTTCTTGCCCATAGCCAGGAGCACGGGCTCGAACCGGGCGATCTCGGGCTCCGCGCCCCCGGCCAGGATGACCAGGGTGCCGTCCTCGGCCGGCTTCTTGGACCCGGACACCGGCGCGTCGATGAAACCCACCCGGCAGGAGGCCAGGCGGGCGGCCAGCTCCCGGCTGTAGTCCGGGGGCACGGTGCTCATGTTGATGAGGGTTTTGCCCGGTTTTTGGCCCTCGGGCTTCAAGCCCGGAAGCAGCCCGCCCTCGCCAAAGACCACGGCGTCAATGGCCTCAGGCCCGGTGAGCATGAGCACCACGACCTCGGTGTCCCGGGCCAGGACCTCCAGGTTGGACGCGACCTTGGCCCCGGCCTTGGTCACGGCCTCGGCCCGGCCCGGGGTACGGTTGTACACCGACACTTGGAACCCGGCCTTAAGCAGATTCAAGGTCATGGGCACGCCCATGACCCCCAGGCCAACGAAACCAATATGCTGCGACATATATCCTCCCGGCCCCTTGCAGGGCTTTTCATGTGTTCAAACAGCTTCAGGCGTCAGGCTTTATCCGCCATGGTCTGACGGCATGAGCATCAAGTAAAACTTTAACTTTATTTTTCCCGCTCCAGACCCTTATCCGGCGAACAAAACGCCCGGGTCCACGGCCTTGACATCGGCCGTGCCGGTCAGGAGCATGGCCTGGACCAGTTCGCCGCGCATCTTGTTCAGGAGCAGGGCCACGCCCTCGGCCCCGTTGCCATACGCACCCACGGCCAGGGGGCGTCCCACCAGCACGGCATGCGCGCCCAGGGCCAGGAGTTTGAGCACGTCATAGCCCGAACGCACCCCGCCGTCGGCCAGGACGATCATCCGTCCGGCCACCTGGCGGGCGATGGCGGGCAGGACCTCGGCCGCGCCCGGGGTGTGGTCCAGGATGCGGCCGCCGTGGTTGGAGACCACGATGGCCGAGGCCCCGGCCTGCACGGCCAGTTCGGCCTCGTCCGGGGTCATGATCCCTTTGAGGATGAAGGGCAGGCCGGTGGCGGAAATGATGTCCCGGATGTCCTGGGGGGACTTGGGTCCCACAGGCTGGCCTTTGAGGGCCATGGTCACCAGGCCCGCGCCGTCGATGTCCATGCCCACGGCCCGGGCCTTGGCCTCTTCGGCCTGGCGCAAGCGGGCCTTGACCTCGTCGTTGGCCCGGGGCTTGATGAAGGGCACGCCCCGTCCGGCGCAGGCGGCAATGGCCGCAAGCCCGCTTAGGTACATGCTGGGGTCGGCCCCGTCCCCGCTCATGCCCAGGGTCCCGGCCTGCTTGGCCCCGTCCATGATGGCCGAGATGAAGGCGTCCTCGGTCATGGCCGTGCCCATGTTGTAGGGCGTGCCGGTCATGGGCGCGGCCATAATGGGCATGGACAGGGTCTCGCCCCACAGGGTCAGGGTGGTGTCCACCGACTTCACCCCGTGCATGGTGCGCAGGTTCAGGCGCACGGCCTTCAAGGCCTCCAGGTTGGCGAAAAAGGCGCTGCCCGTGCCCACCCCGCCCATGCCCGGGACCTCCCCGGCGCAGGCCCGGCCGTCGCACACCGGGCAGACCCGGCAATAGCCTTTCAGTTTCTCCTTGGCCGTCTTGCGCATGCTCTGGATATCCATACTGCTCTCCCTGAAAAAAGAAATATAATTATTCATGAATGTTATATACACAGAGAGGCCGAATTCGATCTCTGGCCCCAACTCTAGAGCGAACCCGAAAAGATGGCAAGGGCCTCGGCCCTGTTCCTCATGGTTGACTTCCGGGCCGTCAGAGACCAAAAATGCCCCACGGGAAAATCCATGGCTCAAGCAAACGACGCCCCCCTCATCGAACTGATTCGCGCCCGGGTCTCCCGCCCGGGCCGCACCCTGCTGCGCGACGTCACCTGGTCCCTGGCCCCTGGCCAGCACTGGGCCGTGCTGGGCGAGAACGGCGCGGGCAAGACCACCTTCCTGCGCCTGGTGCGCGGGGACATCTGGCCCGACGCTCCGGCCCCGGGCGGCCCGGCCCCCCGGGTCTACCGCCTGGAGGACGAAGCCCTGGAAAGCCCCATCGGCGCGCGGGAACGCCTGGGCCTGGTCAATCCCGAGTTGCGCGAACTCTACCGGCAGCGGGAATGGGATCTGCCGGTCCAGGAAGTGGTGGGGTCAGGCCTGACGGACTCCCCTCGGGTTTACAGCCCCTTGGGTCCCGAAGGGTGCGAGGCCGTGGACGAGGCCCTGGAGCGGGCCAGGGCCTCCCATCTCAAAGGCCGAACCTTCCTGACCCTGTCCCAGGGCGAGGCCCTGCGGGTGCTCTTGGCCCGGGCCTTGGTCAACGCCCCCCGGGTCCTGTTCCTGGACGAGGCCTTTGACGGATTGGACCGCACGGCCCGTCTGGGCCTGAACGCCCTGTGGGACGAACTGGCCGAATCCGGGGTATCCCTGGTGGCCGCCGCCCACCGGGCCGAGGACCTGCCCCTGGCCCTGACCCATGCCCTGTGGCTGCACGAAGGTCGGGTGGCCGCCCAGGGGCCGCGCCAGGACATCGTGCCCCCGTATTTCTCCCGGACGGACCAGATCGCGGCCCCTGGCCTCGTTCCGGCCCCTGCCCCAATCCCGGCGCCCATCCCAGCGCCGATCCCCCTGATCCAGGTGCGCCAGGCCAGCGTGGTCCTGGCCGGGCACACGGCCCTGCACGAGGTGGACTTCACCCTGTTGCCCGGCCAGCACTGGGCCATCCTGGGGGCCAACGGCGCGGGCAAGTCCACCCTGCTCAAGCTCCTGGCCCGGGATTTGCGGCCCGTGGCCGGGGAGGGCCGGGTGGAGTTCCGCCTGGCTGGCCGCGTCCTGCGCACCCTGTGGGAGGTCCGCCGGGTGGTGGGCCTGGTGTCCTGGGACCTCCAGGCTGATTTCGCCCCCGAAATCACGGCCCAGGAGGCGGTGGCCACGGGCATCACCGGCGCGCGCGCCCTGTTCGGCCCCCTGCCCGGCCCGCTCCTGTCCCGGGCCGCACGGACCATGGAGGCCATGGGGCTCTCCGCCCTGGCCCCCCGCCCCCTGGCCGAACTGTCCTACGGCCAGCGCCGGGCGGTGTTCATCTGCCGGGCCCTGGTGCGCGGCCCCAGGGTCCTGCTGCTGGACGAACCCCTGGGCGGTCTGGACGCCCGCGCCCGCCTGGCCATGACCGCCCTGCTGCTCAAGGCCGTGGACCAGGGCACCCAGTTGGTAACCGTCACCCACCACCCAGAGGACATCCCTCCGGTAACCACCCATGTGCTGACGCTCGAACAGGGCCGGGTGGTCCGGTCCCAGTCCCTGGCCATGGCCCCGGGAGGACTCCATGCGTAGGCTTCCGGGTCTGGCCGCCGGAGTGCTCCTGGCCCTCGTTCTGACCCTCCACTTGGCCGCACCGGACCAGGCCCAGGCCGGGGAGAAGAAAAACATCTTCTACCTCAATTCCTACCACAACGGATATCTGTGGTCCGACCACATCTTAAAGGGCATCCAGGACCTGTTCAAAGAGCGCGACGACTACCTCATTGATCTGCAAGTCGAATACATGGACTCCAAGAAGTACTCGGGCGAGCCCATGATCGCCATGCTCCTGGAGCACTACCGCCAAAAATTCTCCCATACCCGCTTTGACGCCATCATCGTGTCCGACGACAACGCCTACAACTTCATGCTCCGCTACCAGTCCCAGCTCTTCCCGGGCGTGCCCCTGGTCTTCTGCGGGGTGAACGACTTTAGGCGCGGGCAGATCGCCGACCGCCCGAACATCACCGGAGTGGTGGAGAACCCCAATTTCATCGAGACCATCCAGGTGGCCTTAAGCCTGCACCCGGACAAGACCAAGATGCTCATCATCGGCGACAAGTCCCTCACCGGCCGGGCCATCCAGAACCAGCTCCGGGCCGTGGCCCCGGCCTTTGCCGGACGCCTGGAGTTCGAATTCCAGGAGGACATGGGCCTGGACGAACTCCTGGCCTGGCTGCCCACCCTGCCCGACGACCGCTTCCTGTTCATGGTCCCCATCTATTTGGACGCCCACCAGCAGTTCTACTCGGCCGACGAGGTCCTCTCCCTCATCCACCGCACCGTGAACATCCCCATCTACAGCGCCTGGGCCTTTCTGCTCGGCCACGGCATCGTGGGCGGCAAGCTGCACGACGGGGTCATGGAGGGACGCCTGGCGGCCCAGATGGCCCTGCGCATCCTGGGCGGGGAGCCCCCCACCACCATTCCGGTGAAAGAGATCTTCGACGATCCCTACATGTTCGACTACAATGTCCTGGAGCAGTTCAAGATCAAGGAAAGCCAACTCCCGTCGGGGAGCATCCTGATCAACGAACCCTATAATTTCTACACCATCAACAAACAGATCTTCTGGATCATCATCACCAGTTTCGCGGTGTTGCTGTTCGTTGTGCTCCTGCTGGTCACCAACCATCTGCAAAAGAGAACAGTGGAAAAGGAGCTGCAGCAGTCCCAGCGCATGCTGCGCCTGGTTCTGGACACCATTCCCCTGCTGGTCTACTGGAAGGATCGGGAATTGCGCTACATGGGCGTGAACCGGGCCTTCCTGGACTTTTTCGGTTTCGCCACCGAGGAAGAGGTCTTGAGCAAGCCCGACGCGGTCATCCTGGAGCGGCCGGACTACGCCCGGCGCGCGGCCCAGGCCGACCAGATGGTCATGAACACCAACCGCCCCCTGTTGCGCGTGGAATGGGAATTCGAGAACATCCGGGGCTTGAGCCGGGTGCTGGAGATCGCCAAGGTCCCCTTGCACGACCGCGAAGGCCAGGTGGTGGGCATCTTGAGCACGGCCGAGGACGTGACCCAACGGGCCAGCCTGGAGCGCCAACTCCTGCAATCCCAGAAGATGGAGGCCATCGGTACCCTGGCCGGGGGCATCGCCCATGATTTCAACAACATTCTCACCTCCATCATCAATTCCATCGAACTGGCCCTCATGGACGGACCCGAGGATGCGCTCATCACTGCGGACCTCACCCGGGCGCTCAAGGCCGGGCAGCGCGGCAGCCGCCTGGTCAAGCAGATCCTGGCTTTCAGCCGCCCCAGCCAGGCCGAGTTCCAGATCATCCGGCCGGCCGAGGCCGTGCACGAGGCCCTGGGGCTGATCAAGGCCTCCCTGCCCAAATACATTGAGGTCAAGGAACACATCGAGGCCGAGACCGCCTTTTGCCAGGCCGACCCCACCCAGTTGAACCAGATCGTCATGAATCTGTGCACCAACGCCTTCCAGGCCATGCGCGACCAGGGCGGGGAACTGGAAGTCACCCTGGTGGAGGAGGACCTGGACGCGGCCGGGGCCAAGCCCCTGAACTTAAGTCCCGGGCCGTACCTGCGCCTGTCCATCGCCGACACCGGCCCAGGCATCGCCCCGGAGATTCTGGACAAGATTTTCGATCCTTTTTTCACCACCAAGGGCAAGGCCGAGGGCACGGGCCTGGGCCTGGCCGTGGTCCTGGGCATCGTGCGCAACCACGGGGGCGGCATCCGCCTGGAAAGCGCGCCCTTTGAGCGCACGGCCTTTGACATCTTTCTGCCGCGCATCACCCAGCCCCAGCCCGAGGGCGTGGCCGACCAGAACCAAGCCACCATGGGCCGGGGGAGCATCCTGTTCGTGGAGGACGACGAGGACCAGTTGGCCACTGCCCCCCGGATGCTCAGCCGCCTGGGCTACCAGGTCACGCCCTGCCGAAGCGCGCTCATGGCCATCGAGGCCCTGGAACGCGCGCCCGAGGCCTTTGACCTAGTGCTCACGGACTACGACATGCCCGAGATGGACGGCATCGAACTGGCCCACCGCCTGGAGACCCTGGTCCCGGGCCTGCCGGTCGTCCTGGTTTCCGGACGCCTGGGCGCGGTCCAGAACTGGCCGTCCGGAGGCAATATCCGCAAGCTGGTGCACAAGCCCTATGACCAGGCCGCCATGGCCCAAGCCATCCGCGAGGCGCTCGGCCCCGCCCGCCCGGAGGACGCATGAGCAAGGTTCTGATCGTTGATGACGATGTGGAAGTCTGCGCCACCATGTGCCGCATCATGGAGCGCATGGGCCACGAATGCGCCCTGGCCCACACCCTGGAGCGGGGCCTGGCCCATCTCAAGGCCGGGGACTTCGACCTGGTTCTCCTGGACGTACGCCTGCCCGACGGCAACGGCCTGGACGCCCTGCCGGAAATGAAGAGCCTGCCCGCCTCCCCGGAAATCATCATCCTCACTGGCGAGGGCGGACCCGACGGCGCGGAGCTGGCCATCCAGCGCGGGGTCTGGGACTATCTGGTCAAGCCCTCGCCCATCAAGCAGACCATGCTCAGCGTGGAGCGGGCCTTGAAATACCGGGAGGACAAGCGCTGCGACCGGGGTCCGGTGGCCCTGTCCCTGGAGAACGTGGTGGGCCGCGACCCCAAGATGAAACCCATCTTCGACCAGGTGGCCCAGGCCGCCGGGGCCCCGGCCAACGTGCTCATCACCGGCGAGACCGGCACGGGCAAGGAGCTTTTCGCCCGCACCATCCACTCAAACAGCCCCCGGGCGGACAAGCCCTTCATCGTGGTGGACTGCGCCTCGCTCCCGGAAACCCTGGTGGAGAGCATCCTCTTCGGCCACCGCAAAGGGGCCTTCACCGGCGCGGACAGCGATCGGCCCGGCCTGGTCAAGCTGGCCAACAGCGGGACCCTGTTCTTGGACGAGGTGGGCGAACTGCCCCTGCCCATGCAACGCACCTTTTTGCGCGTGCTCCAGGAGAAGACCTTCCGGCCCGTGGGCGCGAGCCAGGAGGTCCAGAGCGATTTCAGGCTCATCGCAGCCACCAACCGCAACCTGGACACCCTGGCCGGGCGCGGCGAATTCCGCCAGGACCTGCTCTTTCGCCTGAAGACCATTACCGTGGAACTGCCGCCCCTGCGCGAACGCCCCCAAGACATCAAGCCCCTAGCCCTGTTCCACGTTCACCGCCTGTGCGAGGAGTACGGACTGCCGCCCAAGGGCTTCGAGGCCGACTTCTTCGAGGTCCTGGCCGATTACGACTGGCCAGGGAACGTGCGCGAGCTGTTCAACATCCTGGAACGGGCCTTTGTGGCCTCGGGTCGGGAAAAGACCCTGTACGCCATGCACCTCCCCCAGGACGTGCGCATCAAGGTCACCAAGGCCAACCTGGAAAAGGGCCGCCAGAACGCGGCCAAGCCCCCGGTCCCGACCCTGTCCTTCCCCCTGGTCCAGGCCGAGTCCACGCCTGCGGACAGCCTGGGCTCGCTCAAGGCCTCCAAGGAACGCGTGGAACGGGAGTACCTGGCCCTCCTGGTCCGGGAAACCCAGGGGAACGTCGTGAAAATGATGGAGATTTCCGAACTGTCCCGCTCCCATCTGTACGCCCTGCTGAAAAAATACGAACTCTCGGCCGAAGACCAGGCCTGACCCGCTCCCCCGTCCGATATTTCGGACTGTCTCTGGATCCGCCAACACGTTCTCTTTGCAGGACTTTTACCTCAGGCAGGCCGCACCGTCAGGCCAACACACTTGAATCCCAGTCTTTTTGAATGAAGGGCTCGGCCCGGGTCCTGTCCAGAATATCAGACAAAAAGGCGGGGTTCCGCAGGGAAAACGTTCGGTGTTTCCGCCGATCCCACTGGAATACTGCATTTTTTATCATTATTACTTTCCTGGCACGACCCTTGCCTATGGAGGGCAACCGCTCACGCGCCCGGCCCCGGGTTTGGTGTGCGCCACATCCATCAACGAGGAACGCAGGAGACCCGCCTATGATCAGCGATGCGCTCGTCAAGGAATTTCAAATCCTGGTCGGCAAGGACAATGTCCTGGAAAGTGAAGTCGACAAATACGCCTATTCCTATGATTCCGCCGTGCTTGACCCCGTGGCCCCTGGCCTGGTGGTCCGCCCCACCACCAGCGAGGCCTTGGGCCGCGTGGTCAAGCTGTGCAACGACAACGCCCTGCCGCTGACCGTGCGCGGGGCCGGAACCAATTTGAGCGGGGGAACCATCCCGCGCAAGGGCGGGGTGGTGGTGCTCACCAACGCCTTGAGCCAGATACTGGAGATCAACGAGGCGGACATGTACGCCATTGTCCAGCCCGGGGTGATCACCGCCAAGTTCGCGGCCGCCGTGGCCGCCAAGGGCCTGTTCTATCCCCCGGACCCGGGCAGCCAGGCCGTGTCCACCCTGGGCGGCAACGTGGCCGAGAACGCCGGAGGCCTGCGGGGCTTAAAATACGGCGTGACCAAGGACTACGTCATGGGCGTGGAGTTCTTTGACGTGGACGGCAACCTGGTCAAGTCCGGGTCGCGCACGGTCAAGTGCGTCACGGGCCTGAACCTGGCCCAGCTCATGGTCGGCTCCGAGGGCACCCTGGGGGTGTTCAACTCCATCATCTTGAAGCTCGTACCCCCGCCAGTGGCCCAGAAGGCCATGATGGCCATCTTCGACGACGTGAACAAGGCCTCGGAGACCGTGGCCGCCATCATCGCCAACAAGATCGTGCCCGCCACCCTGGAGTTCATGGACAACTTCACCATCCGTACGGTGGAGGACTTCAGCAAGGCCGGACTCCCGGTGGAGGCCAAGGCCCTTCTGCTCATCGAGGTGGACGGTCACCCGGTTCAGGTGGAGGAGGACGCGGCCAAGGTGGAGGCCCTGTGCAAGGAGCACGGCGCCCAGAGAATCCAGGTGGCCAAGAGCGCCGAAGAGCGCAACAAGGTATGGGAAGCCCGCCGGGCGGCCCTCTCGGCCCTGGCCCGGGTCAGCCCGACCACGGTGCTCGAGGACGCCACCGTGCCCCGCAGCAAGATTCCGGCCATGATCTCGGCCCTGGAGGCCATCGCCAAGAAGTACCAACTGACCATCGGAACCTTCGGGCATGCGGGCGACGGCAACCTGCACCCCACCATCCTGACCGACCGCCGCAACCTGGAGGAATGGCACCGGGTGGAGGCGGCCGTGGACGAGATCTTCGACGTGGCCCTGTCCCTGGGCGGCACCCTCTCGGGCGAGCACGGCATCGGCATGGCCAAGTCCCGCTACATGGAAAAGGAATGCGGTACCGGGACCATCCTCTTCTCGCGCAAGCTGAAGAAGGCCCTGGACCCCAAGTCCATTCTGAACCCCGGCAAGATTCTAGGAGACTAGCATGGCCGATCCCAAAGAACTTCTGCGGCTCATGCGCGAGCTGGACGACCAGCTCGTGAGCTGCATGCGGTGCGGCATGTGCCAGGCGGTCTGCCCGGTCTATGCCGAGACCGGCCGGGAGACCGACGTGGCCCGGGGCAAGATCGCCCTTTTGGAAGGCCTGGCCCGGGACATGGTCAAGGACGCGGCGGGGGTCAAGAACCGCCTGGACAAATGCCTGCTCTGCGGCTCCTGCGCGGCCAACTGCCCCAGTGGGGTCAAGGTCCTGGACATCTTCCTCAAGGCCCGGACCATCCTGGCCGGATACCTGGGCCTGTCCCCGGTGAAGAAGGCCATCTTCCAGGGCATGCTGGCCCATCCCCGGCTTTTCAACTCCATCCTGGGCCTGGCCGCCAAATTCCAGGGCATTTTCACCAAGCCGGTGAACGAGATGCTCGGCTCCTCCTGCTCCCGGGTCCTGTCCGGGGCCATCGGGAACCGGCACTTCGCCACCCTGGCGGACAAGCCCCTGCGCACCCTGGTGGGCGCACTGAACACCCCGGCGGGCAAGAGCGGCCTCAAGGTGGCCTTTTACCCGGGCTGCCTGGCGGACAAGATATTCCCCCGGGTGGGCCTGGCCGTGATCAAGGTCTTAAACCACCACGGCGTGGGCATCTATCTGCCGGAAGTCCAGGCCTGCTGCGGCATCCCGGCCCTGGCCTCGGGCGACATGCAGACCTTCGAGGACCTGGTGGCGGCCAACGTGGCCTTTTACGGGGGCGCGGACTACGACGTGCTGGTCACGCCCTGCGCCACCTGCACCTCCACCATCAAGAAGGTCTGGCCGACCATGTCCACCGGCCTGGCCCCGGCCACCCGGGAAAAGGCCCTGGCCATGGCGGAAAAGGCCATGGACATCAACGCCTTTCTGGTGGATAAGCTGGGCGTGGCCCCGGTGGCCCCGTCCCAGGAAAGGGCCAAGGGCGCGCTGAAGATCACCTACCACGACCCCTGCCACCTGAAGAAGTCCCTGGGCGTGTCCACCCAGCCCCGCACGGTCCTGTCCCAGAACCCGGACTACACCCTGGTGGAGATGGCCGGTTGCGACTCCTGCTGCGGATGCGGCGGCAGTTTCAACCTCCAGCATTACGAGATGTCCAAGCATATCGGCATGGTCAAGAGGGATAACATCGCGGCCACGGGCGCTTCCGTGGTGGCCACGGGCTGCCCGGCCTGCATGCTCCAGATCACGGACATGCTCTCCCAGGCAGGAGACGACATCCGGGTCAAGCACCCGGTTGAACTCTACGCCGAGGCCTTGCCATAACAAAGCCGGAACTTTCCGGCGGACTTGAAAAAAATACCCCGACAACCCAAAACCCCAAGGAGGAAAAGATGGCCTGGGAACAAGTGTACAAACCCCTATCGGACAGTTACTTCGTGTCCGCGCTCGTGGCGGGCGTGCCGCTGTATATCCTGTTCTACATGTTGGCGGTGAAACGCGCGGCCGGACACAAGGCCGCCGCCCTGGCCACCGGGGCCGCCGTGCTCCTGGCCATCCTGGCCTGGGGCATGCCCACCGGCCTGGCGGTGAACGCCACGATCTACGGCGCGGCCTTCGGCCTCTTCCCCATTGTCTGGATCGTCATCACGGCCATCTGGATCTACAACATGACCGTTGAGTCCGGGGAGTTCGAGATCATCAAGAACTCGCTGGCGGCCATCACCGATGACCGGCGGCTCCAGGCCATCTTCATCGCCTTTGCCTTCGGCTCCTTCATCGAGGGCACGGCCGGATTCGGCACCCCGGTGGCCATCACCGCAGCCATGCTGGTGGGCCTGGGCTTCAACCCGCTCTACGCCGCAGGCATCTGCCTCATCGCCAATACCGCGCCCGTGGCCTTCGGGGCCATCGGCATTCCCATTGTGGTCGCGGCCAACGTCACCGGCCTGGACATGATGAAGATCAGCCAGATCTGCGGCCGCCAGTTGCCGCTTCTGTCCGTCATCGTGCCCCTGTGGCTGTCCGTGACCATGAGCGGCTGGAAGCGCTCCATGGAGATCCTTCCGGCCATCATCGTGGCCGGCGTGTGCTTCGCCTCCACCCAGTTCATTTTCTCCAACTTTCACGGCCCCTACCTGCCGGACATCATGTCCTCCATCGTGACCATCATCGGCCTGGGCGGCTTCCTCAAGGTCTGGCACCCCAAGAACATCTGGAAGTTCCCGGACGAGGCCGCCTTCAACGGCGAACGGACCAAGTCCAGCTACAACGCGGGCCAGATCGTCCGGGCCTGGATGCCTTACATCATCCTGGCCTTCATGGTGCTCCTGTGGGGCCTGGACCCAGTCAAGAAGTTCCTGGACTCCATCCTGCTCATCAAGATCGAATGGCCCGGCCTGCACAATGTGGTCTCCAAGATGGCCCCGGTCGTGGCCAAGCCCACCCCCTACGCGGCCGGCTACAACCTGAACCTGCTCTCGGCCGCGGGCACCGCCCTGCTGTTCTCGGGCATCCTGTCCGTGTTCATCATGCCGGGCTACAGTTTCGGCAAGGCCACCGCCTGCTTCACCCGTACGGTCTACCAGCTCCGCTACCCCATCCTGACCATCTCCATGATTCTGGGCTTGGCCTACATCATGAACTTCTCGGGCATGAGCTCGAGCATGGGTCTGGCCTTCACGGCCACCGGGGCCTTCTTCCCCTTCTTCGCCCCGATCCTCGGCTGGCTTGGCGTGTTCCTGACCGGTTCGGACACCTCCTCCAACGCCCTGTTCGGCTCCTTGCAGAAGACCACGGCCCAGCAAATCGGGGTCAGCCCGGAACTCTGCGTGGCAGCCAACTCGTCGGGCGGCGTCACCGGCAAGATGATCTCCCCCCAGTCCATCTCCGTGGCCACCGCAGCCTCGAACATGGTGGGCCAGGAAGGCGACATCTTCCGCTTCACCTTGAAGCACTCCATCGCCATGGTCCTGGTCATCAGTTGCCTGACCCTGGCCCAGGCCTACACCCTGAAGTGGATGCTGCCGTAAACGCGGCCTGATCCCTCCCCCCCTGGGCCGGACTCCGTCAAGGGGTCCGGCCCTTCCTTTTGCCCCTGGCGACCCTGGGACCTACCCCACTTTCCGCCCCACTGTTGTGGCATACGCCACACATTTTCCGCCCCCTCAACACGCCATCCTTTGATCCAGAGACACGTGATCTGATACGTATCATACCGAAATAACAGTTTATCTCCATAATACCCCCAAACCTTCCAGGTCTTGGCACAAACCTTGCCTTCTTTGACTTGTCCGCCCTGGGTCGCCGGGCCAGTGCGACCGCTCCCCAACCGATGCCGATGAGAACCCGGGGGCTTGGTCCAGGCATGAATGCTCCGCTTCCCACGGAACCCCTCGGAGGAGGGAGGTCCATGAGCACATCCATTGGATGCCGAATTCTTCCACTTCAAGATTTTAGAGAAAATGAATACGCATGTGACGGCAGGGCCTGTCCGATTTTTCGGAAAATGACTCTGTTGTCCATAAAACCGGACGGAGGAGCAGCGAGGAGGAGAAAGGACAAATCCATACCTTTATATTTAATTTAAGTGTGTTACGCTTGAGCCCCTCTGTCCTTTTCATCGGACGCCTGAAGATCTCCTGCTTGAGAGATCCAGAACCACGCCTGCAACCACTGGACAAATTTATTCTTTTACCATTGCTGAAAAATGGCATACAAGTTGCGAAGGTGAGGCACTTGCCACCGGCCCGAACCGGTCGGCCCCATTCAAAACACCGAACCGACGAGAGAGCACATGGCGAAAAAAATGAAGACCATGGACGGCAACACGGCAACGACCCACGTGGCCTACGCGATGAGCGAGGCTGCGGCCATTTACCCCATCACCCCCTCTTCCACCATGGGAGAAATCGCTGATGAGTGGGCGGCCCAAGGCCGAAAAAACATTTTCGGCCAGACCGTGAACGTTCGTCAGCTCCAGTCTGAGGCAGGGGCCGCGGGCGCGGTCCACGGGGCACTGGCGGCAGGGGCCCTGACCACCACCTTCACCGCATCCCAGGGCCTTCTGCTCATGATCCCGAACATGTACAAGATCGCGGGCGAACTTCTGCCCGGGGTCTTCCACGTCACGGCCCGGGCCATCGCAGCCCACGCCCTGTCCATCTTCGGCGACCACCAGGACGTCATGGCCTGCCGCCAGACCGGCTTCTCCATGCTGGCCTCCTCCTCGGTCCAGGAGTGCATGGACCTGGCCCTGGTGGCCCACCTTTCGGCCATCGAGTCCAGCGTGCCCTTCCTGCATTTCTTCGACGGATTCCGCACCTCGCATGAAATCCAGAAGGTCGAGGTCATTGACCAGGAAGACATGGCCAAGCTGGTGAACCACGAGAAGATCGCCGAGTTCCGCAAGAAAGCCATGAACCCCGAGCACCCGAACCTGCGCGGCACGGCCCAGAACCCGGACATCTACTTCCAGGGCCGCGAACGGGCCAACCCCTTTTTCGAGGCCGTGCCCGGCCTGGTCAAGGAGGCCATGAAGAAGGTCGGCAAGCTCACCGGACGCAAGTACAAACCCTTTGACTACGTGGGCCATCCCCAGGCCGACCGGATCATCGTGGCCATGGGCTCGGCCTGTGAGACCATTGAGGAAGTGGTCAACCTGCTCCTGTCCAAGAAGGAGAAGGTCGGGCTCATCAAGGTCCGCCTGTACCGCCCCTTTGACCTGGCCTCGTTCTTCGCCGTGCTGCCCAAGACGGCCAAGAAGATCACCATCCTGGACCGCACCAAGGAGCCCGGCGCACTCGGCGAGCCCCTGTACCAGGACGTGTGCGCGGCCTTTGTGGAGCGCGGCAAGGGCCTGCCCATCCTGGTGGCCGGACGCTACGGCCTGGGCTCCAAGGAATTTAGGCCCAACGCGGTCCAGGCCGTGTTTGACAACATGAAGAAGGCCAAGGCCCACAACCACTTCACCGTGGGCATCGTGGACGACGTGACCAAGACCTCCCTGCCTGTGGGACCGGTCCTGTCCACCACCCCTGAGGGCACGGTCCAGTGCCGGTTCTGGGGCCTGGGCTCGGACGGCACCGTGGGCGCGAACAAGTCGGCCATCAAGATCATCGGCGACAACACCAAACTCTACGCCCAGGGCTACTTCGCCTACGACTCCAAGAAGTCCGGCGGCATCACCGTGTCCCACCTGCGCTTCGGCAAAAAGCCCATCCAGTCCACCTACCTGGTGGATGCGGCGGACTTCATCGCCTGCCACAAGTCCGGCTACGTGCACATCTACGACATCCTGGAGGGGATCAAGGACGGCGGGACCTTCCTGCTCAACTCCCCCTGGGGCGCGGTGGCGGACATGGAGGCCAACCTGCCTGCGGCCATGCGCCGGACCCTGGCCGAGAAGAACCTGAAGCTCTACACCGTGGACGCGGTGAAGATCGCCGCAGCCGTGGGCCTGGGCGGACGCATCAACATGATCATGCAGACGGCCTTCTTCAAGCTGGCCAACGTGCTGCCCATCGAGAAGGCCATCGACCTGCTCAAGGTGTCCATCAAGAAGGAATACGGCAAGAAGGGCGACAAAATCGTCAACATGAACATCGCCGCAGTGGACCAGACCCTGGCCAACCTGATCGAGATCAAAGTCCCGACCGCCTGGAAAAAGGCCAAGGACTCGGTCCTTTCCAAGGACAAGGTCCCGGCCTACGTGAGCGAGGTCATGCGGCCCATCCTGGCCCAGAAGGGCGACGAACTGCCCGTGAGCGCCTTTGCCCCGGACGGCTCCTTCCCGGTGGCCACGGCCAAGTACGAAAAGCGCGGGGTGGCCATCAATGTGCCGGAATGGATCAAGGAAAACTGCATCCAGTGCAACCAGTGCGCCTTTGTCTGCCCCCATGCCTCCATCCGCCCGGCCCTGCTGAACGACGCCGAGCTGAAAAAGGCCCCCAAGGCCTTTGAGGCCATCCCGGCCCAGGGCAAGGAGCTCAAAGGGTATTCCTTCCGCATCCAGGTGAACACCCTGGACTGCCTGGGCTGCGGCAACTGCGCGGACATCTGTCCGGCCAAGACCCCGGCCCTGGTCATGAAACCCCTTCAGACCCAGGCCCCGACCCAGGTGGGCAACTGGAGCTACTTCGAGACCCTGCCGGTCAAGGACACCCTGCTCAAGCGCGAATCGCTCAAGGGCAGCCAGTTCCAGCAGCCCCTCATGGAGTTCTCCGGGGCCTGCGCGGGCTGCGGCGAGACCCCTTACGTCAAGGTCCTCACCCAGCTCTTCGGCGAACGCATGATCATCGCCAATGCCACGGGCTGCTCCTCCATCTGGGGGGCCTCGGCCCCGACCACGCCCTACTGCCTGAACAAGGACGGCTTCGGACCGGCCTGGAACAACTCCCTGTTCGAGGACGCGGCCGAGTTCGGCTTCGGCTTCACCATGGCCATAAACCAGCGCCGGGCCAAGCTGACCATGCTGGCCACCGAGGCTGCGGCCACGGCCAAGGGCGAGATCAAGGGAGCCCTGGACGGCTGGCTGGCGGGCAAGAACGACCCGGTGGCCTCGCGCCAGTACGGGGACCAGCTCAAGGCCCTGTTGGCCAAAGGCAAGAAGAACGGCGAGATGGCCGAGATCGCGGGCATGGCCGACCTGTTCACCAAGAAGTCCGTGTGGATATTCGGCGGCGACGGATGGGCCTACGACATCGGCTACGGCGGCCTGGACCACGTGCTGGCCTCGGGCGAGGACGTGAACATCCTGGTCATGGACACCGAGGTGTACTCCAACACCGGCGGCCAGTCCTCCAAGGCCACCCCCCTGGGCTCCATCGCCAAGTTCGCGGCCTCGGGCAAGAAGACCGGCAAGAAGGACCTGGGCCGCATGGCCATGACCTACGGCTACGTGTACGTGGCCTCGGTGGCCATGGGCGCGGACAAGAACCAGATGCTCAAGGCCTTCCTGGAGGCCGAGGCCTACCCCGGCCCCTCGCTCATCGTCTGCTACGCCCCCTGCATCAACCAGGGACTGAAGAAGGGCATGGGCAAGTCCCAGGAAGAGGCCAAGCTGGCCGTGGCTTCCGGGTATTGGCCCCTGTACCGCTACAACCCGCTTCTGGCCCAGGAAGGCAAGAACCCCTTCAAGCTGGAGTCCAAGGTCCCGGACGGCACCCTCCAGGCCTTCCTCTCGGGCGAGACCCGGTATTCGGCCCTGGAAAAAGCCCTGCCCGAGGAGTCCAAGAGGCTGCGCGCCGGTCTGGAGGTCTCCTACCTGGACCGCTACCGCCAGCTCCAGCTCTTGGACGATCCCAAGCTGGTCTGCGCGGACAGCGCCCAGCCTGCGTCCACGGCCCCGGCTGCGGCCAAACCGGCCAGCGCCAAGGACCCCAACACCTGCGTGACCGTGTCGGCCGAGCAGGCCCGCTCCCTGCACAAGGACGAGCCCTGCGACGACGGCCGGGCCGGAAAGCCCAAGAAGTAGACCAAGGCCCCTGGCCGACACCTGTCGGCTGATTGCAAACCATTCGCGGCCGCCGGCCCAAAAACCGGCGGCCGCGTTTAAAAAAACCCGAAACGCCTGACCAAGGAGCGCATACGTGGCGAACCATCTCTACGTCACCGGAACCGAGCCCAGAAGCGGCAAATCAGCCATCATCCTCGGAATCATGCAATTGCTCCTGCGCGACGTTCAAGGCGTGGCCTTCTTCCGGCCCATCATCAACACCACGGCCGAAGGGGTCAGAGACCACGACATCAACCTGGTTCTCTCCCATTTCAACCTGGACATCTCCTACAAGGAAACCTACTCCTACACCATCCAGGAAGCCCGGGAGATGATCAACTCCGGCCAGCACGAGGCCTTGCTGGAAAAGATCCTCAACGACTTCAACAGTCTGCATGCCAATTACGATTTCGTGCTCTGCGAGGGAACGGATTTTCTGGGCACGGACCCGGCTTTCGAGTTCGACATCAACATCGACATCGCCTCCAATCTGGGCTGCCCGGTGCTGCTCATCGCCAACGGCCAGAAGAAGAGCAAGGACGAAATCGTGGCCTCCACCCACCTGACCGTGGAGAGCTTCGAGGAAAAAGGCCTGGACATCGTGGCCTGCATCATCAACCGGGTCGAGGCCGGAGACCACACCGACATCATCGAGGCGCTCAAGAAAGAGCTGCACTGCCCGGACTGCTTTCCCATCTACGTGATCCCCGAGGAGTTGAGCCTGGGCAAGCCCACGGTGGCCGACGTGGTCAAATGGCTCAAGGCCACAGTGATCTACGGCAAGGAGCGGGTGGACAACCTGGTGGACAACTACGTCATCGCGGCCATGCAGGTGGGCAATTTCCTGAACTACATCGAACCCGGAAGCCTGGTCATCACCCCGGGCGACCGTTCGGACATCATCCTGGGCAGCCTGGCCTCCCGGCTCTCCACCACCTTTCCGGACGTGGCCGGCATCCTGCTCACCGGCGGGCTTCGCCCCTCGGCCAGCGTGCGCAAGCTCCTGGAAGGCTGGGTGGGCGCCCCGGTGCCGATCTTGAGCGTGGACGGCCACACCTACAAGACCACCCGGGTCCTCTATGACCTTTACGGCCGCATCGAACCCGAGGACCAGCGCAAGATCGACACCTCGCTTCGGGTTTTTGAGTCCAGCGTGAACATCGACGAACTGGGCAAGCGGCTGGTGGCCGCCTGTCCCACGGTGGTCACGCCCAAGATGTTCGAGTTCGGTCTCATCTTAAAGGCCAAGGCCAAGAAGCAGCGCATCGTACTGCCCGAGGGCACCGGGGAGCGCATCCTCAAGGCTGCGGACATCCTCCTGCGCCGGGGCGTGGCCGACATCATCCTCCTGGGCTCCGTGGATATCATCCGCCGCCAGATCATCGACCTGGGCCTGCAACTGGACGAAGCCACCATCATCGAACCAGCCAAGTCCCCGGATTACGGCGACTACGTCCAGACCTACTACGAGTTGCGCAAGCACAAGGGCATCCGCGAGGAGGACGCCCGGGACCGCATGAGCGACCCGACCTATTTCGGGACCATGATGGTATACAAGGACCACGCCGACGGCATGGTCTCGGGCTCCGAGACCACCACGGCCCAGACCATCCGCCCGGCGCTCGAGTTCATCAAGACCAAGCCCGGCTGCTCCCTGGTCTCCAGCGTGTTCTTCATGTGCTTAAAGGACCGGGTCCTGGTCTACGGCGACTGCGCGGTGAACCCCAACCCCACGGCCCAGGAACTGGCCGAGATCGCGCTCAGTTCCGCGCACACGGCCCGGGTCTTCGGCATTGAGCCGCGCGTGGCCATGCTCTCCTACTCCACGGGCGCCTCGGGCAAGGGCCAGGAAGTGGAAAAGGTCGTGGAAGCCACCCGCATCGCCCATGAACGCGCCCCGGAACTCCTGCTCGAAGGCCCGCTCCAGTACGACGCGGCCGTGGACATCGAGGTGGCCCGAGCCAAGATGCCGGACAGCAAGGTGGCCGGACGGGCCACGGTCTTCATCTTCCCGGACCTAAACACCGGCAACAACACCTACAAGGCCGTACAGCGCTCGGCCCAGGCCGTGGCCGTGGGCCCGGTGCTCCAGGGCTTGAAGAAGCCGGTCAACGACCTCTCCCGAGGCTGCACTGTCCCTGACATCGTGAACACCGTGGCCATCACCGCCATTCAGGCCCAAGCCGACAAGGAAGCTCAATGAAAATTCTGGTCATCAACACCGGCAGCTCCTCGCTGAAATATCAGCTCTTCGAGATGGGCGCGGCCAAGCCGTATCCCCTGGCCTCGGGCCTGGCCGAGCGCATCGGCGACAGCCTGGGCATCCTGACCCACAAGAAGGACCCGGGCGAGGCCACGGAAAAGAAGCTGGTCAAGGAAACGCCCCTGCCCGACCATGCCACGGCCCTGCGCCTGGCCATGGACCTCATGACCGGCTCCGAGGCCGGGGTCATCAAGGACGCCTCGGAGATCGCGGCCGTGGGCCACCGGGTGGTGCACGGCGGGGAGCATTTCCACGACTCCACACTCATCACCGATTCGGTCATCGAGGCCATCAAGCATTGCGTGCCCCTGGCCCCCCTGCACAATCCGCCCAACCTGACGGGCATTCTCACGGCCAAGGCCATCTTCGAGTCCACGCCCCAGGTGGCCGTGTTCGACACCGCCTTCCACCAGAGCATGGCCCCCGAGGTCTACCTCTACGCCCTGCCGTACGAGTGCTACGCGGACAAGGGCGTGCGGCGCTACGGCTTCCACGGCACCTCGCACTGGTACGTGGCCAAGGAGGCCGCCGCCTTTCTGGGCAAGCCCCTGGCCGAGGTCAACCTCATCACCCTGCACCTGGGCAACGGGTCGAGCATCACGGCCGTGAAGAACGGCAAAAGCATGGACACCTCCATGGGGCTGACCCCCCTGGCCGGGGTCATCATGGGCACCCGCTGCGGGGACATCGACCCGGCCATCATCTTCTACCTGGCCCGGGAAAGCGGCCTGAGCACCGACCAGCTCGACGACATGCTGAACAAGAAGTCCGGATTCAAGGGCATCTGCGGCTCAAACGACCTGCGCGACATCCACAAGCGGGCCGACGAGGGCGACGCACGGTCCAAACTGGCCCTGGACATGTTCGCCTACCGCAACAAGAAGTACATCGGGTCCTACATGGCCGCCCTGGGCCGGGTGGACGCCATCGTGTTCACGGCCGGGATCGGCGAGAACGACACCCAGGCCCGGGCCGCCACCTGCGCCGGTCTGGAGAATATGGGCGTGGTCATGGATCCGGCCCTGAACGCCTCGCCCGAAAGGGGAATCCGCAGGATCAGCGCGGAGAAGAGCCCGGTGGCCGTTCTGGTGGCGCCCACCAACGAGGAGCTGGAGATCGCCAACCAGACCCTGGCAGTGCTCAAGAAGAAAGGCTGAACGTCCCTAGATCTGTCCCGAACACACCGGGGGTCCGGCTCTTTGAGCCCCGGCCTATCCAAGGAGCGCGTATGAAAGACAAGGAACAGCTCGTGGAGCTTTTCAAGCTCAAGGCCGAGGCGGTTTCCGCCGTGGTCACGCCGGTGACCTCCCTGCACCAGGCCTTTGAGTACGTGGTGGACATCTGCGAAAAGAAGGAGGCCTGCCAGCTCCTGGCCTCGGGTTGCGAAGAGGGCCTCTCGGACCCGGCCCAGGCCCTGTGCGAGACCAAGCAGGACAAGGTCATCGCCGCGCCCGGCCTGACCAAGAAGCTGTTCAAGGAACTGGAGACCGCCGGCAAGGGCAAGGGGTTCAAGTTCATTCAGGACGGCCTGCGCAATCACCTGGGCGGCATCGACATCGGGTTCACCGTGGTGGACTACGGCCTTGCCGAGACCGGGACCCTGGTGCTGGCCTCCAAGAGCGAAGAGACCCGGCTGGCCACCATGGTCTGCGAGATCCACGTGGCCGTGCTGCCCCTGTCCAAACTCAAGGCCACCAGCTCCGACCTGGAGGATTTCCTCCTGGCCTCCTTCACCGCCACCCCGGACTACACGGCCTTCATCACCGGGGCCAGCCGCACGGCCGATATCGAGCGGGTCCTGGCCCTGGGCGTGCACGGCCCCCTCGAACTGCACATTCTGCTCTGGGAGGACAAATAAATGCAGGACGCCAAGGACCTGAACCAATACAAGACCGAACTGCGGGAATCCCTGAACAACGAGTTCCTGCGCTCGGCCATGGACAAGTTCGCTGTGGCCTACCCGGCCGCGCGCGCCCGGGCCTTCGGGGACATGGACGTGGCCGCTCTGGTGGCGGACGTGGCTCGGGCCAAGGACGTGTCCGTGGGCCAGATGGACGCCCTCTACGCCCAGTTCAAGGCCAAGGCCGAAGCGGCCGGGGCCACGGTGCATCTGGCTCGCACCGCCCATGAGGCCAACGAGATCATCGCCTCCATCGCCCGGGAGAACGGGGTCAAGCACATCGTCAAATCCAAGTCCATGACCGCGGAAGAGACCCACTTAAACCCCCATCTGGAAGCGGCGGGCTTGAATGTCACCGAGACGGACCTGGGCGAGTGGATCATCCAGTTGCGCGGGGAAGGCCCCTCGCACATGGTCATGCCCGCCATCCACCTCTCCCGCTACCAGGTGTCCGACCTGTTTTCCGACGTGACCAAGCAGAAACAGGACTCGGACATCCAGAAGCTGGTCAAGGTGGCCCGACGCGAGCTTCGGCCCAAGTTCGTCCAGGCCGACATGGGCGTGAGCGGGGCCAATTTCGCCCTGGCCCAGACCGGCACCATCGGCATCGTGACCAACGAGGGCAACGGCCGACTGACCACCACCCTGCCCCGGGTGCACGTGGCCCTGCTCGGCCTGGAAAAGCTCACCCCCACCCTGCACGAGGCCCTGGGGGTCTTAAAAGTCCTGCCGCGCAACGCCACGGGCCAGGCCCTGACCTCCTACGTGACCTGGATCACAGGCAACAACCAATGCGCGCCCGGGCCTGACGGCAAGAAGGTCATGCACATCGTGTTCCTGGACAACGGCCGCCGGGCCATGGCCAAGGACCCGATCTTCTCCCAGGTGCTGCGCTGCGTGCGTTGCGGGGCCTGCGCCAACGTCTGCCCGGTCTACCGCATGGTGGGCGGGCACAAGTACGGCCACGTGTACATCGGGGCCATCGGGCTCATCCTGACCTACTTCTTCCACGGCCGGGAAAAGGCCAAGAACCTGGTGCAGAACTGCATCAACTGCGGGGCCTGCAAGGCTGTGTGCGCGGCCGGCATCGACCTGCCCCGGCTGATCAAGGAAGTCCACGCCCGCATCCAGGACGAGGAGGGCCACCCCCTCCAGAGCCAGCTTCTGGGCCTGGCCATGAAGAACCGGACCCTGTTCCACGGACTTTTGCGCGCGGCCAAGTTCGCCCAGCGGCCGGTCACCGGCGGCACGCCCTATCTGCGGCACCTGCCCATGATCTTTGCCAAGGGCCAGGATTTCCGCGCCCTTCCGGCCATCGCCGCCAAGCCCTTCCGGGACCAGTGGGCCAAATTAAAGCCCCTGGTGCCCTCGCCCAAGCTCAAGGTGGCCCTGTTCTCCGGCTGCGTGCTGGACTTCGTGTACCCCGAGCAGATGGCTGCGGCGGTCAAGGTCCTGGCCGATCGTGGAGTGGCCGTGGACTTCCCCATGGGCCAGTCCTGCTGCGGCCTGCCCGTGGAGATGATGGGCGAGCGTATCGCGGCCCGGGACGTGGCCGAACAGAACGTCACGGCCATCGACGCCTCGGCCTACGACTACATCCTGACCCTGTGCGCCTCCTGCGCCTCGCACTTGAAGCACGCCTATCCCCGGCTCCTGAAGGACACGCCCAGCGTGGCCTACAATGCCCAGCAGTTCTCGGATCGGGTCATCGACTTCAGCTCCTTTGTGCGCGACGTGCTCAAAGTCGAGGCCCAGGACTTCATGCCCGGCGGCCCCAAGACCGCCTACCACGCCCCCTGCCACCTGTGCCGGGGCCTGGACGTGCACGAAGCGCCCCGGGCCCTCATCGGGATCGGCGGCATGGACTACGTCCAGGCCGAGGAGGAAGAGGTCTGCTGCGGATTCGGCGGCACCTTCTCCATGAAGTTCCCGGAGGTCTCGGCCGAAATCCTGGGCAAGAAGCTCAGCAACGTGGAGGCCACCGGGGCCGAGCAACTGGTCACGGACTGCCCGGGCTGCGTCATGCAGCTGCGCGGCGGGGCCGAGACCCGGGGCATGCGTCTGGATGTCCTGCACCTGGCCGAGGCCCTGGCCGCCCGGCTGAAGTAATCCCAAAGGAGATCAACCATGATCCGTCATCTTGTCATGTGGACCCTGAAAGAGACCGCCGAAGGCGCGCCAGCCGTGGAGAACGCCAAGAAGATGAAGACCATGCTCGAAGGCCTGGCCGGAAAGATTCCTGGCCTGACCCATATCGAGGTCAGCCACGACATCGTGGGGGCCGACCCGGAATGCCACATCGCCCTGTGCTCCGAGCACGGGACCGAGGAGGATTTGCAGGTCTACCAGAAACACCCCCTGCACCTGGCCTGCGTGGACTTCGTGAAAAAGGTGGTGTCCGCCCGGCGGGGGCTGGACTACCGGGTTTAAGGACGCCTTTCAGAATACGTACCAATCGACAGGCCGGGGCAACCCGGCCTGTTGCGTTCAAGGCCTTGAAATCAAGGGATTGACCGAAATGGGCCGTTCGGATAAAAAGTGTATTGTTCAAGCCAACCTTTGAGGTCCACGGAGCGTCCATGACTGAAAACAAATCCCCGGCTGCATCCTTCCTCCTGACCCGCCAGCCGATCTTCGACGCCAAAAAATTGTTGTGGGGCTACCAGTTGCTGACCAAGGAAGGCGGCGAATCCACGGCCGCCACCGTAGGCGACATCGCCTCGGCCCCTTTTTTGGGCCTGCAACACATCGTGGCCCGGAACAAGAAGATCATGGTCAGCTTTGACGGGAAAAGCATTCTGGAGGAGGCGCCCTACGCCCTGCCCCCGGCCCACACCGTGATCAAGGTAGACCAGAACCTGCTCGAAGTGGAGGTCCTGGCCGAAAAACTGACCAAGTTCCGGGAGGAGGGGTTCCGCATCTGCCTGCGCGTGCCTCCCGGGGAAGAACCTTCGGAGTTGGCCCAGACCTTCAAGCCTAACCTGTATTCCTACAGCACCTTGAGCACGGCCCTTGGTCCCAAGACCTCGGACCCGGCCGGGAAGCCGCGCCATCTGGTCAAGCACATCTCGGACACCGGGCTCTTCGAGCAGGCCAAGACCCAGGGGTTCACCCTGTTCCAGGGGCCGTTCTTCAAAGAGGCCGAGATCATTCCGGATCGCAAGCTCACCTCCCACCAGATCTCGCGCTTCAACCTGTTCAAGCTCATCGAGCAGGACGATCCAGACTTTAACGCCCTGGCCGACGCCATCAAGACCGACGTGTCCATCAGCTTCCGGCTGCTGGCCTACTTGAACACGGCCGCCTTCGGCTTCACCCAGAAGGTGCAGTCCATCAAGCAGGCCATCACCCTTTTGGGCTGGAAGAAGATCAAGAACTGGCTGAGGGCCGTGCTTCTGTCGGACATGTCCACGGCCGACGAGGAGGTCTCGGAACTGCTCCTTTTATCGGTGCAGCGGGGCAAGTTCATGGAAGGGGTGGCCACGGACTATGATTTCTGGGGATTCGACCCGGGCAACCTGTTTCTGTTGGGCATGTTCTCCCTGCTGGACGCCATGCTGGGCATGCCCATGACCCAGATCGTGGACTACCTGCCCCTGGACGCCAAACTGCGCGCGGCCCTGTGCCGGGACCCCAACAACGAGTACATCCCTCTGTTCACCCTCATGGAGGCCCTGGAGGACGCGGACTGGCACAAGCTGGACGGGGTCATCCAGAATTTGAGCCTGGACCCGGAAAAGATCAAGATATCCCACGCGGCGGCCATGGACTGGGCCAACGCCTTCTTCACCATGCCCAAGGCCTGATCAGGCCCCTCAGGACAAAAAAAGGCGGGCTTTCAGGCCCGCCTTCTTCTTTTCCAGCATCAAGTTTACAGGGAGAGCGGGTCCACGTGCCAGATCTCCTTGGCGTACTCCATGACCGCGCGGTCGCTGGAGAACTTGCCCATGTTGGCCGTGTTCAGGATGGACCGCCGGGTCCATTCCTCCTGGTCCTGGTACAGGAGGCTGACCGCCTCCTGGGCCTTGATGTAGGCCCGGTAGTCGGCCAGGACCAGGAAATAGTCCCCGTGGTTCAAGAGCATGTCCAGAATGGGGCCAAACAGACCCGGCTCGTTCGGGCAGAAGACGCCGGACCCGATCATGTCCAGGACCCTTTTGAGTTCGGAGTCCTTTTCGTAGTAGGCCCGGGGATTGTAGCCCCCGGCCCGCACGGCGTCCACCTCCGGGGCCGTGAGCCCGAAGATGAAGATGTTGTCCTGGCCCACTTCCTCCATGATCTCCACATTGGCCCCGTCCAGGGTGCCGATGGTCAGGGCCCCGTTCAAGGCGAACTTCATGTTGCCCGTGCCCGAGGCCTCCATGCCCGCCGTGGAGATCTGCTCCGAAAGGTCGGCGGCCGGGATGACCTTTTCGGCCTGGGAGATGCAGTAGTTGGGCAGATAGATGATTTTCAGCTTGCCCTTGACCGAGGGGTCGTTGTTCACCACCTCGGCCACGGCGTTGATGAGCCGGATGATGAGCTTGGCCATGTGGTAGGCCGGGGCGGCCTTGCCCCCGACCATGATGGTGCGCGGCACGGCCACCGAGGCCGGGTCGTCCTTGATCCGGTTGTACAGGGTGATCATGTGCAGGGCGTTCATGAGCTGGCGCTTGTACTCGTGGATGCGCTTGACCTGCACGTCGAACATGGTGTCCGGACTGATGCCCATGCCCAGCTTGCGCAGCACGTAGCGGGCCAGGCGCTTCTTGTTCTCCCGCTTGGCCTCGCGCCAGGCGGCCCGGAAGGACTTGTCCTTGGCCAGGGGGATGAGTTTTTTGAGCTGATCCAAATCCGTGACCCAGTCTGGGCCGATGGTCTGGGTGATGAGCTTGGACAGGGTCGGGTTGGCCTGGTAGAGCCAGCGCCGGGGGGTGATTCCGTTGGTCACGTTCCGGATCTTGCCCGGGAAGAACTCGGTGAAATCCTTGAACAGGCCATTTTTCAGGATCTCCGAATGCAGGGCGGCCACGCCGTTGACCGTGTGGCTGCCCACAATGGCCAGATGGGCCATGCGCACCCGTTGCATCCCGCCCTCCTGGATCAGGGACATGCGCCGCATGCGCTCCAGGTCCCCGGGATAGCGCGCGTTCACAGCCTCCATGAACCGCCGGTTGATCTCGAAAATGATCTCCAGATGGCGGGGCAGCACCCGGCCCAAAAGGTCCACGGGCCAGGTCTCCAGGGCCTCGGGCAGGACCGTATGGTTGGTGTAGGCAAAGGTGCCCGAGCAGATCTCCCAGGCCTCCTCCCAACTGATGCCCTCATCGTCCATGAGGATGCGCATGAGTTCCGGAATGGCGATGGAGGGGTGGGTGTCGTTCAACTGGATGGCCACGAACTGGGGGAATTCGCTGTAGGGCAGTTGCTGCTTCTTGAAGCGGCGCATGATGTCCATGAAGGTGGCGGCCACGAAGAAATACTGCTGTTTGAGCCGCAGCTCCTTGCCCTGCAAGGCCTCGTCGCTGGGATACAGAACCTTGGAGATGTTCTCGGAGAGGACCTTGGCTTCCATGGCCCCGACATAGTCGCCCTGGTTGAAATGCTTTAAGTCGAACTCCAGGCTGGACTGGGCGGCCCACAGCCGCATGTTGCTCACGTGCTTGCCGCCGTAGCCCGGGATGAGGATGTCGCAGGCCATGGCCAGGACCTTCTGGGTGTCCACCCAGCGGAAGCAGAGCTGGCCGTTCTCGTTGCGGAAACTTTCGGTACGGCCGTAAAAGCGCACCGGATAGAGATGCTCGCGCCGCACGATCTCCCAGGGGCTGCCGCGCCGACGCCAGTTGTCGCACTCCTCCACCTGGGCGCCGTTCACGATGGCCTGATGGAAGATGCCGTAATCGTAGAGAATGCCGTAACCGTAGGCCGGAATCCGCATGCAGGCCAGGGAGTCCATGTAGCAGGAGGCCAGCCGTCCCAGGCCGCCGTTGCCCAGCCCTGCGTCCCATTCCTCCTCTTCCAGCTCGTCCAGGGAGAAGCCTAAGTCCTCCACGGCCTTGCGACATTCGTCCTCGATCTGGAGGCTGGTCACGTAATTCATGAGGAAGCGGCCGGGCAGAAACTCCAGGGACAGGTAGTACACCCGCTTGGTCATGGTGTCGTAGTAGGTGCGCTGGGTGGCCAGCCAGGTGTTGATGAGGCGGTCCCGGACGCTGTAGGCCAGCCCGTTGTAGTACTGGAACTTGCGGGCCGGGTGGATGTCGCTGCCCAGGGTGGACATGACATGGCGGTAAATATCGTGTTTCAGGGACCCGACCGAGGGTATTTCACTGAGGGGGACATCCAGCTTGCCGTCAAAGGTCATCGCTTCCTCCTCGTATCAGTCCGGTCAGCACGGTGTGACCGGGCGGGGTTATAACAACCGTATTGAATTCAATCCATTTAAGCCCGTACAACAAGGCCTGAAAAAAGTCGAGCCTGGTATTATTTTCAGCGCTCCTGAAAGAAGCGCACGGCCTGGCGCAGTTCGCCCAGGTTGTAAATGATGTAGTCCGGGGCCACCCCGTCCATCTGCCTCTGCCCCTGGTTGGAGGAGAAGAACACGGTCTTTAAGCCCTGGGCCTTGGCCCCGTACACGTCGCGGTACATGTCGTTGCCCACGAAGAGCACCTCCTGGGGCGCAAGGCGCATCTTGGCCAGGGTCCGGGCGAAGAGCCGGGCGTCGGGCTTGCGGAAGCCGAAGTCCCCGGACACGATGATGGGCTGGAAATAGTCCGCGATGCCCACGGCCCGCATCTCGGGAACGGCCCAGGCGCTCTGCCCGTCGGTCAAGGCCGCCAGCTTAAAGCGCGGGGCCAGCTCGTCCAGCACGGCCCGGGCCTCGGGATAGAGCTCCAGACGGTTCAGGGAAATCCCCCGGTACATCTCGGACAAAAACAGGGGCATGAAGGCCAGCTTGGGCTTGGGCAGGGTGACCGGGCTGCCTTCCAGGAGGCGGTGGAGCACCTCGGCCCACAGGGCCACGGTGTCGAACTCCGGGAACTCCTCGCCCGAGCCCTTGCGCTGCTCGGACATGACCTGGAAATAGAGATCCCGAAGCGGCCAGCGATGGATGTTGATCCCCTGGTATTTCAGGTAGTGGCTGATGGCCCGGTAGATTTCCTCGTTGCCCTCGTTGGTGTTGATGTCCACCAGGGTCCCGTTGATGTCGAAGATGATCCCTCGAACGTTCATGGCAGGCCTCGCAGTGTTTTTTTCGCCTCATGGAACAGACGGCGGGCGTAATCGCCCGAGACCCAGGGATTCCTGGAGATGCGCAAAAGGGTCATACCCAGGTAGAAAGGCACGCGCCGGGTGATGGCCCAGAAGGTGCGCTCCCGATCCGGGAAATGCCGGGCGTACTCCCAGAGAAAATGCCCGATGAAGGGCTCGGCGGTCGCGGGATCGCCCGTGGCCTGCAAGAAGCAGTGCTTGAGCTCCCCGCACAAAAGGCCCACGTCAAAGATGCGGTCGCCGTGGCGCATGCGCTCCAGGTCGATGGCCATGACCAGATCGCCCTGACCAAAAAGGAAATTGGCCGGGGTGGCGTCGCCGTGCACCATGACCCGGTTGTCCTCCCACATGCAGGCCCGGTCCCGCCACAGCCCGGCCAGGCGGTGGAACTCCGCGGCCTGGTCCCAGCGCAGGCCCCGATAATCCTGGAGAAATCCCAGGACGCGCTCCAGATAGCCCAGGCTGGGCCAGAAATCGACCCGATCCGGGGCAGCCGTGCGGTTGTGCAGGGCGGCCAGGAAGGAGGCCAGGGCCGAGAGCTTGCGGTACAGGCGGCCTCGGTCCCCGAACCGCGCGGCCTGGAAGATGATCGAACTTAAGAGTTCGCCGGTCAGATGCTCCATGACCAGGACATCGCCCATGGTCTGGTTGTGGCCCAGGGGACGGACCACGTAGTGAGGGCCGTGGGCGAAGCCGATGTCCCGCAGCCAGAAGAGATTGCAGAACTCGTGGTGCGCGGACTGAGGGCTCTGGCTGGCGTTCAGACCCCGGTTGGCGGCGTAGAACTTGCCCACCACCCGGATGCCGCTGTGCTTTTCCTCATAGAGATACACGTCCCGGGTCTCGGCCAAACGAAAGACCCGGAACCGGGCCGCCCCTCCCCCGAAACCCATCTGGGGAAGGATTTCGCCCCGCAAATAGCCGTACAACGGATCGTTCTGGTGCAAATGCCCCACAAATCGTCCCAACGTCACCCCCAAAGACCCATGATGTATCGAGGCCAGGCACTCCGCCTGTCATTCTTCTGCTTCATACACCGTACGCCAGTCGTCCCTTTCCCTCAAGGGGAATCCCGAGGGGAGCCGGGGCGGACCCCACCAGAGGCCAAAAGGCCAGGGGCGGGCCACAGCACTGGCGGGAAAAAATCAGGACCCGTATCTGCCCGACCTGTAACGACAGGCTCCAGACCGGGGTCTAATGCCTGTGAACCCGATACGCATATTTCTTCGGAGGGATCATGCGTCCTGCTGTATACGCCGCCCTGCTCATCGGGATGCTCGGACTTTTGGCCGACCAAGTCCCGGCCTTTGACCGCACGGGTGGCGGTCATCTGGAGGAATACGAGTTGCTCTTTGATACCCAGCAGAACCAGAAGTTGGAGAAACTGGCAACGGCCAGCCAGCCCAGGGCCCTGCCCCTGGCCGAAAAACTGAAAGCCGAGCAGCATGGATTGAAGGTGCTCCTGGAAAACGAGGCCTACGCCGGGGCTCAGATCAAGTCCCAGGTGTCCAGGATCGCCGAGGCCCGATACGCCCTGGCCCTGGAACAGGCCGCATACCTCCGGGCGGTGCGCCGGATCGCCACCCCGGACCAGTTGGCCGGGATCGACGCCCTGGAGCAAAAGCAGGCCGAGAAACGCGCGAAGAGGCACGCGGACATGCGCACGGCCATGCAGGAGGCCCAGTCCGGCAATTAGCCCGGGCCAGAATTCCCTGACTCCATCGGGCTCTTGGTCCGGCTGTACCGGCCAGGGCTGCACCTCGATGGGTGAACCTCATCCTGTTTTCCTCAGGAGACAAACATGCGCCACACCCTGATAGGCTTCTTTCTGCTGCTGGGACTCTTGACCCTGGCCCCGGGCCAGGCCCAGGCCTTTGACCGGAATGAAGGTCATGGTCGGCAGGAGCAGATGGCCAAACTGGAAGAACTCCAGAAGTCCGATCCGGCCAAATTCAAAGCCGAAACGCAAAGAATTTCCGATGAGTTGGCCCAAAAGGCCAAGGAAATCCAGGACCCGCGCAAGAGCCAGCGCCTCACCGCCATGTCCGAAAAATTCGCCGAGGCCTCCCGAACCGGAGACATGACCTCCCTTCAACGTCATGGACGGTCCAAGGGTGAGAGTGATGACCAATCTGGATATCGCCACAAAGGAAAATCTGATTCAGGCCAGCGTGAATACTAGAATTTTCTGAAGGAGACCTGCGATGAACACATCAGGAATTGGAATTGGCAATAACGGCCAGGTTTCGCTTTTGGGTCAGGCCCAGGGAACCGACCAGGTCCCACCCCAGCCCCCGACGACCCAGAGTGCGGATGAGGCCACGGACCAGACCAGCCTGTCCCAGGGCAGTCAGCTCATGGGCGAGTTGAAAAACCTGCAAAGCAGCGACCCGAAAAAATTCAAGGCCGTGGCCCAGAAGATTTCCGACAACTTGGCCGAAGCGGCCAAGAACAGTGCCGATCCGCAGCAGGGCAAAATGCTCGGCGCCCTTTCCGGGAAATTCTCCGAAGCGGCCAAAAGCGGAAACATGAACGACCTCCACTTCCAGCATCACGGCCATTCGGGCCATGGGAAGAGAAGCGGGGCCATGGGCCAGGCCTATGCGGGCCAGCCCAATCCCGGGGCCATGTTCAGCGAGGTGAATGGAATCATCTCCAACGCCCTGACCAGCGCTGGCGGCAGCACCTCCGCGACCTCCAGCGCAGGCGCAACAACGACCACGGTCTCCACTGCTGACGAGACCGCGGCCTAGCGGAACCGTCCGCAGACCTCTGGCCGATTCGGACGGCGAGGACGCCGCCAGAGGCCTCCCCGCCGCCCGGCCCGGCCCGACATGCCCTGGCAGCCCCTGGATACCGACATGCCCAGAATGCCCGCCTCCAACGACTCCCGGCCATTAGGCCAGACCGCACCGGGCAAGGGTCCGTGCCTGATCCGCCAGGAGCCGGAAAGCGAGATGTGCGACCGGCCCTATTATCAGGTGGCCCGCCTGGACTTTCCGGCCTTAAAGGCCGAACTGGCCGTCTTGCCCGACTCGTCCCTCTGCGTGGCCCGGGTGTACGGCCTGGACATCGAAAGCAGCAGAGCCCTCACGGGCCTCGGCTTTCGCAAGATGTGCGTCCAGACCCTGTTCGCCACCGGACTGGCCGGACACCAGCCGGACCTCACGGCCCTGCCAGTGGTTGATCTGGACCTGGACGAGGACTCCTTGAACCGTCACGCCTCAAATTTCCGGTTCAGCAATTTCTCCTTCGACCCCAATTTCAGCACCGAAGCCTGGGCAAAATGCAATCGGTGGTGCATAAAGAGGCATTTGGCCGATCATACGGCCTTCAAATTCGCCCTGAAGAGCGGATTTGTCAGTTTCCGGGTGGGGGAGGGCAAGGCCATCATCGACCTCATTTCCGTGCTTGAGGCCAGGCAGGGCATCGGCGCGGCCCTCATGGCCAAGGTCCTGGATTTTTGCGCGGCCCAGGGTCTGGCCTGGGTGGAAGTGGTCACGGACTGCGAAAACCTGACCGCCTGCCTGTTCTACCAGAAGATGGGCTTCCTGCTCTTTGGGAGTATCGGCGTCTTTCATTTCCACCAGTCGGCCCGACAGCGAACGCGCGGCAGCAAAGGGGTTCAGCATGGCCGATCCTTTTCGCATTCATAACCGCTTCTTCTATTTCACGCACCGCACTGGCAAGGTTCATAATCTTGGGATGAAACAGATACACCACCACTCCCTATTTATTGAAAACAATATGCGCCAGGCTGAAAATAGGGGCGATAAAAATTCTAAGCGAAGAACTTTACAAATATGCCAACGAAATCAAAACAACGCTTAGCATAGCCAAAAATATTTTGTATTGGGCCGAAATGAAAGAATATTTTCTGCATATCGCGTGATGGCACTGACAATTTTCATACAAAGAAGGACATAAAACTCCTGTCCTGCGCTTATCATTTCTTCATTTGCATTTTTTATTCCCGCATTGTGTCTTTTCCATAATCACCAGTAGTCTTCTCTTCCTCTCTCCATCTCACGTTGCTGAACAATACGATCATTTACTCTGTAAATGATCTATTGTTGCAATGCCGTCTTTGGGTCGCTCTTTCGGCGCGAGGGAAAAAATTGCCGCTAGATTTGAGATTAACATACTGATTTAATTAAAGTTTATTATAAAATTCTTGGTATCAAATATGCATGGTCATTGCGTTCAAAACGTCATCGGCAAAAGTGGCGCAACAGAACTCTTTTGAAAATGAACCTGCAACCCCCTTATCCGGAGTCGACCCATGAACATCGAGGGAACTTCAAATTACGACCAGGCGGCCCAGTTGGCGCAACTCTCCATGCTCAGCGCAGTCCAGGCGGTGGATACCACCCAGACCGGGAGCGCGGCCGCCCAGACAGGAATTCAACCAACTGCGGACAAGGCCACCTTTTCCCAGACCGGACAGATGATGAGCCAGCTCGCCAAGCTCCAGACCTCTGATCCGGCCCAGTTCAAGGCCGTGACCCAGGGCATTTCCGAGGAATTGAGCTCCCAGGCCAAAAATTCCCAGGACCCCATGCAGAGCCAGGTGCTCTCCTCCCTGTCCAAGAAATTCGCCCAGGCCTCTCAGACCGGAAGCATGTCCGCCCTGGGACAGCACCATGGCGGTGGCGGGCATGGCTCCAAAACCAAAGGGGCGGGCGGAGGCGACGACGAGGGTATGAGCGCGGTGTTCTCCACCATCGCCCAGGACATTGCGAGCGTGACCTCCAACGCCGGAAGCGGGGTATTTTCCATGGACGGCGCAAGCCTGGCTTCCAACGCCGGTTTGAACGCCAACCAGGACCCCGCCCAGATGATGCGTGAACTCGAGAGGTTGCGCGAAACAGACCCGGCCCAGTTCAAGGCCGTGACCCAGAAGATATCCGATGATCTGGCCACCCAGGCCGCGAACAGCACCGACCCGGCCCAGAGCCACAGGCTTACGGACATGTCCGCGAAATTCGCCCAGGCCTCCCAGACCGGCCAGATGCCCGCCTTGAAGTCCCACGGGCACGGCCATGGACACGGGTCCCACGGCAAGTCGGGCAAGGGCGAAACAGGATCGCTCACAGACGCCCTGGACAGCGCCATTTCGAGTGAACTCGCGGCCCTCTCCAACTCCGGGCCAGGCGTGGACGCCTTTTCGAGTCTTGGGTCAGGACTGAGCAGCACCAATCCCTATGTGAACGCCTTTCTGAACAGCCAGACCTTCAGCTCCACCCTGGACTTCTCCAGCCTGGGGGCCACGACCAGTGTCTAAGCCCTGAAGGGGTTCCTTCCGGTCGAGGCCATCCCAGGGAGGGGAAAGGCCTTCCCGGCGTCCTTGAAAGAGGGGGCAGGTTCGGCCTGTAGGGTTACTGCGGGCCGAAAAGGCCGGAATCATGGGCGCATTCGTGGTCGTGATGGGTCTCGCACAGTTCCCCGTTGTCCTTCAAGCGGCCGTCCAGCCAGGACTTGAGCACGTCCGCCACAGGCCCGGCAGCCCCTCGGACCACGTCGATGCCCTGGCCCTTGAGCTTGGCCACCGCGCCCTGGCCCATGTTTCCGGCCAGGAGCACCTGAACGCCCATGTCCTTCAAGGTGAAGACCAGATTGGATTTGCACCCGCAGGCCGGGGGCGGGGTGAAGCTCTCCTGGCCCTGAATGCGCCGGTCAGCGTCCACCTCGAACACCGTGAAGGACTCACAGTGCCCGAAATGCTCGTCAACCAGGCCGTTGCGGGTGGGTATGGCGATCTTGGACATGATGATCTCCTGATGCGGGTTGATGGTTACAGGGGAAAAGAACAGGCCGGGCTCGGAGTCAGGCCCTCTCCCCCAGGACAGACAGACCGTGAGGCCGTGGGCGGTTCCGGAAAGGGGCAGGCCCCCTGGACGCCCGATCCCAGGTTCAGCAGGTCATTCAAGGTCAGGCCGTCCAGCTCCCGGGCCAGGGCCTGGGCCGCCCGGACCCAGACCAGGCGCGTGGGACAGACCGGGGCGTTCAGGCAGGCCTCGGGCCGGGCCACGCATTCGGCCATGTCCAACCCGCCCTCCAAATGCCGGATCACCCGCCCGATGCTGACCGCTTCCGGCTCCACGCCCAGGCAGTACCCGCCATTGGCGCCCCGGCAGCCGCGCACGTAGCCGGTCCCGGCCAGAAGCCGGGCCAGGGACTCCACATACTTGATGGTCAGGCCCAGACGCCGGGTGATGTCCTTGGCCCGAACCATTCCCTCGCCCTCGTGGGCCGCGATGTCCAGCAAAATGCGCAACCCGTAGCGGCTTTTGGTGGTCAGTCGCATGTCTCCTCCTTCGGTGCACCGGTCGGTCCCGGTTGATTCACGGCGTCCTGCCGAGGCCGCCGCACGGCCTTGCGCAGCACCTCTTCCAGGGCCGCCGCGTCAATGGGCTTGGCCACAAAGGTCACGTCCGGATACTCGCTGCAAATGGTCTGGACCTCGCGTTTGCCCATGCCGGTGAGCAGGATGACCGGGGTGTCCGGGCTCTCCTCCTTGATCACCCGCAGGGTTTCGCACCCGCCCCGGCCGGGCATGATCAGGTCCGTGAGCACCACGTCGGGCTTGCTGGAGCGGAATATCTCCAGGCCGTCCCTGGCCCGCGCGGCCGTGAGCACCGTGTACCCGGCGTCAGCCAGGGACAGGCCCAGGACCTTGCGGATGCCCTCTTCGTCATCGATAATCAAAATGGTCGTGTTCATTGGTCCATTCGCCTTGTCGCCAGGGGGGAAAAGATCGGCAGGAAGGAGCCTTTTACGGAGGCCGCACACCGAGCCAGGAAAGCTCCCGGCCCGGTGTGCGGCGCGCGGTCTTATCCGATGGCGGTCTTCACGTGGCCCATGAGCTCCACGGGGTCAAAGGGCTTGTTCAGGGCGGCCACCGCATTCTTGATGGCCTTTTCGTACTTCTCCAAACCGCTGATGACGATGACCGGGGTGGTGTCGTAGCCAGGCTCCTTGGACAGCTTGACCATGAACTTGACCCCGTAGACGTCGGGCATGTCCAGATCCAGGGTGATCAGGTCC
>CAILNX010000048.1 GCA_903835685.1 uncultured delta proteobacterium
GGACCTGATCACCCTGGATCTGGACATGCCCGACGTCTACGGGGTCAAGTTCATGGTCAAGCTGTCCAAGGAGCCTGGCTACGACACCACCCCGGTCATCGTCATCAGCGGTTTGGAGAAGTACGAAAAGGCCATCAAGAACGCGGTGGCCGCCCTGAACAAGCCCTTTGACCCCGTGGAGCTCATGGGCCACGTGAACAAGGCCCTGGGCTAGCCGCAGACCAAAACACCGGGCCGGGATCATTCCCGGCCCGGGTTTCAGCCATTTCCCGCCCGGACTCGTTGGCTTCTGCCCAGAAAGCGGGGAGGCCTGACCCCGCCTGCTGGCCTCCTTCATTTCAGCCCTGGGTCGGCTCCTGGAACAGATGCTTGAGCCCGTGCGGCTGGCAGCGCAGGTATTGGGCGGGCGGGGCCACCTGGCATTCCAGCGCCGCAGCCGCGTGCCAGGGCCAGCGCGGGTCGTAGAGCATGGCCCGGGCCAGGGCCACCATGTCCGCCTGGCCCGAGGCCACGATCTTCTCGGCCTGGTCCGGCTCGGTGATCAGGCCCACGGCCAGGGTGGGCAGGCCGGTCTCCTTGCGGATGCGCTCGGCCAGGGGCACCTGGTAGCCGGGGCCGACCGGAATCTTTTGCTGGGGCGAAAGCCCGCCGCTGGAGACATGGATGTAGCTCGCGCCGAGTTCCTTGAGACGCTTGGTGAAAATGACGCTCTGGTCCAGGTCCCAGCCGCCCTCCACCCAGTCCACGGCCGAGATGCGCACGCCCAGGGGCCGGTGCATGGGCAGGGCCGCGCGCATGGCGGAAAAGACCTCCAGGGGGAAGCGCATGCGGTTTTCCAGGGACCCCCCGTATTCGTCGTCGCGCTGGTTGGACAGGGGCGAGAGGAACTCGTGCAGCAGGTATCCGTGGGCGCAGTGCATCTCCACCCCGTCGAATCCGATGCGATCCGCGCGCCGGGTGGCGTCGGCAAAGGCCGCCTTGACCCGGGAGAGTCCGGCCCGGTCCAGGGCCTTGGGATTCTCGTCCTCCAGGGTGAAGGGGATGGCCGAGGGGGCCAGCGGGGTCCATCCCCCCTGGGACACCGGGATGGTCTGTCCGCCTTCCCAGGGTCTGGCCGTGGAGGCCTTGCGGCCTGCGTGGGCCAGTTGGAGGAGCATGGGAATCTGGGAATAGTTCCGCACGGAGGTCAGGGTCCGGCGCAGCGCGTCCTCGGTGGCGTCGGACCACAGGCCCATGTCCGCCCAGGTGATCCGGCCCTCGGGCTCCACGGCCGTGGCCTCGACGATGAGCAGGCCGGCCCCGGAAAGGGACAGGTGGCCCAGGTGGATGAGATGCCAGTCCGTGGCCTGGCCATCCTGCGAGGAATACTGGCACATGGGCGCGATGGCGATGCGGTTCTTGACGGACAAGGGGCCGAGTTGGAACGGGGTGAACAAGGTGCTCATTTTCGTCTCCAAAGACAAACGCGTGCGGTTGATGGGCGATGCGACAGACCCAAAGGGGCCGGGCCAGGAAAAAATCCGATTATAAGCATTGTTGACTGTAATAACTCCGGGCCGCTGTGGCAAGGGAAAGGATGCGGCCTCATCGCGGCGTTCGGTCAGCAAGACGATTCTTGTCTTTCAGGTGAAGAATGTCCCCAAAGGCAGCCCGTTCATTGACGCTTTTGGAAAAGGTGTGCTATATTCGGTCTAAACCTTTTCCAGGGAGGAAAATCATGGCGATGTACAGACGCGAGTTCTTGAAAATGGCCGGAATCGGCGGTCTGTTCCTGGTCACCGGATTGGGCCGGTCGGCTTTGGCCGCCGGGGAAAAAGCCGCCGGAGCGGATTTCACCTTTGTGCAACTGTCGGATTCGCATTGGGGATTCAGCGGCCCGGCGGCCAACCCCGAGGCCGCCACCACCCTCAAGAGGGCCGTGGCGGGGGTCAACGCCCTGGCCCGGCAGCCGGATTTCGTGGTGTTCACCGGGGACCTGACCCATACCACCGATGATCCCCAGGAGCGCCGGAAGCGCATGCGCGAATTCCAGGAGATCATGAGCGCGCTCAAGGTCAAGGATGTCAAATACTTGCCCGGTGAACACGACGCTTCTCTGGACAACGGCGAGGCCTACAAGGAGTTCTTCGGCAAGACGTATTACACCTTTGATTACCAGGGCGTGCATTTCATCGCCCTGGACAATGTGTCCGATCCTACGGCCAGCCTGGGCGAGGCCCAGTTGCAGTGGTTCGCGGCCGAACTCAAGAAGCTTGACCCCAAGGCCCCCCTCGTGGTGCTGACCCACCGGCCCCTTTTCGACCTGTATCCGCAATGGGACTGGGCCACGCGCGACGGGGCCAAGGCCGTGGAGTTGCTTGCGCCCTTCACCAACGCCACGGTCCTGTACGGCCACATCCACCAGGAAAACCATGCCATGACCGGAAAGACCCCGCACCATGCGGCCAAGTCGCTCATCTTCCCCCTGCCGGCGGCCGGCTCGGTTCCCAAGCGCGCGCCCATCCCCTGGGACCCGGCCGAACCCTTCAAGGGCATCGGATTCCGGGGAGTGGACTCCAAGGCCGCGTCCACGGCCCTGACCCTCACCGAGTATCCCTTGAAGGCCTAGCCCATGAAAAGGAATGCGGGACGAATGAGCTTGGTCCTGACGTTGGTCCTGGCCCTGGGGCTGTACGTCGGCGTTTCGGTCTCCCAGGCCGGGGAAACGATCCCGACCATCAAGGTCACGGCCAAGAAGTTTGAGTTCTCCCCCAGTGAAATCACGCTGAAAAAAGGCGCGCCCGTGCTGCTGGAGCTGATCTCCCTGGATCGGACCCACGGGTTCAGTTGCCCTGATCTCGGCGTGCGCGCGGATGTCCTGCCCGGGGCGCCGACCACCATCCGCCTGGAGCCCCAGAAAGCGGGCCGTTTCGTCTTTCGCTGCGACGTCTTCTGCGGCGACGGCCACGAGGAAATGGAGGGGGTCATCATCGTCAGGGACGGCCAGTGACAGACCATTAAAAAGGGCGGGCGGCGATGGATTCGCCGCCCGCCCTTTTTCATTCCCGAATGCCGCGGCAGGGCCGCGTCCCCTCTAGAACTTCTCGAACCCGTCGTCCTCGTTGTCCGTGCTCATGTCCAGGGCCAGGGCGCTCTTCTTCTGACCCAGCTTGGGCTTGGGCGCGGCGTGGGCCGTGACCATCTTGCGGGCCGCCGGGGATTTGGCCGGGCCGCGCCGGGCCATGCCGTGGGCGTTCACCTGGAAGAAGGACATGGTCTCCTGGAGTTGCACGGCCTGACTGGAGAGTTCCTCGGCCGTGGAGGCCATTTCCTCCGAGGCCGAGGCGTTCTGCTGCACCACGGAGTCCAGTTGCTGGAGGGCCTTGTTGATCTGCTCGGCCCCGGTGTTCTGCTCGTTGCTGGCGGCCGTGATCTCCTGGACCAGGTCCGCGGTCTTCTGGATGTCCGGGACCAGCTTGGTGAGCATCACTCCGGCCTTTTCCGAGATGGCCACGGTGGAGGTGGACAGTTCGCCGATCTCGCCAGCGGCAGCGCCGCTGCGCTCGGCCAGCTTGCGTACCTCGGCGGCCACCACGGCGAATCCCTTGCCGTGTTCTCCGGCCCGGGCCGCCTCGATGGCCGCGTTCAAGGCCAGCAGGTTGGTTTGCCGCGCGATCTCCTCGATGATGGAGATCTTCTCGGCGATGTTCTTCATGGCCACCACGGCCTGGCCAACGGCCTCGCCGGACTCCTGAGCGTCGCGCGCGGCCTGCTGGGCGATTTTTTCGGTCTGCTGGGCGTTGTCCGCGTTCTGCTTGATGTTGGAGGTCATCTGCTCCATGCTGGAGGACACTTCCTCCAGGCTGGCGGCCTGTTCCGTGGCCCCCTGGGACAGGGTCTGAGAGGAGGAGGAAAGCTCCTCGCTGCCCGAGGCCACGTTGCTGGTGGCTGAGGACACGTCGCCGACCACCTCGGAGAGCCGCCCGACCATCTCGCTCAAGGCCGAGGCCAGAATGCCGATCTCGTCCTTCTGGTCGATGGCCAGGGTCTGGGTGAAATCGCCTTGGGCCATGCGCTTGGCGAACTCCACGCCCAGGGTGACCGGGCCGGTGATGCCCCGGGTCAGGAAGAAGGCCACGGCCACGCCCAGGATCAGGGCGATGGCCAGGCCCACGACCATGATGGTGGAGGCCGAACTCAAATTGGCCACGGCCTCCTTGGAGATGTTCTGGGTCTGCTCCATTCCGCCCTTGGCCACATTCTGGGCCTCGGCTACCACCTTGTCCGCCAGTTCCAGGCGCTTTTTGCCGATCTCCTGCGCCTTGAGCCAGTTGTCCAGGAAGCCAGTCATGGCCTTGCCATAGCCTTTGGCTGAGGTACGGATGGCGTCGATTTGCTTGAGGTTCGCCTCCAGGCGGGTGACGGCCTTGACCTCGTCCAGGGCCTTTTCGATCTTGGGGATGTTCTCCAGACCCTGGCGCATGACGTCGGGATTGCGCTGGGCCTGGGACCGGAAGTTGCGAACGCGGGCCTGGTTGCCCAGCTCCATCACGTCGACGATCTTGTCAACCTTCATGGACCGTTCAATCAGTTTGTCTGGAGAAGCTCCGGCCTTGATTTCATCGTGCAGCAACTTGACTTGGTCGTCCTGGAATGCGTTGGCGTTCGTGATGAACTCGGTCGCGCTTTGATCCATGACCAGGCGTTCCTTGGCCAGGGTCTCGAAGATGGCTGCGGTCTGCTCAACGAGATTCTTGTATTCCTGGGTGGCGGCCTCGGCCCGATCCGCGCCTTCCTTCAGCTTGACCAATTGCGGAAATTTGGCGGCGTGATCCTTGGCCTCCTTGATACTGGCGAAGACCTTGTCCAGGTGTTTGCGTCCCGCTTCATAAGAGGCCTTGTCCTCGGTGAAACCCCAGGCGCGCATGTTCACGACGGTCTCCAGGGCTGAGCGCTCCAGGTCATTGGCGATGACCACTTCCGGCACGTATTCCTCGGCCAGACGGGAGGCGTCGTGACCCACCCGGCCCATGTTGAGGATGGCCAGGCCGCCCAGGACCAAGGCCAGCACGATGAGCACCCCAAAACCTCCACCGATCTTGATTCCGAGTTTCAAGTTCTTCAACATATGTCCTCCATGATGCATTGTTGCGGCCGTCATGAACCCAATACGGGAAGCTCCGGCAACCCGTCAGGGCTGGGCAGTGCAAAGGGGGCGGCTGGGAAGCCGCTGTCTCTCCCCCATCCTCTTACATCCACAATGTTCTTAAAGAACACGATTATTTTAGGCCTGGTCGCCTTTGGACTGAGAAAGACAGCGCGGCCCATCTCCCTGTGCCATAAACAGGAGATAAAATCCATGGGGGGGAGAAAGAATTGATTGCCTTGATGGGGCTCAGTTCAAATATTTTTTTCAGGGTCGTGTTCGGCGGCCGTACTGGAGACCAACAAGGCTCTGCCCTCGCCGTTCCAGGAAAGGGGCGCGGCAGGCCTGGGCCTGGGCAGGGTGGACTGCTGACCAAGGCCAGATCCCGGCTCAACCGCCCTGGAAACGGGCCTGTGGCCCAGGCCTTCGGATCGGCCCGGGGCCAGGAATTCCTCCACCAGGCGGGCCATCTCCTCGGGATACTGGTGCATCATCCAGTGCCCGGCCTGGGGCAGCACCTGAATGCGCGCGTGGGGAATGGTCCCGGCCATGCGGGCGCTCTCCTGGACCGGGCAGACCCAGTCGTCCGCCCCCACCAAAAGGAGCACTGGCCCGGCCAGGCCGGACAGCCGCTCCAGGGTCCCGTTCCACCCGGCCATGGCCGCATACTGCCGGGCGACGACCTCGGGATCGGGCGGTCTCACTGGCCGAGGCAGTCGGCTGAAGATGTCCGGATGCGCAGCGGCCCAGGTCGCGGGGAACAGGGCCTTGTGGAACTGGTCGGGGGTCATGCTGGCCATGCGCTCCAGCACGGGCATGAGCCCCTGGTTGTCCGGAACCGTGGCGTAGAGCGCCAGGGAGCCCACGAGATCGGGGCGGGCCAGGGCCAGTTCCTGGGCGATCATGCCGCCCATGGACCAGCCCAGCACGTCCGCCTTGGCCAGGCCCAGGGCCGCAAGCAGGCCTGCGGCGTCCCGGGCCATCTGGCTGATGGTCATGGGGCCGTCCGGGGCCTTGGCCGAGCCCATCCCCCGGTTGTCCATGAGGATGACCCGGCTGCGGGCCGCCAGGCGGTCCACGAAGATCGGGTCCCACATGTCCATGGTCACGGCGTATCCGGGGATGAGCAGCAGGGGCCGCCCTGGCCCGCCCAGGTCGCGGAAGTCCAGGCGGGCGTCGCCCACCAGGATCGTGACTGTGCGCGGGGCCTCGGCCGGGCCAGCAGATCGGCCAACCGATGGCCCCAGGGTCAAAACCAGCAGCCCGAGGGCCAGGGCCAAGAATCCAGTCCATCGACGCATGGGGCCTCCTGGGGGGTGAGCGACGCGCGTCCAGCGTCCGCGCCATCTCTTCCTTACGACGGCATAGGGGTCTTGTAAAACTCGCCAGACGCAGGCGCTGGACGCAGGCTTGGCCTGGCACATTACCCCAGGGTAGCTATCGAAATATTCGATAGAAAATCATTATTGCCATAGATAAAATCTTTGTGTAGCCATCCCAAAGGATGTGAGGCTATCCATCCTGGGGAGAACCATGTTCGCGAATGCCCCGGCCAAGGACCAGAACCGGCATTGGGACGAGGTTTACGGCCGGAACCGGGAGTTCTTTGGCCAGGCCGAGAGCGGGTTCGCCCGCAAGGCCCTGGCCGTTTTCCAAGAGGGCCAGGCCAAGGCGTTGCTCGAACTCGGCCCTGGCCAGGGCCGGGACACCTTGTTCTTCGCCCGGAACGGTTTTGCAGTCGTGGCCCTGGATTATTCCGGCCAGGCCATGGCCGAGCTGTCCGCCGCCGCCCAGGCCCAAGGACTGGCCTCCCGGGTCACGGCCCAGGCCCATGACATCCGCCTGCCGCTCCCCTGCCCGGACGAGAGCTTTGACCTCTGCTACTCCCACATGCTCCTGTGCATGCACCTGACCCGCCAGGAGGTCGCCTCGGCCATCCAGGAGATGCGCCGTGTCCTTCGGCCCGGGGGGATCGTTGCCTACTCGGTGCGCAGCGTGTTCGACAAGCACCATGGGGCCGGGCAGCACCTCGGGGAGGCCATCTACGCCGTGGAGGGCTTCGTCGTCCATTTCTTCAGCGAAGCCATGATCCGGGATTTGGCCCAGGGATTCGCGATCACGGAGATCAGCCGCATGGAGGAGGGCAGCCTGCCCAGGGACCTGCTGGCCGTGTTCATGAAGAAATTGGGCTAGGCGCTGGAACGGCGGACGAGCGGCCGTTATTCGTAGCGCAGGGCGTCGATGGGATTCAAGTTTGCCGCTGTCCGGGCCGGATAGAAGCCGAAAAAGACTCCCACCGCGGCCGAGAAGGCAAAGGCCGTGACCACGGCCTGGGGCGAGACCAGGACCGGCCAGTTGAACAGCGCGGCCACTGCTGCGGCCCCGGCCGCGCCGAGCAGGATGCCGATGACCCCGCCGAACACGGTCAGGAGCACGGCCTCGGTCAAGAACTGGAGCAGGATGTTGCGCTGCTTGGCCCCAATGGCCATCCTGATCCCGATCTCCCTGGTCCGCTCGGTCACGGACACCAGCATGATGTTCATGATCCCGATCCCGCCCACGATGAGCGAGATCGAGGCCACCGCGCCCAGGAGCAGGGACATGACCTGCGAGGACTGCTGGGACAGGGCCAGGATTTCCGAGAGATTGCGCACGGAAAAATCCCGGTCCTTGGACGGGCCGATGCGGTGCCGCTGGTCCAGCAGGGCGGTCGCTTCGACCTCGGCCTGGCCCAGAAGCTCGGCGCTCTTGGCCTGGATCATGATCGAGCCCACGGTGTTGGGAAACTGGGTGCCCAGGATCTTGTGCTGGGCCGTGGTCAGGGGGACCAGAACCACGTCATCCTGGTCCTGGCCCTGGGGGGACTGCCCCTTGCTCTCCAGCACCCCGGCCACGGTAAAGGGAACCTTCTGGATGCGGATGGTCTTGCCCGCCGGGTCCTCGTCTCCGAACAGAATGTCGGCCACGGTTCGGCCCAGCAGGCAGACCTTGAGGGCTCCGTCCACGTCCGAGGGGGCCAGGCTCCGGCCCGAGACGATCTTCCATTCCCGTATCTCCAGGAACTCCGGGGTGACGCCCAGGATCAGGGTGGACCAGTTCATGTTTCCGTACACGGTCTGCACCGCGCCCCGCAAGGTGGGCGCGACCTGGGCCACGGAAGGGCATTCGGCCTTGATGGCCCTGGCGTCGTCGGCCGTGAGCGAGGGAACCGAGCCCGACCCGGCCCGCAGGCCGCCGCTGGTGGTGGACCCGGGAATGACCAGGATGATGTTGCTCCCGATGCTGGCGATCTGTTCGGAGATGACCTGGGTCGCGCCCGCGCCCACGGCCACCATGACGATGACCGCGCCGATGCCGATGATGATCCCCAACATGGTCAAGAAGGAGCGCATCTTGTTGGCCTTCAGGGCGCGCAGGGCGATTCTTAAGGAGAGCAGGATATCCATGGGGCTTAAGCCTCCACCTGCCGCCCGGCCGGTTCCTGGGCCGAGTCCGAGACGATGACCCCGTCGCGAAAGGTGACCCGGCGCAGGGCGTAGGCCGCCACGTCCGCATCGTGGGTGACCATGATCACGGTGATGCCCTTGGCGTTTAAGTCGCGCAGGGTGTTCATGATCTCCTCGCTGGTCTTGGAGTCCAGGTTCCCGGTCGGCTCGTCGGCCAGGATCACGGCCGGATCGTTCACCAGGGCCCGGGCTATGGCCACGCGCTGCTGCTGCCCGCCCGAGAGCTGATTGCTGAAATGCCCGGCCCGGCCAGCCAGCCCGACCATGTCCAGGGCGGCCAGGGCCTTCTTGCGCCGGGCCTGGGTCGGAACACGGGCGTAGATCAAGGGCAGCTCCACGTTCTCCAGGGCCGAGGTGCGGGACAGGAGGTTGAAGCCCTGGAACACGAACCCGAGCTTGGTGTTGCGCACCTCGGCCAACTGGTTTTTGGTCAGACGCTCGACGCTTTGTCCTTCCAGGAGATATTCCCCGCTGCTGGGGAGGTCCAGGCAGCCCAGGATGTGCATGCAGGTGGATTTCCCGCTGCCCGATGGTCCCATGATGGCCACGAATTCCCCCCGGCCCACGGTCAGGCAGACCCCCTGCAGGGCCTTCACCTGTTCCTCGCCCATGACGTAGGTCTTGGCCACATCGATCAGGCGGACTACTTCGTCCATGACCATCCCCGGTGGGACTGACGCTGCATTCTGAAAATCATGCCGAAACCACCTAGAACCTGGGGCCAGGCGTGACGCCGCTTGTCTTTTTCTTGGCCTGGACCTGCTCCAGGACCACCTCGTCCTTTTCCTTGATGTCGCCCTGCAGCAGCTCCACCTGGCGGTCGTTGGCGATCCCGGTCTTGACCGGCACCGGGACCGGCTTGCCATCCCGCAGGACGTACACCGTACGGCCGGGACCAGCCCCGCCCTTCTGCGAACCGGCCCCCGTGGGCTTGGCGGCCTCGCCCCCTGGTCCGCTGGGCCTAAAGCGCAGGGCTGCGGCAGGCAGGATCAGGACATCGTCCTTCTTGGCCACCTCAAAGGAGACATTGGCGGTCATGCCGGGCTTGAGGCGCAAATCGCTGTTGTCCACCCCGATGACCACCACATAGGTGACCACGTTCTGGGTGATGACCGGCGAGTTCCGGACCTGGGTCACCATGCCGGAAAAACGGACCTCGGGATAGGCGTCCACGGTGAAGGAGGCCCGCTGCCCCTCGAAGACCTTGCTGATGTCCGCCTCGTCCACGCTGGTGTCGATCTCCATGCGGGTCAGGTCCTGGGCGATGTTGAACAGGGTTGGGGTCTGGAAGGAGGAGGCCACGGTCTGTCCCCGGTCCACGTTGCGGGAGACCACGATCCCGTCCACCGGCGAGCGGATGGTGGTGTAGTTCAAGTTGGTCTTGGCCTGGTCCAGGGACCCGTGGTTCTGGGACAAGGCCCCTTCCGCGACCTTGATGGTGGCCACGGCGCTGTCGTAGGCGGTCTGGGCCGTGTCCAGATCGCTCTGGGCGATGGTCCCGTCCTTGAGGAGCTTCACGTTCCTGCCCAGGGTCCGGCGGGCGTCGTCCACAGCCACCTTGGCCTTGATCAGGTTGCCCTCGGCGGTCAGGTAATTTCCCTGGGCCTGTTCGAGCTGGGCCCGGAACAGGGCCGGGTCGATCAGGGCGATGGGCTGGCCCTTCTTCACCGGTGAATTGAAGTCCACGTAAATCTCGGTGATCATGCCCGAGACTTGGGACCCGACCTGCACGGTGACGACCGGGTTCAAGTTGCCGGTGGAGGAGACGGAGCTGACCAGGGCTCCGCGTTCCACAACAGCGGTCCTGTAGGTGATGTCTGACCCGCCCCTGCCGCGGAGCCACCAGAAAGCGCCAAGGGCTGCAAGGGCAAGGAGGAGCACAACAAGAAGAATGGTTTTTTTCATCACCTCTCCGGAGTTCTCTGGTCGATCTTCCTGTCGGGCAGGTCGGCGGGGCCAGCGGGAAACAGATTGTTTCCCGGGCGCTGCGCCCGTGCCCCAAGTGTGCAAGGCGAAAAAGATGGTGTCAGATTCCAAAAGGGAAGGGAAGACCTGCCCTCGTGGGTCGAGGCCTGACCCTGCCCTGGGATGCGGATTTCAGCAAGGTTTCATCCGCCGTGCTGCTCCCTAGACCACTCTTTTGAGCAGATTGTTACATCCATAAGTTTCCCCCGGCGTTGGCCGATACGACTTGATAGGTCGTGAGCATCCATATCTTTTGAGGAGGAAGATATCTTGAAAGTTTTCATTCTGCTCCTGGTGATCTGGGCGGCTTTGTTTCCAGGAGCGGCCCTGGCCCAGCAGCATCCGCTGGGCGACATCGGAAAGCCCGGGGACTACGACCAGACCATCCGCGACTTCACCCGCGAGAAGCGGGCCTTGGACGCCTTGCCGGTCTCCTACGACTGGCGCTCCTCGGGCAAGGTCACGGTGGCCAAGGACCAGCAGAGCTGCGGCTCGTGCTGGGCCTTTGTCGTGGCCGGCGTGCTGGAGTCCCGAATCCTCATGGCCGGGGGAGGGTCCTACGACCTCTCCGAGCAGCAGGTCCTCTCCTGCAATTCCTTCGGATACAATTGCAACGGCGGGAGCATGAACGGCCTGGCTTTCTATTATTCCCTGGGTCCCATGCAGGAAAGCTGCACCCACTATCCCTCGTCGAGCGGGGCGGTCCCGTCCCCGGCCTGTTCCACCCTGTCCGCCTGCTCCCAGTTGAACGCCCGGACCTTCGGCTACTATACCGTGGACTTCACGGACGTGGCCGCGATCAAGACTTCGCTGATGAACGACGGCCCGGCCTATTTCCGTTTTGACGTGCACTCGGACTTCGACACCTACTGGAACTCCGGGGCGGCCGGGTCCGTGTACGTCAACCACGCGAACAGCCTCCTGGGCGGCCACGCGGGTCTGATCATCGGCTGGGATGACGCCAAGGCCGCCTGGCTGATCAAGAACAGTTGGGGGGCCGCGACCGGGCCGAACCACGACGGAACCTACTGGATGGCCCACGCCGGGCACGCCTTCAATCTGAATTTCGGTATGGGCAGCGTCCGGGCCACCTGGAGCGGGAGTGGTGGGGGAGCCGTGGTCCCGGCCCTGTCCCTGCCCGGAGAGATCGCCCTGAGCTTTCTGCTCGTAGCCTCCGGGTTTTTCATCCTGCGGCGTCAGAAAGCCAGGCAGGAAACGAGGCGGAAGCGGTGAGACGCCCTCGGCTTTGGGCCTTTGTCTTTCTGGCCCTGACCCTGCTTGCCGGAGCGGCCGGGGCCGACATCCTTGTACCATCCTGGCGCCAATCGGCCTTGCACTGAAATCAAAAAAATAGGCTCCCGGGGATTAACTCCCCGAAAGCCTTGATCCATCTGGTGCCCGGGGCCGGACTCGAACCGGCACGCCCACGAGGAGCAAGGGATTTTAAGTCCCTGGGCGCTCCAAGCGCCGTGGCTCAAGAGGTTCGCAATTATTGAATAAAATATTTTAGCAAGGCTTGAAAACACCAGCAAAAACCGTCTTCAGTTGACACTATGTTGACACTCTGGCAGAGGGATTTCATATCCCTTTCACCAGCAGGAGGTGGTCAACAATGGCGATTTCCCTACTCTGTCCTTCCTGCAAATCCTGCTTGGATATCAAGGCCAAGGCCTGCCAGAAGTGCGGCCACCACTTCACCCAGGGGCGTATGTACCGGGTTAGGGTGAAGGCCGGGGGCAAGTGGCATTCCAAGTGCGTGGACACTCTACAGCAGGCCAAGCAGATTGAAGGCGTATGGCGCGGCCAGAAGGCCATGGAGGGCATCATCCCAGAACGGAAGGCGATGCCCACACTGGGCGAAATCTGGGCGCTCTTTGACCGCCAGGACAATTCCCGGCTGAAAGACCCAACCTCATGGCGTAGGCGCTGGGAGCACCATGTGGGGCCTGAATTTGGCAACACAAGGCTTGACCAGATAACGGCCCAGGAAATGCGGCTGTTCCTGGGGAAACTCCATGAGAAGCAAGCCAAGTTGAGCCACAACGCCACGGGGCCAGAGCGCAAGGTACTGTCCCAGGCAACGGTCAACATGTGCGTGAAGCTCATTGGTCGGTTGTTCAACTATGCTTCAGCAAATGGCCTATGGAGCGGAGAGAACCCAATCAGAAGGGTCAAGCTGCCCAGGTTCAACAACGAAGTGACACGGAGCCTGGACGGGCAACAGCTTGGAACTTTCCTTGATGTACTGAACGGCCTTTCAAACAGGGCTGTGGCCCTGGCCTTCAAGTTCTGCCTGGCGACCGGGAAGAGGGCAGGGGAGGTGTTCAAGTTGACCTGGGCGCAGGTGGACTTCAGCGCGAAGGTGATTGAGTTCACCGTGAAGAGTACAACCCTTGAGAAGTCCCAGAAGCTCCCCATGTCAGCAGTGGCCCAGGCGATTCTGTATGAAGCCTTCTTGATGCGGCTGGACGACTGCCCATATGTCTTCCACACAAGGAACGGGCGGGCGTTTGTGCATGGGAGCTACTGGGCCAAGGTCAGGAAGGCTGCCCAGTTGCCCAGTGACTTCCGGGTGCATGACCTGCGGCACACATTCGCCAGCCACCTCGCCAGTTCTGGCAAGGTGGACATCTACACCCTTCAGAATCTGCTGGGGCATGGCTCCATTTCCATGACCAAGCGCTATGCCCATTTGGTGGATGAGCGCTTGCGTCAATCCCTGGCCGTAGCTGACGAGATTTTCAGCTGACGAAATACGGGTGTGACCCGTATTTCCGGCTAACCCTCCTGGGAGTTCCATGGAGGGGTGCAAATGGTTAACAGGTATATGGCCCTTTCCGCCGCCCTTCCGCATGCTCCTGACTGACTCTTTCAGCCCACGAAATTTCCCCTACGGACTTCCTTCTCAACAGGAATCCTGCCCACTCGGCCACGCGCCGCTGACACCGTACAGGCTGGGTTATGCGGGCTTCAAGGCCACTTGGTAGGGAAAGCCCTGCGTGTGGCTGCCCAAGGACTGAGAACGAAGCACAGGCCCAACGATGGGCCACCCTGCCCAGCTGGGAAGTTGCCGAAACCCCAAGGCCCGAAGGAATCCTGAGCGTGGACTTCAGCGGTAAGCCCCTGACCCTGGCGGCACACGAAGGCCAGCCCATGCAGGCCGTGACCCAGCTGCTCGGCTTCAGGGACATGCTGGAGCTTCAGCTTGTTGCCAAGGATGTTGAGGCCCCGATAGCCAAGGCCTTGGGCCAGTAGCCGACACGACAAGCTGACTGACCTTGAAGGCGGGCGGGAGTAACAACCCAGCCCGCCTTTTTCTATGCCTAAACGTAATACGCTTTCTCCGCTGACACGCATTTTTCAGGAATAGGTCTCCGAGACCAACTGAACGGGGTGTGCCTGGAAAAACATTCACAGGCCACCTCCGCTGACACGCATTTTCGGGAATGTCCCCAATAGGAGAAGCGGCGTCTGGCCTAGCGAAAGAAAGTTCAAGGGGCGACCTCCGCTGACAGCGAAATCTAGAAATAATCCAATAGGAGGAACAAACTTTTTGCGTCCAGTTCTTAAGCGCCAACAGGAAGGGCCAGTGCGGCGTCGGAATCCTCCTTCGAAGAAGGAGGAAGGTAAATGTGCCATATCTCCGTGCCCTCATGTCCCTAGCCCATTAACCCATACAGGTCGTGTGTTTCATGACCATGACCCTAGTTCACCTGAAACCCCACCTGGGTAAGGCCTACTCACCCAGTTCACTGCTGAAAGGAATGCTATGACCACTGTCCACATCACTGAAGGAACCATAAGGGTCCACAGGCCCAAGGCTAGACTCTCTCCTTCAGCAACGTACCTGGAAGCCACGGCCAATCCGTCAACAGTGAGCCGTGGGAACGTCAGTGGCTTCAGCCGTAAGTCAAGGAACCGCATGACCCAACTTCTCAAGCGGCTTCCCTTTGCTGAATCCTTCATCACCCTGGCATTCCCTGAACACCTGCCTGGCCACGCGCAGGCCGCAAAGTGTGTTGACTACCTGGGGCAGGCCCTGAAGCGCCGTTACCCTGGCTGCTGGTTCGTGTGGCGTATGGAGCCAGCCAAGGAACTGAGCACACGGGACATCCGCAAAAAATCCTTCTCCGTGGGCCGCCCACACCTTCACCTCTACGGCTCCCTTGGTGACGACCATTCAGGCCTGGACGGCTTCAGCGCGTTCATCACCACCAAGTGGGCCGACCTAATCGGCTATGACACCCGGGACCACCCCAGGCGCAAGCTTGCCTGCTGCCTAGTCCAACCAACTGAACCGGGCACAAAGGACAAGCTGACGGCCTACATGGCGAAGTATGAGCCGAACGTGTGCAACACACAGTATGCCGAGTTTTGGGAGTTGTGCGGCAGGCGCTGGGGGAAGTTCAATGCCAAGGCCTTCCAGCTTGCACCGGTGGAATCATACGAACTCACGCCAGGACAGGCCAGGATGCTCAAGCAAACTGTAATCGCCAGGGCCGAAGCAAAGGGGTGCAACAAAAAATACATCGAGCGACTGAATCTCTCTGACGACTACCTGTTCTACACGGCAGGAGATGAACAGGACGAGCTACGCGCAATCATCGAATCAGGCACACGCCCAGCTTCAGGGTTGGAAGATGGATACCTTTCAGGGGTGAACTGATGTTTGGCTGTACGGAGCAGTTCCAATGTCAAACGGCAGCATGTCAAATTCAGGCCTCACGTGGCGCGTGTGGCAGTTTGACAGCACCGCCCAGGCAATGGCGTACCTACGCAAGAAAGGTCGCTGTAAGGGCAACTTCTGGACGAAATACAGTGTTGAAGCGTTTCAAGACATTTTTACATCATCGGAGGGTTGAATGCAGTTCAGAGGAGTAAGGGAGGCTATCTACTGGTACTTCAACGAGAGTGACAAGAGCCCAGACGGAACAAGCACCGGACAGCTTTGCCGGTTCACCCAGCTTTTCCGGGCAGGGGAAACAGGATGGGTGACTTTCGACACAGGCAGATTGAAGGCCCCAGCCACTTGCGAGAACTGCATGTTGCCAATGCAGACAGGGGAGCGATTTTACCGATATCCATGGTCCGAGCGTGGCGTGGTGAAGGTCATATGCGCCACTTGCCGCAAAGCACTGACTGACGGGTTCAAAAATATGCCCAAGTGCCATAACAGATTTCAGATTGGCCCGGACTTCAGTGACAGAATCAACGCCAGGATTGACATTGAGCGACTGATTGCACAACGACAAAGGTGGGAGCACATCATACTGGCTGAATCCTCCCAGATTGGCAGGAAACAATGGGCAAGACTGTTCATCAACTTGCGAAGGTGTGACCGGAAGTTTTACGGCAAGTGCAACGAAAACCTGCGCAGGACCATCCACCGTGTGCTTTGTGACTTTGAAAATACCCTTCGCGCAGCTGGGTACATCCATGGGGCTGGTGAGTACGGGAAAGCAGCTTGATTATCCAATCAATGTAGCAGACAAGGTGAATTTTTATCGTACATAATACCAGCGTGTTACGTATAAATATTTTTGCACCCTATGTTATCGTGTCCAAATTCTGTAATCTTATTGTGTGAGGGACAGAGAAAGGAGGCAACGTGCCGCACCGCCCAGATGGAAACTACGCGCAAATTTCCAATCTCGGGCCATAAACTACATCTGGCATAGTTGCCCCTGGATTGCGATGTAAAATTCATTCACAGGCCAAGCCAGGCGTTTTTACGCCACACTGTGCCTGCCGACCATAACGTGATTTCCATTCATGCCTTTGGCCTGCGCCAAGACCTGACTGCAAAAAGTCTGTCTACAATGCTGATACAATGAAAATATTTGCTTTACATTCCTAGCGAGTTGTGACAGCTTAGTCCAACAACGCCGGGGGATCGCCATGATAAAATGCAAAAACAGAGCACAACTTCA
>CAILNX010000049.1 GCA_903835685.1 uncultured delta proteobacterium
GGTATTTAGCTGGGCATACTATGTGATACAGCAAGACAGAAACATTATGCCGTTTGTGGATATATTGGCTCATGGCACCTTGGCTAGCACACGAAGACTAAACGAAGCAAGCTTCGAGGAATTGACCCGCAGTGATTAAAACCACACTTTGAAATAAATTTTAAAGTGTTAAAAGCGGGAATTTCTCCCGAAGCTGTTCCCGTCAAGGAATTACCGACGATAGTTCAGGAGGTTAATGCTGCATTTTTAAAGGCGATTCTAAATTGTTTGAATCCAGAACACGAGTATTTCATTGCTTTTGATCAGCTTGACATTGGATTTGATATAAGTTCGCAAGAGTACACAAACAGACTTATTGGGTTACTACTGGCCAGCAGGGATATCAACTTGGCTGCAAAGAATGCGGGGATTAGGCTTTTTGTTGTTATATTCCTGCGTGATGATATATATGAATGTCTCCATTTTGAAGATAAAAATAAAATGACAGAAAATTATGTTTCATTTATTGAGTGGGACACACAGAAAACTACTAAAACACTTAAATCATTGATGGAACGACGTTTTAATATTGTTCTTGGTGATGAAGTCGAAGGGGTGGGTTGGGATGATGTCTTTAATGAAGAACGACAAATGCCCGGCAGACAATCAAAATATAATCATATGAAAGATCGAACTTATGTCCGTCCAAGAGATATGATCAAGTTTGTAAATTGTGCGCTAGCAAAGTTTAAAGAGAGAATTGCTACATCCCCAGGAAAAGACCATCTTTCGAAGATCGATAATATTGATATTCTAAATGCACGTGTTGAATATAGCGGATACTTCTTGCGCGAGATAGATGATGAAGTGCATAAGCATCTTCCAGCTTATCAACAACTGCTTGACGTGCTGCGTTCCCTTGGGAAATGGCAATTTGACAACGATGAATTCGAAAAATTTTATTCTAAATTTTCCCCATCGGCTGTAATTCCATACACGGACGCACTTGAAAGTCTTTTTGATTACTCATTCATAGGCTTTTACCGAGCAGGTGGGCGCGGTTTTGGTGGGTCTGAATACGCTTTTAAATATTTGGAACCCCGAACAAGGTTTGACCATACTGCAACTAGGTTTAGAATTCACCCTGGCCTCATTGAAGAGTTAGATTTAAAACGTACTTGATAAATCTTTTACAAACGAAAAGGGGTGAGGACTTTCATCCTCACCCCTTGATCTTGCTGGCGGAGCCGACGAGACTTGAACTCGCGCCCTCCGACGTGACAGAACCCGGTTGGCAAGCTTCAACACCGATATTATTGAGTGTTTTTTGAGTGTCGGAACGGCTTGGGGAGGCCTGGGGAGGGGGAAGGGCCTACCAGGGGGCCTACCATTCTCGCTCTTTTCCGGAAGGTATCTGCCATTCTCACCTTGACTTTAAATCAAATTTGATATATCTATTTCGCATGAAAGGCCGGGAAGTCATTGACAGGCTCAAAGCCGAAGGATGAACGCTTCGGCGCATCGCCGGGAGCCATCACATTCTGGAGAAGGACGGGAAGAAAGTCCCGGTCCCGGTGCATGGCTCCCGCGACCTGACGCCCGGAACCCTGGCCGCGATTCAGCGCCAGACCGGCGTGAATCTGAAAGGGATCTGAAAGGGAAGGTGTAGGTATGGACATTCGCTATCCGGTCCTCTTGGAAGGCCAGAAAGAGGGCGGCTTCTTTGTCCGGTTCCTGGACTTCGAGGATGTTTTCACCGAGGGAGAAACCGAGGAAGAGGCGTTGTTCAACGCCATTGAAGTGCTGTCGGCCATGCTGGCCGCCAAGATCGAGGACGGGGACGCGATTCCCGTTCCTTCCAAGAACATCCCAGGGGCCATGCTGGTTTCACCGGACGCCAAGACCCAGGCCGCCCTTCTGGTCCGTTTCGCCAGAGGGAAACAAAGCATGGCCGAACTCGCCCGCGCCTTGCAGACCTCCTGGCCCTCGGCCAAGCGCCTTGAAGACCCCACCCATTGGCCGACCCTGAAGGGCCTGGAACGGGCCGCCTCGGTTCTGGGAAAGCGTTTGATTATTCATTTCGAATGACCCAAAAAGGGAGGCCCCAGCCAGGCTCCCTTCCGTCGAGACCCGGGGAAAATCGGAGGCTCAAGGCGTATTTTCTTTAATCGAGTACCCGATCCCGTAATACCCAGCCTCCCGTTTCCGCCACATCCTCTGGAGCATGGGTACGGCAGCATCCACATAGTCATAGACCCGGGCCTCCCGCTTAGCATGGTGGAGCCGGTGGAGTCGCCCGGAGTATTGGGCCAAAGTTCCCCGCCAAGCGATGGGCATGGCCAGAAACAGGGTGTCCAGCCGGGCATCATCGAACCCTTCCCCAAGGTAGCGCCCGGTGGCGACCAACACCCGCTCCTCGGTGTCAGGGATTGACGCCAGTTGTTCCAAAATCTCCATGCGCTTGCGGGCATGCATACCGCCTTGGAGAACGATCACATTCCGGGCGAATCTGGATATCATCTCTGCCAGTGAGGCCACATGCTCCTTGCGTTCAGAGAGCACCACGGGTGAGCGGCCTTCCTCCAGATTTTTCAAGACATCGGCAAGAATCAGTTCGTTTCGCCCTTGGTCCTTGGCCACGGCCGCATAGATTTCTTGGATGGGTGGCCGGGCGTCACCATCAACTCCTGGCATGCTGAAGCCGGTTTCCCGCCGCACAACCCAATGCTCAAATGGCCGGGCTTGAGCGCGTTTTCTCGGGTTGTCCTTGAATCGCACCGGCCCGCATTGCATGAAGATGATCGGGTGGTGTCCGTCTTTCCGCGCAGATGTGGCGGTCAACCCCAGAACATATTTCGCCTTGCATCTTCGCGCCACGGCCTCGAAGCTGATCGCCGAAAGATGATGGCACTCATCGACAATGAGGTGGCCATAACCGGCGACTACATCATCGACCTCCCGCTTGCGGATCAAACTTTGGATCAAGGCGATGTCCACGATTCCTGATGGCTTCTTCTTGCCCCCCACGATCTGTCCAATCTGCTTGGGCTCCAGTCCAAGAAACGTCTTGAGCCTTGCCACCCATTGATCGAGCAACTGCCGCCGGTGAACCAGGACGAGCGTATTCGTCTTCCTCTCGGCAATCAACCTGGCCGCCAGCACGGTCTTGCCGAATGCCGTGGAGGCGACAAGTACTCCTGTCTCATGTCCGGCCAAGGCGGCAAAGGCCATCTCTTGATCCTGAGTCAGTTGGCCCAGGAACTCGACGTCCAGCGGGATGCCCGGATTCCTTTGCTCATCAATGACGGGTTTGATTCCAAGGCACCCCAGAAGGGAAAGGAGGTCGTCCAGGCATCCTCTCGGCAGCCCGATGTGCTTGGGGTAGTGCTCGGCACAGGCTACGATTCTTGGCTTTCCAAAGGTCGAAAAGCGCATGGCCTGAGCCTGGTAAAACTCTGGGTTCTGGAATGCCGCCAACCGGATAATTTTGTTCACGAGTTGGGGCGGTACCCCATCCTTGTCAACATAGAGTTGGTCAGCAAGGGTGATGGCGATGGTCTTGGGCAAGGTCCCTTCAATGACGCCGATGCGCTTCTTGCGGGAGGGAGGCGCTGCCCAGGGTTGGATTTCATCCTCATCCAGCGGGAGCCGGACTCCGAGAATTTTCCCGGCTTGGGCCGCTTCCTCGACCAGGACATCCACTTGGGCAGGTGTCATTTTGCCGATGGAGCCCAGGAAGGACCATTGATCGGGGTACGGGGTGAAAGAGTCATCCACGAATACGCTGTTCGCTTTCTGCCTGGCCCTGCCCTGCAAAGGGAGGGCGATGAGGTTCCCGAACCCACCGGCAGGCATGGTATCCTGGTTGGGAAAAAATCGGTCATAGGATTCAAAGCCAATCTCGGGCTGGCAATCCATGGTGGCGGTCAAAAGCAGTGAGCCCAATCTCCGGGCTTGAGAGGCGGGGACAGGCGACTTGAAGAAAATCCAGATATGGCAACCATTCCCGGAACGAGATCGCTCCATGGTGGCTGGAACTCCCTTGGCACGGCAAGTTTCCAGGAAGGCCATGGCATCGCGCTGCCAGGATTCTTTGTCGAAATCTGCGGCCAGAAACCAGCAAGACTCGTCCGGAAGGAGGGGGTAGACGCCGACGGTATAATCCCGGCCCTTCTCCTTTGGGGATGGAGACACCCCAGTGAGATGCGCCTTGATGACCGCATCCGTGACCGGGAGGTATGACCGTTTCTCGCACTTCCCGCATTTGACCCGGGGCTTGGCGCAGACGCCGTAGACCCATTCGTTGGCACAGACCGGAGAGTAGCCCGACTTGCCAGTCTTGAGGCTCTCCCACCGTTTCGGGAACACATCCTCCCGTCCACGGAACAAGCTGCGAAAAAGAGCGATCTTCTCTTCTGGGGCAAGGACTCGTCGGGAAGAAGGCAGGACCTTGGGGGCGACAGAAGGTGCGGGTTTGCGTGCCTGAAGCTCATTCAGTCTGGAAACCAGGACGTCCCGTTCCGCATCCAAGACCCTCAGCCGATCCTGGATGGATTTGATTTCCTGGGCGGTGTGATTGGGTTTATCGACCACGCCGTTTCCCTTTTCAAAAGCCGCAGTGGCCGTCAGTAGTCCCAGTTGTCGAAAGACAGCGGGGAGGCGTTCAACTTCTGTCGATGGAGCCGCCAATTGGGCAGGTGATGGTCCATCAGCGCGAGGAATTGGTCGTTGTGGTGCCGCTCGATGAAATGCATGAGTTCGTGGACGATCAGGTATTCGAGGCACTGGACCGGCTTCTTGGCCAGTTCCAGGTTCAGCCAGATGCGGCGGGCTCCTTCGTTGCAGCTCCCCCACTTGGTCTTCATCTTCTTGATACCCCAGGTGGCGGCCTGGACGGCCAGGATGTCCTCCCACTTGGCCAGCAGTGGCGGGATGAGTTCTCGGAGGTGATCACGATACCACTGGGACAGGACCCGCTCCCTCTCCCCCGTGCCGGAGCCAGGGCGCACCTGGAGTTCAATGGTCGTGTTGTTGAGCAGGATCACCCGCCCGGTCCCGGGGCGTTCCACGACGCGCATCCGATAGCGCCTGCCGAGAAAGTAGTGGCTCTCGCCGCTGACCATCTCCCGCTCGGACTGCCGAGGTTGGGCCTTAAATCGCGCCTGCTGGCGTTTGATCCAGCCGAGCTTCTCGACCACGGCCAGCCGCACGGCCTCGTCGCTGACGGCCAGAGGAGCGGCCACACGCACCCGACCTTTCGGAGGGTAGACGCCGAGGTGGAGGTTCTTGATGGCCTTGCGCACGACCTCAATGGGCAGGCCGCTCACCGTGATGTGGTGGGAATCAGTACTCATTCTGGTTCTTCACCAATTCCAGGACGGCATCCAGGTCGACTGTCTGTAATCCGTGCACATCCAAGACGGCTTTGATGGCCAGCCGGACTTTCTTGATCTTGAATGGGTTACTTCGGAAGTCATCTTGCCTGGAGGTCTTGACCGCCGTATCGACAGCCAAGGCGAGTTCTTCATTCCGGTCCAGGTTATCGAACAAAGCGCGTTGGGCCTGGGATTTAATCCTCGGGGGATAGACACCACCGGTTCCAGGATTCTTCGCCTTCCTGGTCAAGTCCACGATCTGTTTGAGGTACTCCTCATATTCCAGGGCTTCCTGCCGTCGTTGCACGATCAGAGCGTCCAGCAACTCCGACATCTTCTCGTAATATTTCGGGTTGATGGGTTTCTCGTCGATGATGAGCTTGCGGACGTTGTTCTCAATGGTCTCGGCGGCGGCCTCCTGGTTCTTGCGGATGCCTTCGGGGAGGGCCTCCAGCACTTCCGGCCCGCGCTCCACGATGAGTTGGATGAGCGACAGGTCGTCGAAGGCCGATATCTTCTCGCTCTCCTCCGCCCGGATGTAGGTGTCGATCAGGTGCCGCATGGCCGGTTCGTACTGTTTCAGGTCGATGGCGTCGCCGCTGTGCAACTTCACCTCGCTCCGAAGGTTCTCGTAGAACGCCACCTCGGCCTTGATGGCCTCTGCCTCGGCCGGAGTGAAGCCTGCCTCGGGCATCTCGTTGGCCAGGTTGGCGTAGGCCCGAACCAGGGCGGCGGTCAGCTTGTACAGCGAAAGTCTCTTCGCCTCGTTGGCCTTGAGTTCCTCGAAATTGCCGGGCTCCTTGGATGAGAAGAAGCGGAAATAGGCCGTCTGGTCCTTGGGCATTTCGACCGGCTCGCACAGGGCGCGGATGGCCTCAAACGCTTCCTCCAGGTGCTCACGCGCCTTGCCCAGACGGTTTTGCAGCAGTCCGGCCACGTCTTCCTTGTCGTACCCGTCCAGGGCCTCCGAGGTGTAGTCCTTGACCGCTCCCTCCAGGCTCCTGAAGAGGTCCTTGTAGTCGAAGATGTACCCGTACTCCTTGTCCTCGCCGTCCAACCGGTTCACCCGGCAGATGGCCTGGAAAAGGCCGTGGTCGCGCATCTGCTTGTCTATGTAGAGGTAGGTGGCCGGAGGGGCGTCAAATCCCGTCAGGAGCTTGTCCACGACGATCAGGAGCTTCATCTGCCCAGGCTCCGCGACGAACTTTTCCTTGACCGCCAGTTCAAATTCGTCGGCCCGGTTCACCGCCATTTCGGGTGGGGCGTTGAACCAGTCGGCCAGCATCTTTTTGTAGATGTTGTACTTGCGCAGTTTCTCGGTCAGGCCCTCCCCAGTTTCCTCCCCCTTGATGTCAGCATGGGACGGCCGGTAGGAGGTGATGATGGCGCATTTTCCTGCCAGGTCAGTCTTGTCGAACAACTCGTATAACTTGCATGCCTGATAGATACTCCCTGAGACGAGCATGGCGTTGCCCCGGCCGCTTTTCAGCCGGTCACGGGTCGCCATGTCCATCAGGATGTCGGACACGATCCGTTCCAGCCGGTCCTGGCAACTCATCACGCTCTGCATGGTACCCCAGCGGATTTTGAGCTGGGCCTTGGCGATGTCGGTCAACCCCTTGGTATTGGCCTCGAACCACTGGTCGATCTTTGTCTGTGAGGTGAGGCTCTGGTCGATGTCCCGGGCCTCGTACCTCAGGTCCAGGATCACCCCATCCTTGACCGCCTCGTTGAATTTGTAGGTGTGGATGTAGCCGCCGAAAATTTCGATGCTCCGCTGCTTGTCCGCCTTGAGAAGTGGGGTGCCGGTGAAGCCGATGAACACTGCTCTCGGCAGGATGGCCTTCATGGCCTTGTGCAACTCGCCGGACTGGGTCCGGTGGCACTCATCCACGAAGACAAACAGATTCCCCTTGGCGACAAACCCGGGCGGCAGGATGCGCTTGAGTTCTTCGATGTAGCCGGGGATGTCTCCGACATCCTCCCCGTTGTCCCTGTTCCCGAACTTGTGGATCAATGAGCACAGGAGCCAGGGGATGGTGGCGTTGAGCTTGGCGATCAAGTCCGCGCAACTGGTGGTGCGACAGATGTTCTCGTTGATGCCCTTGAACACCTTCTCGATCTGCTCGTCGAGTTCCGTGCGGTCGGTAACGATCAGGACCCGGGCGTCAGCGACGTGCTCCCGAATCCACTTGGCCAGCCAGACCATGGTCAGGCTCTTCCCCGACCCCTGGGTGTGCCAGATGATGCCGCCCTCGCGGCGGTTCACATGGTCCTGGGCGGCCTTCACGCCGAAGTACTGGTTGTGGCGGCAGAGCTTCTTGATCCCGGCGTCGAAGACGATGAAGTCGTGGATGAGTTCCAGGAATCGGACCTTGCCGCAGAGCTGGGTCAGGGCGCGGTCAAGGAGGTTCTCGGCCGGGCCGTCCTCCTTCCAGGTCAGGTAGTACTTCTCCGGGGTCTGGATGGACCCGTAGCGCAGGCCCTCGGCGTCGCTGCCCGCCATGATGAACTGCATGGTGGAGAAGAACGGCTCGATGAACAGCTTCTTCTGGTTGTCCAGGTTCTGGCGGATGCCCTCGGCCACGGATACGGTGGAGCGTTTGAGTTCCAGCACCCCCAGGGCGATGCCGTTCACGTAGAGCACCACGTCCGGGCGTTTGGGGTGGGAGTTGGAGTCAGCAGCCGGGACGGTCACTTCCTCGGCCAGGGCGAAATGGTTCTTCTCGGGGTGCGCCCAGTCGATGAGCCAGACCGTCTGGGTGTTCTCCCCGACTCCGGGCTTCACCGGCACGCCGTATCGGAGCAGGTCGTAGACGGCCCGGTTGCGGTGGTAGAGGCTTTTGCTGGTATCCCCGGCGGCCTTGTCCAGGAGGAACACGGCACGGGTGACGATGTCCGGGTCCTGTTCCCGTTGCTCAAGGAACCGTATCAACAACTCCGGCTCGATATTTCGGTTGTCTTCACGGTCGGTCCAGTCATCCAGGTAGTCGTAGCCCAGAGTCTCCTGGAAGAGCTTCACCACGCGCCGCTGGGTTTTCCTCTCGATCTGGCCGATGGTGCTCATCTGCTTTGCCCCTCTTTGCGGAATGCCTCCAGAAATACGAGCCCTTTGGCGGTCAGCCGGTATTGCTGCAAGCGGCTCGTCGGCTTGGCCGGGATGGTGAACTCGATGGCCCCATCCGCGTGAAGGCGCTGGATCACCTTGTTCAACTGCCCGGAGACGCTTTTCTGGCCCAGGGATTTGGAGAGCGACGCCTTGTTCAGCGGTGCGGCTTCCAGTGCTCGAAGCACGCGCATCTCCAACGACTCTGGCTGCGACTCTGGCTGCGACTCTGGCTGTGACTCTGGCTGTGACTCTGGCTGCGGCCCGACTTCCCTCGCGACATCCCCAGTCCCCGAGGCCACCTTGCGCCTGATGGTGGTCACGAACCCGTCCGTGAGCGCGAACTCCGGCTCCGGCAGGCCGGACTCCCGACAGCGCCGGATCATGTCCCCGGTGCCGGTCCCCATGCGCTCAATGTACTTGGCGAGGTACAGAGGTTCGGCCAGCAGGGGGTTGCCCGGGACCGAACCATGGGGCTGGCGGAGTTTCTCCAGGGTCAGGGGCGGGGGAAGCGTCCCCGGGTTCCAGACCTCCAGCCGGTCAGCGAACAGCATGACCTGGACGCTGCCAGCGCTGGTGTAGTCGCGGTGAGCCACGGCGTTCACGATGGCCTCGGTCACGACCTCCTGGGGTATCTCATACTCCACCGGGGCCTGGGGACCGTCCTTGCGGGTGCCGACCCACAGGTTGATCTTGGACAGCACGAAGTCCACGGCCTGGTCCACCAGGTCGAAGACCGCACCCTTGTACACCTGGTAGGAGGGGATGGGCTTGGCCACCTCGGTTCCGTGGAAGTGGGCGCACTTCACCTCGGAGGAGATCAGGAATCGCTGGGGCTGTCGGGCGAAGAGCAGCACGGCCGCATTGGTCGGCCGGTCCTCGTCCAGCAGATTGAGGTGGGTCAGGAGTTCCCGGGATGTGGCCTCTTCCGGCAACGGAAAGCCCCTGGCCCGCCGGGCGCGGTGGAGGAAGCGGGCCATCCCTTCCTCGTCCAGGTCCGCCAGAGTGGCCTTGGGACAGGCGGTGGCGTCGAAGGGGACGCCCCGGATCAGCTCCCGGGAAACCAGGTATTGCACCAGGGCGGCATAGAGCCCGGCGACCAGTTCGGAGGCCGAGGCGAACCGGCGGCGCACCAGTTCCCCACCGGCCCGCTGGATGAGCGCCCGCATCTTGGGATGACGGTTCGCGTCGTCCGTGCCCTTCACGAAGATCAGCCGGTGCTTGTTCAGCCGGGTGGCTGCGTTGAACTCGTGCTCGGTGGGGGACAGGCCTTTTGCGTCTTCAAAGCCGTAGTCGGAGCCGAACAGGCCCACGTAGAGGTCGCAGGCCCCGACCTCGTCCAGGTACACCTCATCGGCCCGGCGGTCGGCGGCGGGCACGTCCTCGAACAGGAAGGGCTCGAAGAACCGCCGCATCAGGGGATCGCCCCGGAGGTAGTCCCGCAGGGCCGCCCGCTCCTGGGCGAATTCTTTCTGGACGCTGCTGATGAAGAGCCGCAAGGGTGTCATACCAGCCGGGTCCTTCCGGTCAGGAGTTCCTGCATCATACCCTGTTTAAGGTCGCGAGTTTTGTCGCGACGGGCTTCAAGGGCGGCGAGTTCGGTATCCATGTCGGAGAGGATGGCGGCGATGGCGGTTTGTTCGTCAACAGTGGTAGGAAAGATCAGTTTGAAAGCGAGAATCGCTGTCTTTTGAACGTTTGGTAGGCCTGATCCTACGCGTAGTGCCATGATTGATGTCTGTTGGGCTTTGAGTGCGTGGTACAGAAAATCGTTCGCGATTCCACGCGGAATGATAGCGTAGCAATGTCCACCGCACCAAAATGCTTCAGCCATGAACTGAACATAGCCGCATGAGTTTCCTCCCTCGCTGATTGCAATCGTCCCCCCCGGCGTATTAGCTCTATCGGTGTATCCTGAAGGCGAAACACCTCCATTCAAGTGGGCAAATCGGCCGTTTTCACTCGTTTTGGAAATTTGTAACTGAATTCCTTTGGTTGCAGAAGCTATTTCCCCAAGTGGTCTCTCTTCCCACTCCCCCTCAAACCCCGGCAACCGCGTCTTCCCGGTCAGCAACTGCTGCATCGCGGCCTGCTTGATGTCGCGTTTCTTGGCGATGAGCTTGTCCAGCGAGGCGATAAGGGCGTCCACGTCGGAGAGGGCGGTGGCGATGGCGCGTTGCTCTGATGGGGATGGCAACGCACACGGTATCTGCCGCAAAGCGGCTTTGGTTAACTTATAGCGACCCGCCCCTTGACGGGTAAGATAGGGTGTGATGTCGCGGTTCGAAAAAATCCAGTAAAACCACTCCGTGAGGTTACTGGTTCCCTTCACTAACTGGGCGTGGTTATTGACATTAAACTTCCCTCGCACCAGCAAAGTCATTGATTGGGTCTGCCACTTGAGGAAATGATCACCGTCTTCACCAATCAAGGCGTACTCACCTTCGACGCGATATTCATTTATCCAGCCCTGCACACCTGTTGGCCCGTAGTAGGGATAAGGACCAACCATGCGTTCGCGGACTGCCTGGCTAATCGGCAAACGAAGTTGATTGCATATGAGGAAGGCATCGCCAACGCAGTCAACACGCCAACTACTCGGGATCACTCCCACCTCAGTCCTTTTGTACCCCGGCTTCAGTTCCATACCGCCCCCATCTTCTTGAGATGCTCCTCTACTCGGGAGGTCAGAATCTCCACCTCCGTGACCAGTTGCGGCAGCGGGGCGGTGTAGCGGTCAGCCAGTTGGCGAATCCTGCCGGTGAGAGCCTGGGACACGCGGTCCAGTTCGCTCTGAACATCAGCCGCCAGTCGGGCCAGCCACTTGTCCTCTACCACCAGGGTTTTGATCTCGTCCTCGAAGAGTTTCGGGTACTTCGCGGCCACCAGAGCTTCCAGGGTCTTCTGGCCCTCCTTCACCTTCTTGCCAGCCACCGACTCCTTCTCGATCAGGTCCAGCATGGCCTTGAGCACCTTCCGCTCTTCCACGGCATCAGGGTCGGTCTTGATGTCCTTGAGGCGGTCCTTCACGCTCTTGGCGGTGATCCTGCCCTTGTCGGTGCGGGCATCGACCAGCAGGCTTTCCTCTCCGCTGTGCTCTTCCTCCAACTCCTCGATCTCCCGGCCGATGGCATCCCTTGCAGCCTCAAGCTTTTCCACTGCCTCCAGTTCCTTGGCGAAATACCGGCTGACGATGAGCGACGTGGGGATGAGATCGGTGTTGGGCTTGCCCTCCAGAACGGCCTTCCAGCCCTCCTGGACCAGCAGATAGACATCGTCCTGCATGGTGGCGTCCCAGGAGTCCATGAGATGCTGGTACACGTCGTAGCGGTCGATGAGCCGGGCGTCGGCAAAGGCGGCGAGCAGGTCCTCGGACAGGGTGTCGATGAACTTCTTGGGGTGGTCGCCCGGGGCCAGGCCTTTCAGCTTCGAGAGATTGGCCGCCTTCCACCTCCCGAACAACGCCGTGACCGACTCGTTGAATGTGGTGAACTCGGCATGACCGAAGATGGCCGCCTTGATCTCGGCCGAGGCCACCTGCAACCGGCTGTAGCCAGGCCGGTCAGCCGGGGCGAAGAGCAGACCCCGCACACCTGGGAACACCTGCCAGTAGCGGTCCAGGGCGTCGATGTCCCGGTTCGGGATGCCCCCGCGCAGGTGGGCGTCGATGTCCTGGATGTCCTCGGACTCGGTGCTGTCGATGTAGCGCGGCAGGTTCAGGTTGAAGTCGTTCCCCTCGATCTCGGCCAGGGGGACCAGACGGGCGAAACGCGGCACTTCGAGTTGGCGGGTGAAGGTGTCCACGATGCGGTGGATGTCCTGGGCGCGGAGCCGGTTCTTGTTCCCGTCCTTGATGAACCCCTTGGAGGCGTCCACCATGAAGACGCCCTTCCGGGCCACGGCGTTGGTCTTGTCCAGCACGATGATGCAGGCTGGGATGCCGGTGCCGTAGAAGAGGTTGGCGGGCAGCCCGATGATCCCCTTGATGTATCCGCGCCGGACGATCTCCCGGCGGATGACCGCTTCGGCCCCACCCCGGAACAGGACCCCGTGGGGCAGAATGATCGCGCCCGTGCCCGTACTCTTGAGACTGGTCAGGATGTGTAGGAGGAAGGCGTAATCCCCGTTCTTGGCGGGTGGCAGGCCAAACTTGAACCGGCCGAACTCGTCATGGGCAGGGTTGAATCCATTGCTCCAGGCCTTGTTGGAGAAGGGCGGATTGGCCACCACGAAGTCGAAGGTCTTGAGGCCTCCCTCCGGCCCTTTGAAGTGCGGGCTGGAGAGGGTGTTGTCCTTCCAGATTTCCGCCGTGGTGTTGTCGTGCAGGATCATGTTCATGCGGGCCAAGGCGGACGTGGCGTTGTCCATCTCCTGGCCGTAGAGGGCCAAGTCGAAGCCGGTGCGGTTTTTGGCCTCGTCGTGGGCTTTCAGCAGCAGGGAGCCGGAGCCGCAAGTGGGGTCGTAGATGCTCTGGTCGGAGTTCTTGGCTTCTCCCACGCCAAGGACCTGGGCCATGATCCGGGATACCTCGGCCGGGGTGTAGAACTGGCCCTTGCTCTTCCCCGACTCCGTGGCGAAGTGGCGCATCAGGTATTCGTAGGCGTCGCCCAGCAGGTCATCGCCACCGGCCCGGTTGCTCCGGAAGTCCAGGGAGGGGTTGTCGAAGAGGGACACCAGGTTGGAGAGGCGGTCCACCATCTCCTTGCCTTTCCCCAGCTTGTCGGCGTCGTTGAAGTCAGCGACATCGATCACGCCCTTGAGGTCGTTGGCCTCGGCCAGTTTGGCGATGATCTTGTTGATGCGGTCGCCGATCTCCTTGTCCCCCTTGGCGGCCACCATGTCCGCGAAGCCGCCGCCGGACGGGACCTCGATCATGGCCTCCTTCTGCCCGGCGTACTTGTCGGAGACGTATTTGACGAACAAAAGGACCAGCACGTAGTCCTTGTACTGGGAGGCATCCATCCCGCCCCGGAGTTCGTCGCAGCTTTTCCAAAGGGTGCTGTAGAGTTCTGATTTCTTGATGGGCATGTGGGTGAGTATCCTGATGGGGCGCTCGGTCGCGTGTTTCTGTTCGGGCTGATGTAAATCCCTCGGGGAGACGTGACAGCCGGTCGGTTCTGCTGGCCGGTTAGTCTTGCCTTCCATAACGGACTGGCTTGGTCGGCACAAGGTCCTCAACTTCAGTTGTGAGGGTCACGATAGCCCAACTCGGCGGGTTTAGTCAGCCTGGAGGTGCTCAGGGGGTGGAGCTAGAGCTCTTCGCATGAACGTCGCTTACGGCAGTATCAGATAGTCATGGGGCCGCCCGCTTTGTTCGGGCCTTCCGTTTAGCCGGTGCAGGAGTTGTTGTTGTCTCGGCAGGGAATTTCCCATTATTCTGCCAAACAGCGGAACGCTTGTGGATATGCTTGTAATTGACATAGAGGTCATGCAAATCCTCGTCTCCACTGGAGTGACCTCGATAGTGCTGACCACGCTCTCCCCACATGAGCCACACCAGCGCTTGGCCCGTCTTGTCCAGGTAGCGCTGCAGGAGGTCCGCCCGCAGGTAGAGCAATTGTCCATTAAATGAGATGTCCCCTGTGCCGAGCTTTCGATAGAGCGAGGCGACGCCGATGCCGTCATGGAGGTCCCACTGTCCGGGGCGGTAGCCTAGACCCAGATACTGACAAAGCTTGAGTGACGGGAAGAGGACGCCGCTAACGGCGTTAAGTTCACTATGATGGCTTTCCCAGCCGTACACCTGTACGGGAATTTCGACCGGAACGCCTCCTCCTGTGTGTTGGCATACGGACACCTCGCATGGCATTTCGTCTGATCTCTCTTCATCCTTTGACTTTGCCAGGAGACCTGGCGGCACTGCAAACAGCATCTCGCCTGCATACGTGTAGCAGTGCTCGGGCTCCTCGGGGATGGCGGAGTTGCCCTGGTATCGCATCGCGCCGAAGGTCTTCTCCAGACGCTTGATATTCTCCTTGTTGACAAAGACACCGCGCAAGAAGGTAAAGACGTTGCGATAGTCTGCCGTGGCCGTTTCCTCTACATATCCATTGATTAGCACCCAGTTGCCTTCCACATTGTCAACTTCCGATGGCTCAAGCAAACTGCTATAATTGGGCGTAGGTCCGTCGAGGATCCAATCGGCAACCTTGTTTGGAGAGTCTGTGAACAGATCGGGCAGCGCGGGAATCCACGATTTAGCCTTGCCCGGAAAGGCTGGGTCGATGTCAGCGTCAGAGGCTCGACGTTCGTTGCGCCAGTCGGGCAGGAGATTGTTGTCGGCACGCCAGCCCCACATCTCAAAGAAGGCAATCCAGCCGTACTTTTTCCCGTATCTGTCAACTTTCTTTTTTTCGTTGCCCAGACGGGAATACGAGGTCATATTCTGGTCGAAGGGCTGAAATCGATCCGGATCGTAGCCTAGATCGATCATCCGCGCCACGATCGCCTTGCGCGCGGCAACATAATCCGGGTTATTATAGTCATAGTTGGAGCGATGTGGGATGAGTCTGCCGAAGGTATAGTTGCCGAAGTCCATTGTGATTGCTGCGCCATCAGCCTTCTTGATCTGCTCCTCCGTTGCATTTGGAGGGTCAAAGAAGGGGGACGGCAGATGCGAAAACGGGGGAACGAGGTATTTGGCCTCTTCAGACGACACGCAAGACGGATCTAACCGCCGGGCGAGATCGATGATACCCAAACAGTACTGTCTCATTAACGCATGCCGCGTCGGCGTCTGTGCGGAAGGCACGAATGATGTGCGCAAGAGTTCTGCTGCCACCACCGGTAGCGCCACGCGCATCTTCTGATCACTTTTATCGGACCAGGTCGAGAGGGCCGCACCATATGCGGCAGCGAGGGCCCGTTCTGGAACGTATGGGTCGGAGACTGTGAGCGATTCAACTGCGAGTTGGAAGTACTCCCCAGGCGAGCGTAGCGCCAGCGTATACAACGCTTTTGTCGAGACATCACGAAGGTATCGGGAATTGGTCGTCAACGTCCACATCACCCATCGGGCACGGTCCACCTCCCGCCGGTCTAATGTACCAGACTCCCATCGCAACTCCAGCGCTTTGATGTCCTTGATTACTTCTTCCTCATTCTTCCGCAGCCACTCCGACCACGATAGATCGCGCTCCGCGTTGGGCATCGCGCGGAGCACCCGGTCCAGGAAGTTCACGTCGAAAGGATGCGCCTGTGCAGCGCGCGTAACCCGAAGCAGCGGGTAAGCCGCTTGAGCGAATTTGACAGACTGAAGCATCTCTTTCTCGAACCGCTCAACTGTCTCCCGGCTGATGTGAGCCGGGTCCGCCTTGACGGTTAGCAAGAGGGCATACAGGCGGAGCTTTCCAGACACGGCTTGCCACAGCTGGCGTCGCTGGTTCGTGTGGGTTGGAAAGAGCCCAACGAGCGCATGGAAGATGTCATAGGCAAACGTGTGAGCCCCGGGCTCGCGGAACGTCAACTTGGCAATGTTCGATGGGACCTTGAGCCACTGTTCAATGTCGTATTTGTAGAGCAGATGCTTGGCGATCATGTGCCCTGCCATAAGGTCGTAAGCGAACGCATCTCCAAACTGCCCTTTACCGTATGAGGTGCGCACAAGAATGCCTTCAGACTCTAAGCTCTTCAGGCGACTTGAACTCCATTCCGTCACGTCCTTTATACGAGTCCGGACTTTGTTAACCTCAGCACTCCGCGCATTTTTTTGCCACAGGAACTCAGCGATTCTGAGAAGCGCTGTCTGAACCTCATCCTGGTAGATCCGGTGCGACAACGGCGAGAGTTCGGCGACCCGTTCAGTAACTCTCTTGAAATGCTCCTCGAACAGCTCAGTGAGGGAGCGCGGGAGTTTCTCCACCCCAACTGTGTGCTGTCTCCCGGGGTTTGCAACCTCGCAGTAGAGCCTAAGTGTAAGTGGATGCTGCAAAAGCTCAATAGGGAGGTCCGCGTCGGGCGCTGAGATCTTGTAGTGCTCGAAGTACCTGTCAATAGCCGCCTGGGGATCGTCCCTGAACCCGTCCATCTCAATGTTCGCGATATCATCAGGAAGACAATCGCCAGCAAACTCAGTGCGCAGCGTGACGACAAGCATGACGTAAGGGGAATTGCCGAGGAGTATCTTTGCGCGACACAAGACGTCTTTCCAATTTCTGGGGTCTTCGGCCTCGTTGAGGCCGTCGATGATGACAGGCAGTCGTCTCCCTACCCGTTGTCCGGCCGCATCCAACGCTTCCACGAGTCGTTCGAAAGTCTGAACTGGCTTGCCTGCGATCTTGAAGCTGCTCACCAAATGGTCGAGGTTCTGGCCTGCATGCAGGTCCTTTCCGAGCAGCAGGACACCTCCTGGAAAGTCGCCTGCCGGACGAGTCATCTGCACGGCAAGTTCTGACTTGCCATTGCCTGCCGGAGCCAGGACCGCAACCACTCGCATAAGAGCCGATTGGCGAAGCTCACCCAGCATCGACAAGGCAGCGTGGATGTCAGCAACCAGGTTCGTGCCGATGAGCGCGACTTCAGTACGAGCAGCCCGGAGTTTCGCAAGCAGCCTTCGGTATTGGCGCGGATCCCCAACGTCGGTCGGCAAAAGCTGCTTTATGGCGTCCAAGTCGCCTACACCCAGGGCGATGTAGAGTTCTTCGAGCAACGTCGCTACCTTCCGCCCATGCTCCGTGAGAGCACCCACTTCGGCATGAAGATGCGTCGGGACACTTGCGACGGATTCCACGATGTCATCCGCTCCGGCGTTCAAGGCACTGGCCCGTCGGGACAGAATATCCCACGCTGCTTGACCACCTAGGCACCTGTGTAGGGTTTCCTCCGTCGGCACCACATGGTGCACCTCCGGCTGGTATTGATGGTGGAAGGGAGCAGCGGCGAGTCCATGCTGTTCTGCGAGAACCTGCGGGGTGACGACGAGTTCACCGAAGTAGGTTTCCCGTAAAAGGGAGGCCGGGCCGACCAGTATATCCTCAATGTCAGCCGTCGTCTTCAAGGTGAGGTTGAATTCCGGGTACTTGGACTTCAGTCCGTAGAACCAGTCCTGGTCCCCTTTTGGGAGGACGTATCGGGTCCACAACACCCAGTCGGTCAGGCCAGGAAGATATTTGCGCGTTTTCTGCAGCCCGTCGACAATCTTGGTGCGTCTCGTAGACCCTAGCTTCTGGCCGTTCGTGGACTGGTACCACTTGCACTGCCACCCATACCAACGCGGCGGTTCACCTAGCTCGCACGGTTTCAGCAGCTTCAGGTGGAACTCGACACCGGCTTGGTTGGCCAGTTCCTTGAACTCACCGAACTGACCGTAATGGCGACGAATAAGTGCGCGGCAGAGCTTCTCGAAATTGCTTTCGGGAGCACCGGGTAGTTGTGTGAATGCGTCCCAATTTGCGGCTGGCATTCTTGTCCTTGTGCCTCAGCGCTAGTCAGCTTGCTCTTCTGGATAATCGTGCGCGGAATACACTTCCACGCGAGCACCCTCTTCCACAAAGACCTTGATAAAGGCCGACACGTCGGCCTCATCGGTCTTGATGGTGATGCGTTCGCCCTCGCGATCGAGGTTGTGATCGAAAGCGAATTGCTCCAGGTCAGCAGGGCTAAGCGTGTTCAGCTCGTTAGCACGAAGCAGTGACATCATCGCATCGGAGAATCGCTGGTCCGCCGGAGGCAAATGAGAGCTTGTATAGGTATAGTCCTCGACGGCCTGGTCCCTGAGTTTCAGCAGGAGGCTCTCTACGTTTTCAGCATCCCGAGCCTGCTTGAACTTGCCGATCAGCACCAAGTTCATCGAGTGCTCGGAACCATACCCGGTCCAAATCTTCACGCTTCACTCCCAATTGTTGACTTTAGTCGATTTAATGCAGCCAGGACGCCGTCAGCACCGATACGGACCCCCGGCCCTTCATATGAACTTGCCCTGATGACGCCTGACGTGTCGATATGCGCATATGCTCGCAGTCCCTTTTCCTGTGGCAAAGGGTCACAGGTCGGAAGGCCTTCCGATCCTGCTTCGCTGACTGCAAGTCGTACTTTGCCTGCGTAGCTGCAAGCCCACTGTTCAAGTTCATGACGTACAGCGCTGCTCGCAGCACCTACCTCGCCAGCGGCTAGCTGGGGTAGCAATAAAAGCTCAGACGCACCGACATCGTACGCCACTTTCACAAGTGCGTCGAGTTCGTGGACCGTGCTCTCATTCACCACCACGTTGATGCCCAAGGGAGCCAGTTTGCGGGCGTCCTTCAGGCGCTCCAGCAAGGCCGAGAACCGCCTGCCTCGCTGAGCCTCATAAGTCGCCTTGACTCCATCCACGCTAACCCGGATGAAATGGACGTTGCCTGCGATGCGCTCAAGCAGCGGGGGAACAAGCCGGTGGCCATGGGTCGTGAATGTCACGGCCAGCCGAGTTTCCTCAGCCGCATGCTGGCAGATCTCCGCAAATTGCGGATGCAGCGTCGGCTCTCCCCCCCCAAACCCGACCGCCATACATCCAGTTTGGTCCAGTTCTTTCAGCCAGGCGGCCACAGATTCCGCACTTAGCATCGCCGGATGTTTTGGGGCGAAGCAAAATGAGCAATGCAGGTCGCAGAGATTAGTAAGGGCAATAGACACCTGACGAGGCGTGGATGACCATGCAGATGGGTCGGCACGTACTTCATCGAGCAGGATGTTCAGACCAGTGTGGCGGTTAAAGAGATGTAACCCGTCTTGGCCAATTCTTGTCTTCATAATCAATGGTTTTATTATTGTTATATGGTCTTTTGCTGTGGTCGCAGTACGAGATTAAAATTTTTATAGAAATTATATCGTGAACACTCCTCTCTCACCGCGAGCTGCCCGCATCAACATATCCCTTGCCAAGCGTGGCTTATTTTCAATTCGGGCTCCAAGGCATCAGCCGTATATGATGGAGCTCCATCCTCCTAATACTCAATTTTGTTTTAGAGGTCCGTCGGTAGTATTTGCATGGTCCTTTGTATTTTGTTTGTTGGTATATGAGAAAGCAGTCGAAATCAAGAGCGCAGTAACAGCAGGCTTGTCGAAGATGTAGCCCCGTTCTACCAGGACCTTCAGACCCGGGCGCAATTCGGCCATGGTCTGATACCGGCCCCGCAGGACGTTGAAGCAATCCCTTTCCGAGAAGGATGCCGCGCCCATCCGACTAATCCAAGCCAGAACCAGGAATGGGCCGGGGTCAGTGTGAAATCGCACAAGGGGCTGAAGGGCTTAAGTACCCAGAATCTCCGCGACCACATGACCGAGGCGAAATTGATTTTCACGGCCCTGGCCGAGTTTTCCACTCGGCAGATCGCCGAGAGCGACGTGGCGACAGGCATGGGGGAGAACAAGAAGGCGGCCAAGACCGGCGGGGCCATTGCTCGCAGGGCAAGACAGGAGTTGGAGGGCAGGACGGGAACCAAGGTCGTGACAGGGGAGAATATGTTGCCCCCTGGCAAAAGCGCCAGGAAGTCTCTCACCAACAAAAAAAATGAACGAAGCTGAAAGACGTGCATTTCAAAAAAGATTGAGCGCGCCTCAAATCCGGGAAAGTTGGAGCAGGAAGGAGCGGGTTTGCAGGTCCCTTTGGTCAGGTGGCAAACGCTCGGTGTGGGTCCAAAATGCACGAAATGGTCGATGTGGAGTCGCTATTTGCAGTGGTTTTGACTGGCGAAGTATTGGGAATAGCGATTGGTTTGAAATAAATTTTGTTTGGCTGTCTTTTCCAGATCAGACGGGGACGAATAGGCTAAAAATTGGAGATGAATATTATTCTTTCAATCACTGCGGGTTGATTCCTCGAAGCTCGCTTCGTTTACTCTTGGTTTGAGGAGTCTGTTCTGGGCCTTATGCCTTTGATGCTCCGCAGCTTGCTGCGGGGTAGTTCACCCGATATTTCTAATATTTTTTGTTGTGCCTGCAATTAGAGGAGATGGTTAGATTATATTTTAATTTTACTCCACAATTTATAGGGTAGTATGACGCAAGCGGCCTGATTATTGAGGCTGTACAATATTATTGTATGGTGTGTTCTCCGCGAATGGGAATTATTAAGCCTGGAGTATGGATTTCCAGGCTGAATCTAAAGGATTTTTATTCATGCTGATATTTAAGTACTTTTCCGTATTATGTCTTCTGATTTCAACCCGTACTCAGTTTAATAAAAATTAAATGGGTTGATTTTGGTTCTATTTTGTATGTCTACATTTTGTAGCGTTTTCAAATTTTTGATATTTTCAACTATGTTCCATTTTTGAGGCTTATATGCGATTTATGCACTGAAAAATGAAGAGAAATGACCATCGTGTAGTGGCTATCGGGGGGTGGTGAAAAGTGGAGCATTCGCTCAGAAACCCTAGCGGATGTAGCGTAAAGGCATAAGACGTGGGCTCGTCGTCCCTGCGTCCTCGTCGCCGTCAAGACCGTGCACAACATTGAGCCCGATGTTGTGCATCAAGAGAAAATAAGAGTACAGTGTACAATATAAAAATAAAAAGAAGATAAAAAGCATACCTTGCTGAAGGGTACAGTGTAAGAGTAAGAATATCATACGTGGTCAGAATCGGAGCTGAGTTCCGCTCAAGCCCGCTGATCTTGCCGGGGGGGGCTGTGGCCGAACTGGAAACGACGCTGTCCGGTCATCCCCCAGGAGTTGCTAGGCGGGTGCTGTGTTCACCCGCCCATCCGTTGGCAGGAATGCCTCCAAAACGCTCCAGGATGGCTCCAGGGCGATTTTCGGGGCCTGGGGCCGCCGTAATCGGGGCGTGGAATTGTCGGAGGCCTGCGGGCCGTCCCCCAGACCCCCGGACTTACCTGCGCAACCAGGTGTGACGGCGAGCAAGGTGGCCAGGATCATTTTCTCGCTCCCCCCCCTGTCAATCCTGAATTTTAGCCTCGACCTCGGTCTGTACGGTCTCCAGCATATCCACCAGGGTTGCGCTGGCCAGTTCCAGCCGCTTCCCACACCACCAACTCATCCAGCCCATGCAGCCCATTCCAAACCCTGCCAGCAGGCGCGAGGGAGTCGAATCCAGCCCCTCAAGCATGGGCGGAAGGCGCACCGCGAGGTCTTCGGGGACCAAGAGGCAAAAGAGGAAGAAACTCCCAGCCAGGAGAATCAGCAGATTGAAGCCCCGGAGTATGAACCGCAGTTTGCGAAAATATTGAATGTCAGCCGCCCTCTCAAAGGCGTGCATGTCGAAATCAGAAAGTGCGTTCCCCATCTTAAAAGCCTCTTATTCCTGTTCCAATCGAAGAAAAACCAGAACCACTCGACCCAAAAGTGTGGCCTCCAGTATCAATCCCGCCCATACCGCCGATCATTTCTAAGCCTGTGGCTGGGTTGAGACAGGAGTTCGAACAGATAGAATTTGAAAACGGGTCTGAAAACGGATCCGAATGTTCACTGTCGATTGAAGAAGAAAACAAAGCACTGGTTGAGCTGGACCAATCATCTGAATCCGAGAGCCCAAACACGGCGCCCGAACCCAAGCTTGAATTGAAGGAGGTGGGAAAATGCGAAAAATTGGCTCCCTGCCCGCTTGCCATTCCATTCCCCGCGCTCGTCGTCCGGCCCAACCAGGCGATAAATCCGAACCACGCTGTACAAAGCAGAATTGCGATGATTTGGTCCATACTCCCCTCCCTTTGTCCGTTTTGGACAACCAGGCCGACCCCGGCCTTCATCTTGTCCGTTTCCGACATCTTGACGTGTTTAACTGGCCGTCACTCTTAACTTTATTATACACTGGACCACAAAAAAAGCAAGCTCTGGCCAGCCCGCAGGCTAGCTAGGGGAGGCAAAAACCGAGGTTCAAATTTCGATTTCGCGGCGGCTTCTGGGTCGGGGCAGACCATGCAGGGGCCAGCCAGAAAAAGGGCCGGAAAAGGCTCCTGGTGAGCGCGGGAGAGGGACAGGTAGAGGCGGGTTGGACTCTAAAAAGCGGAGGTCCCGAAAATCGTGGTCGTGAGGATCTCGGCCTGGGCCTCATCCTTGAGTATCCTGAACTGCAAGAGATAACCTAACATTTTGACCCATCTTGTTCGAATTGGGCAATCCGAGCGAGTAGATCCTTCAGTGCGAGATTTTCCCCGAAAATTTCCGGCAACAGTTCGGCCTTGGGGATACCTGTGAGGTATTCGATCTTGCAGGCCAAGTCGGGCGAGGCCCTACGTTTGCCGGTAAGCACCTCGTTGAAATATCGCCAGTGCACATCACAGAGAGCAGCGTATTTTTTGACCGCCTCAATCGTGACCGGCTTTGTGGCCATATTTTTGAACTTGCTGCGGTAGTTTTTCCAAGGGCCTGAACTCATGTCTTACCTCCAAGAGCAAAGTGCAAATTTATGAAGCATTTTGCAAGTATTTTGTCAGGCTGTTTTGCCCTCGCCGGGCACTCCCTACCCATCTCCCCTGGAGAGTGCGCACGGGGCGCGACAAGGAGGTGTCTGGGCATGCGAAACGGCGTGCGTATGGGTGGGTGGCCCTGTGTTTGTGTCTCGGAGACTGGCACGGGTTGTTCATGCTAATATGCTGTAAATATTTAAATAGAAAAATATTGCACTGTGTAGCGCAACACGCTACACATATTTTGCCTTGCGGTACGCCATGCCACCCAGGGCTGATTAGGGAGTGCCTATGAAAGAACCCGTCAGTGTCCCGCATCCCGGAATACGTGTTAAGGCCGAGGTCATCCCAAAGGGGATGCCCGTCACCAAAGCCGCTGAGTTGCTGGGCGTAGGACGCCCTGCCTTGTCGAACTTTTTGAACGGCAACGCGGCTCTGTCGGCTGACATGGCCACTCGCCTAGCGAAGGCGTTCAACTACCCACGCAAAGACTTGCTGGAGATGCAGGCAAGGTACGACGCTGCGCAGGCGAATACAAAGAGCGCACCTGCCGGTATCAAGGCATATGTTCCACCGTTTCTCGGCATCAAGTCCAACCAGATCGAGCAGTGGGCCACCAATAACATAGCTGCACGCACACGGCTCTCAGTCTTCTTGCGTACTCTGGTTCATTCAACGAACCAGTGCCTGAGCAAAGTGGACTTCCCGGGCAACGATGAGGCCGAGCGTCCTGGCTGGGACGGCTTTGTCGAAGCGACTGAAGGAACGCCTTGGGTCCCAGTCGGACGCTCTGGATGGGAATTTGGTACCAACGAGAACATCAATAAAAAAGCCAAAGATGACTTTAATAAGAACGTAAAGGCACTCGCACAGAATGAACGGGCGGAGATTACATTCGTTTTCGTCTCTCCGCGCCGGTGGTCTAGAAAGGCTGCATGGGTTGAGGAGGCGATGGCGAAAGGGCATTGGAAGAGCGTTCGCGCTTACGACGCAAGCGACCTTGAGCAGTGGCTTGAGCAGTCACTTCCAGCGCAGGCGTGGTTTGCCAGCGAAACAAATATTCCAGCACAGGATGTACGCTCGCTCGATACGTGCTGGATTGATTGGGCCAATGTTTCGGACCCGCCACTGACGGGCGCGTTGTTCGTCTCGGCAATTGAGGCGTTTCAGCGCAAGATGCTTTCGTACCTGTCTAAGCCGTCGGATGGACCAATCGTGATCGCAGCCGACTCGACAGAAGAGGCGCTCGCTTTTCTCGCCCAATTGCTTGGACAACGCGGTGGCGAAGATCTGGCCGCCTACCGCGACCGTGTGCTGGTGTTCGACAAGCCCGGTGTCCTTTCGCGTTTGGCGCAGTGCGCACAGACATTCATTCCGGTAGCGTTCACCCGTGAGGTCGAACGGGAGCTTGGACCCTATGCGAAATCGATGCACTCGATTGTCGTGTATCCCCGCAACGCCGTGAACACGGAACCCCATATTGTTCTCGAACCGGTCAACTACGAGACGTTCAACAAGGCGCTGGAGGAGATGGGCAAGGACCGCGATGAGATTCGACGACTTACGAATGAATCAGGTCGATCATTGACCGTTCTGCGCAGGCGCGTTGCGACGGTCCCAGCCGTGCAGACGCCTGAATGGGCGGCAGACCATAAGATAGCGGTCAACCTTGTCCCCTTTCTTTTTGTGGGCGCTTGGAACAGCGGGAATGATGCCGACAAGTCTGGGCTTGAGTCATTAGCCGGAAGGCGGCCGTATGTTGATCTTGAAAGGGACTTTCAAAACGTTCTCCAGTTGAACGATGCGCCGGTTTGGTCGATTGATGCTCATCGCGGCATTATATCAAAAATTGACCTATTATATGCCATTGCAGGACTTGTTACGGGTAATGACTTGAAGCAATATTACTCGATAGCACGCAAAGTGCTTGGTGAAGACGATCCATCACTGGACCTCGAACCAGATCAGCGCTGGGCGGCATTAATTTACGGTAAGAAAAGAGAGTACTCAAGCGTCTTCCGCAAGGGAATTTCTGAAACACTTGTTTTGCTTGCTGTCCACGGCAACAAGCTATTTAAGAATCGACTTGGCATAGATACAGAAGAAGAGGCTCGACGTATCGTGCATGACTTGCTGCCGACACCGCTGACGACGCGCATCTTGGAAGCGAATGATTCCGACTTGCCAACTTACGCGGAAGCTGCTCCTGATGAGTTCCTGACGATCCTCGAACAAGACTTGAAGGCCGATGCTCCAGCGGCTCGCGGTCTACTGAAGCCGATGGAATCGGGCGTATTCAGTCATCCGAGTCGCACCGGCCTGTTGTGGGCATTGGAGGGCCTCTCATGGAATCCTGAAACATTGCCCCGCGCTGCTTTCATTCTGGCTCGACTGGCCCAAGTCGAGATCAACGACAACTGGGGCAACAAGCCCGTAAGCTCCTTGGGAGCAATCTTCAGATCAAGGATGCCGCAGACAGCGGCGAGTTATGAAGAGCGCGTGGACCTGATGAGGAAACTGGCCAAGCATTTTCCCAATATCGCATGGAAAATTTGTGTCGAACAGTTCAGTGCTTTTAGGGGGTTCGGTCACTACTCCCACAAGCCTCGTTGGCGGTCGGATGGCTTCGGATTCGGCGAGCCGCTTCGGGATGGGAAGCTGATTCACGACTTCCAACGTGAAATGGTCGAAATGGCCCTGAGTTGGAAAGAGTACACGCTCGACACACTCACCGATCTCGTCGAGCGCCTTTCTGCCCTTGATGACAGCTACCAAGCTCGCGTTTGGACGCTGATCGAGATGTGGGCTCGGGACAAGGCCAGCGATGCCGATAAATCGGCGTTGCGCGAAAAAATTCGAGTATCGACTCTTTCGCGGCGTACGGCTTTACGCTCCAAAGCAAACACAAGGTGGCCAGTCCGGGCCAGCAAAGCAAGGGCGGTTTACGCGGCGCTTGAACCAAGCGATCTCTTGAATAGGCACGCATGGCTATTCCGAGATAATTGGGTTGATGAGTCCGCCGATGAAATCGAAGAAATTGAGACAAGCGACTTCGAAAAGCGTGCTGAGCGCATCCAAAAGATGCGTGTCGATGCTATGCGCGAAATCCTTGATCAGCGCGGGTTCGCCGGACTCCTAGAGATGGCGGAACGAGGAGGGGCGTCATGGCAGATCGGGGCGCTGGCGGCCAATGATCTACTCTCAGAGAAGGAGCTTAACGAGTTCGTGAGCTTGGCATTTCAGTCGGTGCTAGCAGATAAGAACGGGGTGTGTCCGCTCAAGAGTCTCATTTCCGGCGCGTTACGCACTATCTCTGACGGTGACAAACGCGAACGGGCTCTGAAAGCGATTGCCTCTGGCTTGTCCGAAGAGGACATGGCGCGTCTCCTGTTGCATGCACCATTCGACAAGAGCACTTGGAGCCTAGTCGATGCGCTCGACGAAACGGCCCAGGGGAAATACTGGATCGAAGTTGCGCCCGACTGGTTTTATCACACCGATGAGGAAAACAACGAGGGTATCGCGCGTCTTCTTAAAGCTGGGCGGCCTTTCGCCGCATTTTCGTTCTTTCGTCACCATTCGAAAAAGATGGATACTCTCATCCTATTCCGTCTGCTCTCAGAGATGGCAAAGGGTGGCAATGATCGGCCAGGCGAGTATTTGCCCGAACACTACCACATTGAGAAGGCATTTAAACAGTTAAATGATAGTCCCGAACTAACGCTCGATCAGAAAGCCAGTCTGGAGTTCGAGTTCAACGATGTTTTAGTCGGACCAGGGGGGAATTTTGGATCTGGATACGGCATCCCGAACTTAGAGCGTTACTTCGAAATCCACCCCGAATTGTTCGTTAGGATCGTCGCGTGGGCCTACAAGCGTGATGATAACGGTGAAGACCCGGCAGAATTACAAATCCCATTAGATCAGGTTCAAATGGTGTCCGAAAGAAGCTCCAATATTTTGGAAGCATTTAAGCGCATTCCTGGCCACAATGACCTCGGAGAGTTAACCTCTGACCATCTTTCAGAATGGATAGAGGCAGTTCGCCGTTCCTGCGCTGGATTGAGCCGCACCAACATAGCAGACTACTGCCTCGGAAAGTTGCTTGGGCACGCACCAGTAGGCAGCGATGGAGTGTGGCCGTGTGAGCCGGTGCGGCAAGTGATGGAGGATATCCAATCAGTGCCCATGGTGGAGGGCGCGTATACCAGCGTCTTGAATTCTCTTGGCGTTATCATGCGTGGCGAAGGTGGTGGGCTGGAGCGTGGATTGGCAGACAAATATCGCAAATGGGGCCAAGCCCTCCAGTTCTCGCATCCGTTTGTTTCTTCAAAGCTCCTCATGAAGTTGGCGAAGACGTATGAGTACGAAGCGGGCCGCGAAGACTCGCAGGCGATGATTCGTCGCCGTTTGGGTTGAGGCCACCTCGTCTTTGCCATGGAGGATGGTCTGGTCCCGCCGGTCAGGATGGTGTCTGGCACCATCATCTCCATTCTGCCTGGGGCCTTCGAAAAGTGCAGGGCGGCATCTCTGACTCCTAGCGAGCCGAGTTTCCCAAAAAGAGACCCCAGACGCGTCCACCGTATTTCGTTGCCATCTGGCTTAAATTGCAGGCAATTTTTATTGCATTCAAATTGCATCTTTATGTTGCCTTATGCTCTCGGCACAGGTATAAGAAGTTCAAGACAACCAAGTGAAATTGTTTATATAATTGACTGGAAAATTGACTGAAGAATTGAGTGAAATAATTGACTACAAATTTGGCTGGAAAAGTCTTGAAGATTGACTGCCAGAAACATCATGTGGGCAACGCAACAGAATATTATATTGGATGTATATTTGTCCCTCGTTTAGGGCTTTGTGGATGTGCCGGGCACTCCAATAACCAAGCGGAAAAGATATGGAAACAGGATTGTCCTCCCTTGGAAAGAAGGTCCCGGCATCCACCGTGGCCGAGCTTTTTGAAGTTGCGGAATCCACGGTTTTGCATCAACCTGGGCTCTTCGGTGGTTTGAAGCTTTGCCGCCGGGTTCTGTTCTTTGAAAAACTCATAGAGCAAGCAATCTGGAGGCAGTATGCCTTACAAGTTGACCCGGAGAGGGAACACGGTCTGGCGTGCCCAAGTGAAGGTGAACGGGATCAAGGTCACGGAGCAGTTCCACACGAAGGCGGAAGCCCTGGCCTGGGAGGTCGATCAAAGAAGGCAGGAAAACGCGCCCGCTACGCAGAACCAGCCGACCCCCACGGTCTCCTTGATTGAATGGGCAACCCTGTACTTGGACTATTCGCTCAAGTACCGGCCGAAAACCTATTCCGAGAAAAAGACGGCATTCAAGAGGCTCTTCAAGCACATCCCGCCCAAGACCCTGGTTTCGGACCTGAAAAAGGGGGAAGTGCTCAAGTTCCTACAAGCGCAGTTTCATACCCGTTCCGGGCACATGGCCAACAAGGACCGGAAGAACTTAAGCGCGGCCTGGAACGACGCCATGCGCTTCTTCGACGACTTCCCCGCCCTGCAAAATCCCTTTCAGGCTGTCCCGCCTTTCCCGGCTGACTGCGGATCGCACTACGTGCCGCCCGAGGCCGATTTCTGGAAGGTCGTGGACGTGTCCCGGGGACAGGATTGGGTGATGCTGTTCACCTTCCTGCACACGGCAGCCAGGCGCAACGAGGTCTATCGTCTGAAATGGGGTGATATCGACTTCGGGGGCCAACGCACCCGCCTTGGAACCAGAAAGGCCGGTGGCGGCTCCCTGGTCCATGAGTGGATACCCATGACCGGCGAGTTGTTCACCATCCTGCTGGAACACCGGCAACGGGCAGTCAACGAATGGGTCTTCACCCAATCCGTGGGCCGCCACAAAGGGAAGCCCTACACGGAAAACCGGGGATTCCCCCAAGGCCTGTGCCAGCTCGCGGAAGTGAAGTCCTTCGGCTGCCACGGCATCCGGGGGCTCACGGCCTCGATCCTGGCTAAGAGCAACGTGCCCATGAAGGCGATTCAGGAGATTCTACGGCACAAGCGGCTGACGACAACGGAACGCTACGTCCGGGGAATGGAGCCGGTTCGGCCTTACCTTCAAGTGCTCGAAGGAGGGTTGAAGCGGGGCCTACCACCCGGGCCTACCACAAACGAAAAGGGGTTAGGACTTTCATCCTAACCCCTTAGATCTTGCTGGCGGAGCCGACGAGACTTGAACTCGCGCCCTCCGACGTGACAGGCCGGCGTTATAACCAGCTTAACTACGGCTCCGCAAGATTGGTGGGCGGAACAGGGATCGAACCTGCGACCCTCGGCTTGTAAGGCCGACGCTCTCCCAGCTGAGCTATCCGCCCACGGAAGAACGCCCCTTAAGGCCTTTGTCCAGGCAGTGTCAACCCTGCGACACCCGCGCCTTGGCCCCGGTTGCCCGGTGCGTTCGGCGAAGCGACTCTTTGCCTTTTTTGGAGACTGCTGTCAACGGATTTTTTGCGTCTCTACGCGCTTCTGCCCCGGGCCAGGGCCTTCTCCCGCCTTTCCAGGGCCTTGCGCCGGGCCTGCGAATGTGGGAGAGGGAGGCATTCAACAAGGAGCCTCCCGTGGCCTGGAAAAGCAGGGTCTTCCGGCTCGGACTGCCGAGTCTGCGCACCCGCATCCTCTTCATCCTGGCCGCCCTGGTGCTGACCAATGCGGCCGGAGCCCTGTCCACCCTGTGGTACGTGCATCGCACCGAGGGCCTGGCCTCGTCCCTGGCCGAGGGCGAGGACTGGGCCGCGGCCCGCACGGCCCACGGTCTGCGCCAGGCCCTGGCCCGCCAGTCCGGCCTGGTCGATTCCGGGTTCCGCCCCGGGGACAAGGCCTGGGCCGCCATGCTCGACGACCTGGACCACGACGTGACCCGCCGCCAGGAAATGGCCCACAGCCGGTTGAGCGTGGAGGAGGGCCGGGTCATCCTCAACCAGACCGAGAACGAGCAGGTGCGCTTCTCCACCCTGAAGGGCCAGGCCCTGCGCGCGGCGTCTCTGGGCCGACTGGACGAGGCCTCCCTCATCTTTGCCGAGGCCGCCCAGCACGCCGGGCAGGCCCGGGCCCTGCTCGAACAGTACGTGGCCCTGTACGACCGGGTCCTGGCCGCCAAGGGCCAGGAGTTCCATCAGCGCTCCCGGGTGGTGGCGGTCCTGGCCTGGACGGCCGTGTTGCTGACCGTGGGCATGGGCCTGGTGCTCGGGTTCATCCTGGTGCGCCAGGTGCTCGGCCCCATCCGCGCCCTGGCCCTGGGGCCCGAGGCCACGGACGGCCTGCGCGAGGTGGGCGACGAGGTCCAGGCCTTAAGCCACCGGGTGCAGCATCTGCTCACCGACGTGGACCGGGCCAAGAGCAAGCTGGCCGTGAGCCAGGAGCACCTGGTGGCCTCGGAAAAGCTGGCCCTGACCGGCAAGCTGGCCGCGGGCGTGGCCCACAGCATCAGAAACCCCTTGACCTCGGTGAAGATGCGCCTCTTCTCCCTGGAGCGGGCCTTGACCCTGGACCCGGTGCAGCACGAGGACTTCACGGTCATTTCCGAGGAGATCCGGCATATCGACGCCATTGTGCGCAACTTCCTGGAATTCTCCCGGCCGCCCAAGCTCAAGCTGCTCACGGCCAGCCCCTCGGACGTGACCGACCAGACCTTGCAGCTCCTGCGCCACCGCCTGGAGTCCTACGGCATGGAGGTGGAGCTTCTCCGCGAGGCCCGGCTGCCTGACTGCCAGCTCGACCCGGACCAGATCAAGGAGGTCCTGGCCAACATCATCTTGAACGCCTGCGAGGCCAAGGTGGAGAAGGGCCACATCAGCATCGAGGAAAAGGCCGGGGTCATCGAACCCCATGGGCACGTGGCCCTCATCATCATCTCGGACAACGGCCCGGGCGTGTCCAAGGCCAATCTGGAGAAGATCTTCCAGCCCTTTTTCACCACCAAGGGCGAGGGCACGGGCCTGGGCCTGCCCATTGCCAAGCGCATCATGGAGGAGCACGGGGGCTGGATTCACTGCCGCTCGGAAGAGGGCAAGGGCGCGACCTTCGTGCTCGGCCTGCCGTGCAAGGAGAAAACCGCGTGGCTGCAATCCTCATAGTGGACGACGATCCCAACCTGCGCCAGAGTTTCGAGAAATTGCTCCTGGCCGAGGGCCATGCGGTGCGCACGGCCTGCTCGGGCGAGGCCGGGGTGGAGGCCGTGCGCCAGGCCGCCCCGGACCTGGTGGTCATGGACGTGCGCATGCCGGGCATGAGCGGGCTGGCCGCGTTCAAGGCCATGCGCGAGATACGCCCCGGGCTCTCGGCCGTGATCATGACCGCGTTCGGGACCACGGACACGGCCATCGAGGCCACCCGCCTGGGGGCCTTCGACTATATTTTGAAGCCCTTCGAGATTCCGGACATCCTCAAAATCATCGAGGAGGCCCTGGCCGCCGGGCGCATGAGCCGGGATAAGGTGGCTGTGGGGGTGGCCGTGGGCGCGGCCCAGGAGGACCAGGGCGACGCCCTGCTCGGGGCCAGCCCGGCCATGCAGGAAATCTACAAGGCCATCGGCCGGGTGGCCCCCACCGAGGCCCTGGTGCTCATCCGGGGGGACTCGGGCACGGGCAAGGAGCTGGTGGCCCGGGCCGTGTACCAGTACAGCCCGCGCGCCAGCCAGCCCTTTGTGGTCATCAACTGCGTGGCCATCCCGGACACCCTGCTGGAGAGTGAGTTGTTCGGGTACGAGAAGGGGGCCTTTACCGGGGCCTCCCACCGCCGGGTGGGCAAGATCGAGCAGGCCAACCGGGGCACGGTGTTCCTGGACGAGATCGGGGACATGCCCATCAACGTGCAGGCCAAGATTTTGCGCCTGCTCCAGGAAAAGCAGATCGAGCGCCTGGGCGGGTCCGCAACCATTGGGGTGGACGTGCGCATCATCGCGGCCACCAACCGCAACCTGGAGGAGGCCGTGGCCCAGGGCCGCTTCCGGGAGGACCTCTACTACCGGCTCAAGGTGGTCACGCTCACGCTTCCGCCCTTGCGCGAACGGGGCGAGGACGCGGCCCTGCTGGCCGAGGCCTTCTTAAGCCGCTACTGCCGGGAGATGGGCATGGACAACCCCGGGCTTTCAGCCGAGGGCCGGGCGCTCATCCTCTCCCTGCCCTGGCCGGGCAATGTGCGCGAGCTGTCCAACGCGGTGCAGAAGGCCCTCATCTTCAGCCGGGGCGGGCCGCTCACGTCCGAGGACATCGCCCAGGCGGCCGGAATCGGCGGGCCAGGCCTGCACTCCTTCAGCGCGGAGAACGGCCACGGCACGGCCGAGGAATCCTTACGCGACTGGGTGCGCCAAACCCTGTTCGCGCCCGGGGCGGATCGGCTCTACGAGACCCTGACCGACCAGGCCGGGGCGGCCATCATCCGCGAGGCCCTGACCTTCACCCAGGGCAACCGGTCGCGTGCGGCCAAACTGCTGGGCATCTCGCGGCCGACGCTCATCGCCAAGATCGAGAAGTATGGGCTGAAGATTGAGACGCAGGTGAGTTGAGAGGGGACGCTGAACCCGGGCCAAAGCCCCAGCTCTGTTGCGGGCGAACGGGTCAGACCTGTGACGGCAGGCGCAGGCAGAGCACGGTCTGGTTCTCCGTATCCGAGGTGCGCATGGTCAGGCGGCCGCCCTGGGTTTCGGCCATGAGCCGGGCCGCGTAGGTTCCCAGGCCGGTGCCCTTTTTCTTGCCCCAGGTCACGTGCTTCTGGAAGAACCGGTTCCTGATCTGTTCGGGCACGGTCCCCTGGTTGCGGATTTCGATTGCACATTCCCCATTGCACATGACCTCCACGGTCACATGGTCCTCGGCCCGGGAGGCCTCCAGGGCGTTTTGCAGGAGGTTTTGCAGGGTCATGCGCAGGAGGAAGGGGTCGCCAGTGACCAGGATTTGGGCGGGGCCGATCTCCGCGCCAGTCCCATCGCCAGTCCCGTCGCCAATCCCATCGCCAGTCCCGGAATCCACCGGGAGAAGCTCGATCCTCTTCCCGGCATGTTCGGGCAGGACCAGGAGGGCCTTGGCCACTTCCGCAAGCAGGGCGCGGGGGGCGATGGCCTGGGGGTGGTAGCGGTAGGTCCCGGATTCGATCTTGTACAGCTCCAGGGACAGGTTCAGGGTGTCCAGCATCCGCTGGCCCACGCTCTCCAGATGCAGGACCAGGTCCCGGTCCTGGGGGCTCAAGGTCGGGCTTAAGGACAGAACCCGGGCCAGGCTCACCGCGCTTCCGGCCGGGGAGCGCAGGTCGTGGTGGATGATCTTCTCGATCTCGTCGCGCAATTCCTCGGCCCGTTTGCGGTCGGTGATGTCCTGGAAGGACCACACCCGGCCCACCACGGCCTGGCCGATTCTCTGGGGCCGGGAATAGCGCTCGATGGTGCGGCCGTCCGTGAGGGGGATCAGGTCATCGCCTGATTCCTCCGCCCGCGCATACAGCTCCCTGATCCTGGCCAGGAAGGCCCCGGGCTGGGCCACCAGCCCCAGGACATGGTCGAGCAGGGGGCCGTCGTCTCCGCTGGCCAGGAGTCCCTCCGGAATCCGCCACAGGTTGGCGAATTTTTGGTTCCACAGGGTGATGCGCCCGTTCAGGTTCACGACCAAAATTCCGTTGGCCGTGGATTCCAGGGTGGAGTTGAGCAGGGACAGGGAGGAGGAGAGGGCCGTCTCGGCCCGCTTGCGCTCGGTGATGTCCTGGATGATGACGTGCAGGACCATGCGGCCGGTGAACTGGATGGGGCTCACGGACAGCTCCACGTCGCGCCGGTCGCCGCTGGCCAGGCGGTGCCGGGTTTGAAGCGCCCTGCACTGGGCCTGGTCGGCGGCCGTGGGCCAGGCCAGGGTCGGGGCCGAGAGGTCCAGGTCGGCCATGCGCAGGTCCAGCAGCCGCTCCCGGGCATGGCCGTAATAGCCGACGGCCGCGTCGTTGGCGTCCAGGATCGCGCCGTTGTAGGGGTCCACAAGGAGCATGGGCAGGGAGTTGCAGGCGAACTGGTTGCGGTAGGACTCTTCGCTTTCCCGCAAGTCCTCCTGCTGGCGGCGGACCATCTCCAGGCTGGCGGCCAGCTTGGCGGCCAGACGGCGGTGGTTGATGGAAGCCGCGCCGAGCAGGGCCAAGAGGACCAGGGCGGCCCCGATGCCGATCTTCAGGAACTTTTTTTCCTGCTCCTGCTCGATGTAGCGTTGGACCAGCTCGTCCTCGCCCCGCTCGTACCGGGCCACCAGCCGGGTCAGGTCCAGCCCGGCCAGGCAGCGGTCCATGAGCGCGGCCAGCCGCTGGTTGGATTCGGTCCTGGTCAGGTAGTAGGAGTACCTGCGCGGGGACTCCACAATGGCGTGGAGCATGGCCAGGTCGAAATACTCCAGGTTGAAGCGGTCTTCGAGAAAGACGTGCTGGTTCTGCAGGGCCAGGTCGATGACCCCGCTGCGCACGGCCTGGTACAGGGCGATCTGGTCGTCGAACAGGACCGTGCGCTCGGCCGGGACCAGGGACTGGACGTAGGGCACGATGGCCGTGTCCTTGACCAGGCCCACCCGAAAGAAGGCCAGGTCCTTGGTGTCCTTGATCCGGATGCCCCGGGATTTCTTCCCGATGGCCCCGTAATAGGTCTCGTAATAGCTGGCGGTGAACAGGCCCCCTTGCTCCCGCTCCGGGGTGATGCTCACGGGCAGGAGCAGGTCGATCTTTTGGGCCTTGAACAGGCCGACCTTGTCCGACCAGGACAGGGCCGGGTCGTGGATCAGTCGGTACTTCAGGCCCAACTGGTCGGCCACGAAGCGGAACAGATCGACGCTGATGCCCTCGTAGGCGCTTTTGGCCGCGTCGTAGCGGGACAGGGGGACGAAATTGTCGTCCACCATGACCCGAAGCTCGGGGAGGGAAGCCAGGAACCGGCGGTCATCCTCGCTGAAGACCGCCTCGGCCCGCTGCTGGATCAGGGCGTCGGCGCCGTGGGCCGGGCCGGACCAGGGCAGGAGCAGGGCGGCCAGGACCGCCAGGAGCAGGGGTACGGTGAGTTTGACCATCCGCCCGCATGATAAACCGCGCGGAAAGAAAAACGCAAGGAATTCATGGGGGGCCACCGAGGGCCCGGCCGCCCCCCGGACCCGGCCTTTAGGCCACGGCCGGGGTCGGGCAGGTGTTGTCCACCTGGATGGGCATGATCACAAAGGGCACGCCCAGGCGGTAGAGTTGGCGCTGCACGGCAAAGACCACGTGGTTGTGCAGGATGCGGGTGAAGAAGGTCTCGGTGGGGAAGACCAACTGTCCGCCGAAGAACACGGCCCGGGGAAAGCGCTTGAGGATGTCCGGGGCCAGGCCCATGACCTCGTGCACCACGTCCGTGCCGATGGCCGAGACCCCCTCGGCGTGGTAGCCCTGCTGGTTCATGAACCACAGGTAATGGGAGAGCTGGTCGTCGATGCTCTTCTTCAGGTTCTCCACCTCGGCCGCGCCCTTGAACACCCCTGCGTCCACCATGCCCACCTGCACGAACACGAAGCTCTTGAACTCGCCCGGGAAGAGGCGGTGGATATTGAACAGGGTGTGCAGGCCCAGGCCGTTGAACCCGTTGACCAGGAGCACCGCGGTCTTGGCCGTGGGGTCGTGCTCGGGGCCGGACTCCGGCCCGGACGGGTTGGCCGGCATGGAGGTCTGCACGTTGGTGGCGGCCACCAGGCAGTCCAGGCGCTGGATGAGCTTGTGGGTGTCCTCGTAGTGCCTGCGGATGTGCAGGGCCAGGGCCACCAGGGCTCCGGTGACCAGAAGCGTGGCCCAGCCGCCCTCGAAGAACTTGAGGCAGGTCACGGTGATGAGGATGAACCCGGTGAGGATCAGCCCCACGCCGTTGATGATCAGCCCCTTGCGCCAGTGCAGGGCCGTGGCCCGGTCCTGCCACCAGTGCTTGACCATGCCCATCTGGGACAGGACAAAGGTGATGAACACGTTGATGCTGTAGAGCACGATGAGCAGGTTTACGGACCCGTTCGACAGGACCATGAGCAGGAGCCCGGCCCCGCCCATGAGCAGGACCCCGTTCTGGGACACGAAGCGGTCCGAGAGCATGGCGAACTTGGTGGGGAACCAGCGGTCCATGGCCATGTTGGCCAGAACCCGGGGGCCGTCCAGGAATCCGGCCTGGGCGGCCACGAACAGGATGGCCGCCTCGGACACCAGGGTCACCCAGACAAAGGCCGGGCCGAACGAGCCCCAGTCCTTGGTCACGGCCTCGAACAGCACGGCGTTCAAGGTCTTGCCCGGGACCTCGGACACGTGGAAGAAGATGTAGTTGAGCATGAGCCCGACCACGGTCACGGCCAGGGACACGGCCATGTACACCATGGTCCGGCGGCCGGTCTTCACCCGGGGTTCGCGCAGGATGGGCAGGCCGTTGCTCACGGCCTCGATGCCGGTGTAGGTTCCCGCGCCCATGCTGTAGGCCCGCAGCAGCAGGAAGATCATGCCCACGGACCCCAACTCGCTGTGCGCGGTCTGCACGTCCCGGGTGGTGTTCACGACCAGCTCCCCGAAATTGCTCAGGTGCATGCCCAGGCCGTAGACGATGACCAGGGCGTGGGTGAGCACGAAGACCATGAAGATGGGCACCAGCACGGTCACGGATTCCTTGACCCCGCGGATGTTCAGCACGGTCAGGATGACCACCCCGATTACGGCCACGCTGAGCTTGGCCGTAATCCACTCGGGCGGCATGAAGCTGAACAGGGCGTCCGCCCCGCTGGCCACGGACAGGGTGATGGTCAGGGCGTAGTCGATGAGCAGGGCGCAGCCTGAGACCATGCCGGTCTTGGGGGACAAAAGCTTGCTGGCCACCACGTATCCGCCGCCGCCCGTCGGGAAGGCCTGGATGATCTGGGAATAGCTGGTGGAGATGATGAAAATGGTGAAGGCCGTGCCCATGGCCACGAAAATGGCCAGGGTGGGATGCTCACCCAGGGCGATGAAGGCCTCGGAAGGACCGTAACAGGACGAGGACAGCCCGTCCGCGCCCAGGCCCACCCAGGCGAAAAAGGCCACCAGGGAGAGCTTGTGGAAGATGGAATGGTCATGGGGGCTCAAGGATTTGCCCAGGACCAGGTCCTTGAGGCGGTGGGAAAACGGGGCTTTCGTCGGTTCCATTCTCTGCTCATCCTTCACAATGGGCTCGTGTTGCGTCCGGCAAGTGGCAGTGTCTTTTGCTGATCCGCTAACGATAATAAATGATTATTCTTATTCTTTAAAAAAGAGGGGGGTACGGAGTTCGGGGGGCTGAAAGGCGGAAAAACGCGACACAAAACAGCCGAAACGGCCGGGCGGGAACAGGCATGTCGAACCTCCACGGTTATGGCGGGGTGCGCCCCCACCGACGGAGGTTCCCCTTCGAAGCCTACGGGGTTAGCTGACGGGCTCGGGCCGAAGAGTGCCCTACGCCAAATGGCGATACGCCCCAAAAGTGGGTCCCCCGTTCCTGGTGTCCAGGATTCGGCATGGGCAGGCATTTAATCCCGCCCGCCCTGACTGTCAAGTGGACCTCTGGGCCGTGGCTCGCGGCCCGGGACGCAGGAGCCCCTCCGGCGGCCAAAGGGCTTTCGCCCTCTGGACACCCGTATATGGGGAGGTTCTGCCGGATGTCGCGCACGACACCCGGCAGAACCTCCCCAATAAAAGGGGTTCCAAGGGGGCCGCGCCCCCTTGGCCGCCGGAGGCACACGACGCCCCGGGCCATGAAACGGCCCCGAAGGTGCGGCTGGTCTGGATCAGGCCTTGAGCGGCTCGGCCAGGAGCATGGCCAGGTCGAGGAATTCCTCGGGCTCGTCGATTTGGCGCTTGGCTTTGCGCAGGCGGCGGCAGTCCTCGGGGCTGTAGTGGGCGCAGGTGAACAGCTCGCCGCTCAGGCGGCGGTAGTGGTAGAGACAGACCAGGTCCTCGGACAGTTTGCTGGGAAATTCCGCGAATTCCTCGCACCCGGGGAGCAGACTTTGCGGATCGAGACGGGTTTGAGCCATGGATTCCTTCCTCGCGCCGTGCCCTGGGCAGGATAAACCCCAGGGCAATTTCAACTCTGGCTCCTTTTACCCGACAGCAGGACCCTTGGCTACAAGATAAAGTGAGTATTCGCCCTGTAATTGTGCCTGAGACATCCCGCAGGCCTTTCCAGGTGAAAAGCCGGAGGATGTCCGGGGCAAAGCGTGTAGGGTAACGGTAGAGTTTCCTGGTGATTACCCGGTAGAAAAATAGGTATGAATGTGCGGGAAGGAGCCGGGATCACTCCGTGTTCAGTCTGCCGGAAACAGGGCGGGTTTTGGCCCGGTCAGCAGGAAGGTCAACTCGTGCTTGTTGTGAAAGAGGTGGACCAGGCGCGCGCCAGGGATGGCCGCAAAGGCCTGGGCCGCCTCGTGGTCCGTGGCGGCCTGGAATTTGAGCGTGACCACGAAATTGGCGCAGGCTTTCGCGTCCAGATAGGCGCGCACCAGGGTGAGCAGTCGGGCCGGGTAGCAGATCACGTCCGAGAAGAACCAGTCCACCGGGCCGGTCCAGGCCGGTTCCAGACTGAAGGCGCTGCCCCGGCAGTACTCCACGTTCGGCAGCGCGGCCACGGCCGCATCCAGGGGGGCCTTGTCCACGCAGAACACCCGGCTGCCCAGCCCGGCCAGGACATAGGCCCAGCCCCCCGGGCTGCCGCCCAGGTCCAGGCACAGGTCCCCGGGGCCAGGTCCGTGCCCGAGCCCATGCCCGAGCAGGGTCAGGGCCTCCCAGATCTTCAGATAGGCCCGGTTGGGCGGCCCGGTCCTGTCCTCCTCGAAGCGCGCCTCGCCCCGGGCAAAGGGGCTGGTCGCCGCCGCCGAGGCCAGGATGGTATCCTCCTCCCACAGGGTCCAGGCCCCCAGGGGCGCGCCGGGCTTGGGCTGGCCAAAGGACAGGGGCCGGGCCGAGACCTTGGGCAGCTTTTCCTGGATCAGGGCCGTGCGCCGGAAATGGTCCAGGGGCAGGGCCGCCCAGTTGCGGCCCAGGGCCTTCAAGGCCTTGGCCGCCTGGCCGATGGAGGGCGCGGGCAGGAACACCGCCCGGGGCCAGACGTTCTGGACCCAGGCCAGGGGCAGGGGCGGCCCGTCCACCAACACCAGGGGCTCGCGCACGGCCCGGGGCGTGATCCCGGCCAGGGCCAGTTCGGCCAGGAGATCGTTCAGGAACCCGGCCGGGGCCTGGTAGACGGTCATTTCCGTCGGGGTTTCCAGCGACGAGGCAGGGGACGTATCCAGCGGCGTTTGCATGGGCCGGGCTTACCCCGGCCGGACCCGGGGCGCAAGGGCCGCTGCTCCCCGGCGTGGGCGTCACGGATTCAACATGAAATGAATATTTTTCGTGCCAAGGCGACAAATATGTATTATATAGAAGTATGAAATGGCTCCGGGCTCCTTTTCCGCTCCAGACCTTTATGTCCCCGGAGTCCCCGGCCTGGTTGTGGAACCGGGCGTAACCCTGGCAGAGGCCCTGTCCTTTCGGCATTGTCTTGGAAAACATGGTTGTTCGCTGATCCGTGTCTGAACCGGACGGGCAACCGGCCAACTGCAAGGAGGCGCGCAATGACGCTGGCCGTTTTGATGCTTCACGCCCTGCTGGGGATGTTCTTCATCCTGGCCGCAGGGTTCGTGTTTGTGGACACGATCAACGCCCGGGAAGAGAACCTGGCCAGGATCCGGCTTTTCAGCAAGGCCGTGGCCGCTCTCATGTGGGTGACCTACCTGGTGGGCGGATACTGGTACGTGGTCCACTACGCCCCGGAAAAGGGCTACATCCTCAAGGGTCCCTGGCCCTTTGCCCATGACTTCTTCATGGAGACCAAGGAGCACGTGCTCATGGGCCTGCTGCTCCTGGCCACGTTCCTGCCCATAGCCGCCGGAAACGACCTGCTGGGCTCCAAGCCCGCGCGGAGGCTGGTGCAGTGGGTCACGGCCCTTCTGGTCATCACCGGCGTGGGAGTGGAAGGGGCCGGAGCCATCATCAGCATGGGGGCCAAGGTCGCCATGCTTCCCAAGTAAGGAGGGTTGTCCATGAGCGATTCGACTTTCAACAGTTCCACCCGGGCCTACGGCCTGTCCCTGGCCGTGACCTCTGTGGTGAGTGGTCTTTTGGTTGTTTTGAAGGAATTGAACGAGGGGGTGCTCACGTTCATGAAGGCCATCACGGTCCACCACTGGGTGACCCACGGTCTTTTTGACGTGGCCATTTTCCTGATCATCGGCGCGGTGCTGTCCAAGTCCAACCAGGGGCAGGGCGTGAAGATCGACGACGAGTGCCTGATCAAGGCCGTGACCGTGGGCTTCCTGCTCGGTTGCGGCATCGTGGCCGCGTTCTACCTCTACGATACCTTAAAGGGCTGATCCGATCCGCAAAGGACGTGAAAAAGGCCGGGGGCTTCGCGCTCCCGGCCTTTTATGGTTTGTTCGATCCGTGGTCAGGACTTGGCCGGAACCAGATCCTTGCCGCAGGAGCACTTGCCGGGCTTCTGGCTCACGGTGTTGCAGGGGCAGGCCTCTCCGCAGCCGCACACGAACTTGCCCTTCAAGGGGAACTCCTCATCCTTGCCGTTCACGGTGATCACGGCCTTGCCGTCCTTCACGCTGACCACCTTGGACTTGGCCATGTCCACGCCGCAGGAGCACTTGCCCGCGTTCATGGACAGGGTCTTGCACGGGCAGGCCGCCCCGCAGGCGCAAGCGTAAACCTCGTCCCCGGCCTTCAAACCGATGGTCGGCTTCTCCGGGCTGACGGCCAGGGCCATGGCCGCCCAGGTCAGGGCCAGCAGAACCGCAAACACCAAAAGCGCTGATTTTCGCATGGGCATTTCCTCCGGTTGAAGGGTGGGGGAGGCAGGCGGGCGACTGCCCGCACTCTCACATCTACCACGGCCAAGGGAGTTGTCAAGACGCGGCCCGGCTGTTCGAGGGTCCGGCCGGCCCGTCTATTCGTAGGACAGGTCGTCGCCGATGAGGCAGGGGCCGTCCACGAAATGGCTGCCCCCGGCCAGGCAGGCGCATTCGGCGAACACCCGCTGGGTGCAACGGCGGCAGCGGGTCGGGTCCAGGCGGGTGACGATCTTGCGGATGGCCTCGGCCTTGTTGGGGAAGATGTTGTTTCGTCCGGCCTGGCCGCAGGGTCCCCGGGACATGGTCGCGGCCACCTCGGGCTTGAGTGAGCAGAGGTACAGGTCCCGGCCCGAGAGCAGCAGGCTGTGCCGCTCGTGAAAGAGCATCTCGCAGCCCGAGAGGTCCATGAAATTGACCCCGCTGCCCACGATGAGGAGGTGGCACTGCTCCGGGAAGGACTCCGTGAACTTGTGCAGCTCGTCGGTGATGTGGTTCACGGCCCCGAAGAAGATGGACCCGTCCAGGCGCAGGATCTTCATCTGGGGGCATTCCGGGGTCATGCCGTCCGTGACCTCGATCAGGGTGCGCTTGTCGCTGGCCGCCTCGTTGGCCACCGGGGCCGGGGCCAGGACCACGAAATGGGGGTGGGAGGTGCGCCGCAGATAGAGCAGGAGCGAGAGCATGACCCCGCCGAAAATGGCGAACTCCAGGTTGGTCAAAAGCGTGGCCAGGAAGGTGGCTGAAAAGACCGCCATCTCGCTGGCCCCGGCCCGCCAGATGTGGCGGATGCTGGTGAAGTCGATCAGGTTCCAGGCCACCAGCAGGATGGCCCCGGCCATGGCCGGGATGGGCAGAAAGGCCGTGAGCGGGGCCACCAGGGCCAGGATGCCGATGAGGAACAGGGCTGCGGCCACGGCCGCCAGCGGGGTCCTGGCCCCGGATTCGTAGTTCAGGCCGCTGCGGGTGAACGAGCCCGAGGAGGCGAAGGAGGAGAAGAAGCTGCCCACCAGGTTGGACAGGCCCTGGCCGATGAACTCCTGGTTGCTGTCGATGCGCTGTTCGCTCCGGGTGGCGATGGACCGGGAGATGGAGGCCGCCTCGGCCAGGCCGAGCATGGCCACGGCCACGGCGCTGGGCGTGAGCAGGCGGATGTCCCCGAAGTCCAGGGTGGGCAGGGTAAAAGGCGGAAACCCACCGGGCAGGGAGCCCACCAGGGCGATGCCGTGCTCGTTCGCCCCGATAAAGGCGGCCGCGAAACTCCCGGCCACCATGGCCAGGAGCAGGGCGGGCCAGCGGTGGTCGATCTTGCGGATGGTCAGGGCCACCAGGAAGGTGGCCCCGGCCACGGCCGCCACATGCAGGTTGGTCCGGGGCAGGCGATGGAGAATCCCGCCCCAGGCGGCCACGAAGGACCCGGCCCCGGGTTCGTGCACGCCCAGGAAATGTCCGGCCTGGGAGGTGGCGATGAGCAGGGCCGCGCCCGTGGTGAACCCGCTCATGACCGAGTGGGACACGAAATTGAGCATGCCCCCCAGCTTGGCCAGGCCCATGGAGAACTGCATGACCCCGACCAGGAAGGTCAGGTTCAGGGCCATCTGCACGTAGGGTTCGCTAAAGGGCGGGGCCTGGGCGCTTAAGTTCGCGTAGATGACGATGGCGATGGCCGTGGTCGGGCCGGAGACCAGGTGCAGGGAGGAGCCCCACAGGGCGGCCACGATGGCCGGGATCATGGCCGAATACAGACCGTATTCCGGGGGCAGTCCGGCGATGGTGGCAAAGGCCACGCCCTGGGGCAGGACCATGACCGCGCCGGTGAGCCCGGCCAGCAGGTCGCCCTTCATGGTCCGGCGGTTGACCAGGGGCAGCCAGGCCAGGAAGGGGAAGATCCGCACGCCCAGGGCGCTGGTCTTCACCTCGCCGCTCTCCCGGTACAGCCCGCTTGAAATCCGCTCCCACCAGCCCATGCCCCCCCCTTTTCCGGCAGCCTGCCAAAGGAATAGGGGGATGGGGCGGGGAAGTCAATGATGGGGACGGGAGGGGGGCGTCCAGAGCTTCGGGCGCGAGGCAGGGCGCAAGCTCCTTGTCCCTGGAGAACCCCGGCCGGGCCGAACGCCCGCCCGCCCGGCCGGGGTGTTTCAATCTTCGCTTCGTTTCAGGTTCAGATGGCTAGAACCACCACTCGTCCCAAGCCTTGATGCGAGGCGTACAGCCCGCGTTGGTCCCGTTCGCGGCCTGCCATTCCCGCCACTGGCGGATGATGTCCTCCTGGGCGTCCACAGGTGCGATGTAGTCGATGGCCCAGGCCATCCTGGTGTGGAAGAACAGGACCTCCACCTGATCGCCGGGTTTTTTATTCCTGAGTGCACCCCCCGCAAGGTGACTCCAATAGTCCTCGGGGTCCCTGGCCTTGTCCGGCCTGTACTGGGTGAAAGAGGAGAAATCCTGGCCGCA
>CAILNX010000050.1 GCA_903835685.1 uncultured delta proteobacterium
TGATAGCACACCTGATGGCATTTTGACTAGATTTTCCGCAACATCCATCGGTAGCATAATAAAGGATATTGAGAATAATCCTTCCTCAGTATCGCTTGACCTTGGTTTTGTGCTTTTAAAACTTAGTGAAGAGACTTTTATTGAGGCAAGCAATTCACTTGATAAGATTATTGCGCTTGCGAAAAAAGATCACAAAAATCATACTTTAACAATTGGACTAAGTTCTCAAGACACTGGCATCGTTATATATTGTAATGATAGCTCGACGTTAAAAGCAAGGGTTGATTTGTATAGGCACTGTGAATGGAGAAAATACAAAGAAAAAGTAAACACGTGGTTCGGAATTAACTTACGACCTAATGTATCTTTACGTTACTGCTTTTTTCTTAATAATAAATGGCAACCTAGTAATGATTTGTCGGAAAAAACCAAGAATATTCAGCTTATTGCTAAAGCCTCCGGTGCCGCTCCAAGTAATACAACTCAACACAAAGTTGGGAGAAACAGTTTGTGTCCGTGTGGCAGCGGTATTAAATACAAAAAATGTTGCCTGATCAAAAGTAAACAACGATAAACATATTGCCTTGGCCTACAGAATCTGATCCAGAAACTTCTGCAGCCTCGGGTGCTTGGCGTGGTTGAAGAACTCGTCGGGCGTGCCCGTTTCGATGATCTTGCCCTCGTCCATGAAGACCATGAGATCGGCCACTTCCCGGGCAAAGCCCATTTCGTGGGTGACCACCACCATGGTCATGCCCTCCCGGGCCAGGTTGACCATGACGTCCAGCACCTCGCCGATCATCTCCGGGTCCAGGGCGCTGGTGGGCTCGTCAAAGAGCATGATCTTGGGGTTCATGGCCAGGGCCCGGGCAATGGCCACCCGCTGGCGCTGGCCGCCCGAGAGCTTGGCCGGGTAGACCTGGGCCTTTTCCTGGATGTCCACCTTGGCGAGTAAGGCCATGGCCCGCTCCTCGGCCTCGGCCTTGGGCACTTTCTTGAGCCTCGTGGGGGCCATGGTCAGGTTCTGGAGCACGGTCTTGTGCGGGAAGAGGTTGAAGCTCTGAAAGACCATGCCCAGCTCCATGCGCACGGCGTTGATGTCCGTGTGCTTGGAGCGGATGTCGAACCCGTCCACCACCACGGTCCCCTGGTTCACGGTCTCCAGGCGGTTGATGGCGCGCAAAAGCGTGCTCTTGCCCGAGCCGCTGGGGCCGATGATGACCACCCTCTGGCCGGGGAAGACCTCCAGGGAGACGTTGTCCAAGGCTTTTAAGTCCCCGAAGAACTTGCTCACGCCCTCCATGCGGATGATGGGGGTGCGGATGATCGGTTCAGCGCTCATAATGGGACAGCCTCTCTTCCATCAGGCTCACCACCCGGGACAACAGCAGGGTGATGACCAGGTAGATCAATGCGATCAGGGTGTAGGTTTCGAAGTAGAAGAAGGTCTCGCTGGCGAACTCCCGGCCCCGGCGCAGCACGTCGGACACGGCCAGGATGGAGACCAGGGAGGTGTCCTTCAAGAGGGCGATGAACTCGTTGCCCACGGGTGGCAGGATGGTCCGCCAGGCCTGGGGCAGGATGACCAGGAACATGGTCTGAGCCCGGTTGAATCCCAGCGACCGGGCCGCCTCGGTCTGGCCCTTGTCGATGGACTCGATCCCGGCCCGGAACACCTCGCCCATGTAGGCCCCGTAACACACGCTCATGGCGATGACCGCCGAGAGCAGGTCCGGCACCCTCAGGAACCGGCCCAGGGCGTAGTAGATGTAGAAGAGCTGGACCAGAAGCGGGATGCCCCGGACCACCTCGACATAGGTGGAGGCCACCAGGTTGATGAACCGGTTGCGGGAGATGCGCCCCAGTCCGGTGACGAGCCCCAGGATCAAGGCCCCGGTGATGGACATGAAGGTCACTTTGAAGGTGACCCACAACCCGTCGGGAATGAATTTGAGCACCCGCATGTAGGGGTCGGGGTGGAAGAAGACGAGGTAGGCCATGCACAGGATCGCGCCCAAAAAGGACAAGCGCCAGGCGTTGAGCAGGTTCTTGTCCTTGAAATCCGTGACGGTTCCGTCCGTGACTTGAATCTTGACAATGGTGTCTGACATGTCGGCTCACCTGAAGAAGGGGGATAAAAAAAGCCGGGGCCGGAAAACGGCCCCGGTTGTGCGTCATGAGAACCGGATGCTTACTTCACGGGCGGAATCCACTTGTCCTTGATCTTGGCGTAGATGCCCTTTTCCTTCACGGCCTTGAGTCCTTTGTTGATGAGGGCCAGGGTTTCCTTGTCTCCCTTCTTCACCGGGAAGCCGTAGAATTCCTTCTCCTCGGCCGGGACGATGAAGGCGATCTTCATCTTGCCCTTGTACTCGTCCTTCTGCAGGGCGTACTGGGCGGCCACCGGGTCGTCGCAGGACACGGCGTCGATGCGGCCGCTGAACAGGTCTTCCATGGCCAGGCCGATCTCGTCGTAGCTCTTGGCCTCCACCCCTTCCATCTTCTTGGCCACGAAATAGCCGGTGGTGCCGATCTGCGCGCCCACGGTCTTGCCTTTCAGGTCCGCCACGCTCTTGATGGGCTTGTCGGACTGGATCACGATGGCCTGATGGACCTCGAAATAGGGCTCGGAGAAGTCCATGGCCTTCTTGCGTTCGTCGGTGATGGACACCGAGGAGGAAATGGCGTCGTACTTCTTGTTCTCCAGTCCGGCGAAGATGCCGTCCCAGGCCGTGTTCTTGATCTCCACCTCGAATCCTCCCTCCTTGCCCATGGCCTCCAGAAGCTCCGGCGCGAACCCCACGATCTTCTTGTTGGTGTCAATGAACTCCATGGGCGGCCAGGTGGCGTCCGAGGCGAAAATGATCTTTTTCTTGGTCTGGGCCAGGGCCAGGCCTGCTGCCAAGGCCACGATCAGTACGGCGGTCATCAGTTTCTTCAGCATGGTGCATCCTCCAAAAGATAGGGTGGTTGTTCGCAAAACCGAATAAGTTTTTCATACAAGACGGATCGGCTGTCAATTCAAAACTCGGTCCCGGCAAGAGGGGCGGACGGTGGGTGGGCAATCGCCCTCGTCGTTGACGAAGGTACTTTGCCTCTGTATGACTCTACTGTTGCAGACCCTTAAAAATTCACTGTTGGCAGGAGGCCCATGCCCTCACGTCCCGCTCACGATTCCCAGGATGCGCCAGGCGTAAGGCCCTCGTCACCAGCCGAGGAATTGCGCCAGGCCCAGGAGGCCCTTTCGGCCAGCGAGGAGCGTTTCCGCTGCCTGGTGGCCCACGCCCACGACTGGGATTACTGGATGGCCCCGGACAAAAGCCTGGTGTACATGTCCCCGTCCTGCCTGCGGGTCACGGGCTATGAGGCCCGGGAATTTCTGGCCGACCCCGGCCTGCTGATGGCCATCGTGGACCCCCTGGACCGGGAACTTCTGGCGCGGCATCTGGAGCATATGGCGGGCCTGCCTCCGGAATTGGCCCTGGACTTCCGGATCAGGGCCAAGAACGGCCAGACCCGCTGGGTGTCCCACGCCTGCCAGGCCATCTTTGACGTCCAGGGGACCTTTCTGGGCCGTCGGGTCAGCAACCGGGACATCACCGAACGCAAGCGCATGGAGACTGAGCTTCGGGAAAGTAAGGAGCTTCTGGACGCCCTCCTCCAGTTCAGTCCGGCGGTCATCGCCCTGAAGGACACCAAGGACCGCTATGTCCTGGTCAACCCCCTGTTCGCCCAGTTCGTCGGACGCACCCCGGAGGACATCCAAGGCCGCACCTCGGCCGAGGTCCTCCCGCCCAAGGCTGCCAGAGAGGCCCAGGCCGAGGACCAGGAGGTCATCGCCACCCGGGGGCCGGTCAGCCTCGAAAAGCCGCTCCAAGTGGACGGCAAGGACCGGCATTTCCTGGTGACCAAATTCCCCCTGGGACTCAGCGAGGGAGTGGTGCGCGGGGTGGGGCTCATCGCCACGGACATCACCGAGCGCAAGCTGGCCGAAGAAGCCCTGCGGGAAAGCGAGGCCCGTTTCCGGATCATCTCCGAATCGGCCATGGACGCCATCATCATGACCGACGACCAGTGCCGGGTGGAGTACTGGAATCCGGCCGCCGAGGAGATTTTCGGCTTTCGTCTGGAGGAGTTGGCCAACGGGAACCTCCATGACTCCATCGCCCTGCCCAGGGACCGCACGGCTTCCCTCGCAGGACTGGCGCATTTCCAGGCCACGGGCCAGGGACCGGCCGTGGGCAAGCGCCTGGAATTCAGCGGCCTGCACAAAAGCGGCCGCCACATTCCCGTCGAGTTGACCCTGTCCTCCATCCAGGTGGCCGGGCGCTGGCACGCCATCGCCATTGTCCGGGACATCACCGAACGCAAGCGCAACGAGGTCATGCGCGAGGACCTGGAGCGCATCGCCCGCCATGACTTGAAAGCCCCCTTGAACGCCCTCATCAACCTGCCGGACCTGATCGGCATGGAGGGCGGGCTCAACTCCACCCAGCGGGACTACCTGAATCTGCTCAAGGAGTCGGGCTACCGCATGCTGTCCATGATCGACTCCTCCCTGAACCTGCTCAAGCTCGAACAGGGCACCTACACCCTGGCCAAGAGCCCGGTGGAGCTGGTGGGCCTGGCCCGCAAGATCGGCCTGGAGCTGGGCGACCTGGTCCACAGCCGCCGGGCCGCCCTGTCCATTCTTCTGGAGGGCGTGGAGCCGCCGCCCGGGGCCGGACTGGTCATTCTGGGCGAGGAGATGCTCCTGCACTCCCTTCTGGCCAACCTGATCAAGAACGCCCTGGAGGCCAGCCCGGCCTCCCAGCCGGTCACCGTGTCCCTGTCCGGGGGCGGCCAGGCGGTCATTGAGGTGCGCAATCTGGGCTTGGTTCCGGATGAGGTCCGGGAGCGCTTCTTCGAGAAGTACGCCACCTCGGGCAAGCGCGGGGGCACGGGCCTGGGCACCTATTCGGCCCGGCTCATCACCGAGGTGCACGGCGGGACCATCGCCATGGACACCTCCCCGGAGCAGGGCACCCTGGTACGGGTGATGCTCCCCGGGCCTGCCCAGCGTCTGCCCTAGAGCGGCCTCCCGGAATCGGCCTGTCTTTCGCAAGAGCGCAAGAATAAGAAAGAATTATTCTTATTCTTCGTTCTGGTCTGGTCTTGTTTCGCGAACAGGACACTCGGGCGCGGTCTGCGAAAAAACCTCGGGCCAGTCCGGCTCCACCTCGACCGCGAATCCGGGCATCTCCAGATGCTGATGGTGCAGGCGCAAGGGGAAGGGCGGCTCTCCGGCCGGGCCGTACAGCTCGTCGCCCAGCAGGGCGTGGCCCAGGTCGGCCAGGTGAGCCCGGATCTGATGCCGCGCCCCGCGCTTGATGGTGGCCCGCACCAGGGTCAGGGTCCCGTGCTCCTGGATCAGGGCGGGCAGACCGGGCGGGGCGGGCAGGGGCTCCACCAGGGTGCGCCGGGTGGGGTCCGGGTCAGCCTCGCGCAGGACCCGGGTCTTTTTGCGTTTGACCGTGTCCAAGGCCCGGTCCAAAACAAGGGTCTCCCACAGGTCTCCCCGCACCAGGGCCAGGTAGTGCTTGCGCACCCGGCCCTCGTTCTCCCAGTTCCGGAAGGACTGAGCGGCCGGGTCGGCCAGGGCGGCCAGGACCAGGCCCGAGGTGGGGGTGTCCAGGCGGTTCAGGAGCAGGGGGCTTTGGTCCGGAAAGAGCCCGGGCAGGCAGGCCTCCAGGCTCGGCCCGGGTTTTCCGGCCAGGGCGGTGGTGGGCAGCCCGGCGGGCTTGTACAACGCGGCCCAGTCGCCCAGGCGGAGCACCAGACGCACCCCGGGGGCCAGGGCCGTGGGGGCCGCGACAGTCGCCAGGGACAATACCTGCCCGGCCCGGACCTTGCGGCCGGGGGGAGCCGGTCGGCCGTCGAGCCGGGCCTGGCCCGTTTCGATGAGCCGCCGCCGCAGGCTTAAGGAGGCCTCGGGGGTCAGGGCCAGGAGGGCCTTGTCCAGGCGCGCGCCGTCCATATCCTCTCCAAGCTGAAGCGCACGGCCCTCTCCGGCCTGGTTCATCTCGATCTTCTCGTCCATTTGCAGCCTTTGCTCCCTTTATTTTGTACCGTATCACCCGATTGACAGGGCCAAGGCATGCCCGTAGGAACTTTTTCGAAAGCGGCGCTTGCGCCCTTGACGCCAACCAGGAGAATCCGCCCATGCGCATCCTCGTTTCAGGCTCCCTGGCCTATGACCGGATCATGACCTTTCCCGGCCGTTTTGCCGACCACATTCTGCCGGACAAAATCCATATCCTCAACGTCTGTTTTCTGGTGAACGGACTTCAGGAGCGTTTTGGCGGCACGGCTGGAAACATCGCCTACAATCTGGCCCTGTTGGGCGAAGCGCCCCTGATCTTGAGCTCGGCGGGCAAGGATTTCGAGCAGTACGAGAAATGGCTGGTGCGCTACGGACTGCCCCTGGATGGCATCCGCCGGGTGCCTGAGGATTTCACGGCCGGGGCCTACATCACCACCGACCTCTCGGACAACCAGATCACCGGCTTCAACCCGGCGGCCATGAACACGCCCTGCGGCTATGACTTGAGCCGCACCGATCCCACCGACGCCCTGGCCATTGTCAGCCCGGGCAATCTCTCGGACATGCGCGAGCTGCCCAAAACCTACCGGGAGATGGGCCTGCCCTTCATCATGGACCCGGGCCAGAACATCACCGCCTTTTCCGGGGAGGAGCTCTCCGAGATGATCACCGGGGCCTTTGCCCTGGTCACCAACGACTACGAACTGGAGCTGGTCATGAAGGCCACGGGCCTGGACCGCGCGGCCCTGCTCCTGCGCACCCCGCGCCTGATCACCACCCTGGGGGAAAAGGGCTGCCTGATCCAGACCCGGGAAGGGGAAAAGGCCGTGCCCGCGGCCCCGGCCGTGAAGACCGTGGACCCCACGGGCGCGGGCGACGCCTTCCGGGCCGGGCTCATCAAGGGGCTCATCCTGGGCCAGAGCCTGCCCGAGTCCTGCGCCCTCGGCGCGACCTGCGCGGCCTATGCCGTGGAGCACATGGGCACCCAGGAGCACTGCTTCACCCTGGAGGAGTTCCAGGCCCGGTACGACGCGGCCTTCGGGCCATACTAGGGCGCGCGAGGCGCGATTTATAACAGGTCCAAGCGCTTTTTGTTGTTTATTTTTTGTCACATATTGCATAGAGAAGAAAAAAAAGGTTCGCCCAGTTTGGTGAGCTTCCGCTTTTTTCCTGGAAAAATACTGGAAAAGCGGCTAAGAGGTTCGAGGGTTGAAAGGATAGATCAATGGTTCCCGGCCGTTTGGAGGCCGGGGGCGCGGCGCGATCCTGCCGGATGCGCCTGAACGCTTTCCCCCAAGGAGCAGCAGACGATGGCCACGGACAAGAACATGCGGATCCTGGTGGTGGACGACTTCGCCACCATGCGCCGGATCATCAAGAACATTCTCCGCCAACTCGGCTTCAACAACATCGTGGAGGCTGACGACGGAACCACGGCCTGGGAAGTGCTGAACCAGGACAAGATCGATTTCGTCATTTCCGACTGGAACATGCCCAAGATGCCGGGCATCGATCTGCTCCGCAAGGTCCGGTCCAGCGAGGAATTCGCGGACATGCCCTTCCTCATGGTCACGGCCGAGGCCCAGCAGGAGAACGTCATCGAGGCCGTGCAGGCCAAGGTGTCCAACTACATCGTCAAGCCCTTCACCCCGGACGTGCTCATCCAGAAGATCGAGAAGATATTCACCAAGTAGCCCGGGTTGCCTCTCGCGTGATGGAGCCCCCCGCTTCCGGATTTTCCCGGGAGCGGGGGGCTTTTTTGTCAGGAGGTCAGCAGGCGATTCGGTGGTGGAGCACGACGCTTCCGGCCTGGAAGACGTCCTCGTCCAGATCCATGCCCTGGGCCAAAATCTCTTCGGAAATCCAGGGGGCCAGAACATTCTCCTGGAGAAAATCGACCAGGTCCCAGGCTGCGGGGAAACTCAACACCACCCGACGGCAATTTCCTGTCCGGCTGCGGTGGCTGGAGGCCAAAAGGTACTTGCCGACGCAGGTCTTGAACAGGCTCACTTCCCACCAGTGGTCCGCCACCGTGGACACCCGCCGTTCATCCACCTCGGCCAGCTTCACGCCCGTGAAAACCAGATCCGGCCGCCCGCTCCGTTTGACTCGAATGTTCTGCATGGTCCCCTCCTTCAAGGCTTGAGCCCTCTCCGTATTGACGACAAGAACGCGCCAGCGGGAGATTCCTCACTGTATCCTGCATATACGTATTTCGAGTCCAGGCAAGGGAGACAACATGCGGATATTCAATGATAAAATTTGACGAGCGGAAAAAATGGAGGAAGATCGGGGGGGTAAAAAAATGACCGGGAAAAGATTTTTTGCATTTTTTTTGAGCAGGCCGGGCAGGGGGCGGCGGGCCTGGGTTTTCGGGCCGGAGAGCGCAAAAGAAAGGGGAAGGTCCATGGACCCTCCCCCTCGTTTTTCCATTCGGTTTTCGCTCGTCAGCTCACATACTCCCGCACCACCATCTCCGAGAAGGACAGGGAGGAGGTGAAGGCCGGGGAGATGGCGTTTAATATGTGCAGGCTGTCCTCCTTGCGCTCGATGACGAAGTCCATGACCAGTTCGTTGGTCTTTAAGTTGATGAGCTGGGGCCGGATGCCCGCCTTGGGGCTGTCCATGATGTCCGAGGGGTCCAGGGTTTTGACCAGCTTGGCCGCGTCGGCGAAGAAATGGGAGAAGGAGTATTTCTTGGGCTCTTCCAGGGCCACGCTACGGAACTTGGGGTTCAGGAAGAAGAGCTTGGCGTCGCGCCACAGTATCTCCAGGGTCTCCAGGCTTAAGTCCTCGAATACCTTGTAGTTCTCCCGCCCGAGCGCCGGGATGGCCGTGGGGCCCAGGTACACGTCGCCGTAGACGCTGCGGGTGAAATGCACGCCCAGGAAGGGATTTTTGATGTTGGGCACCGGGTAGATGCTGCCCCGGACCATGTCCGCCTTCTCGGGCTTGAGTTTCTTGTAGATGCCCTTGAAGGGCACCAGCACGTAGCCGTGCCCGGCTCCGAAGGCCTGGGCCACCTTGTCCGCGTGCGCCCCGGCCGCATTGATGAAGAACCCGCAGCCGATGCTCCCCCGGCTGGTGCGCACGCTCTTGTCCGGGTTCCGGCCCAGGAATTTGGTGTCGTACAGGATTTTCACCTTGCCCGTGGCCTTCAAATCCTCGGACAGGGAGGCCAGGACCCGCTTGGGGTCCACCACGGCCGTGTAGTGGGAGAGCAGGGCCTGGCCCGTGGTGCGCGCGGCCGGTTCGATCTCGTTCAACTGCTTTTCGTCGATCAGGTCCACCTTGGCCCCGTTGGCCAGGGCGCGGGTGTGCAGCTCGCGCAGGGTGGGCAGTTCGGACTCGTCCCGGGCCACGATGACCTTGCCGTTTTCCAGCAGCGGCAGGCCCTTTTCCCGGCAGTAGTCCTTCATGCGCTTGTTGCCTTCCAGGCAGGAGGTGGCCCGCAGGCTGCCCGGGGCGTAATAGATGCCCGCGTGCAGCACCCCGCTGTTGCGGCCCGAGGCGTGCAGGCCCAGGGACGGCTCCTTCTCGAAAATGAGGATGTCGGTATGCCCGGTGCGCACCAGTTCCCGGGCTATGGTCAGGCCGTTGATCCCGGCCCCGCAGATGACGATGGAAGCCTTTTCCACGTGTTTAGTCCTTGGTCAGGAGTTCAAACCCGGTCTCCGGGTCCTTGCGGCGGGTCATGTCCAGGTCCAGAAGCTCCAGGACCACCACCTCGGCCACTTTCCAGATGTCCACCCCGGCCCGGACGCAGCCCACGGCCGCGAAATCCTCGCGTCCGGCGGCTGCGTGCATGTGCAGTTTGGGATTGCCTTCGGCGTCCGGGAAAATGGTGCCCACGGCCGCGATCTCATGCACCCCGGCCAGGATGTGCAGCATGGCCTCGGGCGGCATGGCCCGTCCGTCCCGGGGTCCCACCACCATCTTGCTGCCTGCGTCGGCCCCGCCCAGAAGGGCGCAAAAGGCGCAGCGTAGGTCGTTGTCCGCCGCGAACCGTTCCAGGCTGTCCGGCAGGCGATCCCCGTCCTCCAGCCTGAGCACGAACACCCGTCCCAGGCTTCCCTGGCTCACTTTCATCTCTGGCCTCCTTGGGGCGCGCCGCAGGGGCCGCTCATCTCGCACCAGCGGCACCCCGGCCCGCGCACCGGGACGAACCTTGTACAACCAAGCATGTGCCGAAGCAAGAAGGCGAGCAGGGCCGGAATCCGGCCGGTCAGGATGTCCCGGCGCTCGGCCAGGGAGAGTTTTTCCGCAAACAGCGGGGCCTCGACGCCCTTGTCGGCCAGCTCCACCCAGGCGGCCTGGAGCACCTCGCCCACCTCGGGCCGGGCCTGGTGAAACAGATGCAAATAGGCCGGAAGCTGCACGCTGCCCACGGCCTTGGCCAGCCGGGCCAGAAGGTCCGGGTCCGGGTCCAGGGCCGGGTCGCAGAGGTCCAGGGCCTCGAAGAGTTCGTCGTCCTCCCAGAAACCGGCCGTGGGGCGGGGCACTTTGCCGGTCTTGTAGTCCAGGAGGATCAGGCCCTCTTCCCGGCGGTCCAGGCGGTCGGGCTGGCCAATGAAAAGAATGCTCCGGCCGCCGAAGTCCAAGGTGGCCGTGATCTTTTTTTCCACCTCCAGCACGCGCGTGGCCGGAAAGGCGGCCAGGAAGCGGGCCAGGCGCTCCCGGCCGGTATAGGCTAGGCAGGCCCTTCGGTCGTAGGGCAGGTGCCCGAAAAAGGGGTCTGTCTCCAAGGCCCGGGCGAAGGTCGTGTCCAAATCCCGGCCTAGGGTCAGGCGCGTGAGTTCGGGCAGGGCCGCCAGGTCCAGGGGCGTGTCCAGGCGGGACTCGAAGAATCCCTTCAGTACGTCGTGGAGCAGGGTCCCGAACCGGCCCTGGTCGGCCTCGCCGGGCGCGGGGCGGGCCTGCTTCAACAGCGCCAGATAGCGGTAGAAAAAAGCCTTGGGGCAGCGCAGATAGGCGTCCAGGGCCGAAGGACTCAGGCCCTCCTGGCCCACCAGGGTTTCCAGCCGCTCCCGGGCCGCCGGGGTCAGGGGCAGGGCGGCCAAATCACGATCCGGCGGATGGGCTGGGAAGGAGACCATGCTCAGCACCGGGTCGCCCCGCTCGATGCGCTGGCCCAGGCCCTTTTCCCGCTCCCAGAGCAGCTCCTCCACATAGCGGGAGCGCACGCTTTTGGAGTCCAGGAGCCCGGGCTTGACCCCGGCCTGGTAGAAGATCACGGCCGTGTCCGCGCCCTGGATCAGGCGGTGGAAATTGTAGGCGGCCACATGGTCCCGCTCCCGGGAGTCGGGCAGGCCCAGGAGCTTGCGCAGGGGGTCGGGCAGCAGGGGGTCGTAGACCGGCGCGCCGGGCAGCAGGTCCTCCACGGCCTCCAGCACGTACAGGCGGCTGAAGCGCAGGAGCCGGGCCTCCAAAAAGCCCAGGACCTGGAGCCCGGTCAGGGGCTCGGGCTCAAAGGACACCCGCTCGGCGGCCAGGAGTTCGCGCAGCACGGCAAAGAGCACGGACTGCGGGTACGCATCCCGGCTGACCAGGCAGCCCTGCAACTGGGGAATGATGGACTCCACCAGGCGGCACAGGCATTCGGCGTCCAGCAGGTGGGTGCGCCACAGGGACCCGCCCAGGTCGTTCAGGAATCCGGCCAGGTCGGCCAGGGACTGGCCCAGGGCCTCCAGGCTGGCCACGGCCGCGAAGCGGGTCAGGAAGCGGTCCAGGAGGTCCAGGCGCAAGGCTTCGGCCGCAGCCTCGCTCTCGTTCTCGGGCACGTCCAGGTACGTGGGCAGGAAATCCCAGGGATCGGCCAGGGGACTGCCCTGGCGCAGATGGGCCTCCCAGTGCTGGAACACCGGCCGCAGACAGGTCATGCGGCCCAGGGCGGGCATCTTCACGTAGGGGTGGCGGAGCAGGGCGATCAGGGTCTGGCGGGGGTAGAGCCCCTTGTCCTCATTTTGGCCTTGTTGGTGGCCCGGGCTCTCCACCCGGTTCTCGGCCAGGTCCAGCACCAGCTCCAGGAGCTGGGCCAGGGCCGAGCGGTCCAGCGGCGCGCCCATGCTGATGTTCACCTCCTGCTCGGGTAGGTGGTGGAGCACCGGGGTCAAAAGCCCGGTCTCGGGCAGGACCACGGCCGCGGACAGCTCCCGGTCCAGACCGGCCAGCTCCTGGCCCAGGACCGAGAGCTGGGAATGCAGGTCGAAGCCTTCCACGAAGCGGATGTCCGGCCCGGCGTCGGCCCGGGGATCGACGTTCCCGGGATTTCCGTCCCCGGGATTGTCGCCATCATCACCAGCCAGCAGCTCCACCCGCGCGCCCCAGTCCCGCCTCCAGGCCAGGTGCTCGGCCTCGGCCGGATGGACTCCTTGGGATGGGCCGAAAGCCATGGCCGGGTCCCCGTGCCAGAGCACCTCGGCCCCGCACTCGGACCAGAGGTGTCTAAAAATGACTTCTTCCGCGCCGCTCAAGGCGTAGAATCCGGCCAGAAAGATTTGAAGCCCGGCCGCGCGAGCCGTGGCCGCCGAGAGATTCCGGGCCGCGCGCTGGGTGTCCAGACCAAAGGTGGTCAGGTTTTGTTCCTCCAGCGTCTGGGCATAGGCCTGGCGGATGTCCCCGAGCTGTTCCAGGAGCGCGGCGGCCCAGGGGATGACCTCGCCCTCCATGTAGGGCAGGTTGCCCGGGTCCAGGTCCTGGCGGCAGAGTTCTTCCAGAAGCCCGGCCAGGCGCGTGCCCCAGGGCAGGAAGCGGTCCCGTTCCAGGGGCAGCCGGGAGAGCGGGCCGTCACCCCGGGCGCGCACCGTATCCACGGCCTGGAACAGGAGCCCGGCCTGGTCCAGGAGCCCGATGCGCCGCAGGGGCTCGGTCTGGATGTCCTGGGCCAGGAGGTCGATGAATCCGTCAAAGGCCAGCATGCGGGGCATGAGGCAGGGCTTGGCCAAACCGGGCAGGTCGGCCAAGGCGGCCTTGAGAAAGCGGATGGGCCGGGAATGGGGCACGATGACCAGGACCCGGGACAGGTCCCCGTTCGTGGTCGTGACCAGCCGCCGGGCCAGGGCCGCGATGAAGTCCCGACGCCAGGACACGAGCTGGATGGGCTTCATGGCCGGGCCTCGCTGCCGGGGAGGCTTCCTGGCCCAGAAGCCGTTCCCGGGCCAGACGCAGGTCCAGAATCAGGCCCGGCCTGGCCCAGGGCCACGGTTTCAATGCGCCGCTCGTCCAGATAGACCAGGAGGCCCCGCACCGGCCGCGCGTCCGGGGCCCGGCGGGCGGCCAGGAGGCCCAGGTAGCGGGCCAGTTGGGCCTTATGTTCGGGCTGGGCCGCGCCGGTCTTGTACTCCAGCACCGTGACCCGGTCCGGGTCCTCCACCAGCAGGTCGGCCCGGTGGAAGCGGCCTTCCTGGTCCATGATCTCGGCCTCGGCCCGGCCCCGGGCCAGGAATCCGGGCAGGTCCGGCTGGGCCAGGAGCCAGGCCAGCATGTCCGCGAGCTGGGCCGAAAGCTCCTGGCGACGCGGGGTCAGGCCGGGGAAGAAGTCCAGGGCCCCGGTCACGGCCCGGGCCATGGCCCGGGCCGCGTCCGTGTCGGTACACCGCAGCAATTCGAGGGCCTTGTGGGCCGCCTCGCCGCGCAGGCGTTCCTGATGGCCGGAGGTGTGCAGGGAGTGGCGGAAGACCCGCAGCCGGGGGAGCCAGGCCATGAGTTCCGCCGGTTCGTCCGGGGCCGGGGCCAGGTCCAGGGGCTCGGGCTGGGGCGGCGAGGCGAAAAGATCAGGCTCGGCCCGGGGTGGGATCCCGCGCTCCACCATTCCGCGCTCCTGAAGCTCCTGGCCCAGGATCAGGGCGCAGGCGGCCAGGGCGGGCTGGGCGGCCGGGGCCTCCTGGCCCAGGTCAGCGGGCAGGAACCCGTACAGCTCGTCCTCGGCCCGGGTCCAGGCCACGTACAGGGTGTTCAGGGCCTCCCGGGCCGCCCGGCCCAGGGAGGCGGCATAGGGCTGGCCCAGGTTCTTGAGCATGGAGGTGATCAGGGGCTTGTCTCCGGCCTCCATGACGTGGAAATCCGCCTCGGGCCGGGCCTTGAACCCGTGGAAGGGGACCACCACCACCGGGAATTGCAGGCCCTTGGCCTTGTGGATGGTCATGATGCGCACGGCGTTGAGCCCCTGGGGCAGGGGGACCTTCTCCTCGCCGCCGCTCTCCTCCCAGTATTCCAGGAAGGCCGCAGGCGAGCCCCGGCCCGATCTCTCGGCCAGGCAGACCACCTCCAGGAAGCGCCGCACGTACAGCTCGTCAAAGGGTCGGCGCTGAAGGACCCGGAATACGCGCACGGCCTCGCGCACCAGGTCGTACACGCCCATGAGCCCGGCCTTGCGGAAAAAGGGGTCGATGAGCCGGTCCCAGGCCGCCGGAAATTCCTGGCGGAAGCTCTTGTAGGCCGGTCCCGGCCCCCGGCGGCAGAGCCAGTCCTGGATGTCCTCGGACAAAATCCCGGCCTCGGCCCCGAAAAGCTCTGGACCGGACACGAAGGAGGCCAGGGCCAGGTCGTCCAGGGGGAAGTCCAGGAAGGCCAGGAAGGCGGCCAGGCGGCGCACCACCGGGTGGTCGGCCAGGCGCAGGCTGCTCTCGGTGATGACCGGGATCCCGGCGGACAGGAGCTGGTCGCAGGCCAGGGCGGCCTGTTCGTTGGCCCGCACCAGCACGGCCACGTCCCGGGCCGGACGCCGGGAAAGAATCTCCCGGACCCGGTACTCCATCTGTTCGCAGGCCTCGGCCGCAGGGTCCGGGTCCAGGCCGGGCAGGCGTTCCAGGCGCACGTAGCCGCCTTCCCGGTCCCGGCCCCCGGCCTCCCCGGCCGGCAGGCTTTGGGTGCATCCGGCGAAGGCCTGGACCAGCCCGTCGGCCAGGTCCAGGACGCATTCCTGGGGCGCTTCGGGCAGCAGGCGGCGGGCCAGCTCCCCGGCCGTGGCCGGATGCTCCAGGCTGGAGAAAAAGTCGTTGTTGAACTCCACCACGGCCCGGCGGCTGCGCCAGTTGTGGGGCAGTTCCTCGCGCTCGGGCGGGGCCAGGCGGGCCAGGGGCGAGGCCAGCACGGCCTCGAACAGGGCCGAATCCCCGCCCCGCCAGCCGTAGATGGCCTGTTTCACGTCGCCCACGTAGAAGAGGCTCCCGCCCTTGGCCAGGCATTCCTCGGCCAGGGGGAAGAGGGCGGTCCACTGCTCCCGGCTGGTGTCCTGGAATTCGTCGATGAGCAGGTGGGCCAGGCGCGCGCCCATGCGGCAGAAGGCCTCGGACACGCCCTCATCCCGGGCCAGGCGGCGTCCGGCCTGGGCAGCCAGGGCCGAGCCCACCACCACGCCCCGGGCGGCCTCGTGCTCGCGTACCCCGGACAAAAGGGCCTTGGCCATGCGCAGGCAGGGGGCCAGGAGCCAGGCCCCCTTGATCGGGGCCTGGGCCAGGGCGTAGGCCGCGTGGGCCTCCTTGAGCCGGGCGTAGGCCGCGTCGGCCTGATCCGTGACCTTGGCCTTGCCTTCTTTGAGCACCCCGTGGGTCAGGTCGGGCTTGTCGGCCAGGGCGGACTTGGGCGGGCCGTCGAAGAGCGCGGCGTCCAGGCATCGTTGGAGGTATTTGGTGAAATTGGCGTTCAGGGGCAGGCCCAGGAGGTGGACCTGGGCGTTCAAGTTCGTGGCCGCCTCGCGGAACCGGGCGTAGGGTCCGGCCAGTTCCGCGGCCAGGACTGCCGGATCGTCCTCGAAGTCCCGGCCGTCCCCGCGCACAAAGGTGATGAGGGCGAACAGGCGCTTGCGGATGGCCTCGGACAGGTCGAAGCCCCGCTTGTTCTCCTGGAGGACCATGGAGGACAGGGCCGCGTTGAACAGGGCGCGCTCCTGGCCCTCGGTCTCGCAGGCGGCCAGGAACCGGGCGAACACCGGCTCGTAGACCGTGTCCTGGTCAAAGGCCAGCTCGAAGTCCGGGGAGATGCCCTCGTCCAGGGCGAAGAGCTTCAGGATCAGGTTGAGCAGGCTGTCGATGGTGCGGATGTTCAGGCGGTGGTAGCGCCGCAGGATGGCCTCCAGGGCGGCGGCGGCCTGGGCCGGGGAAAAGCCCGGGGCCGGGTCCTGGTCGGCCTGATTCAAGGCGGCGGCTTTCAGCGCGTCCAGCACCCGTTCTTTCATCTCGGCCGCGGCCTTGTTGGTGAAGGTCACGGCCAGGATTTCCGGCCAGGCATGGCCGGACTCCCGCGTCCGGGAACAGGCCGGGCGGCCCTCTCCATCAGGATCGCGGCCGCCTGGTCCGACCTGGGAGGAACGCAGAAGCTCCAGGTAGGCCCGGGTCAGGGCGTGGGTCTTGCCCGAACCGGCCGAGGCCTTGACCTGGCGGAGCAGGGGGGCGGTTTGGGGCATTAAGTGCGGTCCTGTTTTTCTATCATTTACAACCCCACGAACAATCGCTTGGCCTCCAAAACCTTGACCAGATACCGTCGCGATTCCTCCTGCGGCATCCTGGTCTTCAACCCCTGGTACACGTCCTGGGCGGTCTGGGCATTGATGCGGGCCGGGGCCTTGGCCTTGTCCGGGTCGAAGACGCGAAGCGCCGCGCCCGGGCCGCCGTTGTAGGCCGCGATCATGCAGTACTCCCGGGACACCGGGTCGCCCACCTCGCCGAAGTATTTCTCCTGCAAAATCCCCAGGTAGGCCGTGCCATAGGCGATGTTCCCGGCCGGGTCCAGGAGCAGGTCCCGGGAGGGCGTGCCCGAGTCGCCCAGCTTCACGGCCGCCTCGCGCCCGGCCGAGCCCGGCACCACCTGCATGAGCCCCAGAGCCCCGGCCGTGCTCACGGCGTAGGGATTGAAATCGCTCTCGGTCTTCATCACCGCGTAGATGAGATTGCGGCTCACCCCCATCTTGGAGGACCATTCCTCCACCAGGGGCCGGTATTTTTCCGCGCGCAGGTTCAGATGGTCGGCCACCATGGCCATGGTCACGAAATGCACGGTCTTGCCGTCCTGAGTGACCCGGGCCTGCATGTGCTCGCCCACCAGTTCCAGGGCCAGGGCCTCGGCCCGATCCGGCCCGTCGATGGTCCGGCCCTGAAGGTCCCGCACCTCGCCGAGGAGAAAGGGGCGGCCCTCCAACTTGATCTCCTTGTCCGAGAAGAGGTCCACGGAGCGCGGGTCGAGCGGGGTGAGCAGGGTGGTGACCACGGCGTTCTTCAGGCTCTCGGCCGAATTCGCGGCGTCCACGGTCTCCACGGTGATGATCCCGCTCTCGAAGTCCACCAGGGCGCGGCTTTTGTAGTTCTGGGTGTATTTCACGTACTTGCGGGGCGAGGGCTCCCGGGTCTCGGTATCGCCCCAGATTCCGCCCACGGCCTTGCGCAGGGAGTCGAAGGCCCGACCCACGCGCTTTATGTCCCAGACCACGGCCTGGGGGTTCACGGCATAGCCCAGGGCCTTGTCTTTCAGCACGCCCACGGCGGCCTGGGAGGGATTGCCCGAGGCGGCCACCCGCGCGGCGCGCAGGGCGTCCGAGGCGCTGCATGAGGACAGGGAAATGGCCAGGATCATGGTCAGGATCGGGGCCAGGGCCGGGGATGGAACAAGGGATGCCAGGCGTCGAAACATGCCTTCAGGGTACGGGACCAGGGGAAAAAACTCAACCGGGCTCTAGGAGGCTCCGACAAAGACGATTTGAAGAAAAATATATAATTATAATAGGGTGTTCTTATCATAGCGCAGCCATGAAAGACACCGCCAATCCCGAAAGGCCCAACTCGTGGCGCAGTTGCAAGACAAAGCCAGGCGCAATTGATTAATAAATTAAATTATTTCTTATTCTTGTCTTCTTCGGAGGACTTCTTGTTCCTGCCTCTTTCAGATGACCACGCAAAGCGGCCTCTCCATCCTCTCCACGGTCAGACCCCGGAAGTCGGACACCGAGTCGGCCTTGGTCCACAGGCCCAGACCCCCGCTCACGGGCCGGTCGAAATGGAAGAGGATGAGCGGGACGCGGTCCAAAAAACCGGTGATGTCCGTGCCGCGCACCTCCACGGCCAGGTCCCGCCAGGCCCCGGGCAGGGGCTCCACGCTGACCCGGGCCAGCTCCTTGCGGCGGCCCTCCTGAAAGGCGAAGAGGACCAGGTTGTCCTCCAGGGCATTGTACCGCAGGACCAGGAGATTGCCCACGTTGTGCACCCCGAAGGCCAGCCCGGCGGCCTGGTCCACCACCCCGGCCACGGGCCGGACCTGGACGCTGAACCGGCCGTCGCCCAGGCTCAAATCCTTGGTCACGGCCAGGGGGAAGTGGAAATAGGCCCCCATGGAGTCCAGGAGACCCTGGGCTCGCTTGCCAGCCAGGCGGTTCACCAGACCGGCCAGGCCCCGGGTCAGGCTGTTGCTCCACCGGGAGCCGTCCTGCCGGGCCAGGGGCTGGCCGTCCTCCACCCGGCGCTCCCAGTCGCCCAGGGGCAGATGGAAGGCGGGCAGGGGTGAGACCGCGCGCTGGCCCAGGAAATCGTAGTCGCCCTGAAAGAAGGACTCGGCCATGGACCAGGCCTGGGCCTGGCTGGCGATGGCCATGTCCAGCAGGCGGCTGGAGGCCAGCAGGCGGCCCAACTGGTCCAGGGCGGCCTCGGCCGTGGCCCGGTCGGGTCCCTTGAGCGAGGCGTCCAGCACGTCCCCGGTCACGGTCAGGGTGAAGCCCAGACGGCCGAGGACCTGGGTCAGAAACTCCAGGCGCAGGCTCTTGCCCGTGAAATTCCCGGCCCCGCCCGCAAAGCGTACCAGGATGTGGTTCTGGCTGGCAACCTCCCCGCAGAAGGCGTCGATATTGGCGAAATGATAGCCGAATCTCGCACTCAAATTGAGGTAGGAGTCCGAGAGCAGGGCGTAGGAATCGCCCCTGGGCGTGTCCCCGCCAGCCTCGGCGGCCGTGGAGGAGGCAATGAGGGTGAAGAGGTTGCGGGCGTCCAGGGGCACGGACCCGGTCCAGGTGATGCCCGGGTGGGTGAAGCCGCGCCACAGGGCCAGCATGGGCACGGAGCGCAGGTCCTCGGGTGTGGCCTGGTCGCAGGTGGTCAGGTTGGGCCGCAGGCCGCCGCCTAAGTCCAGGCAGTAGATATCCAGGGGGATGGCGGCCTTGAGGCGCACGGCCGCAGCCCCGTCTCCCCCGTGGCTGGCCATGTCGGTCCCGTCGGCCAGGCCGAACATCTCGCGCAGGGCCTGCTCGTGGGCGTAGCGGGTGATGTCGTGGATGGTCCGGCAGCCCTCGGGATTGAAGTCCGGGCGGTCGGGGTCGGTCAGGAACAGGGGGGCCACCTGGTCCAGGACCTGGCGCAGGCGCTCGTGCATGGGGCTCCCGGCCAGGCGGTTACGGCGCCGTGTTCCCGGGGCGTTTTGGCCTGCAAGCAGGGCCTCCACCCGGCCCGCATGGACCGCGCGGCCCGTGGCGTCCAGGGTGACCACCTGTCCCGGGACCAGACGCCGGGTGGCCGCAACGGTCTCGAACAGGGCTGGAATCCCGAGTTCCCGGGCCACGGAAGCCAGATGGCTGGCCACCGAGCCCCGATCCGTGATCAGGCCCTGGACCCGGTCCAGGAGCACGGCCAGTTCCGGCGCGGCATTGGGGGCCACCAGGATAGAGCCCTGGGCCGGATTTTCCGGCAGGTCCTGGGGCAGGCTCCCCTGGACCACCAAGACTTCGCCGCAGGCCGCGCCCCGGGCAGCGGTCAGGCCTGCGGACAACAGCAGGTCGTGACCCGGGAAGCGGGTCGGGTCGGCCCGGTCCGTGCCGTCGGATTCCGTGTCGCCGGATTCCGGCGCGGCCTGGGGCCAGTCTCCCACCATGTCCTCCGCCAGGTCCAGGGGCCGGGATTGGAGGATGAAAAGCTGCCCGGCCGGGTCCACGGCCCATTCCACATCCTGAGGGGCCTGGAAATACTCCTCCAGGATCAGGCCCAGGCCGCCCAGCTCCAGAACCTGGGCCTCGGTCAGGGCCGGGGCCAGGGCCTTCGGCTCGGAAATGTCCTGGCCCGCCGTGCCCCCGCCAGGAGCCAGGCCCAGCCCTCCGGTCTTGCGCGCGAGGCTTTGGCCAGTCACGGCCAGGGGTTCGCGGTTCAAGGAAAAGGTGTCGGCCGCGCCTTGGCCGGAAACCAGGGTCTCGCCCAGGCCCCACAGGGCGTCCACGCGCAGGTCCGTGGACCCGGGACGGCCGGGGTCCCGGGTGTACAGAACCCCGCTGGCCCGGCTGTCCACCATGGCCAGGCCGAGCACGGCCATGGGCGTGTCCTCCTCGTCCAGGCCGAAGCGCAGGCGGTAGAGGATGGCCGTGGGCGTGTACTTCCCGGCGACGACCCGCTTGTAGGCCGAAAGGGCCTCCCGGGGGGGCACGCCCAGGATTGTTTCGTACTGCCCGGCGAAAGAGGCCCGGCCGTCCTCGCCCAGGGCGCTGCTGCGCATGGCCAGCAGGGGGGCCTGGGGCGAATTCTGGTCCAGGCCTGGGGCCAGGCGTTTCGTCAGGGCCGCCACGGCCTCGTGCAGGGCCAGGACCATCTCCCGGGGCGGCTCGGCCTGGCGGATGAGGCGCTGGATGGACGCGGTGCGGGCCGCGAGATCGGGAAGATCGTAGGGTGAGAGGCCGTCCAGGAGCTCCCGGATGCGCTGGCCCAGGTCCCCATGGGCCATGAAGGCCTGGAAACCCGCGGCCGTGACCACGAATCCGTCCGGGGTGGGCAGGTGCAGGTCCCGGCGGATGCGGGCCAGGTTGGCCGCCTTGCCCCCGGCCAGGCGGTCCTGGCCCGGGCCGAGCTGGTCCAGGTCCAGGACCAGGACCAGGGGGCCAGTCAGGGCCGGGGCGCGGTGGGTCAGCTCGTCCCGGATGGAGCGCATGATGCGCTCCAGGGCCAGGCCCAGGGCCGGGGAGCGCGATCCGGACAGGGCGTTGAGCAGGGCCACAAGCTCCGAGACCGCCTCGCCCAGGCGGGCGCAGGCCTGGCCCACCCCGGACAGGGTGAACAGCCCGCCCCCGTAGTACAGCTCCTCCAGCCCGGCCATGATGTCCAGGATTTCGTTGTTGCGCGTAAGCAGAGTCTTGAAAGCCGCGAACTTGCGGGAGGCCGGGCCCTGGGGGTCGTCCAGGAGACGACAGACGTTCTGGCTTTTGAAGAACCGGAAAAGATGCATGGCCATATGATCCTCGTGAAGAGGGGGTGGTCCGGGGCCGGGCGCTCCTCAATCCAGGGGGCTGGGCTCCTCTCCTGAAAGGGTGTCGATGGTCTGTTTCAGGCGGTCGGGCTCCAGGGGCTTGGACAAGAAGGCCAGATGGCTGGTCCGGGCCGCCCGGGCCTGGGTTTCCTCGTCGGCATAGGCCGAGATGTAGATCACCGGGATATGCTTCTGGGCATGGATATGCTCCACGGCCTCGATGCCGTCCATGATCCCGGCCAGGCGGATGTCCATGAAGATGAGGTCCACCTCCTGGCTGCGGGTAAATTCCACGGCCCGTTCGCCGGTGGCCAGGTTGCCCGCCACCTTGTGGCCCAGGCTTCTGATGATGGATTCGTTCAGGAGCCCGATGATGCGCTCGTCCTCGACCACCAGGATGTTCAGGATGCGGCCCATGGCGGTCACCCCGGGAAGGTCAGGACGAAATGCGCCCCGTCTTGGTAATGGTAGGCGATGCGGCCTTCGAGCTGCTCGGCCAGGCTGTGCACCAGGGTCAGGCCCAGGCTGCGGGGGGCCGCGAAATCGCACCCGGGCGGGATGCCCGGCCCGTTGTCGGACACGGTCAAGGCGTACCCTTGGGGGCCGCGCCGGAAGACGAGGGCCAGTTCGTACCCCGATTCCCCGGCCGATTTTTGGGCAGAACCGGGGCCAAAGGCGTGTTTGGTGGTGTTGGTGACCAGTTCGTTGACGATCATCCCGCAGGGCAGGGACTTGTCCACCGGCAGGGAGATGTCCTCGATGTCCAGGCTGATCTTGGGGCGCTGACCGCCTGCGCCCGCCACCCGCCGTACCAGTTCCGTGAGGTAGCCGCGCATGTTCACGCTGGCCAGGTCGTTTGAGCGGTACAGCTCCTCGTGGGCCAGGGACATGGTCAGGATGCGGTTCTGGCTTTCGGCGAACAGGGACCGGTCATGCGGGTCCACCACCTGGCCCATCTGGAGAAAGAGCAGGCTGCTGATGATTTGCAGGTTGTTCTTGACCCGGTGGTGCACCTCCTTGAGCAGGACGTTCTTTTCCTCCACCGAGCGTTTGAGGCCTTGCTCGGCCGTGCGGATGTCCGTCAAATCCTGGAACAGGGTCAGGAGGCTCGGCCCGATCTGGGCGGCGGTGAAGAGGATGGTGCGCTTGCTTCCGTCCGCGCAGGTGCAGGTCGCCTCCTGGGATATCTGGGCCGACGGGTTTTGGTCCTCAAACAGCCGGGCCACGGCCCGGGTCCAGATTTCCTTGTGCTCGGCCCTCTCTCCCGGGTCGGGATAGGCCAGGGGCCACCAGTCCTCGATGTGCCGGACCTGCTCCGGCGTATAGCCGAACACGTTGGTGAACCGGCCGTTGAGTCGCTCCACCTCCCCGCCCGGGCCGGTCAGGGCCATGGGAATGGGCGCGGCCTCGAAGAGCCTGCGGAATTTCTCCTCGCTGGTCCGCAGGGCCTCTTTCTTCTTGAGCCAGTTCGATTCAAAGGTCTTGATCAGGACGAAGAGCAGGAGGGAGACCACGGCCACGTAGAACCAGCCCTTGAGGATGCCCACCCACATGAGGACCCTGGGCGAATCGGCGAAGAGGGCGGCGGCCATATGGTCCGAGGTCAGAATCCACAAGGCGCTGCCCAGGGCGAAGGCCAGAACGATGGTGCTCGGACGCAGTAAGGGCATCCTCTCTCCGCGCGGCTTGTGCATGGATCGACTCAGGGGACGGTCCGTCGGGCTGGAAAACCAAGGGAATCGTACACCGGTTCGGGTCTGCCCACAACCCCCGGCCCCTGGGTCCGGGACGGGCAGGCGCGGATTTGCCTTGCCTTGGTCAAGGAGGTAAAGTCCTGGCCGGGAAGCCCGTTGCCGGAGCAAAGACCGGGCGCCCCCGGGCTTCCCCAAAGCGAGGTGTCTGTTCATGAAAAATGCCAAGGGCTTTGTGCGCGATATCTGGCGGCTGGCCAAACCCTACTGGGTGTCCGAGGAGCGTTGGCCCGGCCTGGGGCTTCTGGCCGTCATCGTGGCCATGAGCTTAAGCCTGGTGTTCATCAACGTGCTTTTGAACAAGTGGAACAACGCCTTTTACGAGACCCTGCAGAACCGGGACCTGGACGGATTCTACCGCCAGCTCGGGTATTTCAGCATCCTGGCCGCCAGCTACATCGTGGTGGCCGTGTACCAGCTCTATCTGCGCCAGATGCTCCAGATCCGCTGGCGGCGCTGGCTCACCGACCGCTTCCTGGACCGCTGGCTCGGGGACCGGGCCTATTACGCCCTGGCCCTGCGCGGGGCGGACACGGACAATCCGGATCAACGCATCGCGGACGACATCGGCATCTTCGTGGGCCAGAGCCTGACCCTGACCCTGGGCCTGCTCGAGGCCGTGGTCACCCTGGTCTCCTTTTTCGGCATTCTTTGGGGCCTGTCCGGGACCCTGGAGATTCCTGTCGGCAGCATGGTCTGGACCGTGCCCGGGTACATGGTCTGGGTGGCCGTGGCCTATGCCGGGCTGGGCTCCTGGCTGACCAAGAAGGTGGGCCGCCCGCTTATCCGGCTGAACTACAACCAGCAGCGCTACGAGGCGGATTTCCGTTTCAACCTGGTGCGTTTCCGGGAGAACGCCGAGGGCGTGGCCCTGTACCGGGGCGAGGCTGACGAGGCCCGGGGGTTCAAGGAACGCTTCGCCCATGTGGTGGAGAACTGGTGGGCCATCATGCGGCGGCGCAAGCGGCTCATGTGGCTGACCACGGGCTACGGTCAGGTGGCCGTGGTCTTTCCCTTCCTGGCCGCGGCCCCGCGCTATTTCGCCGGGGCCATCCAGCTCGGGGACCTGATGCAGACCTCCTCGGCCTTCAACCAGTTGCAGGGGGCCTTGAGCTGGTTCGTGGACGCCTATACCGAATTGGCCTCCTGGAAGGCCACGGTGGACCGGCTGACCACCTTTGCCCTGGCCCTGGACCAGGCCGGGGAGGAGGGCGCCGGTCCCGGGACCCTTACGGTGGCCGTGTCGGAGCAGGAGAGCCTGCGCCTCTCAGCCCTGGCCCTGGACCTGCCCGGCGGCCGCCCTTTGGTCGAGGACCTAAGCCTCACCCTGTCGCCCGGGCAAAGCCTGCTGCTCACCGGGCCGTCGGGCTCGGGCAAGAGCACGCTGTTGCGCGCCCTGGCCGGGCTCTGGCCCCACGGACGGGGCCGGGCCGAGCTGCCTGCCTCGGGGCGAATGCTCTTTCTGCCCCAGAAGCCCTATCTGCCCATGGGCGACCTGCGTTCCGTGGTCAGCTACCCGGCATCTTCAGGGGGCTTTTCCGATGCGGACATCCAGGAGGCCCTGACCGCCTGCGGCCTGGGCCGCCTGGCCGGGCTCCTGGACGACAGCCGCTACTGGGCCCAGCAGCTCTCCCCGGGTGAGCAGCAGCGCCTGGCCTTTGCCCGCATCCTGCTGCATAAGCCGGACTGGCTCTTTCTGGATGAGGCCACCTCGGCCGTGGACGAGGCCGGGGAGCGGGAGCTTTACGGGCTCCTGCGCTCCCGCCTGCCCAAGACGGCGGTCATCAGCGTGGGGCATCGCCAGGCCCTGGCCGCCTTCCACGACCGGAGGCTGACCCTGGTCCCGGGCCAGGACGGGCCGGGTCGTTTTCAGGACCAGCCCGCGACCGTTCCGGGATGACCGTCCCAGGATGATCGGCCGGGTTTGGCGTTGCCTGCCACTTTAAAAGCGTGGTAGGCTGGGCTCGGTGTTCTCAATCCATCCACGCGGTCTGCGCCACGGGCCAGCGTCACCTGATCGGAGGGATCATGTCCTTGTTCGGACTTCCGCGGCCGGGCCTGTTGTGGTGAGTGCAGGCCCAAACGACGGTTCCCTGTGAGCCTGAAGACCAAGATCACCCTGGTGGTGATGCTCCTCTTGATCTGCTGCTCGGCGCTCCTGACTTATGTGGTCGAGCGTCAACTCACCGAGAACATGCAGGAGCTCCTGGCCAGGCAGCAATTTTCCACCGCCACCTATGTCGCCTCGGATCTGGACGGCAAGATACGGCTGCGCCTGGAGTTGCTCGAAGCAGCGGCCGAAAGACTCACCCCGGCCCTTCTGGCCGATCCGGATCAGGCCCGCGATTTTCTGATCTCCCACGTCAGCCTGCTCAAGTTGTTCAAACGCGGGCTGACGCTCATCTCCAAGGACGGCATGGGCATAGCCGACTATCCCTCGGCCCAGGGACGCGCCGGAGCTTCTTTCACCTCCCAGGAGTATTTTCAGGAAATATCCGCCACCGGCAGGGCCGCCATCGGCAGGCCTCTGGTGGGGCGATTCACCCAGGAGCCCGGGGTGGTCTTTGGCGTGCCGGTCAAGGACGCCGCCGGTGGATTCATCGGCGTTCTGGCCGGATACGCCACTTTTGCGGACCAGACCCTGTTCGGACAGGCCCAGAACACCCGGCTGGGAAAAACCGGATACATCGCCATTGACGTGCCCAAATACGGACTCATCGCCACCTGCAGCGATCCGGCCCGCATCATGCAGCCCATGGCCGAACCCGGCCAGAACGCCATGCTGGACAAATTCGTGGCCGGGTACGAGGGGTCCGGGATCACCGTGAACTCCAAGGAGGTCGAGGTCCTGACCTCGGGCAAGCAGATTCCCTCGGCCGGATGGATCGCCCAACTGGTGCTCCCGGTGGAGGAGGCCTTCGCGCCCATCCGGGAACTGCGCATGCGGGTCTACGCCGTGGGGGCGTCCCTCTCCTTGCTGGCCATTGGCGTGCTCTGGCTGGTCATCGGGAAATTGCTGGCCCCCCTGGCCCGGGCCAGCGGAAGCGTCCGGGAGATGTCCTCGGGCATACGCGAATTCCAGGCCCTGCCCGTGACCCATCTGGACGAGGTCGGGCGGCTTTTGACCAATTTCAACCTCCTGGTCGAGGACCGCAAGCGTTTCGAGAGCGCCCTGGGAGAGGCCCAGGGCCTGCTCGAAACCAAGGTCCAGGAGCGGACTTCGGAATTGAGCCGGGCCATGGTGGACCTGACCCGGGCCAGGGATCAGGCGGATTCCTCCAGCCGCATGAAGACTGAGTTCCTGGCCAATGTCAGCCATGAATTGCGCACCCCGCTCATTCCCATCCTGGGCATGACCGAATTGCTGCTGGACACGCCCTTGAACCCCGTGCAGAGGGACTACCTGCTCGAGACCCAGAAGGCTGCGGCCCGGCTCGACACCATCATCACCGATCTGATTGAACTGACCGGTCTGGACGTTTCCAAGCCGAATCCCGGGCCGTTGAGCTTAAAGACCATCATGGACATCATCGAGCGGGAGCTGTCCCCGGCCGCCCGGGCCAGGGGGCTTGAGTTTCAGGTCGGGTTGGGTGCGGCCGTCCCTGCGCTCGTTCTGGTGGACATGGCCCTGCTGCGCTTGGTGCTGGTGAAGCTGGTTGCAAATGCGATCAAATTCACCCCGGCCGGCCGGGTGTCCGTGTTTGCGGACCTGGCCGGAAGGGAAGAAACGCGGGCCGTGATCCGCTTTCTCGTCTCAGACACCGGGGTGGGTATTCCCAGGAACAAGCTGGAGGAAATCATTTCCGGCCTGACTCAGGCCGAGAATCCCATGGTCAAGCGTTTCGGGGGGCTGGGCCTTGGGCTGGCCGCAGTCCGCAAGGCGGTCTCTGTCCTGGGCGGCCGGGTGGACGTGCAGAGCGAACCCGGGCAGGGGTCGACCTTCCAGGTCGTGCTGTCCCTGGTGGACTGCACCGAGGAACAGATCGCGGCCTGCCTGGACAACTAGGACCTTCCGAAACCCTGGACCTCCATCTGGCGGGAAAGAGCATGGCAGAACAAAAGAACACGAACTCCCGACTGGTCTACTCCACGGATCAGGGGCGGCTGTGCCCGGCCTGCGGCCAGCCCGTGGCGGGCTGCGCGTGCAACCGGGCCAAGGCCCTGGCCAAAAGCGACGGGGTGGTCCGCATCTTACGCCAGACCAAGGGCCGCAAGGGCAAGGGCGTGTCCCTCATCACCGGCCTGCCCCTGGCCCAGGACCAGCTCGAGGAGCTGGCCACCCGGCTCAAGCAGCGCTGCGGGGCAGGGGGCGCGGTCAAGGACGGGGTCATCGAGATCCAGGGCGACCACCGGGAGGCCCTGGCCCTGGAGCTGAAGAAGCTCGGGTACGTGGTCAAGCTTGCGGGCGGGTGAGGGCGTTCATTCCCCGGGCTGGCCCTTCTCCTGAGCGATTCGGGTCAGGATGAACGGGAAGTGTCGGCCTGGTTTGTGCCCGACCCCCACCGAGCCCCTGCCGAAATACAGGACCCAGGCCCAGGCCGGGTCATAGCCGCTGGTGGTGGAGGACCACAGCCCGTCCAGCCCCGGGCCGAAGGGATGCCCCTGGGCCAGGGCGGGCCAGGCCCGGGAGGCGTCCACCAGGCTTTCCAGTTCCCATATGGTGGGCAGCCGCCAGCCCTCTGTGCGGGCGGCCGCGTCCAGGGCCTCCTGCCAGGAGGCCGCGCCCTGTTCCGGCAGGACCTGCCCGGACCAGACCAGCCCGGTGAGGCGGTCGCGCACCCTGTCCCCGGAAGACTCGAAGCGCGGCTCGGGCCAGGCCCGGCCCAGGAGCGCCGCCAGCTCGGGAGTCTCGGGCGGCAGCCAGCTTGAGCCCCGCACGGGCAGGACCATGTGCTCGGACTCGCAAGGCCCGGGAAACATCCGCCCGCCCTCCAGGTGGACGCGCCAGCAATGTCCCGGCGCGCTGGCCGCAGGCGTGGCGGTCCAATGCCAATGCTGGAAAAGACCCCGGAAGGGATGATCGGGCGGCAGGGCCGGTCGGGCCTGGGCCAGGCTGGTCAGCGCGAGCAGTTCCCGGCGGCCGGGGAGCCGCCAGTCGCCGTGTCCCAGAAAGCCCTCCTGGTTGCGCTCCTCGACCCAGGCCCGGGCCTGGTCCCAGGTCATGGGCCAGGCCATGTTCCCGGCGTCCCTGGGCCAGAAAAGCCCGGTCAGGCGGTCGCGCACCAGGCCTTCGCCCGGCAGTTCGAAACGCGGGGCAGGCCAGGGGCGACCGGTGCGGTACTGCCCGTCCTGGCCGGTCCCGGTGCAGGGAATGATCCGTCCCGAAGCGTCGAAGCAGGCCACCTGGCCGGACCAGGGATAGCCCGGGCCTGGGTCGGCCAGGCCAGTCTTATCCATCGGCTGTACGCGCCTTGGCGTTTTCAGCATGTTCCATGGAGGAGGCATGGGAGAATCCGGTGAAAAAAGCAAGGTTCGCGTGAGCGGTCGTTCCCGGGATCAGGCCGCGACGGTGTTTTGGGTCGGACGGTTGCTGGGAGTGCGGAGCAAGGAAGAGGGGGCCTGAAGAGTTTCCAGAATTGTAACCTGTTGGCCACAGAACGGGTTGATCGAAACGAATGGGGGAGAGTAGCTCCCATTCTGGAAACATCTCTGTAACTCGTCTTTGCAACTGAGAAAAGGAGCCCCGCGTGGTGAATATCAATATTTTCAGCAAGTCCTCGGAATACGATACCTTTCTCAAGGGCGCGGTCATTTTCAAGGCCGGGGATTCCGGGGACCTGGCCTATGCAGTGAAGGAAGGGGTCGTGAACATCCTGGTCGGTGAGCGCGTGGTGGAGCAGGTGAAACCCGGCGGCATTTTCGGCGAAATGGCCCTCATCGACCACAACACCCGTAGCGCCACGGCCGTGGCGGCCACGGATTGCCAACTGGTGCCCATCTCCGCGCGCCAGTTCACCCTCCTGGTCCAGCAGACCCCGTTTTTTGCCCTGGAGGTGATGCGGCTCATGGCCGAGCGGCTGCGTAGCGCCAACGAGTGCCTGCAAATCTCTCCCCATACTCCTGCCTAGCCAGACACCGGGACCCTCGGGCGTGGGCCACCAAAATCTCGCCTGGCCCTCGGCGGATCGCTCCAGGAACAGGGCCTGCCGATCTGACTTGTTCAGGCGCTGAGCAGGTCGCGAAGGACCGGCACCTTGCGGAGCATGTGGGCCACGGCAAAGCACACCGGCAGCGCCACCGCGCTCACGGTCAGGAATTTGGGCACGGCCGCAAAGGGCAGCGGGGCGAGCCAGAGCGACAAGGCGATCAGGATCGGCGGGTGGAAGACGTAGACCGCAAAGGCCCCGTCGGTGAGCGCCCCGGTCAGCGCGCCTTGGACATTCCACTTCTCCCGGCACAGCCACACCAGTCCCACGGTCATGCACACCCCGGTCATGGCCTCCCAGAGGGCGAAGACCAGGCTCTTCCAGTGCCCGCCTCCGAGAAAGTCGGGCAGACTCTCCCCGAGCCCTCCACCGTAATACAGAAAGGCGGCCAGCACCGGCAGCCCGGCCAGGACCACGGCCAGGCAGGTCCGGCCGAAGCGTTCCGGAAGGGTCCGCAGCCAGTCGTTGGCCTGGGCCGCGATGCCGAACAAGAACAGGATCACGTACTGGGTGAAAAAGCACAACTGCATGTTGAGCACGCTCGTGCCAATGGGTCGCACGATGCGCACCGAGTAAGACCCGGCGGCGCAGACAGCGATTAAGCTGAGCACGAGTCGCCAAGTGAAGGGCCGGGGCTCTTTCCCGGTTCCGAGGCCGGGCCGGGTGGCCATGACCCCTGCATACACCAGGCAGAAGACGAGCAGAGCCACGGCGAACCACATGGGGCCGGTGCCAGCCAGAACCCGTCCGCTGGACAGGTACTGGCCGAAGTACTCGAAAAAGCCCATTTTCGAGCGGACGTCGCGGACATTGACCAGCCAAAAGACGATGAACGGGTTGATGGCCAGCATGTAGAGCAGTGAGGGCAGGCCCAGCCGCCAGGCCCGGCCCAGGACAAAGGCCTTGGGGCCCTTTTTCTTCAGGGCCTGGGCGGCAAAGTACCCGGCCAGGGCAAAGAGCGTGCCCATGAAAAAGGCCTGTAAAAAGCCTTGGAAGCAGATGAAAAACAGCCGCGAGGCCGTGTCCAGGGGGAGGGTCTCCTTGTAGTACCAGCTGCCCAGTCCGCTGTAGGTCACGGCCGCGTGCATGCACACGACCAGAACGATGAGCGTGAGCCGCACGTTGTCCACGAAGAGCATCCGGGTGGGAGTTGGCGTGTCCATAGGCGTACCCCCTGTTTGGCCATATGTGACAGTTGGCGGCAGACTGTCAAGAAAGGCGGGCCAGGTGGCCAAGGGACCGAACCGGTTAGCCCGTGCCCCACGTGCCTGCGGTTCCCCACGTTTTGTGGACAGGGAGGTGGACACCAACCGTTCTGCACGTTAGGATCAGACGCTCATGGTAGGTCAAACCGATTACCCAGGACAAACAGATGAGTGAGTCGATCACCCCGGAAGAACTGGTCGAGAGAGTTGAGGAGGCTTCGGACAAGCGGTTCACCCGACGCGTTGCCCTCATCACCTGCATCTATGCCCTGATTCTGGCCGTATGCGCTCTTGGCGGATCGAATGCCGCCAAAGAGATGATGATGTCTCAGCAGCAGGTTGCGAACCAGTGGGCTCACTATCAAGCCAAGTCAATCCGAGAGCACTTCTACAGGGTTGAGCGCCTCATGATCGAGGCCCGCCTGCTTGAGTCCGGGCAAGGCATGAACGAAGCCGCTCGGGCCAAATATGAAGAGACGCTTCGCTTGGTCCAGGATGAATCAAGTCGGTTTAACCAGGAAAAGAAAGAGATTGAAGATCGTGCCCGTCATTTGGAGATCCACCGCGATGTGAGCATGAAGCGAGACCCATATTTCGACTATGGTGAGGTGCTTCTCCAGTTGGCCATAGTGCTGGCTTCAGTTTCCATACTCTCAAGTTCGCGGAGGGTTCTGGCGGTCTCTTTTCTGGCTGGTGTGCTCGGGGCAGGGCTGACCATCAATGGATTCTGCCTGCTGGTAGACATACCCTTCTTGAATTGAATCGAGATAATTCAAATTCACTGATTGGCTACGCAGTGAAAAAGCGGGCTATCGCGTGCTGATCCGGAGCATCGATTGCTCAATGTGGATATCTATTTCGACGTTTTGAAACCGTCCGAGTGCGGATGTCCAGGGCAAGATTACTTTTTGCTGATCGGCGTTAGAAAATATCGCCCACCCCTGATCCAGCATCTCCACCTGTTCCATGAAGCATCCAATCAGTTTTCCTGGCTTGGGCTCCCAAGCCAAAATTGCCTTGGCTTGTTCAACATCTTCCGGGGTAGGACCACGGTGGCTAAACTCCGTCACCTTGCTCAAGGGGAGAAACTTCGTGAAATTTGGTAAGCGCATGGAGATAGACGTGCTCATGGCATCCTCTTACTCGGGTATCGGCAGAGGCGCAACCCGGTTGATCACCCCATCTCCTGAAAGTAACCCGAAGGATATGACCCCCCAATGTCCGTTTTCACTCGGGTGGGGTTGAACTGTTGGATGTTCAAAAATGACATATATTGTGGAGTGCTACAAGATTTAGCCGGTGTTCTGAAGCGCTTCCCAACCCGCACGGGCCTCGGCAAAAATCAGAATCATCGGACAGCGCGCGATTTCTGAAAATGTGTCCGATCTTGTGTCCAAATAAAAAATACGGATTTCTTCTTGCTAATCTCAACAGTTGATTTATACCTCAGCAGCCGGTCAGGTCGGTTCATGTTGGACCGAATGATTTTTCTCCCGGCGGATTGTCTTTTTTTAGGAGTTCATAGCAATGGGTAAGTCTATTTATGTCGGTAATTTGCCTTTCACCTCCAGTGAGAATGATGTGCGTGACATGTTTACCGCGTACGGAGAAGTTCAGTCGGTGAACTTGATCATGGACCGTGAGACTGGTCGTCCCCGGGGCTTCGGTTTCGTGGAGATGTCTGAATCCGATGCTTCCAAGGCCATTCAGGAGCTGAACGGCAAAGACATGGGTGGGCGTGCCCTCCGGGTCAATTTTGCTGAAGAGAAGCCCCAGCGTTCCAATCGTTACTAGCCATAATCAGTTTCAAGTTTCATATGACCCCGCTTCGGCGGGGTTTTTTGTTTCTTCTGGTTCACTTCATCCATCGCGGCCTGAGCCTCGGCAACAGCCAGAAGCAGAGGAGGTCGGCGTATTTTTGGAAATTGTGCCCAATGGTGTGTCCGAACGAAAAAAGGCCCCCGGATTGCTCCGAGGGCCTTGTTTTCACTTGGCGTCCCCAAGGGGATTTGAACCCCTGTCGCCGGCGTGAAAGAGCGACCGTAACGCCAAATAAGGCCGAATCCCACCGAGTTTTACTGGTTTTTCCGGCCAAACACCGAGCAAACCGTTTCCATAACCGTTTCCGCGTTTGGGTGCATACCTAACCGAAATGTATCTACGGCTGGATGGTGTCCAATTCATAAATAATCAGGTACCATCAACATAGCCGGTGGTATAAGGAGCCCCCTCGAAGGGGGCGTTCAGAAATTAAGAACGAAAAATTCTCCACGTTCGCCTCAAAAATTGAACGACGCGTTCGGTCTAAGTTGAAAATCTGTTGTTCCCAAAACGGTAGAACCTTTTCGGGGCATACCGTCAGAAGCAGTGGATTAACTACTGGAATTATGCTCAGGAGGGCAAAAAATGGATTATTACCATCGATTCTTGTGACCCGGGACAGTAAAGCCTCCCGCGGCGAAAACCAGCTTCAAGCCGTCTTCAGCTTCTACCGTGAAGGCATTTGATCAAAGGAGTATCCATGCCTACCCTTACCAAATCAGCAATCGTAGACGCCATCTATGAAAGGACAGGCCGCCACCGGACAGAGATCAAGGAGTACGTTGATGCTCTTCTAGAAGTCATGATCAAAGTGTTAAAGAAGGACCATTCTCTCTTGTCCTGCGGGCTTGGAAAGCTTGAGGCTTATGGTAAGGAGCCTCGAAAGGGTCGGAATCCCCATACGGGTGAGACGATCACGCTAGCCGCGCGTAAGATCATAGTGTTTCGGCTCTCCAGAAAATTTAGGGCTGTGTTAAATCCAGAATAGCTGCTGATGCAACGAAAAAAATCGACAAAACGACTTGTGTTATGACAAGAAATAGCAATCGAAATTTATTTACCATAATTTTATAAATGAACGATCAAAGAGGGGATAAGGCAAATTTCCGGTGCATTCCAGCTACAGAATGCTGAACAATGGCTATCACTGAGTGGCAGATCCAATATATTATTCAATACAGACGAATATGGTTTTAATATTAAAAGTCTGTAGTCATGTCCATTTAAAATTTTACAATCATATGTTTAATAGGTGGGATTACGTATGGATGACAGAAAATTTGTAGTTACACCCGGTCTTGAAGACAGTGTAGTACTATTTCAGGTGTTGATTGATGAAGATAATTTCGAGCCTATTCTTATCGTTGGTGAGACTGGAGTTGGCAAATCTTTATTTCTAAAAGTGCTAGAACATTACTATAAACAGAATAAAAATAGCAAAAACGGCATTTTGGTTTCTGCAAATTGTGCACATTTTGGCGGCGGTTCGAGCGATTTAAATATTGCCCGTGCTGAATTGTTTGGGATAAATAGAGGTGCAATACATGGTATAAAGGATAGTAAGGGGACAAAAGACATAAAAGGATTGGTTGAGGCAGCAAATGGTGGTATCCTAGTCTTGGATGAAATAGGTGAACTGCCGCTAGAAGTTCAAGCGATGCTATTAACTTTTATAGAGACAGGAAAGTATAGAAGGGTCGGAGAGAGTACAGAGCGGATGGCAAGATGCCAAATTATTGGTTCTACAAATAATATAAGTAATTTAAGAGAAGACTTTTATTATAGGTTTACAGAGTTTGTGGTACCTCCAGTGCACAAGCGTAGAATTGATATAATATACTATATTTATGCATTTGATCACGATATACTGCGCCGACTTAACAGTTTTGATATGTTGTTGCTATTAACTTACAACTGGCCTGGAAATGTTCGTGAAATTTTCAATGTGTTGAAAATGTTTAGAAGAATACAAGATTTTGAATCAAAGAGCAAAACTAAGTTTACTATGAAAAGATTAAGGCATTTGCTAGAAGGGGCAAATGCTCCAGAAAATACAGATGAAATATCATTAATTTTTAGAAGAACAGATTTTTACATAAAAGCAGTGGCATTGGTTGCAGAATTATGGGATACAGTAATTAGGGTTGTTGACATAGACTACATTAAGAAATTGTTTGAAAAAAGCATTGTTAATATATGTCCTGATGTTTGTTATTACAAGTTTAAGTCAAGAATTGATAAGTTATTTTCTATAAACGAATATTATAGTAGTAAATTTGGCGTTGATACGTATGATAATACAATATTTACCCATGGAATGAGAATGGATTTGAAAAGATTTTGTTCTGTTTTTGATAGAGATGTGTGCGGTAAAATGCATTTGTTAGAATTAAATACGGCAATGCTTGTTAAGGGGCATAAGCGTGCACTTGATAAGAAATTTTTAACTTTGCCATCTCCGGAAGAAATAAAGATGTTGGGAATGATATATGGTGTCCATGTGCGAGCAGATTATGCAAATCTTGAGGAGTTTAGGCGCCACCTGCTGGAACAATATTATGAGTTAAATAAAAGTAGTATGCTTGGCAGCATAATAGAGGCGTATGTGCACGCGTTGATAAAAGATATTCACTTAGACAAAATTGCAGATGATATTAACAGCATGCGTGCTTCTGTCTATAATAGTCAATTTGACGTGTTAAAAGAAGTAGATACCAACAGCAATAAAGGGCGAAGTGTTTCAGACGAAATAATAATAGATACGATGGAAAAATTAAATAATGTTAAATCTCATGTTGCAAAGAGTCTTGGAATTTCAAACCAAACTGTGTACAATAGGTTAAAGTTGATTGAAAAAAAGCATGGCAAGCAATATCAATGGAGTGAAAAGAGGAAATGATTTCCTTAAAATGCTTTGTTGCCCAAGAGAGTGAAGAGTTGTTGTTTATTGCAGGATGTCCCTGCAAAAAGTTCAAAAGCAAACAAATTACGTGGATCTGTTTTCGTTGGCTGTTGACGTTCTCTTTGTTTTTTTCAATACTGTAACTAGCAATGAGTACATATGCAAACCAAAGAATTCAAGAATCTACCTGCCGCACTCGATGGGTTAAGCACAGAGCAAAAAACTATTATTAAAACTGCAGTTTGAGGAAGTTTTGATCTTTCTATTGTCTTAAATATCATCGAGTCAAACGCGGCGCAAAATCGTGTATGTTCTCATTGTGCATCGAAAAAAATTAAAAAATGGGGTACTTCGCTTGGTCTCCAGCGCTATCGTTGCTTTGAATGCCGCAAAACTTTCAATGCGCTCACTGGGACGCCCTTGGTCAATCTCAGGAAAATAGACCGTGGCTTGCCTACGCCAAGGGATTGCATAATGGCAAAAGCATCCGCGCGTGCGCCAAAGACTGTGGCATTGCAGTGCCCATGTCCTTTCGCTGGCGGTATCGCTTTCTCAAGGCGGATACAACCGATAAGTCGCTGAAACTTCATGGAATCACAGAAGCAGATAAAACCTACATTCTGGAATCTCGGAAGGGGAGTTGCGAACTGAGCCGCCCCGCCTGGAAACGAGGCGGAAAGGCCACCAAACGAGGCATTTCCAGTGAGCAGATTCCCATTCTGGTGGCCCGTGACCGCTTTGGGCGCACCACGGACGGTGTTCTGCCTGACTTGTCGGCCAAGTCCATCAATTGCTCATCGGTGGTGTGGTCACGAAGGAAAACGTTGTGTGCTTTGATGGTGGCAACGCCTTGTGGGGACTCGTGAACAGCCAGAGCCCCCGACAAGTTGATTCCGTTAGACAAGTTCACCCACGAAAAAGAGCCCCTGTATCATGTCCAGAACGTCAACGCCTACCACAGCCGATTCAAGCATTGGATGCGACGATTCAATGGAGCTGCCACTAAATACCTTCCCAGCTATCTCGGTTGGCGGCGCATTTTTGAACATCCAGAACTCACAACCCCGGCCCGGATGGTCTCAGGCGCATTGGGTCGGAGGCTTTATCAATAGTAAATGGAAACAGAGCCAATCGCGTTCGCAACTGTTAAATATAATCGAGCCCACTTTTTAGATTTCCACCAATTTTGACTTATTGCAGAGACCTCACTAGAGATAGGCAGCTCCGCGACGTAGCCAAGTCATGCGGTATCCAACCCGTGAATAAAAGAGTGATCAACCGTCGCCCAAGAGTCTCGCTCCTGCCCACGCTGCAATTCGTGACCACGGTTCGCAAGAACGGGTGGATAAGAGGGCATTTGCATTTTGCAATTGCTCAATCTTAACATATTTTAAAGTTTCAACCTGTCGACGAGGCAGTAAATCATGCCGACCAAACGGAAATTGATTGCAAATTTCCGCTATATATGGTTATAACCCATTGGCAGTCTTCAAACGTTGAGTCATTCGAAGTAACCGTGCCGATCTCCTCCATCGTGAATCCTTGCTGCGATATAAGCCACAAGTGTTTTGAGTTTTTAATGGTACAGTATTATCACACAATGCATTTAATCTTTTGAACGGATCTTTGTCACATAGTAAATCGTGTAGACATTCATTTGGTTGAAGCCTAGATTCCTGCGCTTTAATAAGTTTGATAATCATCGTTGGAGTAATGGATATCCCCTTTGCAATTACTCTTTGGACAGTTTGTTTGTCAACTCCTACTATGCGTGCATTTTCTATCCTAACTAACGCAAGTGCAGTGCCGACAGATAAGCGCGTTTCCCAAGAAGATGGTTTGTCTTTGTCTACATATATTTCGAATTTTGTTAAAAACTTTCCAATGGGGTCTTCATCATCTTTTGATGGCTTAATAGTTTTGCAAATTTCGATTATCATAGATTTTTTTAGGTGGAGATGGTTTTCTATGCTACGTATCGAAGCAAGCCGTTCATAATCTTGTCGTGTCCGTGGAATTATTTTTATATTTTCCCTTGCCCATTTTGTCCAAGGTTTTTTTTCACGTTTTGCAGCTAGCTTCATCATGTTTAACATCAAACCAACTTTGAATATATGTTTTGATTGCGATATTTCAACTTTATCTAGCGAAGAAGTGTGGTCATCAAATGCGTTTTCCAGGTAATCTTTGAGCATTGATAGACTATAGTCGTTCTTTCCACCATATATAATTTCTTCAATCTCTTCCCATGGACATTGTTCATTATTTGGTTGTTCATCGTCAAGCCGCTCACGTATAACAGATATACAACTGTCGCAATCGCAATTTGCCTGGGCTGGATAGATATCCTCATCAAATATGGTCTCATCAAATATTTCATCAATGTTCATGATCATCCTCCATGCGTGTCAATTGGTTTGGTTGAATTTTACCATTCTCCCGAGTCAGTAATGTGATTGATGCGGCACTATGAAAAATCTGTACCTAACAATTAAAAATAAATGTTTTCAGTTGATTGAATTAGAAGCGGCCGCATGGGTTGATTTGATGCGCACAATTTTTTAGTGATTTGGTCCAATTAAATATAAACTTAATATCCATACATATCTTTACTTGATATAAAACCAAGAATGGGAGGAACCTCGCTGGCGTGAAGATGATATGCTCATCGTTCATATGCGCAGGGGGAGGTATATGTCCCGGACCCCGCCTGTGGCCTCACGTTCATATTCGACGCCACCGATCTGGTCGATTTTGTCACTGTTCGTCTGGATAATGGAGTGGTGCATACCGACCATGTTGGCGGGGTGCTCTTCTCCCTATTGAATGGAGACCCGTAGTACACGGTCCAGGCCGGTCTGGTACTGGCTGGAAAAACCCTTTTCTTTGACGGGGCCCACGTAGGGGGTGGCGCTCTGACCTTGGACGCCCACACCGTCAGTCCACCTCACCACCTCATCCTGGATGACCCGGACTCCAGTTCGATTTCGGTGCTCGGCGAGCCCGGGGATGACACCTTCAACATGTACGGCCACATGTTTTCTTCAGACTCACATAACTGGCAAAAGCTTCCTGGTGGCCGCAGGACAGACCACGACCTTGTACGCCTCGGCCTTGCACACACACAACCTGACCTGGGACGGTTCGGCAGCCTTGGGCGGTTTCTCGATCATCGCTGGGGACGGCGACGACGTCCTGACCGGCGGCCAGGGCCGGAATTAGAGCAGTCAGAATGAGCGGGTTGCTCACCACCATGCCCA
>CAILNX010000051.1 GCA_903835685.1 uncultured delta proteobacterium
GTCAAGAATCAGATTGGAATTTTCTCGACTTAATTATTTTTGTATATATATTTAAAAAAGTCAAAAAGCGGTTTGGAATATTCTCTAATTACTTATTTTTTTATACATATATAAAAAAGTCAAGAATCAGATTGGAATTTTCTCGACTTAATTATTTTTGTATATATATTTAAAAAAGTCAAAACCGGTTTGGAATATTCTCTAATTACTTATTTTTTTATACATATATAAAAAAGTCAAGAATCAGATTGGAATTTTCTTGCGAAGTTCCAAACCAAGGACTGCTAGAACCCGTATGACCTTGAGGATGCCGATTTTCGGAATGGTCCCCCGCACAAGGCGTGAGAGGGCCCTGGGCTTATGTGCGCCATCCCGGCCAGGTCCGCGATAGTCAGGCGTTTCCACAGAACCCTCGCCGTCTTGCGGCTCGGATTGCGGCTCCGATTTTTTCAACCCGAAATATCGATTTTAAGGCACGGGGGCGGCCCCGGGGTCGCTGAGGTGGGCCGGTGAGAGGAGCGCGGGGCTGACGCTGGTTTCTGCGGCCGCTGGTAGGACGATGGGGTGTTATCAGATTGATTCCCCTGGGCACCCTGGGCAGCGGGTTCCAATGAGCATTGCCTACCCGGTTTGTTGCCAACGGGGTAATCGACGCTCAATTTTGGGCATGGATCCCCGAGGTTTTCCGACAACGGTCCTAGAATTTCAACGGGTATTCCTCAATGACTCGGCATCCCATGGGAATTTCGGAGGCAAAAACTTCAGCAAAGCTCAAATGGCAATTTCGACAGAAAAAAGCAAAGTCAAAAACCATTTTTGATCTTCATTTCCTGTCATCCCCGAAAAACCCATATTTCCGGTAAAAAGCCAACCAGAAAAAAAACCATCATCGTCTTGCGAATTTCAAACAAATCAAAAAACCAAAAAATCAAAAAACCCAAATGCAAAATCCAAGCTCAAAACCTCGAAGGCAGAAGAATTCCCAACGCGACCGCGTTGGTTCCCACACCTACGTACCGCTTCGCGGTACTACCTGTAAGAAATCAGGCACTTGGGCAAGAACGACCGTATTCGCTTTGTATTCGCTTTTTGGTCTACACTCAGTAGACATAAGGCTTTAAGACCGTATTACAAACGACTACGTTTGGCATTTCGTAGACGAAAGTAGACTATTAAAAAAACTATCCTAATTTCCAGAGCGTCTACGAATGTAGACGAGGTCCAGGAGACTCCGTGAGTAAAGTTGTTTTTTCCATAAAACTTGAAAAATAATTTAGCGAATTGGTTGAGAAAGAAGCGGCCAAAAAAGACATGGCAAGTTCTGAATTTCAATGTAAAGTTTTTTAGTGAAAAACTTGCTGAATTAAAGGGAAAAGAACACATATTAAAACAACAAAATAAACATTCCGTAAACCATAAAGCGCTTGTAGCCATTTAAAATGTCAAGAACGACGCAATGGCATCGACTGACTTTTTTAATTGAGGCGATTTTTCTGTCTTTGATGCCCCGCAGTTTGCTGCGTGCGAGGTTCACTAAAATTTAAAAAAATATTTAAATATGTCAATAAAAATTAAAGGCGCTCTCGTTTAACTTTTTTATATTTTGAAATAAAATTAAAAAAGTCAAGAATGATATCGTTTGCATCTGTTGACTTTTTTAAATACTAATATTTAAAAACATATTTAATTAAAAATGTCAAAAATGCCGATGATGGCATCGGAGTGTCCTTTTACTTTGTGCGGGCATTATGTGTGACATAGACTATAATACGGGTAATGAGACATGTGGGTTTCATCAGTAAATGGCACGGATTATCCGCGCTATGTGGCACCAATCATGAGGGCAGACCTAGCCACATCAACTTTAGGCAGCCCCAATCCTCGATAACCCTCGATTTCGATAAAGGTAGGGTAACAGGTAGGGGCTTGCAGGTTTCGACGTAGAACCCTTGCATCAGAAGTTCCCCCTTAGGCTAAATGGCCGGACAAGGGCGCGGTCTCCCTCCCGGGCGAACAGCCCCGAAAAGGATTCCGCACCCGGATGGTTCAGACGTCGAAGAGCGTCTGCTCTTGGATATTGGTTTGAATGGCTTTCAGGGCCTTTTCCACCAAGCGTCGCCGAAGGGCCTTTTCCGCCGTCGGCCCCATTTCCGGATTCCCCAGAGGATGGGGGATGCCCATGGCCGGTATGATGCGGCTGACCCCGATGGCCTGCGCGATGGAAGTGATGGTGCAGATCTGGCCCGTGGGCAGCCCGGCTCTTTCCAGTTCCTTTGTGATCGTTGCGCCGCAACGAGTGCCGGTTCCTCAAGTGGAGGTGAGGATGACCCCGGTCACTCCGTCGGCTTTGAGCTCGGCAGCGATCTCCCCTCCGAACTTGCGGCTCATCTCCAACCAGGTTCCGTTGCCCGTGGTGGTGTAGAAATACTCGGGCATGGAGCCCACCCTGCCCTCGCGTACCAAGTCACGGAACACGTCCAGAGGCAGTAGTCGGTTGGGGTCCTCGTTGACAAAGACCCCGGAATATCCGCCGTGCACAGTTTGGTAGGCCTGTTCGGTCAGAGTCTCCACGCCGGTAAGATCGTAGCGCAGGCACTTGCTGGCCCGGGAGGACTCTAGACGGTCGGGGTTGCCCTTGGGTACCAGACCGCCCTCAGTGACCAGGGCGATGCGCGCAGTCCTGGCGTCAGCCACGGCAGGGGCTGGAGGGACCACGTCAAAGGCCGGCATAGGCAGCTCCGTGCGGATGGGCGTACCGCCTATCCGGGCCAGGAGCATCTCCACGGCCCGCATCGCGCCGGTTTTATCCATGCGAATATTGCGGCGGACCCCAGTGGGCAGGCAGCCCTCGTCCTCCAGGGGACTCAGGGTTTCGCCAGCGGCCAGGCGCAGCCCCAGACGGGCCATGGCGGAAATGGCCTCGCGCATGCCCGAGGCTGAGGAGCCCGTGCGCACGCACAGCATGTTCGTGCGGTAGAGTTCGGCCCCGGGATTTTCCGGGTACATGCCGGTAATGACCGGGATGCCATAACGCTGCCGGACAGCCTTGCACAAGGCGCCGCAGGCCGGGCCGTAGCGCCCGGCGTTGAAGGCCGGACCGGCGAAGAACAAGTCTGGCTTAAAGGCCTCGATAAGCTCCAGCAGTTCGGCCACGGCCTTGTCCGTGTTCTCGGCGATGTAGTTGTCGCCGCAGATGACCGTGCCCACAACCTGGGCCTGATCGCCAAGAGCGGCCTGGAGGGCCAGGCCAGGACCCACTGGCTTATCACGCGACAAGGGGGCGGTCCCAGCGAGGTCCTCTCCGCCGATCTGCCCGAAGAACTGGTTCAGATAGTGCACGACTCGCAACATGGTTTCTCCTTATTGCTCCCGGGCGCTCATGGCGGTCGCGCCGAATTGGTTTGTGGCCGTGTAAATGCGCCCCAGGGCAGTCTTAAATCCCGCTGCCGCTGGTCCCACGCCGTCGATCGTGTCGCCGCCCAGGACACAGGGCATGGGCGGGAGGTCCACGATCTCGTCGTTGTTGCCCGTGCTCACCACGGCTGTGGCCCAGGGTGTGGTGTCCACCAGTGAGGGCTGATCCCCCTGGGGACCGGCAATTTCGTTTATGAGCATTACGGTCTGCATGCCCAGCTTCTCGCATTCGGCGCAGCAGAGCATGAGGTCAGTGTCCGCATGGCCCCCTCCCTCCTGGGTCATGACCACCCCGGAAGCGCCCGCCTGAGCCGCCAGCTTGGCCGCGAACCGAGCCGAGCGGGATTTCTCGCGTAGTGTGCTGTGCTCGTTGGCGATGATCACCCCGGCAAAGTTCAGTTCGCGCCCGTGCCGGGCGCAGAGTTCGCGCACCACGGGGTTGTTGGCATGCAGCCAGGTGGGGTTCTTCTGGCAGGCGATGATGTAGTTGCTGCTCACGATGGCCCCGTCCAGGACCTCGTTTGGATGCAGGATGGTTGGCAGCAGTGCGCGGACGTTCTCGCCGTAGACAAAGGTGTCGCGCAGCACGCCCTGTGACTGGAGGTGGCAGATGTAAACCACCCGGGGCAGGGCCGGGTCCACGTCCCTCGGGTCGACAGTGAAGGTCTCCACCGAGTCCGGGGTCAGGTCCCGGGCGGCCTCGGCCAGATACTGGGCGGCCAGGAGCCCCGAGGTGCGGATAGCTTGGTCAAAGGCTAGGCTCGGGGCGTCGGGGGGAGGGGCGCACTGAAGCACCACGTTGATGGTCCGGGAGAACACGCCGTATTCCGCGCCCGGCCCGGACATATCGATGACGCCCTCCTGGATGCCCTGGCGTGTGCCGGTCTGGAGTATGGCCAAGCCGTCCAGCACATGAGTCATCCCCTGTCCAGCCACGACCATGGGGCCGAGCGCGCCCGGATAGGGGCTCCCCACGGGTTTTGCGCGCGGCTCCACGGCGTCCATGACGTGGATGATGCGCACGGCCTCCCCGGGGCGGGCGATGGATATCTCCACCGAAGTGAAGAAACCCTCGGCGTTGAGCCTGGCCGCCAGTTCTTCCTTGTTGATGGTAAGCACGCCGTCGGCAAGGTCCGTGGTCGGACCGAAACGAGCGTCGCGAACCCTGTATATGCAGCGTTCGAGTTTCATGGCTCCTCCTTCCGGTTAGAGAACGCCCACCCAGCGCCAGTAGGTGGCTGAGAACAGCATCATGAGCAGCACAGCCGCGCCGATGAGCGGGATGCCCACCTTCATCATCTCCCGCGAGGAGAAGGTGTCGGTGCTGTAAGCCACCATGGACATGGGGGTGTTCACCGGCAGAATCACCGAGAACTGGATGTTGTAGTACAGGATCAGGGTCAGACCCCAGACGCTCAAGCCCGAGTCCGGCAGGCCCTGGGCGAAGCCGATGGCCGTGGGCACCAGTGCGGCCACGGCCGCCGAGCGGGCCGAGAAGGCCAGGGCGAAGATGGCGAAGAACAGGCCTGCGGCTCCGATGAGCAGGATGCTCGGCCAAGAGCCCACGCCCAGAGTGATGATGGTGCTCTTGGCCACCCATGCGGCCGCGCCTGAGGAGAGCAGGGCCTGGCCCAGGGAGATGGCCGCACCGAAGAGCATGAGCGTGCCCCAGTTGACCCTGCCAGACATTTCCTTCCAGTTGGCCACGGAGATACCGGGGCAGAACATGGCCACCACGGCCATGAGGGCCACGGTGCTGCTGTCGATGGGGTGCAGGATGCTACCAGTGGCCCAAAGGCCGATTGTCACCACCATGATGATGAGGAGATTGCGTTCCTTGGCGCAAAGAGGTCCGCGCTTCGCCAGCTCTTGACGCAGGGCCGCGCGGCCTCCGGCCAGCTCCTCCTTTCCCACCGGGAACAGGACCTCCACCAGGATGAAGAGCACGGCTCCCACGGCCAAGGAGAAGGGCACACCGTACTTGGCCCACTCCAGCCAGGTGATGGTGTGCTTGGTGGCCTGGGAGATGAACTGGGCGGTCTGGATGGGCGGCGCGCCCGAGGTGAGCACGCCCATGCCCGCGATGCCGGTGCCGAAAGCCACCAGAAGCAGCATGCCCTTGGCCAGGTTATCCTTGCGGTCAATCTTGAAGGCTTCGATGATCCCCACGCACACGGCGGTCATGAGGGCGGCGTTGGCTGCCTGGGCCGGGATGAATAGGGTCAGTACGAAGGCCATGACCAGGATGCCCAGGCGCACCTGCCGGGGTTTGGCCCCCATGCGGGTCAGGATGAACAGGCCTATGCGCTGGCCCAGGCCGCTCATTTCGATGGCTGAAGACAGGAACAGGGCGGCTACCACCAAAATCCAGGCCGAGGAGCTGAAGCCAGACAGGGCCATGCTTAGGCCCTTGTTCACCCCCACGATCTTGCCGGTGGCGATGTCAGGGGAGAAGCCCACCAACAGGGCCAGGGCCACGATGAGGAAGAAGGAGCTGGTGGCGTAGCCCACGGCTTCGGAAATCCAGATGACCAGCATGAAGAGGAGCGTGGAGATAAGAGCTTGGCCCACGGGGGTCAAGTCTGAGCTGAAGTGGAGGGATTGGAAGGCGATGAGCACGAGCACGGCCATAAAAACCATGATCACTTTGCGCGTCTTCGCCGGGGCTGTCTTCACCGGGATCGTTGCACAGCCTGCCGGGGCCGCCACGCTTGTCTTCTTTTCTTCCATGATGGATCTCCTGTTTGTCGGAATCGTTCGGGTTCCGAACATCTCCAGCAAACAACGGCCACGCCCGAAATGTTATGGCCGCCGTTGGAGGCAGTCAGACACTGAGCATCTTCTTTTCCATCAGAAGCCGCCGGGCCTGGGCCAAATCCTCCGTGGCCAGTAGCAGCACGGGTCCTACGCATCCCATGCCAGTTTCGGCGTAGACTCCGGCGGCCCAAAGTGTACGCTGGGCCTCCTCCAGTTCCAGCACGTCGATGCCCGGGAGCTGTTCTGTGACGATTTTTTTAGCTGGTGCGGCCAGGGGCGCCGGGCCAGCCGAGGGCTGGCCGGTCTGCGGGGCGCACACGGCGTCCAGGCCAGCCGCTCGGGCGCGGGCCAGTTCGTCGAGGGTTCTCTGCCCAAGTCCTCCACGGACCATGGCTGCGGCGTAGCGGATGGCCCCGTCGATGACCGGGGCTCCGGAAGCCCGGGAGATGATGTTCACGATGCCGGGCCCTTCCCCCCCCACGCCGGGGCCGTAGCCCCAGCCTACGGATTCGTAGCCGCCGCCGGTAGTGAAAGCCGAGAGGAGCTTTATGAGCAGGTTGCCCGTTAAGCTGTCGCACACCAGCACGTCCGGCACGCCGCCGAGCACGTCATTACCGCGCAGTAAGGCTTCGGCTTCGGCCCGGCCTGATCTGGCCAGGGTTAGGGGGTAGCCCTGGGCCACAAGGGTCTTCAAATGGCGTTCTACCGCGCGAGCACCCTCGATGTTCAGGATACCCACGGTCGGGTCGGCCAGGCCCCAAGTCTTGGCCGCGCTTACGCCGTACACGGCGTTGCGCACCATGGCAGCCACGCGTTGCGAGGCAGACATGCCGGTGGTGCAGGCCACGAAGAGGGGCTTGCCCCGGGCTGGGGTCGCGGTCAGGCCCACGGTGGAAACGCCCAGGGGGAAGCAATGGTGCATGGCCACGGCGGCCTGGACCTGGCCTTCGGCCAGCATGCGGTCCAGGACAACGCGGCCTTCTTCCTCGGTTGCGGCCGCCACCAGGGTCAGGGATGTGGCCGTGACCGCCGGGCCGATGACCACCACCTCCACGTCGTGCAGGACGGCCTGGGCGGCTAGGGCTCCGGCCAACACCTCTGCTGGGCCGTGCTCACCGCCCAGCAGTGGCACGGCCACCCGGAAGGGTTGGCCTGAACCGGGTACAGCCGGGCGCATGACTCCGGCCCCGTGCGCTCTCCCGGGCAGGTCCTCTGGGCCGGACAGATGCCCGGAGGTCCGGGCCGAAAGCGCCAGGGCCGGGTTCTGGTCGATGACCATGGAAAGGCCGTCGAACAGGTTGGTCATGCGGCCAAGAAACAGGCTTCCTTTGCCGATGAGCAGGGCGCTGCGCATGGTTCCGGCCAGCATGCGGTTTCGTACATGGCCCAGGGCGGGCACTCCCGAAGGGATATGCCCCTGGGTGGGGGCGAAGCCGGGCAGGCCGTGGGCGGCCACGAAGTCCGGGATGGCCGCCCGGTCGATTTCCCCGGCCATGACGGCCAGGGCCGCGATCATGCGTACATTGGCCTCGGGCACGTTGCCCGCGCCTGCCGGTTCGGTGATTTCTGGGTTTTGGAGTTCCGCGCAAAAGCAGTCCACGTCTGATATTTTGCGGCCAAGCCGGGTCAGGGGGTCGGATACCAGGGCCTTCATGACTTGCTGTGGCGACGAACCGGCTCCTATGTCGAGCTTCCCCAGTCCGTCCAGGCGCAGCACGGGATTCACCCCGTCGTCACGGGTCACGAGTACGGCGAAGGCCCCCAGCATGTCCTCCAGGACGGGCAGGCCCTTGGCCACGTGATCCTTGGAATTCATGCCGAGCTTGGCCACGGAGCCGCCTGCGGTTACCAGCACGGTACGGAAGGCCCCGGAATCCACCAATGCTCCGGCCTGGAGCAGGGCGTGGACCGGTCCGGCGCAGAAACCGCGCACGTCGCTGCCCGTAGACTTGACCAGCCCGGTCATTTCCCCGATGGATTTGGCGAAATTGCCGCCGCCGCGTTGGTTAATGTCCCCGCAGGCCTCCTCGGAGCATTCCAGGAGGTAGTCGATGTCGTCAGGGGCCGCACCCGAGCTCTTCAGCAGGTGGAACACGGCCAGGGCGGCCGTGGCCTTGGTGGTCAGGTTCTCCAGCATGACGTGGGCGGCCAGGTTGGGGTCCACCTCGTGGGCGCGCCGCACGCAGCCCACCAGGCGCTGGCCCAGGTACAGGCCCGTGGCAGCGTGTTCGTCATTGGCCTGGGCAGTCACCAGGGTGGCCAATTCGTCACCGGGCAGGCCCTGGCCCAGGCGCTCAAGCAGGGCCGGAGGCAGGTCGGGATGGGCGGCCAGCAAGGTGGCGACCTCCCGGCTGAAGTCTTGCTCCAGGCTCACCAGGTCGAAGGAGTCGGCCAATTTGAGCAGCCCGTAGAGTTCCTCCTGGGGCATGATCTCTCCATGGGGGCCGAAACGCCGACTGTCAGCCAGGGAGGTGTCGTACCAGGGGCGGGGGATTTGACGTAAGGTGTCCAGATCCAGATTACCGATGAAGGCCTGGTTGGGAGCGTAGGCCATGGCGGCTCCATAGCCGCGCAGATGCTCCCCGAGCCGAGCCAGATGGGGGGAGGCCGGGTCCCTGAGTTGCTCCATGACCTGGGTGCTGCCGTGATGGCGCAGCACGTCGGGAGCGTGCACGAGGACGTAGGCCGTGCCGGTCAGTACTGGCATTCCGATATACTCCGTGGTTGAGGGTCCGTTCTTCAGGGGGTCATATGAATGCCGGGCCCCGTGTTTGATCCCTCCTCGTGATGCTCGGCTCAGTTCCCAACCTGGACGCGCATCTTGGCGACCTCGGCAGCCAGCTTGGGCACGTTCATGACCATCTCCATCATGGCCAGTTGCTCTTCATACACGGCGGGGGCGATCTCCGCCTTAATTTCCGGTTCCAGCACGTGGTAGACAGGGAGTCCCAACGAGACTCCGGCCAGAGGACCTGCGAAGGTCGGGTCGCCAAGGGTGAGCGTTTCGGCAGTTATGGAGGCGCTGTCTGGCTCGGAAGCCCCGAGCAGCACCACCACGTTATCCTTGCCGAACTGTTCAGCCAGTTCCTTGGACCGGGCCTGATTCTGCAGATCCATCGAGCCTGCCGCCGTTCAGACGAAACATTCGGTGGTCACGAAGACCACCTCGCCGCCCGCGCTGGTGGCGCAGGCCGCAATGGATGGGCCGGGTATGCCGTCGCGGTCGCCCATGGCGATGATCTTCTTGCCCGAGAGGATGCTCATACGGTTCTCCTTACGTTTATGGACGAGGCCGGGCTTCAGCCCAGGGTCGTCCGGATTTGCCCTTCGATCTCCGCGGCCCCAAATTTGCCCTGAAGGCGGGCCACTTCCTGGCCGTCCCGGAAAAACAGGAATGAAGGAAGACTCATAACTTTCAATTCGATGGCCAGCCGCCGGTTCTCGGCCGTGTTGACCTTGCAGAACTTCATCTTATCCGCATACTTTACGGCCAGTTCCTCCACCGTGGGCATGAGGACCATGCACGGCCCGCAACGAGGACCCCAGAAGTCCAGCAGTACCGGCAGGGAACTGTTCTTCACTTCGAATTCGACATTATCCTTGGTCACTTCCACGAGGGTACTCATGATCTTCTCCCGCTGAGGTCGCGTTACAGAAGGCTCTCGGTTATATATTTTTCCGCATGGGTGGCGGCGATGGCCCCGTCCGAGGCCGCCGTGACCACCTGGCGCAGCATCTTTTCTCGCACGTCACCCACGGCGTAGACGCCAGGGATGCCGGTGCACATGTTCTCGTCGGTCTTTACATACCCCAGCACGGACGTCGGGTGCAGGGTCTGGCAGAAGCCGCTGCTCGGGGTCAGGCCCACGTAAACGAACACGCCGTCCACGGATTCAGTGAAGGTTTGGCCCGTCTTCACGTTGCGCAGGGACACGGCCTGGACCTGATCCTTCCCTTGGATTTCCTGCACCACGGTGTCCCACAGGATGGTTAGCCCGGGGCAAGCCAAGGCCCGGTCCTGCACCACCTTGGTGGCCCGCAGGGAGTCGCGGCGATGGATCAAGATGACCTCAGTTGTAAAACGGGTGAGGTACAGGGCCTCTTCCACGGCAGCGTCACCCCCGCCCACCACGGCCACCCGGCAGCCTTCGTAGAACGCGGCGTCACACACGGCGCAGTAGGACACCCCGCGTCCCCGGAACTCGGCCTCGCCCGGGCAGCCCAGGGGCCGGGGCACCGCGCCCGAAGCGATGATGAGCGCCCGGCAGGCCAGATCGCCCCTGTCCGTCTTGACCACACGCAAATTCCCGTCCAGTTCGAGCCCCAGGGCTGCAGCCGTGCGCTTCTCGGCCCCGAAACGCAGGGCCTGGCGCTCCATGAGGGCCGAAAGCTCGGTCCCGCTCACACCGTCCGGAAAGCCCGGGTAGTTCTCGATCTCGTTGGTGGTGTTCATTTGGCCGCCTGGCAGGCCGCTCTCTAAAAGCAGAGTGCGCAGCTTGGCCCGCGAACTGTACAGGGCTGCCGTGAGTCCGGCCGGACCAGCCCCGACCACGATGACGTCGTATGTGTCCATGATCCGCCTCATGCCCCCGTGTGGTTTGGCAGGGCCATGACCGGCCCCGGCCTCTTCAATCCTGGGACAAAAGTTCCCGGGCCTTGGCCCGCACTTCGTCCATGCGTTGGCTGATGGCCGCTGCGTCGATGTCCTGGGTCTTGGTCAGGGCGCATTGCCGGAACACTTCCGGAGGAATGAGTCGCCTGACCTGGTCCTCCAGGATGTGATACACAGGCAGCCCCATGGGTCTGCCTGCCAGCGGACCGGCCAGGGAGGGGTCCCCGATGGTCACGGTCTCGGCCTGGATCTCCGCGCTTTCCGCATCCGGGCAGCCCAGGATGACCACGAGGTTATCCATCCCGTACTGCTCCACGCACCGCTTGATTCTCCATTGATCTTCCAGATCCATGGCCCCGGCGGTCATTCACACGAAGAGTTGAGTGGTCTGGAAGACCACTTCCGAGTCACAGGCCTCTATGCAGCGAGCGATGGACTCCGAGGGAACACCGTCGCATTCTCCGATGATGATGACCTTCTTGTTTCGGATGCTCATACCCCTCCTCCTTCGTTGCGCTGATGTTTCGGCCGGTCGGCCGAAACATCCCGCAGGCTCGCGATTCAGCCGCCCGGCCTCCTGTCAGCCCAGCCGCAGGCCAGAGTGGCTCGCGGCCACCTTGTCCCCTGGTGGTCTTCGGGATGTGCCGATTCATGAATTCTGGTCTCCCGTGGCTGTTTTCTGTTCCACGATTGTGAATACTTTCTCAAAGCAATCGCTATGCCAGGAATAATATTTAATGATATAAGTGTATTAACCTGGACAGAGAAGAAGTGTTGAATCAAATATAAGACACTAATAATATTTAACGCTTAAAAAACTTGATATTTTAGTCTAATATCCCTAGTGTCGCATAATTGAAATAAATATCACATCATTGAGATTTCCATGGGGGGGGTGGTCGTGAACACTCCATCATTTTCTCTGGGAGAAGTGCTTGACGAGGTCGGAGAGGTCGTAGTGGGCCTTGATGCGGCCGGGATCGCCCATTACGCCAATCGGGCGGCCCGGCGCCTGCTCCCCGCGCTGGAAGCTCCCCCGGGCACAGTCTTGCTGCCGGAACTGTTGCCGGAGTTGCGTCTGGCCCAGTACTTGGCCGAGCGCAACTGGAACGCCCTGCACGACCGCAAAGTGCAGGTGGGCGACAGGGTGTTCTCGGCCAAGTGCATGGCCATGGGAGAGAGGCTTGGCCAGGACCTCGTCTTGGTGATGCGCGACATCACGGATCTGCGCCTCATGGCTGGGGATCTGGGCCGGGCTACCGAGGAGGTCATGCGTCTGACCAGCTTTCTCGACATCTTGCCAGAGGGGGTGGTTATCACCGACACTTGGGGGGTCATCACCTCGGTAAATCGGCTCGTGCGCACCTTCGTGCCCCAGGCCGTGTCCCGCCGCCTCCTGGGAGGCAAGATCGGAGAAATATTCGAGAGTCTGGCTGACCTGTCAAATGTCCCCAACCAGGGAGTGGTGGATACCGGAGGCGATCCCCTGCTAGGGGAGGACGTGATGGTGACCCGGATGCCGCTCCGTTCCCTGGGTCGGTTGAACGGCTACATCGTCACCCTGCGCAGGCGGCAGAATCAGCCAGTGGACCGCGCCATGCCCATGGCCCCGGCCTCGGTTCCCCTCGGCATCCAGCCTGCGCCTGGTGAACCCACGCTCTACACCCTGGACGACATGGTTGGGCAGAGCAAAGCCATGCTCCATCTGAAGACCCTGACCCGGAAGATCGCCAGGACCAACTCCACAGTGCTCATCCAGAGCGAATCCGGGACAGGCAAGGAACTCCTGGCCCACGCCCTGCACAATTTGAGCGCGCGGGCCCAGGCACCTTTCGTCAAGTTCAACTGCGCCAGCTTGCCTGACTCGCTCCTGGAATCTGAGATGTTTGGCTACGACGAGGGTGCATTCACCGGCGCGCGCAAAGGCGGCAGCACCGGCCGGTTCGAACTGGCCAACGGCGGCACCCTGTTCCTGGACGAGATCGGCGAGATGTCCCTGTCCATGCAGGCCAAACTTTTGCGCGTGCTTCAGGAAAAAGAGTTCCAGCGTCTTGGCGGGCAGAAAACTTGGCGGGTGGACGTACGGGTCATCTGCGCCACGAACCGGCCCCTGGCCCCACTTATCGACAGGCAGCTCTTCCGCGAAGACCTCTACTACCGCATCAACGTGATCAACCTCGCCATCCCTCCCCTGCGTGAGCGCCGGGAGGATATCAAATCGCTGGTCATCAGCTTCCTGCGCAAATACTCCCACGACTTCCAGAAACGGGTGCGCGGTGTCACCCCGGCCGTATACTCCATGTTCATGAACCACGACTGGCCTGGCAACGTGCGCGAACTGGCCAACGTCATTGAGTACGCCTTCAACGTGGTGGACGGTGATCTGATAGATGTACACCACCTGCCACTCAGTTTCCTGCATGAGCGCAAGCACAGCAGTTCCCTGCCAGGCACGCTGCGACGCTCGCTTCAGGAGTGCACCCAGGATATGATGGTCCAAGCCCTCAAGGCCTGCAATGGTAGCAAGACCCTGGCCGCCCAAACTTTGGGGATCTCCCGCGCGTCGCTGTACCGCAAGTTGAAGTGATTACGGTCGGGAGGCTTTCAGGTGCACTCGGGCGTGTGTAGAACGGTGAGTAGGGATAACTCTGGGGGGCATCTGGTGAGTCTATATTAATTTATTGTGTACAATTACAGTGTGTCATCATGCTGATTTAGTTCATAGTATAGAAATCACATCGATACGGGCAATGGGTTGAGGTTTGGGATGCAAACCGTAACCTTTATCCCTGTCTCATCCGAAGTCTCCATCGCGATCGTGATTTGATGAGCATTCATCAATTTTTTGGGGTAACCCAAATTGACTAGTTGCCAAACAGATTGCGACACGCCCGGCTGATCTCGATTACAATTTTGCATTGGATAACTTGCAGTATTTAAATATATACATTTCCAAATGGCTCCTGGTGGCGCAACTGTTGGGCCTACCCCTATATAGAGATTAGACTAGCTTTTCATGCCCCCATGGGGCCAGAACATCTTCGGCCCCTCCATCGCCTGGAATGGTAAGTTTGGAATCAGCTACTTGATGAAGCGCACTTGCTGGTTGATCTCCTCGATGATCGGAACCTTTTTCTCATTGGGGTTCTAAGCCCAAAACCGCGGAATTTATTTACTCTATCAAATACAGAATGTTAAAACAAATTGACCCTGGCCAGTATGACCTCCAGGTCGATCGGATTTTGCTTGTGGCGGAAAGTGTAATGCCCCAATAAATGGATGTGTTGCCATGCCACGGGCGAAATCCGTTTCAGAAGGCCCAGGGCTTTCAGGTTACCCTCGGCCTGGTAACGATTCAGTAGCCCCGAAAGCAGGATGGAGTTGTACGCGATTACGACATTCGCGATTAGACGTCCGCACTGGTTGCTGATCGCGATATCCAGGTCGGTGCGCCCGATTAGTTCCTTCCTGCCACTGATCTGCGCAATCACGGAACGCAATTGATGGTATGCCTCAATGCGGTTCTGCGAACGATGGACATTCCTCCGAAGTTGCGGATCACGCAAGTAACGAAGAGTGTAGATGCAGCGGATTAATTTGTCAAACTCAAAGATAGCCTTGCGTGTCCGATGATGTCCTGACAAGGTGCATAATTTTCTTACAAGAGTGCTCTGGCTAATTTCCTTGAGGCCCAGTGTGGCAACAATTCGATCAATATTATCTTTCTCAGAGACGATCAACTCGCGGTCAATCTGTCCTGCAGGGGGAATTAGGAAGTTTGCGTACTCTTCCTGATTGTTACCGCAAAAGAGATGTTTTAACTGATCCTGCAAGCTAGTGAAACGCGGCGCAAGCTTCATGCCGAACCAGTGTA
>CAILNX010000052.1 GCA_903835685.1 uncultured delta proteobacterium
AGGCATCTAGATCGATAGACAAGAGCTTTATGAGTTGACGGAATTTAGCCTCGGAAATTTTCGAACGGTGTGCGTACTTGTTGTTCTTTGTCATGACTGGCTCCTAGCAGATTCAGCACCTGCTATGCTAGGCATGACCCAAAAATAATATTTTCTTCTTGTTGCACGTTGGCATTGAATCGGTGAAATCCTGGGACGCTACACCAGCGTCCATGTCCGTCATGCCTGGTACGGCTCCGGCCCGAGAAAAGAAGAGCTTCATATCGTGACCATCCGCCCGAACCTGTCCCGGCTTCTGCCGCCCTTCTGCCTCCTGGCGGTCCTCTGCCTGGTGGCTGCGGCCTGTGGCCTCAAGTCCTGGCCCAAGCCCAACGCCAAGGAGGACCGCTTCGAGTGGCAGAGCGTGGATTTCGCGCGCAAGGGCGGCTGCCTGGACATCTCGGCCCGACTGAAAGGCGCGGCCAAGAATCTGGACCGGGTCCTCCTCCAGCTCCAGCCCGAGGATTCGGGCTGTTCGGGCTGTCCCTTTTCCCCGGACATTCTCCTGGAATTCGGGCCAGGCTCCCAGGAGTTCACCCAGTCTGACCGCGAGGTCCACCTGACCACCTGCGCCCTGGCCCCGAACAAGGCCTACCGCTTCCGGCTGGCCGGGGCCAACCTGTATACCGCCCTGGGCCTCTCCATGTCCGGGGTGCAGACCAGCCCGCCTTCAACCCCCTAACGGAGACATATCGCCCATGAATCATTTCGAGTACCGCGACGGGACCCTTTTTGCCGAGAACGTGAGCGTGGAGAAGCTGGCCCAGGAGCACGGGACCCCGCTGTACATCTATTCCACGGCCACCCTGACCCGTCATTTCCAGGCCTTTGACTCGGCCTTTGACGAGATCCCGCACATGACCTGCTATTCGGTCAAGGCCAATTCCAATCTTTCGGTCCTGCGCACCCTGGCCGGACTTGGCGCGGGCATGGACATCGTGTCCGGGGGCGAGCTGTACCGGGCGCTCAAGGCCGGGGTTCCGGCCGAAAAGATCGTGTATTCCGGGGTAGGCAAGAAGGCCGGGGAGATCCGCCAGGCCCTTGAAGCCGACATCCTCATGTTCAACGTGGAGTCCACGGCCGAGCTGGCCGCCATCAACGAGGTGGCCGCCAGCATGGGCAAGGTGGCCCGGGTGAGCTTCCGGGTGAACCCGGACGTGGACCCCAAGACCCATCCCTATATCTCCACGGGCATGAAGAAGAACAAGTTCGGCCTGGACCTGACCCAGGCCATGGACGCTTACCGCGAGGCCGCTCGCCTGCCCAATGTCGAACCCATCGGCATCGACTGCCACATCGGCTCCCAGTTGGTGACCCTGGCCCCGTTCATGGAGGCCCTGGAAAAAGTGCTGGACTTCTACCGCTCGCTCAAAAACATCGGCCTGGACATCCGCTACCTGGATCTGGGCGGGGGCCTGGGCATCACCTACGACGAGGAAGAGCCGCCCCATCCCCGGGAATTCGGCCTGGCCCTGACCTCGGCCGTGCGGGACCTGCCCGTGACCGTGATCCTTGAGCCCGGCCGGGTCATCGTGGGCAACGCGGGCATCCTGGCCACCCGGGTGGTGTACGCCAAGCACACCCCGAGCAAGGATTTTCTCATCGTGGACGCGGCCATGAACGACCTGGTCCGGCCCTCGCTCTACGGCTCCTACCACCGGGTGGACGAGGTCACGCCCAAGGGCCGCAAGAAGCTCAGCGTGGATGTGGTCGGCCCCATCTGCGAGTCCGGGGATTTTCTGGCCAAGGACCGGGAGATTCCGGCCATGGAGACCGGCGAACTCCTGGCCCTGTTCTCGGCCGGGGCCTACGGGTTCACCATGTCCTCCAACTACAACACCCGGCCCCGGGCGGCCGAGGTGCTGGTGGACGGGGACCAGGCCGTGCTCATCCGCCGCCGGGAGACCTACGAGGATTTGACCGCCCTGGAAGATTGACGAGGTCCGTGACCATGGCCCGGCTCAACTCCTTCTACCTGCCGCCCGGACAATGGGCCGAGCCCTACTCCCTGGACGGCCCGGAAGCGGCCCACCTGCTCAAGGTGCTCCGGGCCAGGATCGGGGAGCGGGTCCGCCTGTTCGATGGCCGGGGCCGGGAAGGGATATTCGTCCTGGCCCGGGCGGACAAGCGCCAGGCCTGGCTCACGCCCGAGCACATCACGGTCCATGAACGGCCCCGGGACCGGGTCTGCCTGGCCCTGGGCTGGAACAAGGCCGGACGCCGGGACCTGATCCTGGAAAAGGCCGTGGAGCTTCAGGCCGGGGCCATGGTCTTCTGGCAGGCCGAGCGCAGCCAGGGCGACTTGCCTGATACGCCCAAGCCCGGGTGGACCGCCACCATGATCCAGGCCGCCAAGCAGTGCGGCAACCCCTGGCTCCCGGAGATCATCCTGGCCCCGGGCGGATGGCCGGACTTGGTGAGACTGGGGGCCGCATTTGACCGGCGCGTGCTGTTGTGGGAATCTGCGGGGCGTGACGCGGTCCTGTCCCTCCCGGATCTGGCCGCGCCCGGCGGATGCCTGGCCGTGTTCGGTCCCGAGGGCGGGCTGGCCGGGACCGAGGTCGATGGTCTGCTCGACCATGGATTTCAGGCCGCCAGCCTTGGCCCCAGCATCCTGCGCTGGGAGACGGCCGCCCTGGCGGTCTTGAGCCTGGCCTTTTGGGCCGGGCAGACCCCGGGCCGCACGAACGAAACGAGACCCCCTGAGAATGGACTACAAAAATAAGTATTTCTTGTCGTTACCCGCTTACGATGGACAACACCAATTTGCCAGAACGACACGGGGCGGACGGCCATGAAACTTGAGATCACCGAAAAACAGCCCCTGGCCCACCGCATCCGGCCCCAGGATCTGGCCGGGTTCGTGGGTCAGCCCCATCTGCGCGAACGCGTGGAGTCCCTGCTCTCCTCCAAGCGCCTGCCCAGCGTGCTCCTGTTCGGCCCGCCGGGCTGCGGCAAGTCCACCATGGCCATGCTCATGGCCCAGGCCAAGGGAGGCAAGGCCCTGCGGGTCAGCGCCCCCGAGGCCGGGCTCACGGCCCTGCGGCGCATGCTGGCCGGGGTGGATTTTCTCATCCTGGATGAGCTGCACCGCTTCTCCAAGGCCCAGCAGGACTTCTTCCTCCCCCTGCTGGAGAGCGGGGAGATCACCCTGCTGGCCACCACCACGGAGAACCCCTCTTTCTGCGTCACCCGCCAGCTTTTGTCCCGGCTGCACGTGCTGCGGCTGCGGCCCCTGTCCGGGGAGGAGCTGCTGGAGATCGCCAAGCGCGGGGCGGCCGAGTTGAAAACCGCCCTGCCTGAGGAAAGCCTCAAATTCCTGGCCTCCATGTGCGCGGGCGACGCCCGCACCCTGCTCAACCTGGTGGAGTATGCGGCCGAGCTGCCTCAGGAGAAGTGGGACCCCGAGCAGTTGCGCCACACCCTGCCCGAGGTGGTCCTGCGCGGGGACCGGGACGGGGACTCCCACTACGAGCTGGCCTCGGCGCTGATCAAGTCCATCCGGGGCAGCGACCCGGACGCGGCCCTCTACTACCTGGCCTGCCTGCTGGAGACCGGGGAGGACCCCCGGTTCATCACCCGCAGGCTCATCGTGTCCGCCAGCGAGGACGTGGGCCTGGGCGATCCCCAGGCCCTGTCCCTGGCCGTGGCCTGCCAGCAGGCCGTGGAGTTCGTGGGCCTGCCCGAGGGCTCCATCCCCCTGGCCGAGACCGTGGTCTATCTGGCCTTGGCCCCCAAGAGCAACGCCACCTACGCGGCCATGCGCGCGGCCCAGAAAGAGGTGCGCCAGGGCGGGGCCATGCCCGTGCCCCTGCATTTACGCAACGCCTCCACGGCCCTGCAGAAGGAATGGGGCTACGGCCGGGGATACCAGTATCCCCATGCCTTTCCCGGGGCCTGGGTGGACCAGGAATACCTGCCCCCGGAACTCAAAGGCCGCCATTTCTATGCGCCCAAGGAACAGGGCCAGGAGCCCAAGCTGAACGCCTGGGCCAAGCAGCACCGCAAGAAATAGCCCGACCACCCGATCAGCCCCAAGGAGGGCCCATGGACACCTATTACGACCCGGCTGACCTGGCCAAATTCGCCCAGATAGGCAAGGATGCGCCGGAACTGGCCAAAAAATTCTTCGACTATTACGCTGCGGTCTTTGCCGAGGGAGAGCTGACCGAGCGGGAAAAGGCCTTGATCGCCCTGGCCGTGGCCCATGCCCTGCAATGCCCCTACTGCATCGACGCTTACACCCGGGCCTGCCTGGAAAAAGGCTCGGGCCTTGGGGAAATGACCGAGGCCGTACACGTGGCCTGCGCCATTCGCGGCGGGGCCGCCCTGGCCCACGGGGTCCAGATGCGCAACGTGGCCGAGAAAATCTCCCTGTAGCCGGGCATGAGCGCCAAGAGCCCCGAAGCCCCTCCGGCCTTTGCCGCCTGCCTGGAGCGCCACGGCCTGACCTTAAGCCGGGGCCGGACCACGGCCTTGCAGGTGAACGTGGGCCGCATCTGCAACATGGCCTGCCGCCACTGCCATCTGGAGGCCGGGCCGCACCGCGCGGCCGAGGTCATGGACCTTGCGACCATGGCCCAGACCCTGGACTACGCCCGGCGCGGGGCTTTCGAGGTGGTGGATGTCACGGGCGGGGCCCCGGAACTGGTCCCAGGCATCGGGGATTTCCTGGAGGCCCTGGCCCAGGGAGCCCCCAGGCTTCTGTTCCGGGCCAACCTGACCGCCCTGGCCCAGGGGGATGAGGCCCTGCCCCGGCTCCTGGCCCGCATCCGGGCCGTGGTCATCGGGTCCCTGCCCTCCACCAGCCCATCCCAGGCCGAGAGCCAGCGCGGCCCGGGCTCCTTCGACCCGAGCATCACCGCCCTGCGGGCCTTGAACGCCCTGGGCTATGGCCAGGAAGACTCGGGCCTGGAACTGCACCTGGTGTCCAACCCGGCCGGGGCCTTTCTGCCGCCCGCCCAAAGCCAGGCCCAGGCCCGGTTCAAGTCCGAACTGGCCCGCAAGCATCAGATTTCTTTCAATTCCCTGTACACCTTCGCCAACGTGCCCCTGGGCCGCTTCCGGCAGTGGCTGACGGACTCCGGCAACCTGGAGCCCTATCTGGCCCGGCTGACCGAGGCCTTCAACCCCGCAGCCGTGCCCGGGCTCATGTGCCGCACCCAGGTTTCCGTGGACTGGGACGGCCGCCTCTACGACTGCGATTTCAACCTGGCCGCCGGTCTGGAGCTGTCCCCGGGCCAGGTCCATGTCTCCCAGGCCCCCTGCCCGCCCCTCAAGGACGCGCCCATCGCCACCGGCCCCCACTGCTTCGCCTGCACGGCCGGGGCCGGGTTCACCTGAGGCGGGGCCATGGCCCCCGGGTCCGGGGGCTAAAGGCAGCGCCGAGCGAAAAACCGCTTTTCGCCATCCGTCCTGCTTGGACCTGTCTGCCTCTCCTGTTTGCAGACACATACTCCGTTGAAATAATGACACCATTTAATAGCGTTCACCCTTCGACACGAAATATACATATTTGTGATTATTACAACAGGATTGACAGCGCATCGGAAGATAAATTACAAATATAGGCAACATCCACGAGCGGACACCTGCCCGACCTGAAGAGCAGGCCGCCCAGTGGATTGGAATGGAATCCATTTGGCCCCAGCCCTGTTTCAACGAGGTGCACTCATGCGCGTCCGTGACCTTTCCTTGAAGGCAAGACTTCTGGCCGTCGCCTCCATTGCCCTGCTGGGCTCCCTGGCGCTTCTGTCCTTCTCCAGGATCGCCTTGCAGGAGATCAAGGTCAAGGGGCCGATGTATGAATCGATCGTGGCCAACAAAGACCTGGTGGCCGACATCCTCCCCCCGCCGGAATACATCATCGAGGATTACCTGATCTGCTACGAACTGATGCGGGCCACGGACAAGGAGCGCGATGAGCTCATGGCCAAGGTGGTGCAGCTCCAGAAGGACTATGAGGAGCGTTTCGCGGTCTGGGACAAGTATCTGACCCATCCGGGGCTGCGGCAGTCCATGCTCAAGGACGCGGCAATTGCGGCCCGGGAATTTTTCAAGATCCAGAACGAGGTGTTCCTGCCCAAGGTGCGCGAGAGCCAGTTTCCCGAGGCCCAGGAGGTCCTGAGCGGCCCCCTGACCGAAATATACAAGCGGCACCGGGCGGCCATCGACACGACCGTGACCCTGGCCAACGCCGAGGTGGAGACCGTGGAGGCCAACGCGGTGCGCACCCTGGACTGGTACTCAACGGCCCTGTACCTCGCGGCCCTGGTCATCAACATCCTGGTCCTGGGGCTCACCTTTCTGGTCATCCGCTCCATCTTGCGCCCCATGTCCAAGCTCATGTCCTACGCCCGCGACCTCTCGGCCGGGCAGTACGACGCCGAACCCCTGGTCCGCCAGAAGGACGAGCTCGGGGAGTTGAGCGAGGTGCTCGTGGACATGTCCGGCAAGGTCAAGGAAAACGTGGCCCGAGCCCAGGCCGCCTCGCAACAGGCCGCCGAGGAAGCGGACAAGGCCCGCACGGCCAAGGCCGAGGGCATGCTCCAGGCCGCAAGCGAGCTTGAGGGCATGGTCGATGTCGTTACTGCAGCTTCGGAGGAGCTGGCCACCCAGATCGAGCAGTCCAGCAGCTTCGCGGCCGAGCTTTCCAGTTCCGTGGCCGAAATTTCCTCCACCATGGAGGAGCTCTCCACCTCGGCCAGCCAGATCGCCCAGCACAGCCAGGGCGTTGTGGAGCGGGCGGACAAGACCCTGGACGATACCCGAAGCGGCGCGTCCGAGGTCGGGGTCCTGACGGTCAAGATCAACGACATCAACAGCGACATGCAGACCAATCTGGCCGAGATCGTGGAACTTGGCCGCCGTTCCAAGGAAATCACCAAGATCATGGAGATCATCAACAATCTCGCCAACCAGACCAAGCTGATCGGCTTCAACGCCGCTCTGGAGGCGGCCAGCGCGGGCGAGTCCGGCAAACGTTTCGGGGTGGTGGCCTCGGAGATCAGACGCCTGGCCAACAATGTGGTGGATTCCACCGGCGAGATCGAAGGCAAGATCACCGAGATTCTCGACGCGGTGAACCGGCTGGTGATGTCCTCGGAAAAGACCTCCCTGATGATGCGGCAAAGCCAGGAGTCCGCCTCGCACACGGTGTCCATGCTCAACAGCATGGTCGATGGGGTCGAGGAGTCCACGGATTCAGCCAAGCAGATATCGCTTTCGACCCAGCAGCAGCAGATCGCCAGCAGCCAGGTACTCCTGGCCATGCGGGAGATCGACAAGGGGGTGCGCCAATCCACCGACTCCGCCCACGAAGCGAACCTCGTGGCCGGGGAACTGAGGAATCTCGCGGGCAAGCTCAAATCCCTGGTGAACACCTTGAAGACCGGTCATGACGGCGAGGCCGCGCGAGGCCAGGACTGATCCGGGTCACGTCCGACGCCCACCCTCCCCTGCTCCAACCCCTGCCTCGATATCTGGGCCAAGAGGCGCACCAACCCGTGCCCTCGCTCCGCAAAATCGGACAGACACCGGGCCGTGCCCAGCCTGCACGCCCAAACGTCCTCACCTTTCTTTCCTTTCCATTCCCCTCAGGTTTGATTTTCAATGGCCACAATTGTGAAAGTTTTTATTGCTATTGACAGAATAAACCCACGATAGTTACAACCAGGTAAAACTATAAGGTTGGCGAGACGACGATTTCCTGGCCATCCGCCCAGCCCGCAAAGGAGCCCGCTCATGCGTATCCGTGACTTTTCGCTCCAGACCAAACTCCTGACCATCGCCTTCATTTCCCTGATCGGCTCCCTGGCCCTTCTCTATTATTCCCGGGTGGCCATCAGTGAGATCAAGGTCAAGGGGCCGATGTATGAGGAGATCGTGGCCTACAAAGACCTGGTCGCGGACATTCTGCCCCCGCCGGAATACATCATTGAGGACTATCTGACCTGCTACGAGCTGCTCCGGGTCACGGGCAAGGAACGCGAGGAGCTCATGGCCAAGGTCGAGCAGCTCCAGAAAGACTACGAGGAACGCTTTGCGGTCTGGGACAAGTCCCTGGCCCATGCCGGGTTGCGCCAGACCATGCTCAAGGAGGCGGCGGTCCCGGCCCGGGAGTTCTTCAAAATTCAGAACGAGGCCTTTCTGCCCCGGCTGCGCGAGGGGCAGGAGGCGGCCGCCCAGGAAATTCTGGCCGGTCCCTTGGCCGAGGCCTATGTCCGGCACCGGGCCGCCATCGACAAGACCGTGACCTTGGCCAACCAGGAAGTGGACAATGTCGAAGCCAAGGCCGTGCGCACCCTGGATTGGTTTTCCAAGGCCCTGTACATCGCGGCCCTGGTCATCAATATCCTGGTCCTGGGCCTCACCTTCGTGGTGGCCCGGGCCATCCTGCGGCCCATGTCCAAACTCATGACCTACGCCCAGGACCTCTCGGCCGGGCAGTATGACTCTAAGGTCCTGGTGCGCCAGAAGGACGAGATCGGCCATTTGAGCGAGGTGCTGGTGGACATGGCCAGCAAGATCAAGGAGAACATCGTACATGCCGAGGTGGCCACCCGGCAGGCGGGCGAAGAGGCGGCCAAGGCCCGCCTGGCCACGGAGGAAGCGCGCAAGGCCAAGGAAAGGGCCGAGCAGGCCAAGAGCGAGGGCATGCTGCATGCCGCCCTGTCCCTGGAGCACGTGGTGGAGGTGGTCAGCTCGGCCTCGGAACAGCTCTCGGCCCAGATTGAGCAGGCCACCAAGGGGGCCAAGACCCAGGCCACCAGGGTCGGAGATGCGGCCACGGCCATGGAGGAAATGAACTCCACGGTCCTGGAGGTGGCCCGGAGCGCCTCGGTGACGGCCGAGACCTCGGCCTCGGCCAGGGCCAAGGCCGAGGAAGGGGCCAGAGTGGTCCGGGACGTGATCAAAGGCATCGGCCAGGCCCAGGAGGCCGCCGTGGCCCTCAAGGGACGCATGGCCAACCTGGGCAAGCAGGCCGAGGGCATCGGCCAGGTCATGAACGTGATCTCCGACATCGCGGACCAGACCAATCTGCTGGCCCTGAACGCGGCCATCGAGGCCGCCCGGGCCGGAGACGCGGGCCGGGGGTTTGCCGTGGTGGCCGACGAGGTGAGGAAGCTGGCGGAGAAGACCATGACCGCCACCAAGGAAGTGGGAGAGTCCATTCAGGGCATCCAGCAGGGTACCCGGTCCAGCGTGGAGAACGTGGACCAGGCCGTGCGGGCCATTGAAAACGCCACGGACCTGGCCGGAAAATCAGGCCAGGCCCTGGGAGAGATCGTCGGGCTGGTGGAGCTGGCCTCGGATCAGATCCGCTCCATCGCCACGGCCAGCGAGGAGCAGTCCGCCTCCAGCGAAGAGATCAACCTGTCCATCGAGGAGGTCAACGTGGTGGCCACGGAAACCTCCCAGGCCATGACCGAGGCCTCCCATGCGGTCAGGGATCTGGCCTCCCAGGCCATGGAGCTGCGTCGGCTGGTGGAGGAGCTGAAGACCGAGGGATAGGGCTGCCTGGGGAAGGCCTAACTCCCCAAATACGCCATCTCCGCCCGCACCTTGCCCTTCATGGCCGTGGTCACCCGGCTCTGCTCCAGACCCTGCTCCAGAATCTGGGCCAGGGTCAGGGGGGCGTGGATTTCTAGGCCGGCCTGGTCTGTTTCCGAGGCCCGGCGCTTGTCCACGAACACGAAGGCCTGGGCCTGGCCCAGGCCAGCCTGGGCAAAGGCCTGGGCGGCGGCCACCAGGGTGCCGCCGGTGGAGGCCACGTCGTCCACCAGGATCACCGGCAGCGCCGGTTGGCCCTGCATGGACGGGTTGCGGCCCGCGAAAAAGACCGTGTCGGACAGGCCCTTCTCCTCCCGGCCCGGCCGGTGCAGGGCCACGGGCAGGCCACAGTCCCGGGCCAGGGCACCGGCCAGGAACGGGGACAGGAGGCTGGCCGCCGCGCCGATCATGATCTGGCCGCCCTTCTCCTCCCCGCCTGCCCTGCCTCCCCCTGCGCTCGCCATCCTAGCCTGGTCCAGCCAGGCCCGGAACAGCCCGCACATGAGGGCCAAGTTGTCCGGAGCCAGGGCGAAATCCCGGAAATTGACGTAGATGTGCGTGGTCCGGCCGGATTTCAGGACCACGGGCAGGTCCCGGACCACCACCACCCCTTCGGACCACAGTCGCAGGGCAAATTCCCCGGCCAAATCAAGCGCGCGTTCGTTCATGGCGTTCCTCCAGGCCCCTTTTCCGTGGGAAGGGCCTTCTCGTCAAGCCCGGCCATGAACGGACACCCCGGTCGCCCGGCTGCTGCGGCTGTGAAGCCATTGCAAGGAACACGGCCTGTTCCGATACATCTCTTAGTTGTTCCCTTCGTGCTGACCGATGAACCGGTAGATGAGCGCGCCCAGCACAGCGCCGATTATCGGCGCAACCCAGAACAGCCATAGTTGGGCCATGGCCCAATCCCCGACAAACACAGCGACGCCGGTGCTCCGGGCGGGGTTGACCGAGGTGTTGGTGACCGGGATGCTGATGAGATGAATCAGGGTGAGACCGAGTCCGATGGCCACGGGCGCCAAACCCTGAGGGGCTCGCCTGTCCGTTGCGCCGAGAATGATGACCAGGAACATCATGGTCATGACCACTTCAGTGACCAAGGCGGCCAGCAAGGAATAGCCTCCTGGCGAATGAGCGCCGTATCCGTTGGAGGCAAATCCGGCCGCGAGGTCAAAGCCGGGCTTGCCGCTGGCGATCAGATAGAGCACGCCACCAGCGGCTATGCCGCCGAAAACCTGGGCCGCGATGTACGGGAGGAGCTTGTTGGCCGGGAAACGGCCGCCTGCCCAAAGCCCGATGGACACCGCCGGATTGAGATGGCACCCGGAAATGTGACCAATGGCAAAGGCCATGGTCAAAACCGTCAGACCGAAGGCCAGGGAGACCCCCAGCAATCCAATGCCGACACCAGGGAAGGCCGCAGCCATAACCGCGCTTCCTGCTCCTCCAAGAACCAACCAGAACGTTCCGAGAAACTCAGCTCCGTACTGTTTCATGGCCATCCCCTCTCTTCCCGTGGTTGTGGAGACTTGGCGAAATTCGCACTCCTCCAGAATCATGACGGAAGGTGAGCCTGCAAACCATTGAGGAATCTGCCCTGAAACAAGGCCGACCGGCATGAGTATGAATGTTATCTGGCACGATGATGAGGTGATGTCAATGAAACGAGATCGCCCCGAGTCAGACGTCTTGCCGAGTCGAAGGCATCTTGCCCGGAGCGCTCAAAAGGAATACAAGATCGCATACTCGTCGGGACCGGGCCGCACGGCCGCATGACGCGGCCAGAGCCCTGGAGGCTCCCGGCACAAACCCTTAAGCCGGTTCGTCGGCCTTGAATCAGGAGGTGGGCATGTCCTTCACCAAATGGTGTTGCAAGTACCTGGGCTGGACTTTTGTGCTGGGGATGTTGTCCACGCCCTGCCAGGCCGAGGGCACGGTGGGCGTGGTGCTCATGCACGGCAAATGGGGGGAGCCCGGGAAACACATCTCCTCCCTGGCCGGGACCTTGAGCCGGGCCGGATTCCTGGTGGAAACCCCGGAAATGCCCTGGTCCAAGTCCCGCCAGTACGACAAGAGCTACGAGGAGGCCATGAAGGAGATCGACGCGGCCTTTGACCGGTTGAAAGCCAAGGGGGCCACGGTCCTGGTGGTGGCCGGGCACAGCCTGGGGGCCAACGCGGCCCTGGGCTACGCCGCCGCTCGGCCTAGCCTGGCCGGAGTCGTGGCCCTGGCCCCGGGACATGTGCCCGAGCTGCCCAAGTCCATGGAATCCTTCCATGACAGCGTGGAAAAGGCCCGCAAGATGGTGGCCGAGGGCAAGGGTGAGGATATGGCCTCTTTCAAGGACACCAACCAGGGCAAGATCGCCTCGATCACGGTTCGGGCCAGGATATACGTGAGCTATTTCGCGCCGGACGGCCCGGCGGTCATGACCCGCAATACCGCGTCCATCCAGGGCGGCGCCCCGCTGCTCTGGGCCGTGGGCGTGTCCGACCCCATGTACGTGCGAGGCCGGGCCTTTGCCTTTGACAAGGCCCCGGCCAATCCCAAGAACCTGTACCTGGAGCTCTCGGGCGGGCACCTGGACACCCCGTCCCTGGCTGCGGACCAGGTCGTGGCCTGGATCAAGGGGCTTTAGAACTCAAGCGATCCACCACACAATACATACGGCCCGGGCGCGCGTCAGCGTTCCCGGGCCGTCATTTTTTTGGGGCGATCAGCCGGTCGATCGGTCAGTCGAACGGGTGGACAGATAGTCCCAGGGAACAGCCCGGCCCCGGGCCACGGCCTCCAGGTCCAGTCCGTGAAAGAGCCCGGCTCGGGCCAGTTTCTCGCCCGAATAGGCGATCATGGCCGCATTGTCCGTGCACAGGTCCGGGCTGGGCAAAATGAGGGGCAGGCCTCGCTTATCGGCCAGGTCGGCCATGGTCCGACGCACGACCCGGTTGGCGGCCACGCCCCCGGCCACCACCAGGGCGGCCCAGTCCCCTTTTCCTCCGGACTGGCCATTTGACTGGCCCCCGGGCTGGCACCCGAAGCGGTCCAAAGCGCGCTCGGTCTTGACCCGCAGGGTCTCGGCAATGGCCCAGTTCAGGGAGGCGCAGACCATGGCCACGGCCTGACGATCCACACCCGGGGGCAGGACCTCCAGGGAGACCGGGGCGCTCGGGTCCGGGAGCTTGGGCAAACGCAGTTCCGGGTGGCTGGCCACGTAGGTGGCCACCGCGGTCTTCAGGCCGCTGAAGCTGAAATCCAGGTTATCGTTGTCCAGATAGGGACGGGGGAAGAGACTGATGTCCGGCTCGGCCCCCTGGCCCAGCACGTCGATGAACCGCCCGCCCGGATAGGGCAGATTCAGGGCCTTGGCGGATTTGTCAAAGGCCTCGCCCGCCGCGTCGTCCAGGGTGCGTCCCAGAAGGGTGAAGCTGGTGGCCGAGTCCAGGCGGTACAAATGGGTGTGTCCGCCCGAGGCCAGGAGCCCCAGGCAGGGAAAGGGAATGTCCGTCGTCAGTCCCGGGGCCAGGAGATGGGCATGCAGGTGGTTGACGCCCACCAGGGCCGCGCCCGTGGCCAGGCACAGTCCCTTGGCAAAGGACAGGCCCACCAGGAGGCTGCCCAGCAGCCCGGGTCCCCGGGCCACGGACACCACGTCGATGTCCTGGGCCGCGACTGCGGTGGAGGCCAGCAGGGCCTCAAAAAGCGAGGGCAGGAGCCGCAGATGCTCGCGGGAGGCGATTTCCGGGACCACTCCGCCGAACAGGGAGTGCAGGTCGGCCTGGGTGGCCAGTTCCTGGCCCAGCAGTCGGCCGTCTTGGACCAGGGCTACGGCTGTTTCGTCGCAGGAGGTCTCGATGCCAAGGACGATCACCCCTTCCTGGCCCTCTCGTAGATGGTCTTGACCATTTCCACGTCCCGGATGGAGCCCACGAACAGGGGCACGCGCTGGTGCAGATGCTCGGGCTCGATGTCCAGGATGCGGCCCACCCCGTCCGTGGCCATGCCCCCGGCCTGCTCGGCCAGAAGGGCCATGGGCGAGGCCTCGCACAACAGGCGCAGCTTGGGCCGGTACTTGCCCGAGGTGCGGTTGTCCACCGGATACATGAAGATGCCGCCGTAGATCATGTTGCGGTGGAAGTCGGCCACCAGCGACCCGATGTAGCGCAGGCTGAAGGGCCGCTTGATGGCGTTGGTGGTGGACTTGAAATAGCGGACCACCTCCCGGGTGGGTTCGTCCCAATAGGCCTCGTAGCCCTCGTTCACCGAATAGATCTTGCCCTGCTCCGGGATCTTGATGTCCGGGTGGGACAAGAGGAATTCGCCCACGCCCGGATCCAGGGTGAAGCCGTGCACGCCCTCGCCCGTGGTGTAGACCATCATGGTGGAGGAGCCGTACAGAAAATACCCGGCGCAGACCTGTTCCGAGCCCTTTTGCAGCAGGTCCTCGGGGGTCACCGGGGATTCCGGCGGGCTTTTGCGGCGGTAGATGGAGAAGATGGTGCCGATGGCCACGTTCACGTCGATGTTGGAGGACCCGTCCAGGGGGTCGAAGATGAGCACGTATTCCCCGGTGGGCAGGCCCAGGGGAATCTCGATCATGTCCGCGTTCTCCTCCGAGGCCATGGCGCAGAGCATGCCCGAGCGGGACATGCGGTGGATGAGGATGCGGTTGGCGTACTCGTCGAGCTTCTTGACCTCCTCGCCGTGCACGTTCACGTCCCCGGTGAAGCCGAGCACGTCCACCAGCCCGGCCTTATTCACCTCGCGGGACACGATCTTGGCCGAGAGGATCAGCTCACTGAGCAGCCGGGTGAAACGGCCGGTGGCCATGGGGTTCTTGCGCTGGTGCAGGAGGAGGTGCTCGGTGACAGTGATCTGCTGGGACACGATGAACTCCTTGACGGGTTGCCGGGCGGGGGTCCTAGAAGAGCCCGAAGAAAAAGGACCGGTCCTGAACGCTGTCCGTGGCGCTCTCGGACATGTACACGATCTGCTGATCGGCCACGAACCGGGCGAACCAGGTGTAGTTCTTGTTGTCCACCCGAATCGATCCGCTCACGTCCGAGGCCAGCATGCTCTCCCAGGGCAGGGCCAGCACTGTCTGGCGGTCAATGGGCGCATCGGTCCAGACCGCATGCCCGGGATGGATGATAACCAATTGGTTGGGCCGGGGGCAAGCGTTGAGCAAGGCCCGGGGGTCGAAGTGGACCACGACCAGGCCCTTCCAATCCGTGTTTTCAAAATACGGCCGCCCGATGTACATCTCCGGGCCGAAATCCGAATAGGCCACGGCCGTGCGAAATTTGATCGTGCGCCAATCGGTGGTGTTGCCCACCAAGGTGCTGACGTCATGCTTGCGGATGTCGCTGGTGGGACGCTGGGCCAAGGCCCCGCCCTCGGTGTTCACCACGAAAATCCCATTCAGCCAGGGGAAGCGCAGCATGACCAGGTCCAGCCAGTCCGATTCAGGCAGCAGGTCCTGGGTCTCGATGAAGCGCAGAAGGCCGGTCAACTGGGCGTCCACCGGGGTGAGCAGGGAGGCCAGTTTGCGCTCGGAGGGGTTGTCGAAATTGTAGTTGTTCAAGTCCACGGACGGATCAGGACTGATGGTGGTCTTGGTGGAGCGCCAGGCGGATTTGACCGTGGAACAGGCCGTGCAGGCCAGCAGAACCGCCAGGGCGGCCGCGATCAAGGCTGTGTTTCTCATGCGGGGGAACCTTTGGGCAAAGAGGACGTCGGTATGGTGGCGCGGGCTTGGCCGGGACGAACCTGGGGCTAGCCCCCGGCCCTGGCTTCAAGGCGTGCGGCCAGGCGCTCCAGGGTCTTGATCAGTTTGTTTTTGGACGGAAACCCCGGCTCCTCGGCCCCGGGCGCGGCCAGGGCGCGGGAGGTGGGCGCCGAGCCTTCGGATTCCAGCCGGGCGCGCAACTCGGCCAGACGGGCCGCGATCTCGCCCCTTTCCTGGGCGCTCACGGCCCGGGACTCAAGCTCCTGATAGATGTCCAGGGCACCGGGATAATCCCCCTGGGTGGCCAGGAGATCAGCCATGGTCCGGGTGCGGATGCCCCCGGTTTCGGTGCGCAGGGACGCGGCCTCGGATTGTTCCTGACCCACGCCCGAGCGCAGTTCCGGCCGCAGCCCATTGGCCTGGGCTGAGGGAGAGCGCCGGGTTGCGACCGGGGCGGCCTGGGCCTTGCCGAACAGGGTCTTGAAGCCTTCCTCGATGATCCGGGACCAGTTGAGCGGTGTGCCGGCCAAATGCGCGCCAGCCATGCCCAGGGCCACGGAAAAATCAGCCTGGTCCGGGGGCAGGGACAAGGCCCAGGCCTGCCAGAATCCGGGGTAGCGGCCAAAGACCTCGGCCAAGGGCGACACGGCCTGAGCAGCCTCGGTCCCCTGCCCTGCCTGGTCCAGAAGCTCCACCATCAGGAGGCGGGCCTCCAGAAAATCCGGGTTGAGCAGGAGCCCTTCGCGCAGGGTGCGCAGGGCCTCGTCCGGACGGCCATCCTTGACCAGGAGCCTGGCCAGGGGGAAAAAGACCTTGGAGTTGGGCTCCCAGGACAGAACCTCCTGGTACAACTCAATCTTTTCTTTCATCGCCAGCCCCCCCCTCGCCCTGAATGGTGCTGTTGTCCCGGAACAGGTAGAGAATCTCGTTCTTGCGCAGGAAATTCATCTGCCACCGGATCACCTTTTCCTGATAGGCCTTGTCGGACTTGAGCCAGCGGATTTCCTGGCTCAATTTGAGACTCTTTTCGTCGGCCTCCTGGATTCTTTCCTCCAGCGCGTCGTGGCGCTTCTTCATCTCCAGATAGGCGAACAGCCCCTGATCGCTCCACAAAAGCCGGTATACAAAAAAAACGTTCACCAGGAAGAGAACGCCGAGCAGTACTTGTCTCCAACGCATGGGACGTCACTGAAGGGGGTGGCGACGGAAATTCTTTTCCCCCACCAGGGACAGGGGCCCTTTCAGTTCGTCCAGAAAAGTGGAGGTGGCCCGTTCGATGCGCAGCACGTCCTCCTCCCGCAAATCCACCCGGTCGATCTTCTCCAGAAAAGCCTTCAGCACCACGAACTCCTTGATCAGGGCGTGGCCCATCTCCAGGCGCTTCAAATCCGTCTCCAACTCCAAAATGGTTTGGAGACAGTTGGAGATGCGGTGCAGGTGACTGTGGGATTGTAATTCGGACATGCCCTTGTTCTCGCTTGACGCTCTTTTCCGGGCTTGTTGCCGTCCCGGGATCACTCTTGTTCTAACCAATTTCTATAGAAATTGTACAGATAATTTCCGCCCGAAAAAATTGTCATGATAACAGCCAGATAAAGAATGATCAGGCCAATGCCGGTGAAGTCGTAGCCCAGCAGGGGGTAATGCAGGACCAGGGGGCCCAGGGCCACCAATTGGAGGATGGTCTTGATCTTGCCGTGGGTGTCTGCGGCGATGATCATGCCCTTGTCCGCAGCCATGGCCCGCAGTCCGGTGACGATGAGCTCCCGGCTGATGATCACAATGGCCACCCAGGCCTCGACCCAGTCCAGCCGGACCAGCATGACCAGGGTGGCGCTGACCAGCAGCTTGTCCGCCAGGGGGTCCAGGAACTTGCCCACATTGGTGATCAGGTTCTGGCGGCGGGCCACCATGCCGTCCAGGATGTCGGTCAGGGCGGCCAGCCCGAAGACGATGGCGGCCACAAAGGTGGTCCAGGGTCCCGGGAAGTACAACAGGGCGACGATGATCGGAACGGCCCCGATGCGCAAAAGAGTGAGGTTGTTGGCGAGGTTGAACATGGCTTTAAGTATGGGTGCTGGAAGCGGCTTCCAGGCTGTTGCGCGCGGCCGTATCAATCATGTCCCCCAGAGCCAGCAGGGCGGCCTTGGCCGGGGTGTCCTCATCCAGAAGAACCACGGGGCGGCCCAGGTCTCCGGCCACCACCGTGGCCGGGTCCAGGGGGATGGCCCCCAAAAATTCCAGCCCGTAGGCCTTGGCCAGTTCGCGGCCGCCGCCCTTCTTGAACAGATCGATGCTCGTGCCGCAGTGCGGACAGATGAGCCCGCTCATGTTCTCCACCACGCCCAGGATGTTGGCCTGGGCGTATTGCAGGAAATTGATGGCCTTGCGCACGTCGGCCAGGGAGACCTCCTGGGGGGTGGTCACCACCACGCACAGGGCCTCGGGAATGGTTTTGAGCACGGTCATGGGCTCGTCGCCCGTGCCCGGCGGGGAGTCCACCACCAGAAAATCCAGCTCACCCCACTGCACGTCGGAGATGAACTGGCGGATGGCCGAGGTCTTCATGGGTCCGCGCCAGAGCACGGCCTGGTCCGGGTCGAGCAGCAGGGACTCCATGGACACCACGTGCAGGTTCTCGTTGTATTTCTTGGGATGGACCTTGCGGTTCGCGTCCAGCTCGAGCTGGCCCGTGAGCCCCAGGAGCCGGGGCACGCTGGGTCCGTGGATGTCCACGTCCATGAGGCCCACCTTGTATCCCTTGCGGGCCAGGGCTGCGGCCACGTTGACCGAGATGGAGCTCTTGCCCACCCCGCCCTTGCCGCTCATGATGAAGAGCTTGTACTTGATCCGGGCCAGGGCGTTCTCGATGCGCCGGTCCTGCATGGACACGGACAGGTCGGCCTTGTCCGGCCCCTGGCCCTGGGGATTCGTATTCTGGTCTGACGCCATGTATCTCGCCTGTCTCCTTGGTCCCGGGAACGGCCCTACCAGCCGTGGGTCCCCACCAGGTCCACGAAGGCCACGCCTCCGTGGTCCCTGACCGTGACCCGGCCGCCTTCCTTGACCACCACTTTCAGTTGTTGGAGTCGCTTGGAGTCTCCAACGGGAATGACCATGCGGCCGGGATCGGCCATCTGCTCCACCAGCGGACGGGGGATTTTCGGCCCCCCGGCCGTGACCATGATCCGGTCGTAGGGGGCGTGCTCGGGCCAGCCCATGGTGCCATCGTCGAGTTTGAGAAAGATGTTGAAGGAGCGCATGGCCATGAAACGGTCGCGGGCCTCGATGTGCAGCTTCTTGATTCGCTCCACAGTGTACACTTCCGCGCCCAACTCGGCAAGCACGGCCGCCTGGTAGCCCGAACCCGTGCCGATCTCCAGGACCCGCAGGCCCGGAGACACCTCCAGAAGCTCGGTCATCAGGGCCACCACATAGGGCTGGGAAATGGTCTGGCCCTCGCCGATGGGCTGGGGCCGATCGTCGTAGGCCTGGCTGGCCAGGGCCTCCTGCACGAATTCGTGCCGGGGAATCTTGCGCATGGCGGAAAGCACGGCCGGATCACTCACCCCCCGGGCTTCGATCTGTTCGCGGACCATGCGCTCCCGGTTGCGCTTGGGATCAAGCTTCACCCCGCCTCCTTGGGCCAAGTGTCAGACCGCGTCGCCGGGTCCGGCCAAAACGGTGCCGTGGCTGGTGGGCTAACCGTCTCGAATTATTGAATCACCCCGCCGCACAGCGGCCTATGTTTGTAGTTCGTTTCAGGTAAATACGCAAGGGGCACAGGGCCGGCCCCCAGGGATTCCGTGCCGGCCGGAAAAAGGCAAGAAAAAACGGCGTCCAGGGACGCCGTTTCCTTCCAGGTCTGCCCGAGGCAGCCTTACTTGTTCACTTCACCCTTGAGCTGCCCCACCAGATCGTCGATCCTGCGGGCCAGTTCCTTTTGTTCCGGGGCTTCCAACTGGGTCCCGATGTAGGACACCTTCTGGGCCACTTCCGAAAGATAGCCGTTCACCATGGTCCGTTTGACCTGGGCGGGCAGACCCTCAAGCTTGGCCATCCGGCGATCCATGTCCGCAGTCTTCTCGTTGATGGCCACCAGGGCCTTTTCCATGGTCAATTTGGTGTCCAGGACAACGTAGCCCACGGTAATGATGATCACCAAGGCCGCGACCACGGCGAACCCCATCTTGGTGGTGGTGACCTCGGTATCCTTTTCCCGGGCCTTGGTCACTCCCGACTCCACTTCCATGCGTTTTTCCAAACCCAACATAGTGTGGCTCCTTTGCGACAGAATGATGATGATGCCAAGATACCCGAAACAAAAAATCCGGGCAAGGAGAAAGGAGGAGGACTGGCGGATCACCGAGTTGCGTCCGACCTGAAAAGGCCTTGACACCAGGGGCGTTTGGATCAAAACTGGGTTCCTCGTAAAGGAGGCCAGACTATGCTCAAGGTCACTGATCTGATGACCGCCGAGGTCTTCACCCTGGGGGCTGAGGACACCCTGCAAAGCGCCCGTCAGCTCATGCTCCTGCAGCGCATCCGGCACGTGCCCATCGTGGAGGCCAGCGGGGACTTCATCGGCCTGCTCACCCACCGGGATCTCCTGTCCGCCACCATTTCCAAGCTGGCCGAGGTCGATCCCGAGACCCAGGAGGAGATCGACTCGGGCATCCCCATCAAGGAGATCATGCGCACGGACGTGGTGGTGGTCGGCTCCAACCTGCCCTTAAGGGACGCGGCCAGCATCCTTTTGAACCACAAATACGGCTGCCTGCCCGTGGTGGACGCCGGAAGACTGGTGGGGATCATCACCGAGGCGGATTTCCTGAAACTGACCATCAGCCTCATGGACGCCCTGGAGCCTTCGGACATGTAGCCGGAGGCCCTCCTAGAGCTGTTCGTCCAGAAATTTTCGTATCTGCTTTCTGGCCTCTTCCACAAACTGCGGGAAGACGGCCTTGCACGGCTCGGTCATTTCCATGGCCCAATCCGTGTAGGACTTCGGCTCCATGCCCAGCACCCGCATCTGGGGCCGCTTGCCCAGCATGTCGGCCATCTCCAGGGAGTCGAGCAAGTCGATGTCGTGCAACGAGAGGCGCTGCTTCTCGTTCTGCACCAGTTGGGACTCCTCGAACAGGGAGATGGTCCCGGGCTCCTTCTTGGAATGGACCACGTCCAGGACCAAGAGGGAGTCGTAGCCCTCCAGGATGTGGAACATGTCCTGGGTGGCCGTGCCCCCATCCACGAAATGGACGTTCTCGGGCCACTCCTCCTTCATCAGTTCCTGCACGGCCCAGACGCCCACGCCGTCGTCCATGAGCAGGATATTGCCCACTCCCAAGACCAAAAGCTTTTTCATTCCTGCTCCTGAAAAAAAAGGCCGCCGGGCAGAGCCAGGCTTTGATAGTGCGGCCAGATGGCCTGGATTCCAAAAAAAGGAGGGACCGGAACCCCGGCCCCCCCTCTTTCAGTATCACTGCCTTGCGGCTCTTAGCAACCAGCGCTCAGGTGGGAAACGTTGGTCTCACCGGTCTCGGCGTGCAACACGTGCACGGCGCAGCCCAGTCACGGGTCAAAGGCGCGGATGGTCCGCGCCACGTTGACGGGGTTGTTGACGTCCGGGACCAGGACCCCGATGAGGGCCTGCTCCACGGGTCCGCGCTGACCCATGTCGTCGCGGGGGTTGCAGTTCCAGATGGTGGCGGCCACGATCTGGTAGTTGGCCACCTTCTTGTCCTTGATCTGGATGTAGTGCAACAGCGCGCCGCGGGCGGCCTCGGTCAGGCCCAGGCCTTCGGCCTCCATGGGGATCTCACAGGGCACAAAGGTCTCCGCGCCCGGGGTGACCTTGGTCAGCCATTTGTCGATGGCCTGGGCCACCATGTAGGCTTCCTCGGCCCGGGCCACGTGACGGCCCATGATAGAGAAGGCCAGATCTTTCAGATCGCGGAACTTCACGGCGGTAAGGCCGAAAAGGTCCTTGAGCTGCTTCTTGCCGACAGGAGAGAGCTCGGGATTCTCGATCCACATGCGCGCGGCCGGACCGGCTTCCACGGGCTTGTCCATGTAGCGGGGGGACTTCACGAAGCTGTAGGCGCCCGGCTTGGACACGTCGGTCTTGGTCTTGCCCTTGCTGGGGTGCAGGCCGGTGCAGGAATCGTCGTACCAGGAGTACTTCACGTATTCCTTGATCTTGGCCGCGTCCATGGGCATGTCCTTGCCCTCAATGTACACGCCCGGCTTGAGCAGGTAGGTCTTGTTGTCATCGTCCTGGGGGAACACGCCAAAGGCGATGCAGTTCTTGTAGCCCACGCCCTGGGTCAGCAGGTCCTTGTACACGCTGCCAACCAGGTACACGGTGGGAACGTAGGTCTCTTCAATGAACTTTTTGACCTGGAGGAAGCGGGTCTTGTAGGCCTCGATCTTCTCCTTGGTCGGGATTTCCGTGGTGCCGCCCACGACCTGGCCGGAGACGTGCGGCATCTTGCCGCCGAACAGGGCCACCATTTCGTGGCAGATGCGGCGCATTTCCAGGGCGTCGACGTACTGGCCCACAGCCGCCTTGTTGATGGCCGGGGGCAGGCGCAGGTCGGGCTTGTCGTACTTGGGGGCGAACGGGGCGACCTTGCCCACCACCGCAGCCGCGTCCACGTAGTCCAGGGCGGCCAGGTGATAGAAGTGCAGGATATGGGACTGGAGGTAATTGGCGCCCAGAATCAGGTTGCGGGTGATGCGGCCGTTGGTGGTCAGCTTCACCTTGAAGGCGTCGTCCAGAGCCCGGCAGGAAGCGGTGGAGTGGGCCGTGGGGCACACGCCGCAGATGCGCTGGGTGATCTGGGCGGCGTCCCGGGGGTCGCGGCCGGTGAGGATGTTCTCAAAACCGCGGAACATGCCGCCGGTGACCTTGGCGTCAACGACCTTGCCGTTCTCGACCGTCACTTCGGCCTTCAAGTGGCCCTCGATCCTGGTGACCGGATCGATGGCAATATGGATTTTTTCGCCGTGAGCCCCAGCGGCGGCTTTCGGTGCACATCCGGACATATTTTATACTCCTTTCAGGTAGTTAGCCGTTAGCCCGCGACGTAGAACGGGGACTTGCCATCCGGGAAGTCCGGCTCAACGCAGCCGATGCACACGGAGTTCTCCACGCACCAGTTCACGCCGCCGTTCCACTTGCGGGTGGGGCAGTCGGAATTGGTGCTGGGACCCTTGCAGCCCAAGTCGTAGCGGCAGCCGTCCTTCTTGGTGAAGGTCGGGGACATGGTGCCCGCGTCGAAGTACTTGAGATAGGGGCAGTTGTCGTGGATGTTCTTGCCGTAGAAGGGGGTGGGGCGACCGACGCTGTCCAGGACCTTCACCGTGGCCTCCAGGCCGTTCTCAATGGCGAAGACCAGGGAGCCGATCATCCAGTCCGGATGCGGCGGGCAGCCGGGGACGTTCACCACCGGGGTCTTGATCCCGTACTTGTCGAAGAAGCCCTTGACGCTCATGGCGCCGGTCACGCTGCCCTTGGAGGCGGGAATGCCACCGTAGGCCGCGCAGGTGCCGAGCGACACGACCGCAGCAGCCATGGAGCCGAGTTCAGCCGTGGTCTCGGCCATGGTGTACTCGTGTCCTTCGACCTCGCCGATCACGCAGTAGCGGCCGGCCTCGGCCAGGGGCACCGCGCCCTCGACCAGAAGGATGAACTGGCCTTTCTTCTCCTTGGCCACCTTGTACAGGTGCTTGAAGGCCACTTCGCCTTCGCCAGCCATGATCGTGGGCTGATAGCCCAGATTGATGACCTTCAAGAGAACGTCGGCGATTTTAGGGTTGACGCTGTTCAGAATGGATACCGAGCACCCGGTGCAGCCCTGGCCCTGAAGCCAGAGGACATTGGGCGCGGCCTTTTCCAGGGCGTGCAGAACCGCGGGGTTGTACATTTGGGAAATCCCAAAACCCGCGACCGTGCCTGTGCACAGTTTCACAAAATCACGTCTGCTTAAACTCATCCCTGCCTCCTTGCATTATGGCCGATGAATTGGAACAACCTATGGCAAGACGCCTTTCCCTTAGAGATAGCCGATGCCTGCCTGTAACCCATCACTGGATTCTATGTCAATAGCATGTTTCAATTTAGATCACTGATCAGTAGCCCGAATATTCCGACCATGAATTGAAAATCATGGCCTCTTTTGTGCCACGCTCTTCATTCTGGTGTCACCATCCAGCCCTCTTCCACAGGGTCCGTGCAGGGGAAAGAAGCGAACCGAGGCCCGGACCAAGATTGGCCTCGATCTGGGCCTTGATCCAGCTCCAAAAGCAGGCGGGATTATTTGACCATTGATTTCAGGATATTAAAAAATATTTACAAAAAGTATAAATCTGTTAGGCTGATGCCTGTGTGAAACGTGGCTGGCTGGGACGGTAAAAATCAGCCCAATGGCCCGCCAGAACAGGAACGGTTTTAAGCCCCATGAGCAAGACCATCGCCATCCTCCTCCCGGTTTGCCTGCTGCTTGGCCTGGTGAGCGCAGGACTCTATTTCATGTTCAAGGACACTGCCCCGCCCGAGGTGGTGCTTGTCCCGGCCCAGGGGCCGGTGAACAGTCATGTGAAATTCGCCCTCACGGCCAGGGACCCGGATTCCGGGGTGCGGGAGATCACGGTCACGGCGGTCCAGGGCGCCAAGTCCATTCCCCTGGTGGCCAAGACCTACACCCCGCCCGTGGCCAGCCTGGAGGAGAGCTTCTCCCTGAAGGAAGGCTTTCGTGAAGGCAATTTCACCTTACGAGTGGCGGTGCGGGACGCATCCTATTACATGTTCGGCCGGGGCTCGACCACCACTCTGGAACCAGGCTACGTCCTGGACAACCACCCTCCCCGGGTGGCCATCTCCAGCACGGCGCACAACATCAAGCGCGGCGGCACGGGATGCGTGGCCTACACCGTGACCAAAAAGACCTCCCTGTCCGGGGTCTTTGTGGGCGAGAATTTCTTCCCGGGCTTTGAACAGGAGGACGGCCTGTACGTCTGCCTGTTCGCCTTCCCTGACTGGCTCCAGCCCAAGGACTTTCGGGTCAAGCTCGTGGCCCGGGACCTGGCCGGAAACGAGGACGCCAAGTACGTCCAGATGCACATCCTGCCCCGCAATTTCCTGGCCGACAAAGTGAACATCCCGGAGAGCTTCCTGGCGCAGAAGTTCTCTGAATTCAAGCCTTTTTATCCCGAGGAAACAGACCCCTTAAAGCTTTACTTGAGGGTAAATACCGAGTTGCGGGTGCAAAACGCCCAGACCCTGCTCAAGGTCGGCAACCGCACCTCCCCCACTCCCCTGTGGTCCGGGGGCTTCATGCGTCTCCCGAATTCGGCCCAGCGCTCGGGCTTCGGAGACCAGCGCACCTACCTGTACAATGGAGAAAAGATAGACTTCCAGGTGCATCAGGGCGTGGACCTGGCCAGCCTGGAGCGCGCGCCGGTTCCGGCCGCCAATGTCGGGGACGTGGTCTACGCGGGCTTTCTGGGCATCTACGGAAACGCGGTGGTCATCGACCATGGCCTAGGCCTGCAGACCATCTATTCGCACATGAGCCAGATCGACGTGCGCGAGGGTGAGCGGCTGGCCAAGGGACAGATCATCGGCCGCACCGGGACCACGGGCCTGGCCGGGGGCGACCACCTGCACTTCGGCGTGCTCATCTCCGGGATTCCGGTCACCCCCCTGGAATGGTGGGACCCGCACTGGATCGAGGACAACGTCCTGGCCAAGTACAAGAAATAGCCGGAACTTCGGGAGGACTGCTCCCTGGCCCGCCCCTGAAAAAAAAACAAGGCCGAACCTGGTAACAACCGGGTTCGGCCTTTATTGCGTTCTGGGTTCAGCCGGGGTGAGACCGTGACCTTCTGGATGCGCCCCTAGCCGCTCACGACCTGGGCGGCGTCCTTCCGGGCGTCGAGCACCAGTTGGCTGATCTGCGGTTTGGAATACTGCCGGGACGCGCCCACGGATTCGCCCTTGTGCAGGAGGTCATTGGTGATCAGGGAGGAGAAGAGGTACACCGGCAGGCTTTTGAGCACCGGGTCCTCCTTGATCCGCCGGGTCAGGCTGTGGCCGTCCATCCGGGGCATCTCGATGTCGCTGACCACCAGTTGCAGGTAGCTGGTGATGGGCCTGTCCTCGCTCACGGCCTGGGCCTTGAGCTGTTCCAGATAGGTCCAGGCCTCGGCCCCGTTGCTGAAGGTGGTCACATTGAAGCCCCCTTTCTGCAGGGAGCCGGCCACCAGTTTGCGCATGGACATGGAGTCGTCGGCATTCACGGCGAAATAGGCCTTCTCAGCCACTTCCTCGATCATGGACTCGGCTTCCATGGCCAGGTTGGGATTTAAGTCCCCGATGGCCCGCTCCAGGTCCAGGACCTGCATGATGCGCTCAGGGTCGGTGAGCTTGACCGTGCCGACAATGAAATCTCCGGCGTACCGGGCCATGTTGGCGTCCAGGGGCTCCAGGGAGTCCCACCCGATGCGGTGGATGCGGTTGACCCCGGAGATGAGAAAGGCGCTGACCACGTTGTTGAATTCCGTGACCACCACCTTGCGGTTGCCCGAGTCCTCGATCTTCATGTCCAGCCAACTGGACATGTCGATCAGGGGAATGACCTTGCCCATGAACTCGAACATGCCCAGCACCAGGCAAGAGCCGCTCTTGGACGTCTGGGCCTCGCGATACTGGGCGCGGCCGGAAAAATTCTTCATGTCCGACTGCCGGATGATGCGCTTGACCTTAGCCACGTTGATGCCGAAAGCCCGGCGATGCACGCCGTCTTCTTCGACCTCGTCGAGGTAGAGTTCGATGATCTCGACCTCGTTGGTCCCGGTCTCAAGCAGAATATTGGTCTGGGCCATGCAGAGCTCCCTGGGTGCGTTCGGGCCAAAGCGGGGTTCGCCTCGCGAGTCTTTACCCCATTTTTCAGCCAAACAAAAGCACCATGTATTCCCGGCTCATTATTATTTGAACCGCGGCAAAACTTGTCGGTCTCCCGGGTTTGACTCCATCCCGGGAACCGGCTATGCAGCAGGCAACCGAGCCCGGGCCGCCATGAACCCGAGGCCAAACACGGAGGACACGTTGGGCATGGGACGTCTTCTTTCCCAAAACGATTATTTTTCCCTGGAAGAGCAGCTCAAGGCCCTTGGGGACGACGAACTGCTTGATTTCTGGGAAGAAACTCAATTCCTGGGCAAATTCCTTGGACCCGAGAGCATCGAGCCCATGGATTATTCGCCCGAATACGAGCGCCTCATCCTCCAGGAGCTCCAGTACCGCTCCAGCCGCCGCACGGCCCGGGCCTGACCGGCTGGCCCCTGAACCTGACCCAAGCAAAAAGCCCCGCCAAGGCGGGGCTTTTTTTATGACCCAGAGCCCCGGGCCGAAACCCGGGGCCTTCTTTCTTTCACGGCAGGCCGAGCCATTTCTCAGGCCCTCCTGTCTTCAACAACCCTAGGCCCCGGAACCGGCCCGGCCGATGCCGAAATAGTCCAGGCCCAGGGCCTTGAGCAACTGGGGCGAATAGAGGTTGCGGCCGTCAAAGATCACCGGCGTGGTCAGGGTCTGCTTGATGCGGGTGAAATCCGGGTTGCGGAACTGGTTCCACTCCGTGACCACGGCCAGGACGTCAGCCCCGTCGAGTACGGCGTACTGCTCGTTGACCAGCTCCACATTGGGGTTGTCCCCCAGGACTTCCTGGGCCTTGTCCATGGCGATGGGGTCAAAGGCCCTGACCTTCATGCCCAGGGCCGTGACCTGGCGGATGATCTCCAGGGAGGAGGCGTCCCGGATGTCGTCGGTGTTGGCCTTGAACGACAGGCCCCACAGGGCCAGGGTCTTTCCGGCCAGGCCGCCCCGGGACTCGAAGTAAGCCCCGATCTTGTCCGCCAGCACGGTCTTCTGGCGGTTGTTCACCTGGTCCACGGACTGGATGAGCGTGGGCTCGTACCCGTAGTCCTTGGCCGTGGATATGAGGGCCTTGACGTCCTTGGGGAAGCAGGACCCGCCGTACCCGATGCCCGGGTAGATGAACTGATACCCGATGCGGCTGTCCGACCCGATGCCGATGCGCACCTCGCTCACGTCCGCGCCCACCCGGTCGCAGATGTTGGCGATCTCGTTGATGAAGGATATCTTGGTGGCCAGCATGCAGTTGGCCGCGTACTTGGTCATTTCCGCGCTGCGGATGCCCATGACGATGAGCTTGTCCCGGCTGCGGGCAAAGGGCGAGTACAGGGCCTTCAGGAGTTCGGCCGTGCGCACGTTGTCTGTGCCCACCACCACCCGGTCGGGCTTCATGAAGTCGTTGACCGCGTCGCCTTCCTTCAGGAACTCGGGGTTGGAGACCACGTCGAACTCCACCTTGGCCCCGCGCCTCACGATCTCCGCCGCGATGAGGCCCCGGACCATGTCCGCCGTGCCCACGGGCACCGTGGACTTGTCCACCACGATCTTGAAATCGTCGATGGCCTGGCCGATCTCCGTGGCTACGGCCTCCACGAAGCGCATGTCGCAGGTCCCGTCCTCGCGGCTGGGCGTGCCCACGGTGATGAACACGAAAAGGGCGGATTTCATGCCCTCGGTCAGGCTGGTGGTGAACTTGAGCCGACCCTCGGCGTAGTTGCGCTTGACCATCTCCTCCAGGCCGGGCTCGAAGATATGCACCTTCCCGGCGCTCAAGGACTCGACGATCTTGGGGTTCACGTCCACACAGACCACGTCGTTCCCCATTTCAGCGAAACAGGCGGCGGACACCAGTCCAACGTATCCGGTCCCCACGATGCAGACATTCATGCACGAAACTCCTGCGGCTAAAAGTGTTCCTGGGTCAATGGGCAGCTAGCGGATAATCCTTGCCGACGGGCTTGTCAATGCGGGCAACCCATTGAAAATATTACCCGCTGACCGGACACGTCTTGACAGGTGGCCTTTGGGGCGGCTAACCAGGGTAAAAAGCGGGCCTGAAGCCCTTAAATCCGCCGTCTCCAGGAGAACCTTATGCCCATTCTCGTGGTCAATGTCGATCACGTGGCCACCCTGCGTCAGGCCCGGCGCGGCCATGAGCCCGATCCGGTGACCGCCGCAGCCCTGTGTGAACTGGCCGGGGCGGCCGGGATCATCGTGCACCTGCGCGAGGACCGCCGCCACATCCAGGACCGGGACCTGGAGCTTTTGCGCCGCACGGTCCAGACCCATCTGCACCTGGAGATGGCCGCCACGGGCGAGATGCAGGCCATTGCCCTGAAGACTGATCCCTATATGGTCTGTCTGGTCCCGGAAAAACGCGAGGAGCTGACCACCGAGGGAGGCCTCAACTGCGTTGGCCGGGAAAAAGCGCTGGCCGAATACATCGCGCCCTTTCACCAGGCCGGGATGCTGGTCAGCCTGTTCATCGACGCCGAGCCCCGCCAGATCGAGGCCGCCCGGGCCATCGGCGCGGACTACGTGGAGATTCACACCGGCCACTATGCCGACGCCATGGACCGGGACATCCGGGCCACCGAATTTGGGAAAATCCTCACCGGCATCGACCTGGCCCAAAAACAGGACCTTCAGGTCAACCTGGGGCACGGGCTCAATTACGTGAACGTGGCGCCCTTTGCCCGGGTCCCGGCTATCCGGGAATACTCCATCGGACATTCCATCATGTCCCGGGCCATTCTCGTGGGTCTGGACCGGGCCGTGAAGGACATGGTGGAGATACTGCGCGGATTCGCGGACTGATTATGATCCTGGGACTGGGCGTGGACGTGGTCGAGCTGGACCGGATCGAGAGCGCCTGGAAGCGTTTCGGCCGCAAGTTTGCCGAGAAAATCCTGGCTCCCGAGGAAATGGGCGCGCTTCCGGCCCTGCGTCCCGTGGCCTTCCTGGCCGCCCGGTTCGCGGCCAAGGAGGCGGCGGCCAAGGCCCTGGGCACCGGCCTGGCCCAGGGCGTGACCCTGCACACCCTGGTCACGGGCCGCACCGGGGCCGGAGCCCCGACCCTGGAGTTGCGCGGCGTGGCCCTGGCCCTGGCCAGGGAAAAAGGCGTGCGGCGCGTGCATTTGACCCTGACCCACGGCCGGGACGTGGCCGTGGCCGTGGTGGTGCTGGAAGACTAGGACTGCGCTCCCGAAAAACGACCTTACAGAAAGAAATAAAAAGAACACGTACTAAAGTCTTATTGAATACTTCCTCCAATTTGATAGGAACTGTCCACAATTTAGGTGAAAGTTTAAGGGGTCAGCCATGAGGGACGCCATTATTTCAGTCTTTTTTGGCATTACTGGAGGAATATTTGCACAAGTTGTAAAAATATGCATAATTGACCCATCGATAAGATACAGCAAATTAAAAGTTGACATACTTATCAATATTCAATATTTTTGTGATGCAATAAACACAGAAATGCTCAATGAATACATGAAACAAAAAGGCAGAGATCGTCGAGAAAAATTTTTAAAACTGAGTGCTGAATTATACTCAACACATGAGACTTTCGTATGGGCATTTAATTGGGCACCAAAATTTATATTTCAACCTGTAAAGAAAATAATGTTTGGCAAGGATGACATTTTTAAAGCAGTAAAAGCATTAAGGGGATTGTCCAATACAAACGATTATAGCCAAGCATATAGTTACACCACAAGAATTTGTATTGCATTAAACATTGATAAAGATGCTTTAGAGGGATAACAATTTACGATCCTGGTCACATCGCGCCTGACCTCAACAAGAAGAAAACACGCTCTTTTTTCTTTGATTTCGTGGTGGCGTCCTCATAAGACCCACGAACAACACCGGAGGCCCCGCCATGTTCGCCCCCCTGCCCACCCCTGCTGAAATGGCCGAATGGGACCGCCGGGCCGTGCGGGAGTTCGGCCTGCGCGGCGAGATGCTCATGGAGAACGCCTGCCGGGAGTCCCTGGCCGTGCTGCGCCGGGAGCTGGGACCGCTCTCGGGCAAGAGCGCCGTCCTGTTCGCCGGGCCAGGCAACAACGGCGGGGACGCCATGGGCCTGGCCCGCTGCCTGCACGATTCCGGAGCCCGGGTGCGCATCCTGCACACCCGGCCCAAGAGCACCTACAAGCGCGAGGCCGGATACCACCTGTCCCTGGCCCGCAAGGCCGGGCTGTCCATGGTCCTTCTGCAACGGGTGAACCTGGACACCCTGCCCCGGGCTGACATCGTGGTGGACGGGCTTTTGGGCACGGGCTTCACCGGCATGCTTCGGCCCGAATACCTGGCCTGGGTGCGGACCATCAACGCCCTGGCCACGGACTCCTTCATCCTGGCCCTGGACATCCCCTCGGGCCTGGACGGGCTCACCGGGCAACCCCGGCCCGAGGCCGTGCGCGCTCACGCCACCGTGACCTTCGAGGCGGCCAAGCCCGGGCTCATGGAGCCCTCGGCCCGGGCTTTTGTGGGCCGATTGCACGTCCGGCCCATCGGCATCCCCCGCAGCCTCCGGGAATCCGCGCCAGCCACGCATTTCGCCATCACCCCCCGGGTCCTGGACCTGGTGGACCCGCCCTCCCCGCTCCTGCACAAGGGCCGGGCCGGGCACGTGCTCATCATCGGCGGCAGCGACGGGCTCACCGGAGCCCCGGCCCTGGCTGCCCTGGGGGCCTTGCGGGCCGGGACCGGACTGGTCAGCGCGGCCTGCCCGGCCGGGATCATGGACAGCGTCAAGGCCGGTTTTTTCGAGTGCATGACCCTGCCATTGGGCCGAACCCAGGACCAGGCCTCCCAGCCCGGGATGGAGGCCGGAACGCGCCCGAAGGTCCGCCCAGCCGGGGACGTCAGTCCCCATGGAGCGGGAGGCCCCCCTCCGTCCGATCCCCAGCGCCCTTGGCCCAGGAACTGGAACCGGGACATGGCCCGGGAGCTGGCCGAACACCTGCCCCGCTTCCAGGGCCTGGTCCTGGGGCCGGGCCTGGGCCGTTCCCACGGCGCGCACGAATTTCTGGAGAAAATCCTGCCGGTCCTGCCAGCCGGATGCGTGCTGGACGCCGACGCCCTGTTCTGGCTGGCCCAGGACCCCTCGCTCAAATCAAGGCTCCCGGCCAACGTCATCCTCACCCCGCACCTGGGGGAGATGGCCCGGCTCACGGGCCTGTCCGTGGCCGAGATCGAGACCAACCGGGCCGAGGTGGCCCGGAGTCTGGCCCAGGCCTTAGGTGCCGTGGTGGTGCTGAAAGGCCCCTGCACCCTGGTGGCAGCGCCCGGGGGGGACACCCACGTGTCCCCGATCATGGCCCCGTGCCTGGCCGTGGGCGGGTCCGGGGACGTGCTGTCCGGGATCATCGGCGCGGCCCGGGCCAGGGGTTTGGCCCCCTTGCCAAGCGCCTGCCTGGGCGTATACTGGCATGGCTTGTGCGGACAATACCTGGAAAAAACATATCCCCGGCGCGGGGCCTTGGCGCGAGAGATCGCCGACGCCCTGCCCCAGGTCCTCAAGGAGCCCCCCCATGCTGAGAGCCAAAGACATCATGACCGCTGACCCCATCACCCTGACCCCGGACATGGACGTGCTCTCGGCCGTCCGGATCATGCTGGACAAGAAAATCAACGGCCTGCCCGTGGTGGACGCCAAGGGCGAACTGGTCGGCGTGCTCTGCCAGAGCGATCTGGTGGCGGGCCAGAAGACCCCCACCGCGCCCTCCTTCTTCACCCTACTGGACGGATTCATCCCTCTTGGATCGCAGGAAAACTTCCAGAGGGACATGCAAAAAATCGCGGCCACGACCGTGGGCGAGGCCATGACCCCCGGCCCGGTGAGCATCAGCCCGGACACCCCGCTGGAGACCATCGCCAACTACATGGTGGACGGCAAGCTCTACACCCTGCCGGTGGTGGACCAGGGCAAGGTCATCGGCGTGGTGGGCAAGGAGGACGTGCTGCGCACCCTGCTCAGGACCAAGGGCTAGCACTGCGATCCGGCCGCTCTCATGCTTCTTCTGCTGCCTGACGAGGCCGCCACCCTGGCCCTGGGCCGGGCCTTGGCTGTGAGCCTGCCCGAAAACGGCCCCTATCCGGCCCTCCTGCTGTCCGGCGGCCTGGGCGCGGGCAAGACCACCCTGGCCCGGGGCCTGGTCTCGGCCCTGCCTGGCGCGGAAGCGGCCGAGGTGGCCAGCCCCAGCTTCAACATCGTCAATTACTACCCCACTTTCCCGCCCGTGGCCCATTTCGACCTCTACCGCCTGGAGGGCCTGCCCCCGGACGAGGACCTGCACGACTGCCTGGCCGACCCCGGAGTCCTGGTCCTGGTGGAATGGGCGCAGTATCTGGCCCCGGCTCACTTCACCGAAGATTTCCTGTCCCTGGCCTGGCAGGACGCGGACCAGGGCCGCGCCCTGGACATACAGGCCCACGGCCCTGCCTCCCGCCTCCTTCTGGCCGCCCTGGGCCAGGCCTGGAAAAACGAAAGCGGGCAAATGCCCGCCCAGTCCGCCCGGAAAGATTGACAACCCGGCGGAAACAGGGCTATCGCCAAGGACCGGCAAGGCACGGCCCGCGCCAAACGCGCGGGTTTCATCGCGAAACGCCCCATCCATCCGCTGCGCAAGGAGCTCGCTTTCCCATGAATATCGTGGTCCAAAAATTCGGCGGCACATCCGTCGCGAATCTGGATTGCATGCAGAAGGTCCTGGTCAATGTGCGCCGGGAGCTGGACAAATCCAACAAGCTGGTGGTGGTCCTCTCGGCCCAGTCCGGGGTGACCAACCGGCTCCTGGCCTTGTCCAAGCAGTATTCGCCCAACCCGGACCAGGCCGAGCTGGACAGCCTGGTGTCCACGGGCGAGCAGGTGTCCGTGGCCCTGTTCTCCATGATGTGCAAGGACGCCGGGATCAAGACCCGCTCGGTCCTGGGCTTCCAGGTCCCCATCGTGTCCAATTCCAATTTCACCCGGGCGCGCATCGAGAGCATCGACGAGAAAAAGATGCTGGCCATGCTCGAAGAGTACGATCTTCTGGTGGTGGCCGGGTTCCAGGGCGTGGACGAGGGCGGACGCATCACCACCCTGGGACGGGGCGGGTCGGACACCTCGGCCGTGGCCATTGCCGCCGCGCTCAAGGCCGAGGTCTGCGAGATCTACACCGACGTCACCGGCGTGTTCACCACCGACCCCAACCTCTGCTCCAAGGCCGTGAAGCTGGACAAGATATCCTACGACGAGATGCTGGAGATGGCCAGCCAGGGGGCCAAGGTGCTCCAGATCCGTTCCGTGGAATTCGCCAAGAAATACAACGTGGCCGTTCACGTGCGCTCCACCTTCTGCGACGAGCCCGGAACCATGGTCACTCAGGAGGACAAAAGCATGGAGAACATCCTCGTTTCCGGCATCGCCTACGACAAGGACCAGGCCCGCGTGACCTTGACCGACGTGGAGGACCGCCCGGGCATTTCCGCCGCCATCTTCTCGCCCATCGCCGAACAGGGCATGCTCGTGGACATGATCGTGCAGAACCCCAGCAAGGACGGGGTCACGGACATCACCTTCACCATCCCGCGTGCTGATTTGAAGCGTACGGTTCAGATCCTGGAGCAGAACAAGGCGAACATGGGCTGGAAGGAGATCCTGCACGACATCAACGTGGCCAAGGTCTCGGTCATCGGCGTGGGCATGCGCAACCATTCGGGCGTGGCGGCCAAGGCCTTCCAGGCCCTATCCGACGCCAATATCAACATCATGATGATCAGCACCTCGGAGATCAAGATCACCGTGCTCCTGGAAGAAAAATTCGTGGAGCTGGCCGTGCATACCCTGCACGACACCTTTCATTTAGACAAACGATAGGACCCCATGAAACGCATCGCCATCTACGACACCACCCTGCGGGACGGGACCCAGTCCGAGGAAATCAACCTGACCTGCGAGGACAAGCTCCTGGTCGCCCGCAAGCTGGACGAATTGGGGGTGCACTACATCGAGGGCGGCTGGCCGGGGTCCAATCCCACGGACAAGGAGTTCTTCGCCGAGATCGCGGCCCAGGGGTTGAAACACGCCCGGGTGGCGGCCTTCGGAAGCACCCACAATCCCAAGTCCACGGCCGAAGAGGACAAGAACCTCCAGGCCCTGGTGGAGTGCGGCGCGCCCGTGGCCACCCTGTTTGGCAAGACCTGGGACTTCCACGTCAAGGAGGCCTTGCGCATTTCCGAGGACCAGAACCTGGAGCTGATCGCCAACAGCCTGGGCTTTTTGCGGCCGCACATGAGCGAGCTGTTCTTTGACGCCGAACACTTCTTCGACGGGTTCGCGGCCAATCCGGACTACGCCCTGGCCTGCCTGAAGAAGGCCCATGAGGCCGGGACTGACGTGCTGGTGCTCTGCGACACCAATGGCGGCACCCTGCCCCAGGCCCTGGCCGAGACCATGGCCCGGGTGCGCGAGGCCCTGCCCAAGGCCAAATTTGGCATCCACTGCCACAACGACGCGGAACTGGCCGTGGCCAATTCGCTGGAGGCCGTGCGCCAGGGGGCCGTCCAGGTCCAGGGGACCATCAACGGCTACGGGGAGCGCTGCGGCAACGCCAACCTGTGCTCCATCATCCCCAACCTGGAACTGAAGATGGGCTATCAGGTCATCGGCAAGGCCAAACTGGCCATGCTCACCGAGGCCAGCAACTACGTGGCCGAGGTGGCCAACTTAAGGCCCTTCCTGCGCCAGCCCTTTGTGGGCGCGGCGGCCTTTGCCCACAAGGGCGGCATCCACGTCAGCGCCGTGATCCGCAACTCCCGCACCTACGAGCACGTGGACCCCAAGGTCCTGGGCAACGAACGCAAGGTGGTGCTCTCGGACCTGGCCGGGCGCAGCAACATCCTGTTCAAGGCCAAGCAGTACGGCTACGACCTGGACAAGGACGACGCCTCGGTCCTGGAGCTTCTGGCCGAGTTGAAGGAGCGGGAGCGCATGGGTTACGAGTATTCCGTGGCCGAGGCCTCCTACAAGATGCTCTTCTTCCGCACCATGGGCTGGACCAAGCGCTATTTCCAGCACATCAATTTCCGGGTGCTGGACTCCATGCGCCAGTCGGACCAGGAGCCCTTTTCCGAGGCCACGGTCATGCTCAAGATCAGGGGCCGCATCGAGCACACGGCGGCCACGGGCCGGGGTCCGGTGAACGCCCTGGACTCGGCCCTGCGCCGGGCGCTCGAGCCCGCTTATCCCAATTTGCGGGAAATGAAGCTCATGGATTTCAAGGTCCGGGTCCTGTCCGGGGCGGTGCGCAACATCGGGGGCACGGCCTCCTTCGTGCGCGTACTCATCGAGTCCGGGGACAAGAAGGACCGCTGGACCACCATCGGGGTGTCCCACAACATCATCGAGGCCAGTTGGCAGGCCCTGATGGACTCCATCAACTACAAGCTCTTCAAGGACGACCCCCAGAAGTGGCCGAACCAGGGGGAGGAGGACTGAATGCATTGAAAGCCGCTGTTGAACACATCAGGGGCCGAAGAAGCATTCAACAAGAGAAGGGGCGACGATGATCGCGCGCGTTTGGAAGGGCTGGACAAAGCCAGAAGATGCAGACGCCTACGAAAAGCTTCTGCGGGAAATCGTCTATCCTGGACTATCAACTCTCCAAGGATATCACGGCGGTTACATTCTCCGCCACGACCAGGGGGACGAAACCGAGTTCGTCACCGTGAATTTGTTCGCCTCGCTGGATGCCGTGCGGGCTTTCGCCGGTCCTGACTATGATGTTCCGGTGTTCGAACCGGAAGCGCGACGCCTGCTTTCCAAAGTGGAGCCGCTGGCCCGTCATTACGACGTGAAGCACGCTCCCCTCTAGAAAGGCGGAGGATTCTAAAACCGCCGGATATCCGGGCGACCGGCCAGCAGTTCGTGGCCGCAGCCCTCGACTGCCCGGTGCGCAAGCCCCTGATCCGGCGGATTTCCTTCCGGGAATAATCCCGCCTTACTCCTTCCACCCCACCTGCCCGCACCGGGTCAGGCTGACCTTGCCCTTGGTGGCCGGGCCTTCCAGGAGCAGCCACACGGCCGCCTTCTCGATGAACACGCTCTCGGCCGAGAGCCCGTCCACGGGCAGGACCACACCGTAGCCCCGCTGGGCCGCGCCCGTGGCCGTGTGCAGGACCGCGCCGTGGGCGGCCGTGCCCGTGATCACCACGGTGTCCACGTGGCGTTCCTTGAGCAGGTCGTCCAGTTTGGTGCCCAGGAACTTGTCCACTGTGGACTGCACAAAGGGCTCGCCCGGATGGGCCTTGACCGGAGGCAGGACCGTTTCCGGGCTGCCCACCCGGGTGAGGCTGTAGAGAACCGGCGCGCCCTTGGCCCGGAAGCGCTCGGCCAGGGCCGCGATACGGGGCACGGTGTCCAGGCAGCGGGGCCTGCGCTCGACGTTGCAGGTGGCGGCCTCGATGTCCAGAATCAAAAGCGCGGTGGTGGCCGGGTTCACGGCCACGGCCTTGGCCTCGGGGACCGGCGGCGCGGCCGTGGCCTCCCACAGGTCCAGGACATCCTGTCCGGCCACGGCCCGGCCCGGAATCAGGGCCAGGAGCGATGCGACAGCCATTACGGCGAACAGCGCGACGACACGAAATGTACGGGACATACCGGTCCTCCTTGTCCAAGGTCCATCCTTTCCAATCCTAAATCCGAAATCCCAGCAGCCGCTCCAATTCCGGGGAGCCCCGGCCCTTGTCCCGAATGGTCCAGTAGGTGTTCTGGATCTCCCAGAGATCGGTCTCCAGGCCCAGGGAGGCCATGCGGGCCAGGATGATTTCGATGTTCTTCAAGTTCCCTGAACGGGCCAGCATCTCCATGATGTGATTCTTGATCCGGAACAGGAGCATTTCCCGATCCGTGTGGCCCGGGCCGTGCTGGCGCAGGAAGTCCAGCAGGTCGCGCATGCCCGGGCAGTCCGGGGCTCCGTCCACCACCACCCGCCAGCAGAGCGCAGCCCAGAACCGCCGCCACTTGCCCGCATAGGTCTGGGTGGTCTGGGCCTCCTCAAAGGGCAGGAAGAACTCCAGGCCGCGCCGGACCTCCTCCAGTTGCTGGGTCCAGGACTCCTCTTCGGCGTGCTCGATGAAATGCAGGGACAGGTCCTGGAGTTTTTTCCAGGACAGGGCCGACTCCAGGCCGGTCAGGACCACGGCCGTGGAGGTTGTGGCCTTGGCCTGGGAGGCAAAGGGCCAGACCTTCAAGGTCCCGCGCAACAGGTCGTGCTCCCCGGGGCGACTCCAGGCCCAGGCATGGGTGTCGGCCCCTCCCTCCAGGGTCCAGAAGACCCGGACCTCGCCTGCTGCGGAAAGCCCGTCAGCCTCGGACACCAGCACCTCCACGCCCACTCCGGGCCAGTCCACCCGGGCGCTTGCGCCCGGGGCCGGAAGGCCGTTGCGCGCGGCCAGGGTCAACAGGGCCTGGAGGGTGATCTGGTGCGGGGTCTCCTGGCGGCGCTTGACCCGTTTCTCCCACAGGTCCCGGCCCGTGCCCAAGGCCGGGTCGTTGGACTCGGCTTCCTGCATCCATTCGCCGAAAGCGGCCTCCATATCCCCGGACCCGGTCTTGGCCGCCAACTCCATGGCCCTTAGGGCGAAGGTCATGGCGTTCATGGGCTCGATGCGGCCCAGGTCGTCAAAAAACCAGGCGCAACTGGCAAAGGCGGACAAGGCCCATTTCTGCATGGCCAGGAGCTTCCAGGCCGTCTCCTCCTGGTCCTTGGTCAGCTTCGGCCTGAAAAAAGCCGCGGCATAGCCGTCCTGGTCCATCTGGCCCGCCAGCACTCGGCCGTAGCCAACCAGGGCCTGGTGCGGATTCTTGAACAGGGCCGCGCCCTTGTCCGCGAAATGCCGGTCCAGGCTTTCTTTGAAGGAGTCCAGGGCCTCGCGCAACGGCCTGCGCCAGCGCTGGTTCCAGCCCTGGTGCCCGCCGGTGGAGCACCCGCAGTCCGAGCGCCAACGCTCCACCCCGTGCACGCAGCTCCAGGCGGACACCTCCTGAAGCAGGGCACGGCGCTTGGGCGGATTGGCGGCCAGGTAGGCCCCGTAATTGGTCAATTGCACCCCTTCGCGGCTGATCATGCCCTGGGCCAGGACATGGGCCAGGGCCATCTCACCAAAGGCGAAATGGTGGCCGTAGGTCTCGCCGTCCGTGGCCAGGGAGAGCAGGCCCTGGTCGCAGTTGTCCGCGAGCTTGCGCCAGAAGCGCTCCCCGTCGGACAGAAGCCCCTCAAAGGCCACGGCCTGCGAGATCGGCCCGTTGTAGAAGAACACGGCCATGGATTTGCCGCCCGGCAGGTCCACCCGGTAGGGTTCGCGGATGTCCACCTCCCACTCGGCCACCTGCCGCCAGTTGGAGTCCTTGGGGCCGGACACGGCCCGCACCTGGCTGGGGGCCAGGATGGTGAATTTGATTCCGGCCTTGGCCAGCACTTCCAGGGTGGGCACATCCACGGCCGCCTCGGACAGCCACATGCCCTCGGGCGGTCGCTTGAAGCGGGCCTCGAAATCAGCCACGGCCCAGGCCACCTCGGCCTCCTTGTCCGCCGGTGTGGCCAGGGGCATGATCACGTGGTGGTAAATCTGGGCCATGGCGTTGCCGTGGCCCAAGCGGGCCAGGCTTTTGCGGTCGGCCTCCAGCAGCCGGGCGTAGGCGTCCGGGGCCGAGCGCTCCATCCAGGAAATGAGCGTGGGGCCGACGTTGAAGCTCATCCATTCGTAGCAGTTGATGATGTCCAGGGTCTTGCCCTCCCCGTCCGCGCGCCTGGCCCAGGCCAAGGGGGCGTAGGACTCCCGGCAGATGCGCTCGTTCCAGTGCCGGTAGGGCGCGGCGCTGCCCTCGGGAAATATCTTGTCCATCCAGGGGTCCATGCGCGGCGGCTGGTAGAAATGGCCGTGGATGCAAAGGAATTTGGCGCTCATGATGATCCTTGGGTTGGGCGTGGCACAACAGGGAAGGCGCGAAAAAACACCCCGGGAAAAAACGCGCGGGCGTCCTTTTCCGGGGTGTTACAACACCTGTTGGCTCCAGGCAATTACATCTTGGACAAGACCATCTTGCACAGGCGGTGCAACTGGTTGGTGAACCCGGCCTCGTTGTCGTACCAGATGAGCAGCTTGACCTGGGTGCCGCCCATGACCCGGGTCAGGGCCGCGTCCACCACGCCACCGTGGGTGTCGCCGTTGTAATCAATGGAGACCAGGGGGATTTCGCAAAAGCCCATGTGCTCGTTGGCCGCAGCCTTGAGAGCCTGGTTGACTTCCTCGGCCGTGGTGGACTTCTCCACCTCGCAGACCAGGTCCACGCAGGACACGTTGGGCGTGGGCACGCGCATGGCCATGCCGTCCAGCTTGCCCTTGAGTTCGGGAATGACCAGGCCCACGGCCTTGGCCGCGCCCGTGGTGGTGGGCACCATGCTCATGGCTGCGGCCCGGGCCCGGCGGATGTCCTTGTGGGACCCGTCCAGCAGCCGCTGGTCCATGGTGTAGGAATGCACCGTGGTCATGATCCCATGCCGGATGCCAAAGGTGTCCAGGAGGACCTTGGCCACCGGCGCCAGGCAGTTGGTGGTGCAGGAGGCGTTGGAGATGATGTTGTGGGCCACCGGGTCGTAGGACTTGTCGTTCACGCCCATGACAAAGGTGCCGTCCGGGTCGCTGGCCGGGGCGCTGATGATGACCTTCTTGGCCCCGCAGGCCAGGTGCTTGGCCGCATCCGCGCGTTTGGTGAACTTGCCGGTGTTGTCCATGACCACGTCCACGCCCGCCTCGGCCCATTTCCACTCGCCGGGATTGTCCTTGGTGACCAGGATCTCCTTGCCGTTGACCACGATGCCCTTGTCCGTGGCCGAGACCTCGCCCGGGAAGATGCGATGCACCGAGTCGTACTTGAGCAAATGGGCCAGTTGGCTGTTGTCCGTGCGGGCGCTACCGTTGATGGCCACGATGTCGATGTCGAAATTGTGCTCGGCCGCCAGGCGCAACAAATAGCGACCGATGCGTCCGAAGCCGTTCAAGCCGAGTTTTGCCGCCATAGTGATCTCCTTGGCCGCTCGTCACAGCGGCGAATTGAGTATCGGGACCAAGGCCCAGGCCCGAACGCCGCGCTAGGCCTTGCCGGAACACCCCAGCACGTTCTTGATCTTGTGCCGGACCATGTCCTTGACCGCTTCCCGGGCAGGCTTTAAATACCCGCGCGGGTCGAATTCGGCCGGATTCTCCATCAAAAACTTGCGGATGACCGCAGTCATGGCCAGGCGGATGTCGGTGTCGATATTGATCTTGCACACCGCGGACTGGGCGGCCTGGCGCAACAGGTTCTCGGGCACGCCCTGGGCCCCGGGGATGTGGCCGCCGTACTTGTTGGCCATGGCCACGTATTCCGGGACCACGCTGGAGGCCCCGTGCAGCACGATGGGATAGCCGGGCATGAGGGCCGCGATCTTGTGCAGGCGGTCGAAGTCCAGCTTGGGCTCGCCCTTGAATTTATAGGCCCCGTGGCTGGTGCCGATGGCGATGGCCAGGGAGTCGCACCCGGTCTTGCCCACGAACTCCACGGCCTGGTCCGGGTCGGTGTAGATGTGTACGTCGGAGTGCACGTCCTCCTCCACTCCGGCCAGCCGTCCCAACTCGGCCTCCACCCACACGCCCCGGTCATGGGCGTAGGCCACCACCTTCTTGGTCAGGGTGATGTTCTCCTCATAGGGGAGATGGGAGCCGTCGATCATGACCGAGGTGAATCCGCCGTCAATGACGTCCCGGCACAATTCGAAATTCGGGCCATGGTCCAGGTGCAGGACCACGGGCAGGTCGGCGTCCATGAGCGCGGCTTCCATGAGCTTCATGATGTAGTTCTGACCCGCGTATTTGCGGGCTCCGGACGAGACCTGGAGGATGAGCGGGGCGTTCTCTTCCTTGCCCGCCTCCATGATGCCCTGGATGATCTCCATGTTGTTCACGTTGAACGCGCCCACGGCGTAACCGCCGTCGTAGGCCTTCTTGAACATGTCCTTGGGGGAAAGCAGGGGCATGGGTCCTCCTTGTGGTCTATGACCGTATCACGACTTGCGCACGGCGCAACGCCAAATTCGCTTTCAATTCTTTAGGCGGGAAAATTTTTTGTGTCAATGAGCTTCAAGGCTCCAAGCGCTTCTTCAGGAGGTCCTGGGCGGCCTGGTCGTTGAAGTCGAAACGCAAGGGGGTGCAGGTGATATATCCCTCCCAGAGCAGGCCCCGGTCCCGGCCCGGGCTGACCATGCCCGGCTCGATGACCCCGTTCAGCCAATAGTAGGAGCGGCCGCGCGGGTCCTGGCGCACGTCGTACCAGTCTTTGTACGAGGCCCGGGTGTGGGGGCAGACTTTCAGCCCCTTGACCTCGGCCATGGGATGCTTGGGAAAATTCAGATTGATGAGGCATTTGTCCGGCAGCTCGGCCCAGTCGATGCGGGGGATGAAGTCAGCCACGTAGGCGGCCTGGCCCGAGAGGTCCCCGGGATTGAAGTCGTCGTAGGACACGGCCAGGGCGGGCAGGCCCATGAGCGCGCCCTCGGTGGCGGCCGAGACCGTGCCCGAATACACGATGTCCACGCCCACGTTGGCCCCGGCGTTGATGCCCGAGACCACCAGGTCCGGGGCCTGGTCGAGAAGGGCCGTGACCCCGAGTTTCACGCAGTCGGCCGGGGTGCCGTACACCCCGATGCCGGTAAAGCCCTCCTCGTTGAAGGCCTTGGTGCGCAAGGGGGTGGTGAAGGTGATGGCGTGTCCCACGGCGGACATCTCGGCCACGGGCGCCACCACCCGGACATCGTGCCCGGCCTGGCCCAGGGATTTGTACAGGGCGCGCAGGCCCACGGCCTGGATGCCGTCGTCATTGGTCAGAAGGATGCGCATGGGGGTTCCTCATTTGACAAGGGACGTGGTTCGAGGCAGTGAAAAAACCGTCCTGCCCCCTCGACGATAGGGCAGGTAACGCAAGCCTCAAGGATTGGCAAGACAGTGAGCTCCCCCTCCGGCCCGGCCGGCAAATCCATTTTCGTCAAGGACCTGGTCCCGGGCACGCCCGTGCGCGAGCTGTTTCTCCTGGCCGAGGCCAAGACCGGGAACGCGCGCAACGGCCCGTACTGGAGCCTGACCCTGCAGGACGCCACGGGCCGGGTGGAGGCCAAGATATGGAGCCCCCACAGCCAGGCCCACGCCGAGCTTCCGGCCGGACGCCTGGCCTATGTCCAGGGCATGGTGGAGACCTTTCGGGACAAGCCCCAGATCAACATCGAGTCCCTGCGCCTGGTGGACAACGACGCGCCCGGCGTGGACCTGGGCTGGTTCGTGCCGGTCAGCGCCGTGCGGCCCGACGAACTCCTGGCCCAGTTGGAGGAGATGCTCCGGGTCGAGTTGTCCTACAAGCCTTGGCGGCGCTTCTGCCGCCGGGTCCTGGCCGACGAGGAAATCAGGGCCAGGCTCCTGGCCGGGTTCGGGGCCAAGACCGTGCACCACGCCTATCTGGGCGGGCTCCTGGAGCACACCCTGTCCGTGGCCAGGTTGTGCTTGACCTTGTGCGACCGCTACCCGAACCTGGACCGGGAGACCCTTCTGGTCGGGGCCGTGTTCCACGACCTGGGCAAGGCCTGGGAGATCGAGGGCGGACTGGTCAGTGACTATACCGACGAGGGCAAGCTGCTTGGGCACATCCTCATCGGTCTGGAAAAACTGGAGCCGCACCTGGCCAAGATCGCGGACCTGCCCCGGGAGCTGGCCCTGCATTTCAAGCATATCGTCATCAGCCACCACGGCCAGTACGAGTTCGGTTCGCCCAAGCTGCCCGTGACCGCCGAGGCCATGGTCCTGCACCATGCCGACAACCTGGACGCCAAGCTGAACATCTTCGCGGCCACCCACCGGGACATGGACAAGGCCGGCCAGACCTGGTCGCCCTATCAGCGCTATCTGGACCGGCAGGTGCACCTGCCCGCCCGCACCCCGCGCGAGGAAAAAACCGAAAAGAACGCCAAGAAATCGGACGGTCAATGTTTATTACCTTTGAAGGCATAGAGGGCACCGGCAAGTCCACCCAGATCGCCAAGCTGGCCGAGCGCCTGGGCCAGGCGGGCCGGGCCGTGACCCTGACCCGGGAGCCGGGCGGCAGCCGCATCGGGGTTGAATTGCGCAAGATCCTCCTGCATATGGACAATCAGGACCTGTGCCCCCAGGCCGAACTCTTTCTGTATCTGGCCGACCGGGCCCAGCACGTGGCCCAGGTGGTGCGCCCGGCCCTGGCCCGGGGCGAGGTGGTGCTCTCGGATCGCTTCGCCTGGTCCACCGTGGCCTACCAGGGCTACGGTCGGGGGCTCGATCCTGAACTCTTGCACCGGTTCAACGAGACTGCGGTGGACGGGACTTGGCCGGACTTGAACATCCTCCTGGACCTGGACCCGGAAACAGGCCTGAAGAGGGCCATGCACCGCAACCAGGCCGAGAACAAGAACCGGGAGGAAGGCCGCTTCGAGGCCGAGGCCCTGGCCTTTCACCAGCGGGTCCGCCAGGGATTCCTGAGCCTGGCCGCCCGGCACAGCGACCGCTTCCAGGTGGTGGACGCCTCCCGGGACCCGGAGGAGGTCTTTGCCCAGGTCTGGTCCACTGTGGAGCCCAGGCTTTCGCCCAGGAGCGGTTGAACAAGGAGAGAGCATGCCCGAGCCGAGGAATCGAGTCTTCTCGCCGGTTGTTCCGGCTTTGGCGGTCTTCATCTGCGGGATTTTGCTGGCCACCATGGCCCTGGCCGTTCCCCTGGTCCAGGCCCCCTACTCCACTCTCCTGCGCTTGTACGTGCACAACGGAAGCGTGGACTACGCCGGATTCAAGGAGGACGCCAAACGCCTGGACTCCTACTTAAGCCTCCTGGCCCACGTGGACCCCGACGACCTCTCGGCCCGGGACCAGAAGGCCTTCTACATCAACGTCTACAACGCCTGGACCATCAAGCTGGTGCTCCTGCGCTATCCCAAGATCTCCTCCATCAAGGACGCGGGCTCCCTGTTCCAGTCCCCCTGGAAAATCGCCATGGTCAAGCTCGGGGGCAAGACCGTGACCCTGGAATACATTGAAAACGACATCCTGCGGCCCAAATTCAAGGACGCCCGGGTGCATTTCGCCCTGAATTGCGCCTCCAAAAGTTGCCCGCCCCTGCGGCCGGAACCCTATGACGGAAACCGCCTGAACGAGCAGTTGGAAGACCAGGTCCGCACCTTCATCAGCAATCCGGCCTTCAACCGCATCGAGGGCCAAACCCTGCTCCTGAGCAAGATTTTCGACTGGTACGCCCAGGATTTCGGCGGGACCGCGGGCACGCTCGAATTCCTGCGCCGCTACGCCGGACCGGAACTGCGCAAGGGACTGGACACCCTGGGGCCGTCGCCCAAGATTTCCTACCTGGACTACGACTGGTCCCTGAACGGGAAATGATCGACCTGAACCTCAAGCCGCCTCCCTCGCCCTTCCGCCTGACAGCCGCCCCGCTCCTGCTCGTGGCCCTGCCCCTGGTGCTGGCGGTCGCCTGCCTGGCCGCCCTGGGTCCCCTTGGCGGCCATCCCTGGTCTGCGGCCCTGGCCTACGTGGGAGCCTTTGGCTGCCTGGCCCTGGGCCTGCGCCTTTTTCCGGCTGATTTCCCGGACTCCTGGACCCTGGCCCTGGTGCTTGGCCTGGGCCTGGCCGCCCGGCTGGCCTTCCTGTGGGCCTTTCCGCCGGGTTCGGACCTGGCCCGCTGCGTCTGGGAAGGATACATCCAAACTCAGGGGTTCAACCCCTACGCCCTGGCCCCGGACCACCCGGTCCTGGCCGTCCTGGCCCGGGGGGAGATGCACGAAGTCTGGTCCGGGGTGAACCACAAGTCGCTTACGGCCATCTATCCACCCCTGGCCCAGCTCCTGTTCCGGGCCACGGCCCATATATCGGCCACGCCCGGGGCCGTAAGGCTCCTCATGCTCGCGGCCGACCTGGGCGCGGGCCTGGCCCTCATCCCCATCCTGCGCGGCCGGGGCCTCCCCCTGTCCAGGCTGGCCCTGTACTGGCTGAACCCCCTGGTCCTGGTCTTTTTCAGCGGAGAGGGGCACGTGGACGCGCTGGTTGTCCTGTTCCTGGCCCTGGGTCTGGCCTCCTTCCAATCAGACAGGGATGGCCCGGGCTTCTTCTGCCTGGGCTGCGCGGTGCTGTGCAAATACACCATTCTGCCCGTGCTGCCTCTGTTCCTGACCGCCCGCAACTGGCCCAAGGCCGCCCTGGCCCTGGTCACGACCCTGTGTTTTCTTCCCTTCATGGACGCCGGGATGGGCCTCTTCGAGAGCCTGCTCCTGTTCGGCCGGTCCATGTGGTACAACGACTCCCTTCTGGCCCTTTTGCGCCTGATCCTGGGGCCGTACGCCCTCACGGCCGCTGCCCTGCTCCTGGCCCTGGCCCTGGCCGCGATTTTCCTCCTGGCCCGGGACCGGGAACACGGGGCCTTTCTGGCCTGCGGGGCCACCCTGCTCTTTCTGCCCTCGCTGCATCCCTGGTATCTGGGGGTCATGGCCCTGTTCCTGCCGCTCTTTCCCTCGGCGGCCTGGCTCCTGCTCCAGGCGGCCATGGCCCTCACCTTCCCTACCCTGGCCGGGGAGCAGGCCAACGGCCTCTTCCAGGAACAGGCCTGGCTGCGCCTGCCCGAATACCTGCCCTTTTTCGGCCTCCTGGTCTGGGAGGCCCGGCGCGGACAGGTTCTGGCCCCGGGCCGGACCTTTGCTCCGGTGAGCGCCCTGTCCATCATCGTGCCCACCCTGAACGAGGCCGGGCGCATCACCGGCTGCCTGAAGGCCTTGGCCCAGGCCAGGCCCGTGCTGGAAATCATCGTGGCTGACGGGGGGTCCGGGGACTCCACCCGGGAAGAGGCCGAGACCCTGGGCGGACGGGTGGTTCTGGCTCCGCCGGGCCGGGGTTCCCAGATCGCGACCGGGCTGGCCCAGGTCCGGGGCGACTGCGTGCTCATCCTGCACGCCGACTGCCTGCTGGCCCCGGAGGCTCCGGGCCGCATCCTGGCCAGCCTCAACGCCCGGCCAGAGTCCCCGGGTGGGTGCCTGGGCATGCGTTTTGAGCCGGGCCAGGGCCGCTCCCGGCTCATCGAGGGATTGAACGCCCTGCGCGCGGACTGGTTCCATCTGTCCTTCGGGGACCAGGGACAATTTTTCAGGACCCAGGCTCTGCCCCTGGCCGGAGGATTCCCGGTCCAGGCCCTCATGGAGGACCTGGAGCTGTCCCTGCGCCTGAAAACCCTGGGACCGCCCCTGTACCTGGGCCACGGGGTCGCGGCCTCGGCCCGGCGCTGGGCCGGTCCTGGGTTCTGGGCCAAGATGGGCCGGGTGCTCGGGCTGTTCTTCCGCTATCTGGCCGAACGGCGGTTGGGCTTGGCGGACCCTACCGGAATGCGCTATTATCGTCGCTATTACGGGCAAGGACCCGGGGCCATGGATCAGGGCTCTGAAAATCCCCGTTGAACCAGACCGGGCGCGACAGCCCACGGCCATGAACGCCGATGCTCCTGCTCTTCACCCGGCAGGCCATCGGCCCCATACCATGAGGAACGACATGAACCCTCCCCCCACTTCCCCGACCAAAAACCATGGCTTCGATTCCTCTTTGAGCCTGGACAACCCCCTGGTGCTCCTGGCCTGGCAACGCAACCACCTGGCCAACGAGCGGACCTTTCTGGCCTGGGTGCGCACCAGCTTGTCCCTGCTGATCTTCAGCTTCGTCATCGAGCGCTTCGACTTCTTCCTGCGCAAGGGGCAAATGGCCGGACTCATGGTCGGACTGACCGAGGAGCGCCTGCACACCGAGATATTGAGCGTTGTGGTGTTCGGGGCCGGGGTGCTGGTGGCCGGGGTGGCCATGTGGCGGTTCTTGCGCACCCGCCGGGTGATCAACGCCGGGCAGGCCAGCTTCTCCCTGGGGCCGGACCTGGTGTTCATGGGCCTCATCGGCGGGGTCATGGTGGGACTGGCGGTGATCTTCTGGAGCCTGCTGACCGCCTAAAGCCTACCACACGGTCTGGTAGTCCAGGGGCGCGAGGTCCCAGGTGGAGCCGTAGACATGGACCTTATGCACGGGCCGTCCGCCGGGATCGGTCAGATTGCCGCCAGCGTGCAGCCAACCCAGGATTCCCCCGCGCAGATTGTACACCGTGGCGTTCTGCCGGGCCATGCGCTGGGCGAACATCCCGCTCCGATACCCGATGGTGCAGTAGGCCACCACCGTATCCGCCCCCAGGGCCGTGGCATTGGCCAGGAAGGCCTGCTCGGTGATGGCCCCGGGAATCACGGACACCGCCCGCTCCGCCGGTTCGCGCACATCCACCAGAACCACCTTCCGCGAGTGAAGCAGGGAAAGGACCTCCCGGCCGGACAAATCTCGGATGCCGGGAAAGTCCGTGCGCTTGGCGGCCTCGTACTGCTCCAGGACCCGGGCCTGGCGCGCGGCGTCGTCCAGGGGCCGGTTGCAGCCCGCAAGCAGGAGGCCCAGACCAAGGGCCAGGATCAGAATACGGAGATAGGCACGGGGGTTGGTGATCATGGGCAGCTTCCTCTCGCACGGAGGGGGAGAGAATCCCCCCCGCTCCGGTTCAATATACTGAAGTTTCTCCCCGATATGATGGATTTTTTTCTCGCCTTCGGCACCATTTCATCATACAAATGGAAGATCGGTCTGTAAAGGTCGTGCTTGAGCCATCGACATCTTGCTTTTTTTTCCTGAATGGCTACCCTGAACGAGTCCCAGCAACTTAAGACCAGGAGTTCCTCCCATGCGCAGGCCCCATGCCCCTCTGTTCTCCCTCGTGGTCCTTCTCGCGTCCCTCTGGGCCACCCAGGCCCTGGCCGGACCCTTTGAAACCTTCCGCAACAGCACGCTCAACACCGTGATCCAGCGCGGCAAGCTGGTGGTGGGCATGGAGGTGAAATTCTGGCCCTTTGAGTACGCGGATGAAAAGGGTGAACCCGTGGGCTATGACGTGGACCTGGCCCGGCTCATGGCCAAGGAGCTGGGAGTGGTCCTGGAGATCAAGGACATGGAATGGACCGGGCTCATCCCGGCCCTGCAGACCGGCAAGGTGGACCTGGTCATCTCGGGCATGACCGCCACGCTGGAGCGGGCCAAGGCCGTGACCTTCACCGATTCCTATTTTCTCACCGGCCTGTGCGCCCTGGTCAGCGTGAAGCGCGCGCCCGGCCTGACCCGGGTGGAACAGTTGAACGCCCCGGGCCGCATCCTGGCCGTGAAGACCGGCACCACCGGGGACCTGACCGCGACCAAGCGCTTCCCCCAGGCCGAGGTCCGGCGCTTCAAGGACGAGACCGCCTGCGCCCAGGAAGTGGCTGCCGGCCGGGCCGACGCCTTCATCTACGACCAGATCTCCATCGCCAAGCATCAGAAGCAGAACGCCGAGACCACCACGGCCCTGCTCACGCCCTTCACCCACGAGCCCTTTGCCGCGGCCATGCGCAAGGGCGACTTTGATTTCTGGCAGTGGATGAACCAGTTCCTGCGCACGGTGAAGGCTGACGGCCGTCTCAAGGAACTGCGCGCCAAGCACCTGGGAGACCTGCCCCAGGAGGGATCCGCCGACTGATGACTCTTTGGCCGAACACCATGCCCAGAATCGAGACCGAGGCCCCCGGGGGCCAATTCCGCCGTGCGGCCGAAGAGGCCCAACGCCGGTCCAGCCGGAGCCGGGGACTTTTGCGCCTGGGCATCCTGGGCGGCTGCGGCCTGATCCTGGCCCTTTTGCTGACCACCCTGCCCTACGCCTGGAACTGGTCCGTGGTCTGGACCTACCGGGCCCTTTTCTACCAGGGCTTCGCCATGACCCTGGCCGTGTCGGCCGGGGCCATGGTCTTAGGCTCCATCCTGGGCCTGGCTGGAGGGCTCTGCCGGGTCTCGGGGAACATGCTGTTGTCCGAACCGGCCGCGCTGTACGTGGAGATTTTCCGGGGCACCCCGCTCCTGGTCCAGATCTACATCTTCTATTTCTGCGTGACCACGGTCATCCGCTACGACAATGTCTACGTGGTGGGCACGGCCACCCTGGCCCTGTTCGCCGGGGCCTATCTGACCGAAATGGTCCGCTCGGGCATCGAGTCCGTGGACCAGGGACAATGGGAGGCGGCCCTGGCCACCGGCCTGACCCAGGGCCAGACCCTGCGCCGGGTGGTCCTGCCCCAGGCCCTGCGCCGGGTCATCCCGCCCCTGGCCGGGCAGTTCGCCTCCCTGATCAAGGACTCCTCCCTGCTCTCGGTCATCTCCATCCGGGAGTTGACCAAGGCGGCCGAAGTCGTTAACGCAACGACATACAAGACCTTCGAGGCTTATCTGCCCCTGGCCCTCTGCTATCTGGCCCTGACCTGGCCCCTGACCAAGCTGACCTACCGCCTGGAGCGGTGGTTGGAGAAGGGCCTGGAGCGCCGGTATGGAAACGCCGGGGGACAGGCCCCAGAGCCCCGGAACACCAACGGAACGCACCCCGGCCCAGCGGCCTGACCGCCAGCCGGACGGAGGACCCACCCATGGCCAATGAATTCTACGGGCTGACCACCTGCATTCACTGCAAGCACGCCAAGGAATACCTGGATCAGTGTGGGGCCGAATACGACTGCGTGTACGTGGACAAGCTCACGGGCAAGGAACGCGAGGACATGATCAAGATCATCAAGGAACACAACCCTTCGGTGTCCTTTCCCACCATGCTCATCAACGGCATGGTCATTGTCGGATACCACAAGGACAAGATCGACGAGGCCTTGAAAAAGAAATGAACGCCACCCAACTCTACGAGACCTTGAAGAAGCTCCAGGAGCCCAAGGGCTACTTCTTCAACAAGGACATGGACACGACCATGGCCCTCATGGAAAGCCTGCTGCTCACCAAGGACATCTTCGGGTACATGGCCTGCCCCTGCCGTCTGGCCAACGGGACCATGGAGGCGGACAAGGACATCATCTGCCCCTGCGTGTACCGGGAACCGGACGTGAAGGAGTACGGGGCCTGCTACTGCGGGCTGTACGTGTCCGAAGACTGGAACGAGGGCCGCATCCCCCAGGTGGTGGTGCCCGAACGCCGCCCGCCCGAACGCATCCTGTGATCTGAAAGGAGACCGCCATGTCCCAGGCCCTGGTACTCATCGACATCCAGCGCGATTATTTTCCGGGCGGCCGCATGGAGCTTTCCGGGCCAGTCCAGGCCGCCGAGAACGCCGCCAAGGTCCTGTCCCTGTTCCGGGACCAAAGCTGGCCGGTGTTCCACGTCCAGCACATCGCCAACCGTCCCGGGGCCACCTTCTTCCTGCCCGGCACCGAGGGCGCGGACATCCAGTCCCTGGTCCGGCCGATCCCGAGCGAGACCGTGGTGGTCAAGCACTTCCCCAATTCCTTCCGGGAAACTCCCCTGGCCTCCCTGCTCCAGGCCGCTGGCGTCACCCAGCTCACCGTGTGCGGCATGATGACCCATATGTGCGTGGACGCCACGGTGCGGGCCGCCTTTGACCTGGGATTCGCCGTGACCGTGCTGCACGACGCCTGCGCCACCCGGGACCTGTCCTTTGCCGGGGCGACCATCCCGGCCAGCCAGGTCCATGGGTCCTTCCTGGCCGCCCTGGGCGCGGTGTACGCCAAGGTCCTGGGCCTGGACGAGTACCTGCACGCAATTGCGGCTTAGGGGCAAGCCCCGCAAACAGGATCAAGAAAGAAACAAGAATAGATAGAGTTCGTTAAAAATCTTCCTCGCTTGCGAAAGATACAGTCAATTCCGGAACACGGCCCTAGACTGCGTCAAGCTCGGCCAGCCGGGCCTCGGCCTGGGTCCAACGGGCAAAGGCCCCTTCCATCTCGGCCTCCAAAGCCGCCAGCCCTTCCCTGGCCTTGGTGATGGCCTCGCCGGGCTGCTTGTACAGCCCGGGATCGGCCAGCCTGGCCGTGGCCTTGGCCACATCCGCCTCCAGGGCTTCGATGCGGGCCGGAAACGCGGCCAGCTCCGCCGTCAACGCCTCTTTCTCGCGCAATTCCTTGAAACTCAGCTTGCGCGGCTTGCCGGTTGCCGCTGACGTTGAGGCCGCCGTATCGGCCGTGGACCCGGGCTGCCGGACCAGAGCGGGCTTTCCCTTGGCCTTGCCCGTGGAACCGGTTGTTGAACTCCCCGTTGAACTGACCTCGGAATCGCCCGTGGACTGGGGCCGCTGGCGTAGCCAGTCGTCGTACCCGCCCACGTATTCGGCCACCTTCCCCTGACCCTCGAAGACCAGGGTGCTGGTGACCACGTTGTTCAGGAAAGCGCGGTCGTGGCTGACCAGGATGAGGGTGCCCGCGTACTCCAGGAGGCGGTCCTCCAAGAGCTCCAGGGTCTCGGCGTCCAGGTCGTTGGTGGGCTCGTCCATGACCAGCACGTTGGAGGGCCGGGTGAACAAGCGGGCCAGCAGGAGCCGGTTGCGCTCCCCGCCCGAGAGGTTGCGTACCTGGCTACCCGCCCGCTCGGGCGCAAAGAGGAAGTCCTTCAGATAGCCGATGACGTGGCGGGTGCGGCCCCCGATCTCGACCACGTCCTTGCCGTGGGCCACGACCTCACGCACGGTCTTGTCCGGGTCCAGCTCCTCGCGGTGCTGGTCGAAGTAGGCCACCTCCAGGTTGGTGCCCAGGCGCACCGTGCCGCTGGTAGGAGCAGTCCGGCCCAGGAGCACCTGGATGAGGGTGGTCTTGCCCGCGCCATTGGGGCCGATGAGCCCCAGCTTGTCCCCGCGCATGATGGACAGGGCCAGGTTCTCGAACACCGGCCGGGCCGCCTCGCCCCATCGATAGGAGATATTGGTGGCCTCCACCACGATCTTGCCCGAGCGCTCGGCGTCCTGCACCACGATGGTGGCCGCGCCCGTGCGTTCTCGGCGGGAAGCCCGCTCCTCGCGCAGCGTCTTCAGGGCGCGCACGCGGCCCTCGTTGCGGGTGCGGCGGGCCTTGACCCCCTGGCGCAGCCAGACCTCCTCCTGGGCCAGCTTCTTGTCCTGGTCGGCCCAGGTCTTTTCCTCCGAGGCCAAGAGCGCCTCCTTGCGGGCCAGAAAGGTGTCGTAGTCGCAGGTCCAGTCCGCAAGCCGGCCCCGGTCCAGCTCGATGATGCGCGTGGCGATGCGGCGCAGGAACATGCGGTCGTGGGTGATGAAGATGAGGGTGCGCACGTGGCGGAGCAGGAAGTCCTCCAGCCAGGCGATGGAGTCGATGTCCAGGTGGTTGGTGGGCTCGTCCAGCAGCAGCACGTCGGGATTGCCCACCAGGGCGCGGGCCAGGAGGGCCCGGCGTTTGAGCCCGCCCGAGAGGTCCTCGAAACGCGCGTCCGGGTTCAGGGCCAGGCGCGAGATGGCCGTATCCACGTCGGACAGTTCGGTCCAGCCGCCCAGGTCCGAAAGCGCAGCCTGGGCCTCGGCCAGGCGGGCCTCGTCCCCGCTGGTCAGGGCGGCGTGATGCTCGGCGATGCGCGCAGCCTGTTCTCCCAGGCCCTGGGTGACCACCTCGTACACCGTGCCGGTCAGCACCTCGGGCACCTTTTGGGACAGGCGGGCCACGGTGAGCCCGGCAGACCGGGCGATGGTCCCGCTGTCCGGGGTCAGGTCGCCGGACAGGAGGCGCAAAAGCGTGCTCTTGCCCTCGCCGTTGCGGCCCACCAGGCAGACCCGCTGCCCGGGCTCGATCTGGAAGGAGACCCCGTCAAGAAGCCGGGGACCGCCAAAACTCATGCTCAGATTGTTCACGCTGAAGAGTGCCATGCCTGGCTTCGTATGCTGGCCCAGGCGGCGGGTCAAGGTCTGCCGAGGTGCACTCGCCCTGAAAAAGGCCCAAACCCTCTCCCGTTCAGGCGAAGGGGTGGCTCTTTCAGCTTTGAAAATAAATATTTGTCATCTCAATGAGTTGGGCAATATATTGAAAAAGTCTCGATTTTCTTGGGAGGCGTTTGGGGGCTTGTGCAGGGCCTTTGGCAGCCTCAAATGGACCGGATCAGCCCTTGGATTTGAATGGGCTGGGCGGAAAGGAATGGGCCGGGGGACCGGAATCGCCTTCGGAGGCCAGGCCGGTTTCCCGGGCCTTGGCCGTCTGTCCGGCGGCCAGGGGATGGGCCTGGTCATACACGCGCATGAGCTGGCCCAGGGTCACGTGGGTGTAGCGCTGGGTGGTGGCCAGGCGCTCGTGCCCGAGCATCTCCTGCACCGAGCGCAAATCCACCCCGGACTCCAGCAGATGGCTGGCGAAGCTGTGCCGGAGCATGTGGGCGTGCACCTTCTGGGGCAGTCCGGCGGCCGCAGCCAGGCGGTTCAGGATGGCCGCCACCGTCCCCCGGTTGAGCCGCGCCCCGCGCGCGCCCAGGAACAGGGCCTGCTCCCGAATTTCCGGCCCCAGGGCCAGGCGCTGCTCCAGATAGCGGGCCAGGCGGTCCTGGCTGGCCCGACTGAGGAACGCCAGGCGCTCCTTGCCGCCCTTGCCCAGGACCCGGATCACGCCCGAGGCCAGGTCCAGGTCCCCGACATCCAGGCCCAGGGCCTCGCTGATGCGCAGGCCCGAGCCGTAGAGCAGCTCCACCAGGGCCAGATCCCGCAGGCCCACGGGGTCCGGGTCCACCGGAGCGGTCATCAGGGCCACGGACTGGTCCACGTTGAGCCAGCGGGCCTGGCGGTTCTCCTGCTTGGGATTGGAGACCAGGGCGGCCGGGTTGTGGCCGGTCATGCCCCGGCGGAGCAGAAAGGCGAAATAGGAGCGCAGGGAGGCCAGTTTGCGGGCCATGGTGCTCTTGGCCGCGCGACTGCGGTGCATCTCGGCCAGGTATCCCCGCACCAGGGCCTTGTCGATGTCCCGGGGCGCGCCCAGGGTCTTCCCCCGCCCGACAAGCCAGGCCTCGACCCCGGCCAGGTCCTGGCCGTAGGCGGCCACGGTGTTGTCCGCAGCCCCTTTTTCCAGGGCCAGATGTTCCAGAAAGACCTGGACGATGGCGGGCAGGGATTCGGGGTTCACGAGCGTATCCCGGGTAAAAAAAACAGGAAAAAATATCAAGTAAAGATTGAAATAAAATATAAAAACAAATTTAAAACAGTATATTACAAAGATGATTCCCGCTGGTCCAGCACGTAGCAGCTCTTGGGGTTCTCCTTGGCCTTTTTCTTCAGGGACATGGCCAGGGCCGAGGCCTCGCCATAGTGCTTGAGCCGCTTGTTGCGGTTAAATATCACGGCGATGGACACGGCCATGAGCGGGAAGGTGCGCACCTCGCCCTGGCGGTCCGTGGACACGATGCAGCCCTGCTCCCGGTCCTTTAAGTCGTAGAACTGGGGCACGATGGCGTCGAAGCTGGCCACCACCTGCTTACAGGCCGACTCCACCAGGTCCGGGGACATGATGAACACGAAATCGTCCCCGCCCACGTGGCCCACGAAGCTTTTGGCCCCGCCAAAGGATTTGATGGTGTTCACCACCACCCGGGCGCTCATCATAAGCACCTCGTCCCCCCGGGAGAACCCGTATTTATCGTTGAAAGACTTGAAATAATCCAGGTCGCAGTAGGCCAGGGCGAAGTCCTCGCCCCGGTCGATAAGCAGTTGGATACGCTGGATGATGGAGGTGTTGCCCGGGAGCTTGGTCAGGGGGTTGGCGTCAAGTGCGCGCAGGGCGCGGTTCATGGTCAGGTCGATCCGGGCCTTGACCTCGGCCGGGATGAGCGGCCGCAGGAGGAAGTCGTCCATCTCCACCGCGGTCCAGTCCCAGGCCCGCTCCATGTCCCCGGGGTCCAGGCAGAGGATGACCGGAAGCTGGCGGTACACGTTCTCGCTCTTGACCAGGCTGGCCACCTCGGACCCGGTGATGTCCGCCAGGCGGTTGTCCACCACCAGGAGGTCCGGCGGGTCGGTGAAGAGCAGGTCAATGGCCGCGCGTCCCTGCTCGTAGACCACGAAACGCAGGATTTCCGGGCTCCACAGGCTTTTAAGCAGGGCGGCGAACTGCTCGTCCGGGGTGAGCACGATGGCCACCTGGGCCCGTCCGGCCAGGCCCTCGCCCTCCTCGATCAGGTCATCGTCATTGTTCAAAGGACAGGTCCGATATTTCCACGAATTTATCGCTCAAATCGTCCAGGATTTTTTCCAGGTCCGAGGTCCGAAGCTTGAGGATAGTCAAGGCCTCGGGATTGAAGGGCGGGACCTGGTCGTCCCCGCTGAACCCATATTCGTAGAGCTTGACCAGAAAATCGGCCAGATGGACCGTGGCGGCCATGGCCGGGTAGTTGGAGGCCAGGTGCGGGGCGTGGTGATAGGCCATGCCCTCCTTGATGTTGTTCGGAAGGTGCCAGTGGTCGGCCAGCCAGGCGTTGATCCGGTTGTGCCCGAATCCCAGGACCAGCTTCTCGGCCTCCAGCCAGGTGACGTCCTTCTCCTTGACCTTTTCCTGGATGGCGGTGTGCATCTGGGGCAGTTGCACGGCCGTGACCACCTTGCCCAGGTCGTGCAGGAGCCCGCTCACCGAGTATTCCTCGGGACCGTCCAGGTCGGCATGGCGGGCGATGGTGTTGGCCGCCGTGGCGCAGCCCAGGCTGTGCTCCCACAGACCTTTCATGTTCTGGTTCATGATGTCGAACACCGAGGTGGAGATGATGATGCCCCGGATGACGTTGAAGCCGAGCAGCACCAGGGCGTGGTTGATGGCGCTGATGCGGCCGGGAAACCCGTAGATGGGCGAGTTGACCATTTTCAGGACCTTGGCCGTGAGCACCTGATCCGTGGAAATGACCTTGCCTATCTTGTCCGTGGACACGTCCGGGTTTTCGACCAGCTTGCTCACTTCCTCCAGCACCGTGGGCAGGGTGGGCAGGTCCCGAACCGCCAGCACCATGCCCTTGACTTCGGTCTTGAGATCTTCGGCCATCCCCTACTCCTTGCCCGGCTCGGCCGGAGCCTCGGCCTTGACTTTGTCCGCCTCGCGCAGGGCAGCCAGATGCGCGGCCTTCATCTGAAAATACTCGCGCAGCATTTCCTTGGTCTCGGTCATGGCCGGATCACTCGTGTAGCGCCGGAACAGGTGGTCCAGGCGTTCGGCGATGCGGGCAAAGGGAGTGTCCTCTCCGGCCGAGGGGTCCAGGGGATTGCCCTCCACCACCACGGCCTCCACGTCCATGTTGGCCAGACGCTCGATGAGGCGTTCGGTGAGCTCCATGCCCGTGGCGGCAATGACCATGCCGCCCTCTTTCTGGGCAGGCTTGGCCAGCTTCATGCCCGCTTTGGCCAGGGCCAGGGGTATTTTCTGCATGCGTCGCTCCCTCGCGGTATTTCTGTCAGTCCCGGCTATAATACATGCCCGGCCATTGCCGCACAAGCCCTCGCATTTCCAGCAGGAGCAAAACCCGGCTGGCCGCCCCGGCCTCCCAGTCCAGTCTCTCGGCCAGGGTGTCGATGTGCAGGCGTTCGGAACCGGCCAAAAGCCCGAGGAGGCGTCCCTCGGGACCGGACGGGTCCAGGTCCGGGGGCAAGGGCTTCGGTATTCGGGCAGCTTGCGGGGCCGCTTGCGAGACTGGATCGACAGGCGACAGGGTCGGGGCCAAGGCCGGAGAGGCAGCCGAAGCCGGGGCCGATGGTTTTCCAGGGGCGATGAGGGCCGCCAGGCCACGCAACTGCTCGCGCAGGGCCAGGAAGATGTCGTCGGCCGACTCCACCAGGAGCGCGCCGTTTTTTATGAGCTGGTTGCACCCGGAGAACGAGGGTTGGCCGTAAGGTCCGGGCAGGGCGAATACGTCGCGGCCCTGCTCCAGGGCCAGGCGCGCGGTGATCAGGCTGCCGCTGCGGGGTCCGGCCTCGGCCACCAGCGCGCCCAGGGACAGGCCGCTGATGATCCGGTTGCGGATGGGGAAATTGGTGGACAGGGGCCGGGTTCCGGGCGGGTGCTCGGTGAGCACCAGGCCGCGCGAGCCCAAGGCCCGGCGCAGGTCCGCGTTCTGGGGCGGGTAGTCCACGTGCAGGCCCGTGGCCATGACCGCAATGGACCGGCCCAGGCCCGAAAGCCCGGCCAGATGGGCCTGGCGGTCGATCCCCAAAGCCAGGCCGGACACGATGGTCACGCCCGATCGGGACAGGGTGGCGCAGATGTTCTCCGTGGCCGCGACCCCCATGGGGCTGCATTTGCGGGACCCCACCACGGCCAGGCAGGGGGCTTTCAGCAGGCTCAAGTCTCCTTCATAGTAGAGGAAAAGCGGGGGGTCCGGGATGTCCCAAAGTCTGGGGGGATAGATGGATTCGGAGAACAGCAGCACCCGCATGCTGACCGCCCGGGCGTCCCGGTATTCGCGCTCGGCCATCGGCCGCCAGGCCTCGGCGCGAAAGGCCTCGGCCTGGCGCTTGGAGGCCAGCCCCAGGCCCTTCCAGGCGCTTGCGTCCCGGATGGCCGCATAGGCCGTGGAATAATGGGAGACAATGGCCTTGGCCGTGCGCGGGCCGATGCCCGGGGTGTGCCGCAGGGCCAGGCAGGCGAAGAATTCCTGCCGGAAATCCGTTTCCGTGGGCCACTCGGACGCTGGCTCGGCCACGGGGCCGGGCGGGTCCTGGTCCGCGCGGTCAGACGCGGCGGGCCGGGCCAGGGGGGAAGACATGATGTCCAGGACAGGTGGGATGTTCGGGGGTCAGCATGGAGGGCCACAATCGCGCAATGACAAGAAATACTGAATATTCTTCATTCGAGTTGGTCCCTGCCTGATCGACCCCGAACCCCGCGTCAGCCGCCCAGTTCCTTGAGCTTGGTCTGGGCCGCCCGGACCGGCTCCTTGCCCGGAAATTCGTCAATTAAAGTGCGCAGATAGAAGATCGCGTTGTTCTTGTCCCCGAGCTTCTCGTAGCAATAGGCAATCTTCAGCAGGGCCGCCGGGGTCTTCTCATGGTCCTTGAAGCGCCGGGGCACGTCCTTGAAGGCCAGGATGGCCTGGGCGAAATCGCGCTGGTCGTAGTAGGTCTCGCCGATCCAGTACAGGGCGTTGGGGGCCAGGGGATCGTCGGGATTCTGGGCCACGAATTCGCTGAACCGGGACCGGGCCTCCTCGGACTTCTTGGCGTTGTAGGCCTGCATGCCCTGGTTGTAGAGGGCTGCGCCGGACAGGCCCGAGGGCTTGGGGGCCGGGGACGCTGCGGGCACGGGGGCCATGCTCTCCATGGGGGCGGCAGGCTGCATGGCCGGGGGCGTCATGGGCTGAGGCATGGCCGCCATGGGCCGGGCCGCGGGAGCCGGAGCAGGCTCGGATGCGGACGGGGTGGCCAGGGTCATCTCGTCGGGCAGGGGGGCGGACACGGATGCAGGCCCCCGGCCAGCCTCCAGGGCGCGAATGCGGTTTTTCAAGGTCTCGATCTCGGCCTCCTGGCGGCGGGCGTGCTCCTTGGCCGCCAGGGAGGCCTCCTCCAGACTTTGCAAACGCCATTCGGAGCTTTGGGGGCCGCTCTGGGCCGCGCATCCTGCCAGACTGGCGGTCAGGACGACGGCCAGAACGACGGTCAGAACCGTGGCAAGGCGGCCCTTCGGACGGGCGAGACGGACCAAGGCGCTTTCGTTCATGGACTTTAAATAGGTGAAGCGGTTGTTCTTTGCAAGCAGGAATCCGGTTTGCCCGAACACTCCGGCCCGGGTTCCAGGGTCAGGACTCCGGGGTCCGGTCCAGGGGCCGCGCCCTTGCCTCTGGGGGGAAAATGGGGCACAAGGACCCCGGCCCGCGCCCCGGCCCGGGCTGCATTTCGTCTTGCGGAGGACTCCCATGCCCACGGCCATGACCCCGGACCTCATTTTCGGCCTCCTGGCCCTGTCCTTTTTCAAGCTCCTGTCCGGCGCGGGCCTGGGTTCGGTCCTGGTGGCCGCGGTCTCCGAGACCCTGGGCCAGACCCGGAAAAAGGCCTTCCTGGACAAGTTCGCCCTTCAGGCCAGCGCCCTGGGCTTCAAGGCCCTGACCGCCGGACTGGCCGGGAGCGTCTGCGCCCTGGGCTTTCTGGCCCTCAAGCGGCCCTGGAGCGTGCAACCCCTTCTGGAATCCCGCGCGCTTCTGGTCCTGTTCGCCGGGTGGTTCCTTTTCATCGGACTTCTGGCCGTCTACAGCCTCACCTGGCGCAGCATGAAATCCAGCAAGACGGCCCACCAGGGCCTGGGCCTTTTCCTGGCCGCCCTGGCCTTGGGCCTTACGGGCCTGGCCCTGACCAGCGCGAACAAGACCCTGCCCCTTTTCTCCCTGATCCGGCTGGAGCAGGCCCCGGAAACAGCGGCCATGGCCACGGCCCCATCGGCCGCCATGACAGTCGCCCTGTCCCCGGACCTCCTGGCCCCCCTGGCCCTGACCGGCCTGGCCTGGACCATCTGCGTCGCTGGCGGACTGGGGCTTTTGTACCTGCTCCACCGCCGGGAAAAGGACGATTTCGGGCGGGACTACTACTTTTTCGCCCTGCGCACGGGCGCGCGCTGGGCCTTGGGCGGCCTAATCCCGGCCCTGGCCTGCGGGGCCTGGCTCATCCTGGCCCTGTCCGAGGCCAACCGCGCCCGGATTTTTGAGACCCTGCCCCTGCCCCTGGCCGCCCTGGCCGGTCTGTCCCTGGTCTGCGCCGGGTCCTGGACCGCCGTGGCCGTGAGCCGCACCCCCCTGACCCTCAAATGGCTCCTGGGCCTGGCCGGCCTGGCCCTCTGGCTCATGCAGGGGCTGTTCCTGCTGGTGGCCCTGGCCCTGGCCTAGCCCCTCGTCCGCCGCCCTAGCCCTTGGCGTCCCCGGCCGCACCCGAGGTCCGGGGCAGACGGAGCATGACCTCGGGGTCGTCCGCATCCAGGGAGGCGAATCCGTACTCCCAGTAGAACGCAAGCTCGTCCTCGGACAGGCTCGCGCCCGGGCTTCCGTCCAAGTGGCTGGCCCAACTGTAGATGGAGGCCTGCTGGCGGTCGGCCCAGCGGGTGAGCTGTTCGAGCAGGGCGTGCTCCATGCCCATGCCCTTGAACACCGGGGGGATGAACAGGCGGTGCAGGCAGTACTGGGGCAGGTCCAAATCCTTACGGAAGATGGCCATGTGCGGGGAGATCCGGCGCAGTTCGGCAAAGGCCCCCCGATTGTGGGCCTCGATGACAAAGGTGGCGCCCCGTGGTTCGATGATGGTCTTGACCTTGGCCTTGGTGCGCATGTTCCTTCCTTACCCTGAAGGCCCGCCCCGAATCAAGCCGAGGTCATATTTCATTTTGAAACATCCGTTTCATCCCAGGGAAAACTGCTTGAGCTTGCGCCACAGGGTGGTGCGCGGAACCCCCAATATCTGGGCGGCCAGGCCCTTGTTGCGGCCGGTTCGGGCCAGAACCTTGGCGATGTGCAGGCGCTCCATTTCCTCCAGGCTGGACAGGCGTTCGCCCTCCACCGAGTCGAAATCCATCTGCTGGAGGTCCTGGGGCAGGGCCTCGGTGCTGATGGTCTCGGATTCGCCCAGGGCCACGGCCCGCTGGATGATGTTCTCCAACTCCCGGACATTGCCGGGAAAATCGTAGTTCAAGAGGATTTGCAGGGCGTCGGGGTGCATGGATCGCACCGGCTTGTGAAAGAGCAGACTGAACCGGTCGATGAAATGAGCGATAAGCAGGGGGATGTCCTCCTTGCGCTCGGCCAGGCGGGGAAGCTCGACGCCCACCACGTTCAGCCGGTAGTAAAGATCCTCCCGGAACCGGCCCCGGGTGATCTCCTGCTTCAAATCCCGATTGGTGGCCGCGATGATCCGGATGTCCAGATCAATGGGCCGGGTTCCGCCCACCCGAAGAATCCGCCGCTCCTGGATCACGTGCAGGAGCTTGACCTGCATGGAGGACGGCATCTCCCCGATCTCGTCCAGAAAGACCGTGCCCGCATTGGCCGCCTCCAGGAGCCCGATCTTGGTGGCCGAGGCCCCGGTAAAGGCCCCCCGCTCGTGCCCGAACAGTTCGCTGGAGATGAGTTCCTCGGTGAACCCGCCGCAGTTGAAGGACACAAAGGCCTGGTCCTTGCGCGGGGAGAGCCGGTGCAAGGCCTTGGCCACCAGGGCCTTGCCCGTTCCGCTCTCTCCCTGGATGAGCACGTTGCAGTCCACGGGCGCGATCTTGCGCACCAGATCAAAGACCTGGCGCATGGTCCGGCTGGCCCCGATCATGCTTTCCAGGCCGGTCTCCTCCCGCAGGGCCCGACGCAGGTCGCGGTTCTCCCGGCGCACGGACACGGTCTCGCAGGCCCCTTTCACCAGGTTGCGCACCTCGGCCAGCTTCACCGGCTTGGCCACGTAATGAAAGGCCCCCAGCTTGATGGCCTCGATGGCCGTCTCCAGCCCGCCGTGCCCGGTGATCAGGATCACCTCGGTCTCCAGGCGCGAGTCCTTGATCCGGCGCAAGGCCTCCAGCCCGCTTTGGCCCGGGAGCTTGAGGTCCAGCAGGGCCACGTCAAAGCGGACCTCGGCCAGGCGGGCCAAAAAGGATTCCGCATCGGCAAAGATTTCGGTCTCGTACCCGCTACGCTCCAGGGCCTCGGCCAGACGCCTGCGGGCCACGACCTCGTCGTCCACCACCGCGATCCTACAGGTCATGACCTTCCTCCTCCTCCTCGGCCGAAGGGGCTGGCTGGCCGTCGACCTTGGGCAAAAGCACGCTGAAGGTCGCGCCCTGGCCCGGCGCGCTTTCCACCTCGATGCGCCCGCCGTGCCGCTTGACGATGGAATAGGCCACGGCCAGGCCCAGACCCGTGCCCTTGCCCACTTCCTTGGTGGTGAAAAACGGCTCGAAGATGTGCGGCAGGTTCTCAGGATCGATGCCCTTGCCCGTGTCCCGCACCAGGAGCCGGACGAATCGGCCTGCCTCGCGCCCCATGACCTCGATGACTCCTCCGGCCGGGGTGACCTGGGCGGCGTTGAGCAGGAGGTTCAGGAACACCTGCTGGAGATGGCGCAAATCCCCGGCCACCTTGCCCAGGCCCGGGGGCACGTCCACGTTCAAGGTCACTCCCGCCACCAGCATCTGGTTCTTGAGCAGGGCCAGGGAGCTTTTGACCACGGCCTCCGGGTCCAAGGGGCTGAACTTGGCCTTCTCCATGCGGGAGAAGTCCAGGAGGTTGCGCACGATGTCCCCGGCCCGTTCGGCCTGGGCCATGATGTCCCGGGCCGCATCCAGTCCGTCCTCGTCCATGAGTTCGGCCTGGGTCTCCAGCATGCTTTCGGCTGAGATCAGGATGTTGTTGATGGGATTGTTGATCTCATGGGCCACTCCGGCGGCCAGGGTGCCGAGTGCGGCCATCTTGCGGGCCTGGAGCAGGTCGTCCTGGTTGGCCCGGAGCTCCTGGGCCATGCGGTTCAAGGCCTCCAGGAGTCCGCTGACCTCCACGATGTGCCCGCCTCCGGAGTCCACGGGCCGGAAATCGCCCTTGGCCACCTGGGCCGTGATCCGGCCGATCATGCCCAGGGGCTTGAGCAGGCTTCGGGCGATGATCTTGATGAGAATGGCCATGAGCACCAGAAAGACGCCCAAATAGGCGAAGGGCAGGAGCGAGACCTTGAAGATGCTCTTGTGGATGCGGTCCCGTTTGGTGCGGATAAGCTCCTCGGACATATCCACCAGGCGCTTGCCCATGGCCCGCAGGCCCTCCTCCTTGAGTTCGCCCCCGCCCTCGATGGACAAAAAGCCCTGGCGGTAGGCGGTCAGCACGGTCTGAAAAGAGGAATACCCCACGGACCCGGCCACCTGGACCATGTCCGGGGCGAGTTCGGTCATGACCTCGGCGGCCTGGTCCAGGTGCAGCAGCCCTTCCCGCAGGCTCTCGGCCCCGCCGTAGATGAGCAGGTTCTTTTCATACCGCCGGGCCTCCAGGATGGAGTTGACCAGGTCCTCGTAGCGCTCCCCGAGCAGGAGCCGCTCGCGCACGGCGGACAGGGTCCAGACATTGAGCGCGGTCAGTCCGCAGGCCACCAGGAAGGCCACCAGAAACAGGGTGAATATCTTGCCTTTGATGGAGTTGAAAAAGACGCGGATTCTCTGGATGACCATGGTTCTCCCCTTTCCGACGCCCACCAGACCGGCCTGTCCATGTTTCAAATTGGTACGGTCGTCTTGGCCCAGACGCGTTTCATATTGAGACAATACCCCCAGCAGCCAATCAGGGCAAGATGCCAACACCAATGAATTATTGATGTTCATATTTTTGCTCAGTTTGGCCCCTTCTTTGCTTTCCCGGGAGTGGCGGTATCTGAATCACATGGAACGCATCCTCGTCGGCATCGACCTCACTCATCCCGTCTGGGAGGCCCTGGTCCGGGCCTTGTGCCTGGCCCCGCGCATCCAGGCCAGGGTGGCCGTCCTGGCCGTGTTCGCCCCGGGAACCGCGGATTCCCCGGAAGCGGGCGAGGTCCTGCGCGAGGTCCGGGAAAGGATCGGAGCCGCCAACGAGGCCGGGGCTTTTGCGGAACTTTTCGTGGCGGAGGGGCTCTATGACCAGGAAGTGATCGAAACGGCCAGGCAACTGAAGACCACGCTGCTGGTGGCCCCGTCCTTGAGCGAGGGCCAGGGAGGGGAGCGCGAGGCCGAAATCCTGGGCAGGATACTTCAAGGCGTGGAATGTCGGGTGGAGCTGGTTTCGCCCAAGAAAAACCCAAAACGGACCAAGGACGGACTATGAGCATACCCATGGAACTCTATCTGCCCATAGCGGGCAATAGCGTGAACATTGCGGCTGTTTTCGGGCTGGGAGGCGCGGTCGGTCTGCTCTCCGGGATTTTCGGGGTGGGCGGGGGCTTTCTGATGACCCCGCTGCTCATCATGATGGGCATTCCCCCCACCATTGCGGCGGCCACGGACGCCAACCAGATCGTGGGCGCGTCCACCTCCGGGACCCTGGCCCATCTGCGCCTGGGCAACGTGGACGTAAAGATGGGCTTTCTCCTGCTCATTGGCGGCGTGCTCGGCGGGACCGTGGGAGTGGAGATCATCAAGATCCTGCGCCAGATGGGCAATGCCGACTTCCTCATCAACATCACCTACGTGCTCATGCTCGGCCTGGTGGGCGGGTACATGTTCGTGGAAAGCCTCCAGTCCATGCGCAAGGCCAAGGCCTCGCAGCCCCAGGACCCGGCCCGGCACTCCAAGGCCAGCGCCTTTGCCCGGTTCTCGGCCAGCCTGCCCTGGCAGATGGATTTCACCCGCTCGGGCGTGCGCATGTCCCCCCTGCTGCCCCTGTTCCTGGGCACCATGGTGGGCGTACTTTCGGCCATCATGGGCGTGGGCGGCGGATTCATCATGGTTCCGGTCATGGTCTACCTCCTGCGCATGCCCATGCACGTGGTGGTGGGCACCAGCCTGTTCCAGATCCTGTTCACCTGCGTCAACGTCACGGTCATGCAGTCCATCTCCAACCACACCGTGGACTTCATCCTGGCCCTCATCCTGTTGGTGGGCTCGTCCCTGGGCGCGCAGATCGGGGCCAAGATCGGCAAGAAGATGCACGGGGACCAGCTCAAGATCCTGCTGGCCTCCCTGGTTCTGGTGATGATGTTCAAGATTCTCTATCAACTGCTGGCCACGCCGGACATCCTGCTGGCCCAGGTGGGAGGCCACTAGCCATGAAACGCACCATCCTTCTTCTCCTCCTGGTCCTGGCCCTGTCCCTGGTCGGCCCGGTTCTGGCCCAGAGCGCGGACTTCACCTTAAGCCCGTCCGAGATCAACATCGGCACCCTGTACAACGGGGCCACCCTGGCCGTGCAAGGCAGCGTGCCCGAAGGCTCCCAGGTGGTCGTGCGCTTCATCGGCAGCCCCGAGGAAATGGTCATGAAACAGAAGGGCAAGGCCCTGGGCCTGTTGTGGATGAACATGAACACCCTGCACTTTTCAGGCGTGCCCACGGTCTGCCTGGTGGACTCCTCCGCTCCCCTGGACGGCCTGGGGGCCTTGGGCGCTTCCTTAAGCCTGGACGGCCTGGCCCAGGGCATCCATGTGGCCCCGTCCTCGCCCGCGGACCAGGATTTGGTCGCCGAGATGCTCAAGCTCAAGCGTTCCGAGGGGCTCTATCGTCAGAGTTCGGGAGGCGTGACCCTGGGCCAGGTCCAGGACGGCCAGCAGGCCTTCCAGTTGGCCCTGGCCGTGCCCTCGCGCCTCTCGGCCGGGACCTACTCCGTGGAAGTCCTGGCCATGAAGGACGGCCAGGTGGCGGCCCGGGCGGTCAAGCCCGTGGAGGCTCACCTGACGGGGATTCCCAGCTTCCTGGCTGATCTGGCCTTCAACCACGCGATATGGTATGGGGTTCTGTCCGCCATCCTGGCCATTCTGGGCGGTCTGGCCATCGGGCTGGTATTCCAGAGCAAGGAGGCTCATTAACCCATCATGAACCTGCCCGGGCTCGGAGATATATTCGCCGGATGGCGCAAGAAAACGCCCGTGCCCTTCTCGGCGCTCTTCAAGAAATTCAAGAGCATCCTGGGACGCAACAACGCCATCCTGGAACGCATGGCGGACATGGGCGACAAGCTCGGCGGCGACTATATCTTCGACCGGCAGTACATCATCTCCTCCTGCGAGGAGCTGGGCGACCAGGTGTTCAAGCTCATCTCGGACTTAAACCTGCTCAGCAACCGCAAGAACGCGGCCCTGTTCTCGGCCTTCGAACGCATCCAGCACCAGATCAATGAGGAGTTGGCCGGGCGGCGGGCCCTGTCCCGCACGGACCATATCCTGCCCCTGGCCGAGCTGACCCACGACCTGGCCGACGAGGGCGGGAACAAGATGTCCAGCCTGGGGGACATCCGCAACATCCTGGGCTTCACCGTGCCCGACGGATTCGTCATCACCGTGGGGGCCTATTTTGAACTCATGGAGAACGCGGGCCTGCGCAGGCGGGCGGCGGAAATGACCGCCCGCCTGCTCTCGGGCGACGGCCAAAGCCTGGCGGACGAATCCCGGGCCATGCGCGAGGCCATCCTGGCCATGCCCCTGCCCCGGAAGCTGGCCAGGTCCATCGAGAAGGCCGCCCGTGATCTGGCCGGAGAGGGCCGCGAACTCCTGGCCGTGCGCTCCAGCGCCTGGGGCGAGGACGGGGAGTCGAGCTACGCGGGCATGTACGAAAGCGTGCTCGGGGTGGCTCCCGGCGGTGTCCTGGCCGCCTTCCGTCAGGTCCTGGCCAGCCTGTTCTGCGAACAGGCCCTGGAATACCGGCGGCACCGCAGCGGCGCGACCGAGGAACCGGCCATGGCCGTGGGGGTCATGCGCATGGTCCCGGCCCGGGTCAGCGGCGGGCTCTACACCTACGCCCCGATCCAGGAAGGCAGCCAGTCCATGGTGGTCAGCGCGGCCTGGGGCCTGGGCAAGCCCATTGTGGACGGCACGGCCGAGACCGACACCTTCATCCTGCGCCGGGACCCGCCGCACCTGACCACCTCCACGGAAATCTGCCCCAAGACCACCCGCCTGGCCCTCATCCCCTCGGGCGGAACCCGGGTGGAGGAGGTCCCGCCCGAAGAGAGCGGGGCGGCCTGCCTGGACACCGGCCAACTGACCCTTCTGGCCGAGACGGCCATGAACCTGGAGCGCTTCTTCAAACGGCCCCTGGATGTGGAATGGGCCTTCACCCCGGACGGGGCCCTGGTGGTGCTCCAGGCCCGGCCCCTGTCCATCCGGCCCCGAGCCTGCTCCCGGGACCTGGACGTGGCCGAGGCGGCCAAGGACGCCCCGGTGATCTTTTCCGGCCGAGGCTTTCCGGCCATGGGCGGGGTGGCCTCGGGACCGGTGCATCTGGTGGCCCCGGGCGGAGACCTGTCCGGTTTTCCTTACGGGGCCATCCTGGTCACCCACCATTCCTCGCCCCGCTTCGCCCGGATCATGCCCAAATGCCGGGGGGTCATCACCGAGGTGGGCTCGGCCACCGGACACATGGCCACCATCGCTCGGGAACTGCGGGTCCCCACCATCGTGGGCGCGGCCGGCGCGATGTCCCTGCTGCGGGAGGGCCAGACCGTGACCCTGGATGCGGACCACAACGTGGTCTACGACGGGACCGTGGAGGCCCTGTGCCGCTATGAACTGGCCCGCCAGGACGTGTTCGAGGAGTCCTGGGAGTACCGGACGCTGAAGCGGGTCTTGAAGCACATCAGCCCCTTGACCCTGCTCGACCCCAAGTCCGACGATTTCAAGCCGGAGAACAGCAAGACCTTTCACGACATCACCCGCTGGGTGCACCAGCGGGCCGTGGACACCCTCATCTCCCTGGCCGAGACCCACCGGGGCTTGCGCGAGGGCGTGCCCAAGAAGCTGGTGTCCCGCCTGCCCCTGGGCTTGAGCATCATCGACGTGGAGGACGGGCTGGCCCCGGTGTACGGGGAGGAACTCCGGGAGCAGGACATCCTCTGTCAGCCCCTGACCACCCTGCTGGAGGGCATGGCCGCCACGGGCATGTGGGAGACCCACGCCGTGGCCGTGGACATGACCAGCTTCATGTCCAGCCTGACCCGCACCCTGTCCGCGCACCAGTCCCATCCGGCCACCATGGGACGCAACCTGGCCGTGCTCTCCCGCCAGTACCTGAACCTGCACCTGCGCCTGGGCTACCATTTCACGGTGGTGGACGCCTACCTGGGCCAGAACGTGAACGACAACACCATTTTTTTCCGCTTCCTGGGCGGGGTCACGGAATTCTCCCGGCGGTCCCGCCGGGCCATGCTGGTGGCCGCCATCCTGGAGCGCCACGATTTCGTGGTCAAGGTGGCCGGGGACATGGTCACGGGCCGGATCAAAAAGCACCCCACCGAAGCCATGCTGGACCGCATGTTCATGCTCGGCGCGCTCATCGGCTACACCCGGCAGCTCGACGCCAAACTCGATTCCGACCAGGCCGTGCAGAACCATATCGACCAATTCATGCAACGCCTCTCCCCCCTGGAGAGGACACGGGAGCGACCATGGAAACCAGAACCCCGGATCGAGCTCGGACCAGTATCCTGATGCTCGACGACGAGCCCATTGTCTGCAAGCGGCTGAGGCCCTTTTTCCAAAAGGCCGGGTACGAGGCCGAGGCCTATTCCAGCCCCCTGGAGGCCCTGGAGCGGGTCAAGGCCCGGCGTTTCGACGTGGTCATCACGGATCTGAAGATGGAGGGGCTGGACGGCCTGACCTTCCTGGAAAAGGTCAAGGTCCTGCACCCGGACACGGACGTCATCGTCATCACCGGGTTCGCCACCATGGAGACCGCCCGGGAGTCCTTCCGCAAGGGCGTGTTCGATTTCGTGGCCAAGCCCTTCAAGCTGACCGAAATCCTGGACGTGGTGCGCCGCATCGAAAAGGAGCGGGGGCTTCACCCCTAGCCGCGCATGGCCGGACACAGACCAGAACCAGCGCCCGGCAGCGGCATGGGACCCGGCTCGGCCCGGTTCCTGCTCCGTTCGTTCAAGCGCATTCTGGCCGTGAACACCCAGGTCCTCGAACACATGGCCCGGATGGACCGGGTCCTGGGCGGCGAGTACGTCTTTGACCGGGCCTTTCTGGACAGCGCGGTGCGCACCGTCTGCGGTCTGACCTACCAGGTGGTCTACCATCTGAACGGCATGGCCGGGGAGGCGTACGTGGAGCTCTACGACGCCTTTCTGGCGGTCAAGGACGGGCTGGAGGACATCCTGGCCGGTGGCCTGGGGCCGCTGGCCAAGCGGCGGGTGCTGCCCTTTTCCGAACTGGGCTGGGAGATGGAGCCCCTGGCCGGGATGTGCGCCGTGGGCCTGGCGGAACTGAAATACCGCCTGGGCTTGAGCGTGCCGGACGGACTGGCGGTCACGGTCACGGGCCTGGCCGACCTCCTTGGCCAGGATCAAGAGGCGGCCCTGGAGGAAATCCGGGCCGGGGTCCAGTCCCTGTATGCGGACCTGGGCGGCCCGCGCGCCCTGACGCTGACCCTGACCGCTGCGGGCCCGAACGGACAGGGCCGCATCCTGGCCGAAACCCGGGTCCAAGGAGCCGAGGAGGCTGCCGCCGCCCTGACCACCCTGGTCCAGGCCCAGGACTTAAACGGGCCAATGGCGGCCTGCCTGCGCCCGGAGGTTCCGGCCCTGGTGCGGGGCACGCTCCAGACCCTGGCCCATGACCCCGGCCTCCCTCCGGCCATGCGCATCCAGGCCAGCCCACCCGCCGACCCCGAGGCCAGGGACCGCGTCTGGCTCACCCGGGCCGCCCCGCATCCCTTCCTGCGCTCCCGCATCGCGCCCAAACCTCTGCCCGAAAGCCAGGCCCTCAGTCTGGCTCGGGACGGATTCATGCGCGGGTCAGCCTGGCTGGACCCGGACCAGGCCGCCCAGTTGGCGGAAATGGGCCTGGCCTGCGAACGGACCCTGGGCCGCCCCTGCGTGCTGGCCTGGACCCTGGACCCCAAGCGGGTCCTGTGGATCGACGGGGTGGAGGCCGTGACCCAGATTTTTCCGGAACAGGACGAAACCGTGGCCTCCCCCCCGGACCCGGACCAGGCCCTTCTGAGCGGCGGACAGATGGCCCGGGGAGGGGTGGCCGCTGGTCCCGTGGTCCAGGTCACCGAGGACACCGGACCCGAATCCGTGCCCCTGGGGGCCATCGGCGTGGCCAGGGCGGCCACGCCCGGCCTGTCGCGCCTCCTGCCCCGGTTGGGGGCGCTTCTGACCGAGGTGGGCTCCCCGGCCAGCCATCTGGCCACCGTGGCCCGGGAGGCCCATATCCCGGCCCTGTTCGGAATCAAGGGGGCCTTTTCCCTCACGCCCGGGTCCCTGGTCACTGTGGACGCCGACCAGGGCCTGGTGTTCCCGGGCGCGGTGGACTCCCTGCTGGGCCAGGCCGCGACCCCGGGCTCCGGGGTGGGCGACGACCCGGAATACCTCCTGCTGGGACGGCTGTTGCGTCTCATCCGGCCCCTGAACCTGCTGGACCCCCGGGACCCGGATTTCCGGGCCGAGTCCTGCCGCACCTGCCATGACATCATCCATTTCGCCCACGAAAAGGCCGTGGAGCTGCTCCTGGACCTGGACGCCGGGCACCGTTCCGGCCTGGGCGCGGCCGTGCGCCTGGAAGAGGATTCGCCCTTCCCCCTGGAGGTGGTGGACCTCGGGGACGGGCTGGCGGACGCCCCGGGGCCCCTGACCCTGGCCCAGGTGGAAAGCCGCCCGTTGCGGGCCTTCCTGGAAGGGCTGCTGCTGAAAGACGTACGCCGCCAGACCCCGGCCCGGCTGAGTTTGCGGGACATCATGGCCGGTCTCACCCGCACGGGCGCGGCCCTAAGCCTTTCTCCGGGCGAAACCGGCCGGAACCTGGCCATCGCGGCCCGGGACTACGCCAACATCAGCCTGCGCCTGGGCTATCATTTCAGCGTGGTGGACGCCGTGGTCTCGGATCGGCCCGAGCACACCTTCATCTATTTCCGTTTCGCCGGAGGATTCGCCGACGCGGATCGCCGCGCCCGACGGGCCGAGCTCATCCTCGGAGTCCTGGAAAGGCTCGATTTCGCGGCCTCGCGCTCGGGCGACCTGGTGGTGGGCAAGCGCAAGCTCATGGAGGCTGACGAGGCCCTGGACGTCCTGCGCCTGCTCGGAGCCCTCTCGGCCTTCACCCGGCAACTGGACGTGGACATGATTTCCGAGCAGGACATCGGCCGCCTGATCCGGGAGTTCATGGACCTGGCCAGACCGGTCTTGGGACCGGCCCTCAAGTCCGACCGGGAGGCCCCATGATCTCGGGCTGGATGGACCGGCTGATTCGCCTGTGGCGGGAGCGGCGGGGAAGGCATCAGGCTGCCGCCCTGCGCCTGATCAAGGCCCGCTATCATGTTTTCCGCGTACTTCTGGACCACAACGAGCGCGCCCTGGAAGGATTGGCCGAGGTGGATCGACTCCTGGGCGAGGACGCGCCCGGACGGCTTGAGGATGCGGTCCTGGCCCTGGCCGAGACCGTGCTGGAAATGGCCGACGGATTGAACCGCCTGGCTGGCAACACCTACGCCGGGCTCTACCCCAAGATCGAGACCCTACGCGCCGAGGCCGAGGAGTCCCTGGCCCGGCTCAATCGCTCCACCCAGGCCATATGGATCAGCCTGGACGAGGTCACGGCCGATCTGCGCGACGAGGCCGGGGGCAAGGCCCAGCCCCTGGGGACCCTCCTGCGGGCCGGACTCCCGGTTCCGCCGGGTGGGGTGGTGCTGCGCCGGGCCTGCCGGGGATATTTGCGCCAGGCCCGCCTGGAGGCCCGTCTGGAGGCCGTGCTGGCCCAGGCTCGGGAGCCCGGAGCGGACCTGGAGGCCCTGGCCGGACAGGCCCGGGGCATGATCCTGGCCTCGGAGCCGGACGGGCCGTTTACGGCCGGACTTCAGACCCTCTGGACCGACTTGGCCCACGGTGACTCCCCGGCCCTGTCCGTGCGCAGCAGCGCCTCGGGTGAGGACTCCCTGGAGCATTCCTTTGCCGGACAGTATGTCAGCGTGCTGGGGGTGGTCAGTTCCGAGGGACTGGTGCAGGCCTTCAAGGAGGTCCTGGCCGGGGCCTTTTCGCCCCGGGCCTTGGCCTACCGGGCCAGGGCCGGACGGGCCGGGCGCTCCCTGGACATGGCCGTGCTCTGCCAACCCCTGGTGCAGGCCCGGATTTCGGGCGTGCTCTTCACCCTGGACCCCATGGCCCCGGACAGCGGCCGCATGCTGCTCACGGCCGTGCCCGGCCTGGGCACCCAGGCGGTTTCCGGCCGCGCGGCCACGGACCTCTACCGCCCCCATCGGGTCCCCGGGGCCGAAGCCCTGGAACGCACCCCGGCCGAGATCGCGGAGAAGAACCTGCGCGAAGTGTTGGCCCCAGGGGGCGGGCTGGTTCTTCAGGCCGTGGACGGCGGAGAGCGTCTGGCCCCCCTGCTCGGCCCGGACCAGATCCTTGAGCTGCGCACCCTGGGCCTGCGCATCGAGGCCCTGGCCGGGAGCGCCCAGGACATCGAATGGTCCATGGACAACCAGGACACGATCTGGATTCTCCAGGCCCGGCCCGCCCGCCTGGCTGTATCGGCCCGGCCTGCCGAGGCCACCCTGGTCCAGGGCGGCCGAGTTCTTCTGCAGGGGGGCGTCCCGGCCTCGCCGGGCAAGTCCGTGGGGGTGCTGGCCCTGGCCCGGTCCAGGGAGGATCTGGCCGCCTTGCGCGACCGATCCAATGATCGGACCAGCGATCAGTCTGGGCCGGTGGTCCTGGCCCTGCACCAGAGCCTGGTGGATGCAGCGGCCCTGGTCCCCCATGTGGCCGGGCTGCTGGTGGACCTGGGCAATCCCCTGGACCACCTGGCCTGCCTGGCCCGGGAACAGGGTCGCCCCATGATCACCGGCCTGGGCCGGGCCACCCTGGACCTGGTCCCTGGCGACTGGGTCCTGGTGGATGCGGACCAGGGCCGGGTCCTGGCCGCCGACCCCCAGGTCTGGAAGGACGCGCCGGCCCCAGCCCCGCGTCCGCCCTCCAAGACCCCCGACGCGGCCGTTGACCTGCGCCGACTCACCCTGCGACTGTCCCTCACCGACGCCTACGGTCCCACCTTTTCCATCATGGAGTGCGCAAGCCTGCACGATCTCGTGCGCTACATGCATGAAAAGGCCGTGCTGGCCATGTTCCAGGCCGGGGACAGCATCGCCGAGCAGGAATTCTCCCTGGTGAGCCGCCTCAAGGACCCGGCCGGACTCCTGTTCCTGATCATCGATCTGGGCGGAGGGCTCATCCCCGGGCGATCCGGGGTGGTCAGCCTGGACGAGGTGCTCTGCGAACCGCTCCTGGCCCTGTGCCAGGGCATGTCCGCCCCGGGTTTGCGCTGGGGAACCCCGCCGCCCCTGGCCGGACTGGGCGGACTGGTGTCCCGGTCCCTGCTGGACGCTGGCAGCGCCCGGCCCCTGGGGAACCCCAACTACGCCCTGGTGACCAAGGACTACCTGAACGTGAACGCCCGGGTGGACTATCATTTTGTCATGATCGACGCGGTCTGCGGGGCCAATCCTCGGGCCAACTCCATCCGCTTCCGCTTCAAGGGCGGGGGCACGGCCCGGGTTCAGAGGGAACGGCGAGCGCTCTTCGTGGAGACGGTCCTGGCCGCCCAGGAGTTCTTCACCAGCCGCCAGGGGGATATGGTCACGGCCGTGCTGACCGAAGGCTCCCGGGACACGGTTCGGGAGAAAATGGAGATGCTCGGGCGGCTTCTGGGCTTCAGCAGGCTCCTGGACGCCTCCATGATCCATGACGAAATGCCCGGGCGCATGGCCCAGTCCTTCCTGGCCGGGGACTACGCCTTGGAGCATCTGGATTATTCACCGCCCGCCCAGAACGGCCCCCAGGAACGACCTTAAAGGGATGCACGAGGTTTGCGAGCCTCCGCGTCGGCCAGCGTCGGCCAGCATCGGCCAGGGGCGACGCGCAGGGGCGGAAAGAATTGGGAGACGTGTGTTCAGGCGTGATGAAAACGCCGGGCGGGCCACTCCAGGGCGGTCAAAGTCCCGCTGCGGCCAGCGCCGGTGTCGATGCCCATGAGTCCGGGGGCCACCAGCGGGGTCAGGAAGGGCACATGCCCGAAGACCAGGGTCTCACCTGACTCGGCCCAGCCTTGCGCCTCCACGCTCCGGCTGGCCAGCATGGCCTCCAACTCCTCTTCCCCCACGGCTTCCGGGTCCCGGCCCCAGGGAATGGGGGCGTGGAAGCACACCAGCCCATCCGAGCGCCAGCTTCGCGCCAGCCCCTTCAAAAAGGCCAGATGCTCCTGGGGCATGAAATCCAGGCCCGAACCGGGCAGGGTCCCGTAGCTCTCCAGGGTGGCCTCGAATCCCATGCGGCGCAGGCGGCGCAAATCCTCGGGGTCCCGGGACACCGCGTAGCGCAGCAGGGCCGCCTCGTGATTGCCCAGAAGAAACACGGCGTCCGTATGGACCCGTTGCAGCCCGATCAGGAAATCGAGGACCTGCCGGGTCTGGTCCCCCCGGTCCACGTAGTCCCCGAGAAAGACCAGCCGGTCCAGGCCCGCCACCGGGGACAGCCGGTCCATGAGGACTGCCAGCCGATCCGCGCGGCCGTGGATGTCCGCCACCACCAGGGTGCGTGGACGAGGGGTCTCGTCGGTCATGCACTTCACGTCCGCTCAGGTTGGAAAAACAAGGCCACTACAAGGGTCTGTAAATCAATTCCGGGGGGTCCGGCAATGACCCGGCCGCCCTTCGGGCCTGGTCGGGCAGTCTGGACGCGAAAAAAGGGGTTACGATGTTATCGTAACCCCTTGATTTGTCTGGTCGGGATGAGAGGATTTGAACCTCCGGTCTCTGCGTCCCGAACGCAGCGCTCTACCAGACTGAGCCACATCCCGAGCGAAGAAGGGCTTACTACCCAACTCGCCTGGGCTTGGCAAGCATTTTATTCCCTGGCCGCGTTCCGCAATCCATTTCAAGGCGCGAGAGAGGAAAGATGGAACAAAAGATTGATAGCCGCCGCAAAATCGTATAAGAAAGGGAAAAGATGCCCTGAACCAACCTGTGCAGGCATTGGGAGGAAGAGCATGGCCGAGCAAAAATCGAATACCACCAATCAGTTCCTGACCTTCACCCTGGGCAAGGAAATCTTCGCCCTGGACATCGACACGGTCCGGGAAGTCCTTGAGCTGACCTCCATCACCCGCATTCCCCGCACCCCGGAGTTCATGCGCGGGGTCATCAACCTGCGCGGCCACGCCGTGCCCGTGGTGGACATGCGCCTGAAATTCGGCATGGACAAGGCCAAGGATACCGTGGACACCTGCATCATCATCGTGGAGGTGGACTACGAGGGCGAAATGACCATCATGGGCGCCCTGGTGGACTCCGTGCGCGAGGTGTTCGAAATGCCCCCGGAAAAGATCGAGGAGGCCCCGCGCATGGGCACCAAGATCAACACCGAATTCATCCAGGGCATGGGCCGCCAGGACGAGAGCTTCATCATCATCCTGGACATCAACCGGATCTTCTCGCCCGAGGAGCTGGCCATGATGCGCGGAGCCCAGCCCGGACGCCCCCTGCCGCCCAAGGCCGAGGAAATCCCGGCCGAGACCCCGCCCGCCCCGGCCCCGACCATCACTGGAGTGGAAATCTCCCTCTAGCCCCCAGACGCCATGAAAAAGGGCGGGGCCTCCTTCGGAGGCCCCGCCCTTCTTGATTTTGCGTCGGGTCAGGGCGTCTACTTGCCCAGCTCCACGTTGCGCTCCCAGGCGTGGCGCACGGCGTCCACGATGTTCCCGCGCACGGCCGTGCGGTCCATGTGGATGAGGCCCTGGATGGTGCTTCCGGCCGGAGAGGTGACCATTTCCCGCAGCAGGCTCAGATGCGTGCCGGTCTCCAGGCCCATCTTCACCGTGCCCGCAAAAAGGGCCAGGACCATGTCCGTGGCCTGAGCCCGGCCCAGGCCCAGGGCCACGGCCGACTCGACAAGGGACTCCATGAAATAGCACACGTAGGCCGGGCCGCAGCCCACCACGGCGGTAAAGGCGTCAAACAGCCGCTCCTCCATGACGTGCACCTGGCCCAGGGGCTTGAACAGGCCGATGACCACGTCCTTCTGCTCCGTGGTCAGGCCCTCGTCCTGAAGGCACACGGCGAACACGCCCGAGCGCACCAGGGCCGGGGTGTTGGGCATGACCCGGACCACCGGGCAACGCTCGGCTGAGAGCAGGCGCAGCTTTTCCATGGTGATCCCGGCCGCAATGGAGATGAGGCAGTGGTGCGGGCCGATCACCGGGGTGAGTGCGTCCAGGAGATGGGCCATGTGCTGGGGCTTGACCGCCAGGATGACGTAGTCGCTGGTGCGCAGCACGTCGGCTTCCGAGGCGGCCGGGACCAGGCCGCAGTCGCGCGCAAGGGCCTGAAGCTTGTCCGTGGACAGGTCATAGCCGGTGAAGGTCAGTCCGGGCTGACCGGCCAGGCCCTTCAAAATGGCCGAGCCCATGTTGCCCAGGCCGATGAAACCGACGCGCGCGGCCACGTCAGTTCACCAGTTCGAGCTGGCTGAAGAAGAAGGAGACCTCGGTCTTGGCCGTGTCCGGCCCGTCGGAACCGTGGCAGGCGTTGGCCTCGATGTTCTTGCCGTACTTCTTGCGGATGGTGCCCTCGGCGGCCTGGGCCGGGTTGGTGGCGCCCATCAAGTCGCGGTAGCGGGCGATGGCGTTGTCCCCTTCCAGCACGCTGACCACCACCGGGCCGGAGATCATGTAGGCCACCAGGTCGTTGTAGAAGGGCCGGGCCTTGTGCACGGCGTAGAAACCCTCGGCCTGCTCCTTGGTCATGCGGATCATCTTGGTGGCCTTGATGGTCAGGCCAGCGGCCTCGATCATGGCCAGGACGGCACCCACCAGGTTGCGCTCCACGGCATCGGGCTTGACGATGGAAAAAGTCAGTTCGCTCATGTCTTCAGTCCTCCAAAGGATGATTTTTGCCCGCAAGGGGCGAGGCGGAACGTCCGCCAGATGTTCAGGTGCGGGAGTTTGGCCCGTTTCGGCCGCGAAAGTCAAGACCGGGACAGGACTTTTTTTGGCCCGGCCCTACTCGGCCGGGAGCGCGGTCAGGGCCACCACGCTCACCCGGGTGTCCCGGGTCTTGGCCCAGGCCTTGAGCGCGGCCAGGGTCTCGGCATTGGGGTGGCCGATGGCGATAGCCCGGCCCGTGGTCAGGGCCAGGCGCTCGGCCAGCAGGAGTTGGTGAGTCACGGCCTCCACTTTGGCCACGTTGTCCAGGAACACGTCCCGGCTGTAGACCGGCAGGCCCAGGCGGGCCGCCTCCCGCTTGCCCACGCTCTGCTGGGTGGTCATGCTGTCCAGGAAGAACAGATGGCGGCCCTGCAAAACCTCCAGCACGGCCTTGACCCCCGGGCCGCTTTCGGTGAAGCGCGAACCCATGTGGTTGTTCATGCCCTTGGCCCCGGGGACCTTGTCCAGGGAAGCGCGCACCGTGGCCTGGATCTGATCCCGGGTCATGTTGGCCAAAAGCGGGCTCTTGCCCGGGTTGACCTGGGGATAGCCCTTGGGCTCCATGGGCTGGTGGATGAGCAGGTCCCGGCCGAAATGTTCAGCCAAACGGGCCGTCTCCCGGGCGTGGGAGCTGTCCGGCCAGACCGAGAAGGCCACGGGCAGGGGCAGGCTGCCCAGGCCCCGGACGAATTCCAGGTCCTCGCCCAGATCGTCGATGACAATGGCCAGACGGGGGTTGGCAGCCACCTGCTGGACCTTGGTTCCGGCAGCCGGAGGCAGGGGGGTCAGGGATAGGGACAGCCGGTGGGTCTCCACCCCGTCGATGCGGACGAGCGCGGACAGCTTGCCCTTGACCTCCACCGAGGCGTTCTGCACATGGCGGGCCAGGTTCTCCCGCAACTGGGCCAGGAAGCGTTCGGGATTCTTCACCGCCAGGAGCAGAGCCTGGAAATGGAAGTCCCGGTCCTGGTGGCGGCGCACGGCCACGTCCTGGAGGGTCAGGCTTCCCGGCCCCCGGCCCTGGGCCTTCATGGCCTCCAGCAGGGCCAGGTCCGTCTGCCGGACCCGCTCGTCCAGGTCCTCGCCCCCGAATTCCTCGTACACCGGGGGTCGCATGGCCACCTCCCGGCGCAGGGAGGACGCGCCCCGGGTGGCGTTGGCCAGGGTGTCGGACAAAGGTGGCTCACCCGGACGGTGCTCCCAGGGGGCCAGGACCGCCAAATAAACGAGGCTGGCCAGGGCGCTGGCCGCCAGCACGGCCACGGCCCCGAAAAACAGGGGATGCCGGCCCAGGCGAAAAACCAGGCCGCCCGCAAGTTCATCCGCAGGGCTGCGCCCGAAAGAGACCCCCAGGTCCCGGTCCCCCACCCTTCTGCCCGGGCCAAAGGTGATCTTCCGGCACCAGCCAGCCAGCATAGCCCCCAGGGCCACGACCCCGCCAGCCAGGGCGCGCAGGAACCGGACCAACGCGCGCCAGCCCCAGACCCCGGCCCGCAACAGCCCGTTGGCCAGAAGAACGGCCCCGCGTCCCAGCCAGCAGCCCAGGGTCCGGCCTCCTACCAGCCCGGCCCAGCCCAAGACCCGGCCCAGGCCCAGGAGTCCCTGACCCAGCAAGCGGGCCAGCAGGACCAGGCCAGCGCCCAGGGCCGAGAGCCACTGGGGCCGAATGCCCAGACGTGAAAGGAGGAGGCGGAGGAATTCCAGGAAGATGCCCAGGCCGTCCTTGAGCCGGGAAAAGAAGGACCGGAGCGCCCGCCCTTGGGGGGGGGACGCTCCGGTCTTGGGATCGCGTTCAGGAGAGTGCTGGTCCATTGGCCCGGCTCCGGGCGACCGGCGCTGCTACTGGATTTTCTTGATGTTGGGCCATTGCCGGACCAGTTCAAAGGCCAGGCGAAGCTGATTGTCCTTGTCCAGAAGCTCCTTGGCCGTCTCGTTGCCCCGGATGCGGCGGTCCTTGGTGGCGTTGCCCTTGCCGTTGTTCTCCAGATGCCGGGAGAGGTCCTTTTCCCGCAGGAGGAAACGGTCCTTGGTCTTGTCGTCCTCCACGGGCTTCACAAAGGGGATCTCCAGGTCCGGCCGGATGCCTTCGGCCTGGATGGAGCGGCCGCTGGGCGTATAGTACAGGGCCGTGGTCAGCTTGATGCCCGTGCCGTCGGGCATGGGATAGACGTTCTGCACCGAGCCCTTGCCAAAGGACTTCTCCCCGAGCAACAGGGCGCGGTGATGGTCCTGGAGCGCGCCGGCCACGATCTCCGAGGCCGAGGCGCTGCCCGCGTTGATGAGCACCACCATGGGCTGGGTCAGGTCGCCCGCGTCCTTGTGGGCCATGAAGTCCTTGCGCCCGGCCTTGCGGCCCTGGATGTACACGATGAGCCCTTCGGACAGGAACAGGTCGGTCACGTTCACGGCCTGGTCCAGGATGCCCCCCGGGTTATTGCGCAGGTCCATGACAAAGCCCTTGATGGGCTTTTCCTTGACGTACTCAGCCAGCTTCTTCTGGATTTCCTGGGTGGTGTGCTCGTGGAACCGGGTGATGCGCAGATAGATGTACCCGCTGTCCAGTTCGTCGGTCTTGACGCTCACAATGGGGATCACGTCGCGCTTGATGGCCAGGTCCAGGGGCTTGCTCCCGTCCTTGTGCAGGACGGTCAGGTTCACGGCCGTGCCCTTGGGACCGCGGATCTTCTTCACCGCGTCCATGAAGGTCATGTCCTGGGTGAGTTCCTTGTTGATCTCCAGGATGATGTCCCCGGGCAGGAGACCGGCCTTGTAGGCCGGGGTGTCCTCGATGGGCGAGATGACCAGGAGCTTGCCGTTCTCCATGCTGATCTCGATCCCGATCCCGGTGAACTCGCCGCTGGTGGTGTCCTGGAGGTCCTTGAAATCGTCCTTGGCCAGAAAGGCCGAGTGGGGATCAAGCTGGCTGAGCATGCCCTTGATGGCATACTGCATGAGATCCTTGCGGGGGATTTCCTTGACGTAATAGGATTCCACCATGTCCAGCACCTGGCTGAACTGTTTCAGAGGCTCGAAGAAATCGTCGGTTCCCGCCAGTCCCGGGCCAGAGGACACGGCCATGAGGATGAGCAGGAAAATAATGACTGGCCACTTCGCTTTACGCATCTGAGCCTCCAGAAGCATGGTTGCGGCCCGCCTGAAGCCTTAGGGAGCCTCGGCAAGCCAGCCCTCCGGGTTAATGGGTTTCTGGTGAAAACGCAATTCAAAATATACCCCTGGGCCGTCGGCCCTGGGATAGAACCCGGCCTCGCCCACACTCTCCCCCGGCCCCACTTCCCGGCCGACAACGGCCGTGCTTTCGCCCAGATAGGCATAGAGGGAATAGAATTCCCGGCCGTGGGACAGGATGACCACCCGGCCGAAGCCGCGCAGGGTGTCGTTGTGCACCACCTTGCCCCGGGACACGGCCCGCACCGGGGTCTGCCCGGCCAGGGCCAGTCCCAGGCCCCGCCGGGGCGGCGAGGCGGCCGGATCGTAGCGCTCCACCACCCGTCCCCGGGCAGGCCAGGGCAGGCGTCCCTTGCCAGCCTCGAAATCTCCTGCGGCCTCATCGGGCGCGCCCGACTGGCCTGACAGGCCCGACAGGTCAGGCGCGTCCTGGTAGCGCATCTCCTGCACCGTGGCCAGGACCTCCTTGAGCTCTTCCTCGGCGCTCATGCGCCGGGCGCGGACCAGCTTGATCTCGGACAGTAGGGCCAGCTTTTCAGACAAAAGCCCGTCCTTGACCGCATTGACCCGGGCCAGGGCCTCGGAGGCCTGGGTCAAAAGGATCGCCCGGCGCTCCTGGTTCTCGGCCAGGAGCCGGGTCTGCTCCGCAAGCTGGGCCTGTTTGCGGCCCACGGCCCCGTAGATGGCCGTGAGCCAGACCAGCCGCCGGTCGGCCTCGGCCCAGGAGCGCACCCCGGCCATTCCGGCCGCGGCCCGGGACAGATGGGCGGGCCAGATGCCTTGGACCAGGGCGGTCAATTCCCGGGCGCTGGCCAGGCGGCGGGCCTCCAGGTCCTCGCGCTGGGCCTGGGCCTCCTTGCGCCGGGCGGTCACGGCGTCCAGTTCCCGCTGCCGGGCGGATACTTCGGATTCCAGGTCCCCGATGCGGCCGAGCAGGACCTCCAGCCGACTGGACAGCCGGACCTCCTCGCCCGTCAGCCGTTGCACGGCGCGGCGCTCGGGCGCGGCCTGGTCCGGCCCGGCCGCCTGAGCCGGACTTGCGGCCAAAAACACAAGACAGGAAATGAGGCTGACAATGAGGCCAGAATAGGCTGAGAACCTGTTAGAAATTGTCGTAATAATATTTAACAGAATGAAATCATGTTCGAAACACCGGCAGGCAGGATGGCGCCTGGCAGGCCGGTCCCCAGAGGCCGAAACCCGGGCCACGACCCAAAAACGTGGGCCGAACAGGATTGGGCTGGGTCCAGGACCGGGCACTTCAGGTCTCCAGGAGCGGCCCCAGGGGGCAGGCCACGCAATCGGGTTTGGTCTTCTTGCACCAGGTATGGCCCACCCGGACCAGGAGGGCGTGGTACTCGTTGAACAGGCCGGGATCAGGGTCCAGGGCGTCGGCGAAAAAGGATTGCAGTTCGTGGTAGTCGATGTCCTCGGGCACCAGGCCGTGCCGGGAGGCGATGCGCCGGGTGTAGGCGTCCACCACGAAGACCGGATGGCCCAGGGCGTACAGCAGGATGGAGTCGGCGGTCTCGGGCCCGATGCCGCGCACGGCCAGGAGGTCTTCGCGCAAGGCCAGGGTGTCCCGCTCGGCCAGGGCCGTGAGGTCGAAGTCGGCCTGGGCCAGAAAATCCAGGTAATGTTTGAGCCGTTGGGCCTTGAGCCGGAAATACCCGGCCGGGCGGATGCGTTCGGCCAGCTCGTCCAATTCCAGGCCGTGCAGCCGGGCCGGGTCCAGGAGGTCGGCGGAGCGCAGATTGTCCAAAGCCTTGGCCACATTGGCCCAGCTCGTGTTCTGGGTCAGGATGGCCCCGACCATGACCTCAAAGGGCGTGTCCGCAGGCCACCAACGGCTCGGTCCCAGGGCGTCGAGCATGGCCCGGTACAGGTCCATGAGCCGGGGGCCGCGTTTCATGGTCAGTCCCAGACCAGGGCCGCCCACTCCTGGCGGGTCTTGACCCGGGGCGCGGGCATTCCCAGGGCTTCATAGGCCCGGGACACGGCCGGGACCTGCTCGCCCAGGATGCCCGAGAGCATCAGGGGCGCGCCCGGGGCCAGGCGGGAGACCAGGCCCGGGGCCAGTTCGATGAGCGGGCCGGACAGGATGTTGGCCACGATCAGGCTGAAGCGCGTGTCCGCCGCCAGGTATTCCAGGCCCCCCACGGCCAGGCGCAGACGGTCCTCCACCTGGTTCAGGGCCGTGTTCTCCACGGCGCAGACCACGGCCTGGGGATCGATGTCCAGGCCCAGGCCATGCAGACCCAGCTTGGCCAGGCCGATGCCCAGGATGCCCGAGCCCGTGCCCAGGTCCAGGAATTCGCCCTCGGACGGCAGCTTTCCAGCCTCCTTGAGTTCGGCGATGGCCTCCAGGCACAGGGCCGTGGTGGCGTGGTGCCCGGTACCAAAGGCCATCTTGGGCTCGATGATGATGGGGGTCAGGTTCCCGTGGGCCTCGTGGGACAGCCAGGGAGGCAGGATCTCAAAACGCTCCCCGCAGGTCACGGGCGTGAAGAAATCCTTCCAGGCCATGGCCCAGTTCTGGGACAGGGTGTCCTCGCAGACCACTCCGGCCTCGGGCCACAGGGCCTGGATGCGGCCGGTCAACTCCCGGGCCAGGGACTTATCCTCCATGTGGATGGTGTAGCGCATGCGGTCGTGAGGCAGGAGGGTCTCCTCCCATCCATGGCGCGCGTGCTGGCCCAGGAACAGGGTCCCTTCGTCAGCCTTGTCTCCAGGCAGGGTGAACTGGATCTGATGCAGTTTGCTCATGGTCGAAACCTTGTATTCTCCCGGTCATCCGGGGGAAACCCGCCCGGAAAGAATATTAAATCGTCACTTTAACTTTACACCAATTTCCAAATAAATTCAGAATATACCAAACCAACAAATCTACCCCTCAGCCTTGAGCAAGCCCTCCAGGGCCTTCACAAAGGCCAGGATGTCCGCCTTTTCTATGGTCAAGGGCGGGAGCAGGCGCAGGATGGTGTCGTGGGCCAGATTGAGCACGAAGCCCTGGTCCATGAGGCTGCGGTGCACGGCCTGCCCGGGCTGGGCCAGTTCGATGGCCAGCATGAGGCCCAGGCCCCGCACGTGGGCGATCTTGTCCGGGTGCCGGGCCAGAAGCTTGCGGAACTCGGTCAGACAGAACTCGCCCATTTCCGCAGCCCGGTCGGCCAGCTTGTCCTCCACCATGATGTCGATGACCTTGGCGGCCACGGCCGAGAGGAGGGCCCCGCCGCCAAAGGTCGTGGCGTGGCTCCCGGGCACGAATCCCTTGGCCACCTCCTCGGTGGCCAGCATGGCCCCCATGGGCAGGCCGTTGGCCAGGCCCTTGGACACGGTGAAGATGTCCGGCACGAACCCGTAATGCTGGTGGGACCAGAACTTGCCCGTGCGGCAGAGCCCGGCCTGGACCTCGTCCACGATGATGAGGAACCCCAGCTCCTGGCGCAGGGCCAAAAGCGCGTCCACCCATTCCCGGGGCTGGGGCTTGATCCCGGACTCGCCCTGGATCATCTCCACCATGACCGCGCAGGTCTTTTCACTCACGGCCGCGCGCAGGGCGCACTCGTCGCCGAAAGGAATGTGCGTGAATCCGCCGGGCAGGGGGTCGAACCCGTCTTTCAGCTTGGGCTGGCCCGTGGCCGCCAGCGCGCCCATGGTCCGGCCGTGGAAGGAGCCTTCCAGGCTCACGATCTCAAAAGCCTCCCGGCCCTGGACCTTGCGCATGTAGCGCCGGGCCAGCTTGATGGCCGCCTCGTTGGCCTCGGCCCCGGAGTTGCAGAAAAAGACCCGCCCAGCGTCGCAGGTGGCCAGGAGCTTTTCGGCCAGGAGGACCTGCTCCTCCTGGTAGAACAGGTTGCTCACCTGCACCAGCTTTTCGTACTGGGTGGTGATGACCGAAAGCAGTTCCGGGCGGCTGTGGCCCAGGCCCACCACGGCGATGCCCGCCAGGAGGTCGATGTATTCCTTGCCGTCCAGGTCCCAGAGCCGGGTCCCCTTGGCGCGCGCCACGGCCAGGGGGTAGCGGCCGTAGGTGTGGCACACCGAGGCCTGCTCCGCCGCCTTCAACCGTTCGAATTTCTCGCTCATGGCGCTTCTCCTTGCAAAGAATGGTGATGATCCCGGGGCCTGGGACGCGAGCCCGGCCCGACGTAAAGAATGGGATGAAGGGTTTCTTACTCTGGCGGGCCAGCGGGGGTCAATGCCGATTCCAGGCCGGGCTACAGGCTTCCGGTATGCCCGAAACCGCCGCCACCTCGGGCCGAGTCGGCCAGTTCGTCCACGAACTGAAACACGGGCCGGGCCACGGGCAGAAACACCAACTGGGCCACGCGCTCACCCCGGGTCACCCGGCGGGTCTCGGTGGAGGTGTTCAGGAGCCAGACCACGATCTCGCCCCGGTAGTCCGGGTCGATGACCCCCACGCCCTGGGCCACGGTGAGCCCGTCGCGCGCGCCCAGGCCGCTGCGGGAGAACACGAACCCGGCCACCTGGTCCGTGTCCGGCTCCACGGCCAGCCCGGCCGGAATGGCCGCCCGGCCGCCCGGGGGAATGTCCAGCCATTCCTCGCTCAGGCAGGCCCGCAGATCCACCCCGGCCGAATGGGCCGTGGCCGGTTCAAGGGGATATTCGTCCCAGACCGGGTGCAGTTTCTTGACCCGGACGGCCAGGGCCTGGGGGGCTTGGTGCGGCATGGTTTTCCTCCGAGAGGCCACAGCGTGGAGCAAAGAGTGTGGCACTACGTTACAATCGGGCAAAAGGCAACGCCCGCAAGGCTTGGCCCCCGGGCCACGCCTTGCCTTTTCCCTGGCCAACTGGCATGTCCCAGAACTCGGGCCGCGCCACTAGAATTTTCGCCCTTCGCTAAGGAGCTTCTATGCAGCCGTTGCGCATCTACAGCGTCATCCCCAGACTGCCAGCCAAGCTGGAGCCCCTCTGGGAGCTGGCTCACAATACCTGGTACTCCTGGAACGGCGAGATCGAGGAGGTCTTCTCCAAGATCGACCCGGCCCTGTGGCGGGACTCCTACCAGAATCCCGTGGAGTTCCTGAACCGGGTGCCCCAGAAGGTGCTGGAGCAGTTGGCCCGGGACGAGTTTTTCCTGGACCGGCTGTCCCTGGCCCAGCAGTCCCTCAAGCAGTACCTGGCCAAGAAGACCTCCTACATCCCCTTTCCGCACAACGAGAAGAACCAGCCCGTGGTGGCTTATTTCAGCGCGGAGTACGGGATCGCCCTGTGCCTGCCCATCTATTCCGGAGGCCTGGGCATCCTGGCCGGGGACCACCTGAAGTCCGCCAGTGACTTGAACATCCCCCTGGTCAGCGTGGGCCTGTGCTACCGCCAGGGCTATTTCCGCCAGTACCTGACCCCGGACGGATGGCAGCAGGAGTCCTACCCGGAATACGACTATGAGGAGATGCCCACTCGTCCGGTCAAGGACGAGGCGGGCAACCCGCTCATCATCAGCGTGGACCTGCAAGGCCAGCCCCTGTCCGCCTGCATCTGGGAGGTCAACGTAGGCCGGGTGAAACTCTATCTCCTGGACTCCAACATCAAGGAGAATCCACCACATTTCCGACAGGTTACGTCTCGACTGTACGGCGGCGGCCTGGAAATGCGCCTGTGGCAGGAGATCCTCTTGGGCATCGGCGGGATCAAGGCCCTGCGCGCCCTGGGCCTGGACCCCAAGGTCATCCACATGAACGAGGGCCATTCGGCCTTTGCGGGCCTGGAGCGCATCCGGGACTTCATGGAAAAGGGACTGTCCTTCGAGGCGGCCATGGAGCTGGTGGCCTCCTCCAGCGTGTTCACCACCCACACCCCGGTGCCGGCCGGGAACGACCGTTTTCCGGCTGACCTCCTGCGCCCCTATTTCGAGGACTACGCCCGCAAGATGGGCCTGGCCTACAAAGTCTTCCTGGCGCTCGGCCGGGAGGACCCCCGGGACGACAACGAGCCCTTCTGCATGACCGTGCTGGCCCTGCGCCTGTCCCGCTACGCCAACGGGGTAAGCACCCTGCACGGCTCGGTCTCCCGGAACATGTGGAAGAAGGTCTGGCCCCAGTACCCCTTGGAGGACGTGCCCATCGGGGCCATCACCAACGGGGTGCACATGCCCACCTGGGTGGCTGCGGACATGTCCCTGCTGTTCAACCGCTATCTGGGGGCCAACTGGAAGGAGGACCCGGACTGCGACCGGGTCTGGAAACAGGCCGAGGCCATCCCGGACGCCGAACTCTGGCGCACCCACGAACGCCTGCGGGAACGCCTGGTGGGATTCGTGCGCAAACGCCTGCGCGACCAGCTCTTGAGCAAAGGCACGCGTCAGGCCGAACTGGAGGTGGCCGGGGAGGTCCTGGACCCCCAGGCCCTGACCATCGGGTTCGCCCGCCGCTTCGCCACCTACAAGCGGGCCGACCTGCTCCTGCGGGACACGGATCGGCTCATGCGCCTTTTGACCAACCCCGAGCGGCCGGTGCAGTTCATTTTCGCGGGCAAGGCCCACCCCCAGGACAACGAGGGCAAGAAACTCATCCAGAACCTGATCCAGCTCTGCCGCCGGGAGGAATGCCGCTACCGCATGGTCTTTCTCGAGGACTACGACATGAAGGTGGCCGCGCGCATGGTCCAGGGCTGCGACATCTGGCTGAACACCCCCCGGCGGCCCCTGGAGGCCTGCGGCACCAGCGGCATGAAGGCCATGTGCAACGGGGTGCTCCAGTTCAGCACCCTGGACGGCTGGTGGGACGAGGCCTGGCGCGACGACAACAGCCGGGGCTGGGCCGTGGGCCGGGGCGAGGAGTACGAGGACCCGATCTACCAGGATTTCGTGGAGAGCCAGACCCTGTTCAACATCCTGGAGAACGAGGTCATTCCGGATTTCTACGACCGCAGCCACGGCAACATCCCCCGGGGCTGGATCAGACGCATGAAGAACGCCTTTGTGGAGCTGGGCGCGGTGTACAACGCCCACCGCATGGTGGAGGACTACGTGGAGAAGGCCTATCTCCCGGCCTACAAGAGCTACCTGCTCCTGTCCAAGGACGACTTCGCCCCCACCCGGGACCTGGCCGCCTGGCGCATGGATCTCATGACCAAGTGGAGCAGCCTGGGCATCCGCAACGTGCGGGCGGCCCAGCCCGACCAGGTCTATGTGGCCGAACCCCTCAAGGTGGAGGCCGAGGTGTTCATGGACGGGCTGACCCCCAAGGACATCCGGGTGGAGATCTACGCCGGTCCCGTGAACCACGAGGGCAAGTTCACCGGCCGGAGCATCGCGGCCATGACCCCCGAGGGACTGGCCCAGGACGGCTGGCAGCCCTTTGTCGGGTCCATCCAGCCCGGCGAGGCCGGCCGCTTCGGATTCACGGTGCGCATCCTGCCCCACCACCCCCTGCTGGCCGACTCCCATTCCCTGGGTCTCATCCGCTGGGCCGAGCAGTCGTAAGAGGCCGCCTTGGCGGGCCGCCAGGTCCGGCCTCAAAGGCCTTGACAGGCTTTCGGGGGGGTCCTATACCTTGATCATGTCACGGAACATGAACATGCGCGGATACGGTCCCCTCTTCCGGCTGGCGGCCTGCGTCTTGGTCCTGACCCTGGCCCTGGCCCTGACCCTGGGCGGCTGTTCCTGGACCACCCCGGACCCCAACTACGTGTCCAAGGGCGAGGACTACCAGAACCGCGTGCCCCGCAAGATAGGACGCGGCCTGACCAATGTGCTCACCGCCCCGCTTGAGGTCCCCAACCAGATGGTGGACATGGCCTCCGAGGGCGACAGCACCATGGAGTACGCCGCTGGCTACGTGGGCGGACTCTTTGTGGGCGTGGGCTACGCCTTTGGCCGGGTGCTTTCCGGCGGTCTGGACCTGGTCACCGCGCCCATCAGCTATCCCACGGTCAATGGCATGGACCCTGAATCCCTGCATTCGGACTTTTTCGATTCCGTGCTGGACCACAAGGGCCGTTTCGCCCATCCCAAGCCTGCGGCCACCCTGGCGGCTGGTCCGGCCCAGCCCGAGGCCGCGCCCATGACCGAGACCCCGGCCTCCGCTCCGGCAGCCCCCACGGCCCAGCCTACGGCTCAAACCGCGACCCCGAGTCCGGCCCCGGCGCCGGCCATGGCCCCCTCGACCCCGGTCCAGGCCGCCCCGCCGCCTGCGGTCAAGGCTGCGCCCAAGATTTCCGACAAGACCCTGGACGACCTCTAACCCCTGGCCCGACCGGACCAATCGTTCCAGCGGGCAAGGCCCTTTTTTTCATAACGTATCGCCGCCCTGGGGCTTTCGGTTCGGCCACCCGGCCGGATGGAGACCCCGCCCGCTTCAGGAGGAAAGGCCATGAAATTTCTTGTTCTGATCGTCGCCGTCGTGGCTGTCTGGGTGCTCATCAACCGCTGGCTCCTGCCCAAGCTCGGCATCAAGGGCTGAGGATCATCGGCGGGGTCCTGTAAGGTCCCCCCCTATGACAAGAACGGGCCCGGCCCGGCTTGATCTAGGAGACCACGCTTCCAGCCAGGGAGCCCCCCTGCGCCTCGCTCCAAAAGCAAAGAGAGCCCCATGGCTCTCTTTTTTTGAGCCTGCGGCTCCCCCCAAAAAACAAGGGCGCGACTTCAAGTCGCGCCCCTGAGGGAAGCCGGACACCCGGAATATACCACTACCGCTGCTCCCTTTCGGGCCTGACGGGGTTGGCGGCGCTTCCGCCATCCGGCTTCCCCTGGCGAAGCCCCTGCTCCGCATCGTCCGGACCTGGATATGTATTTCCCCGGCTGGCCGGAGTCAAGGAAAAACAGGGGCCACGCCTTGGCGCAGCCCCTGTCATTTTCACCTTGTGGCGGAGAGGGTGGGATTTGAACCCACGGAACCGGGATAAGCGGTTCACACGATTTCCAATCGTGCTCCTTCGGCCGCTCGGACACCTCTCCGCAAGGAGGGTTTTCACTAAACAAAACCTGTGGGGATGGCAAGCTTAAAAAGCGGGCCTTGGCCATTTTTTTCCCGTGGTGCTTGCCTTGCGGCCCAACGCAGAGGGGAGGACCCATGGGCCCTCCCCTGTTTCATTTCAATATTCCGACTTCCGAGCTTTTTCGCCCGGGGGCCGTGGCCTTACGCGAACGTCTTGCGCTGGACCTCCAGGGCCTTGGCCTGCTCCTCGTAGGAGGCGAAGCCCGCGTAATGCAGGGCGTCACCCACCGTGGTGTTCCAGTCCCAGGAGGCGTAGATCACGGGCTTGTGGAACACCCGGCGGAACCCTTCCAGCTCCTGCCGGTAGAACTCCTCCTTGGCCGTGCCCAGGTTTTCCCGGACCTGGTCGCTGAAGCGGTGCACCTCGCCCTCGTACCATTCGGCCAGGTCGTCGGCGGTCTTGTAGCGCTTGAGGATGTGGCCATAGTTCTCGTCTTGCAGGAGTTTTCTCAAGCGGTTGAAATGCTGCTCCTTGAGCCAGGAGCCCAACTGGGATACCGGGATGTTCTCCTTCTCAATCTCGGCCATGTCCACCTTGGTGCGGCGGTAGGTGTCCGGCACCACCGAGGCCGAGACAATGCCCGCGATGCACACCAGGCCCCGGATGATCAGGCTGTTGGACACGCCCTGGCCGCAGAACCCGACCTTCTTCTCGTACTTCTGGCCGGTGAAGATGGTCACCAGGATGGCCCAGACCACGGCCGGGTCCTCCTCGTCGTAGATGTGCTGGAGCCTGGCGTTGTCCCGATCCGTGGCCAGGACCATCTGGGTCATGTCGTTGGACCCGATGGAGAACCCGTCCACTTCCTTGATGAATTCCTTGCACAGAATGGCGTTGGAGGGCAGCTCGGACATGAGGATGACCTTGAGCCCGTCCACTCCCGAGCGCAGCTTGTGCACCTGGGAGAGGTAGCCCTTGGTGCTGCGGACCTCTTCCAGGGTGCGCACGAAGGGGAACATGATGTGCAGGTTCTTGGCCCCGAAGGCCCCCCGGGCCAGCTTGAAGGCCTCGATCTCCCAGTCGTGGATGTTCCGGGACACGCCCCGGTACCCGATCATGGGGTTGTCCTCGTGGGCCTCAAACAGCAGGCCGCCCATGAGGTTGCGGTACTCGTTGGACTTGAAGTCCGTGGTCCGGTACACGATGTCCTTGCCATAAAAAGCCATGGCGAACAGGGCCAGACCCTGGGCCAGAATCTGGATGTAGTTCTCCTTGCCCGTGCGGAAGCCCCGGGATTCAAGCAGGCTGCGGACCCGCTGCTTCAAGGTGACCACCTCGTCCATTTCGGACTGGATGCCCATTTTCAGCGCCACTTCCATGCGCAGGGAGCCGATGCGGTCGATGGTCTCCAGGACCAGCGGATCGGTCTTGATCCGCTTGACCGTGGAGGTGACCACCTCCTCCTTGCTCAAACGCAGCTTCATGGCTTCGGAGTCGTGGGAGGGCGCGGGTTCCAGCAGGTCGAAATAGCCCATGATGATCTTTACATGGGTCTCGATGTCCATGCTGGTCTTCAAAATGTCCAGGCGCTCCGAGGCGAATTCGATGTGCCGGTCCAGGCGCTTGTCCAGATCGCGCAGCTTGCGGTGCAGGGCCAGGACCTCGTCGGTGCCCTTGGCGTGCTCCCGGGCGTTTAGGGCCTCGATGGCCTTGGTCAGACCCGTGACCGCGCCCACCAAAGGTCGCAGGTTCAGGGGCAGATTGATGAGCCCGGCCGAGAGCTGCTCCTTCATGACCTTGGTCAGGGTGTCGTCCAGCTCTCGGAGTTTGTCGTCCACCAGGCGGTCGAGCGTCCCGTTGTCGTAGGCCTCCAGGGCCTGGGGATGCACCCCGATGTTGCCCAGCATGAACTCGGCGCGCAGGAGGCCGACCTCGAAGTCCGGGACCTCGCGCAAACGGGAGAGGAACAGGCTCTGGCCCACGTCGGCCAGGATCAGGCCCACCTTGGTCTTGGTCTTGGGGAGCTTGGCGGTGTCGATCTCGCCGCCCACCTCCACCAGGGGCAGGCGTCCCCGGTAGACCCGGCCCCGGGAGCCGTCCACGGTGATCTCCTGGCCGTCCAGGGAGCGGATGGCCTCCAGGCGCTGGATGCCGATGACCGCCGGGATGCCCAGTTCGCGCGAGGTGATGGCCGCGTGGCTGGTGTCCCCGCCCACGTCGGCCAGAATGGCCGAGGCCAGGCGCATGCCCGGCACCATGTCCGGGTCGGTGCGGTCAGCGGCCAGGATGTCGCCCTTGTTGATCTTGTTGAGTTCCAGGGCCGAGCGCAGAAAGCGCACCACGCCCTGTCCGGCCCCGCGCGAGGCCCCGTTGCCGGTGAGGATGACCTCAGCGCCCAGGGCGGCGGATTTCTCCACCTCCTTGCGGCGCATGTAGATGGTGTGCGGATGGGTCTCGAACTCCTCGTTCCAGCGGGTCTCGGGCCGGGCCTGCACGAACCACAGGCGTTCCGAGGCGTCGAAGCAGAACTCGGTGTCCATGATGATCCCGCCGTAGGCCTGGGAGATGGCCCGCACGCCCCGGGCCACTTCCTCGGCCTGGGCCAGGGACAGGGACCAGCGGGTGACCTCCACCTCGTCCACCTTGACCACCTTGGTGCCGCCCTCGTCCTCGTCGTACACGATCTTCTTGTCCTTGCAGCCCATCTGGCGGATGACCACTTCGGCCAGGTCGTCGCGCTGAAAGACGTAGAATTTGTCCGGGGTGACCATGCCGCCGACCACGGCCTCGCCCAGGCCGTAGCTGGAGTCGATGGAGACCAGGTCGTTTCTGTCCGTGCCCCGGCAGCCCGTGGCCGTGTCAGCGGAAAAGGCCGTGCCCGAGATCACCGGGTTGATCATGCGCATGAGGCACACGGACAGCGAGGTGTTCTCGATGGCCCATTCCTTCTTGGCCTGTTCGGCAATGGAATCGTCGCCCGTGGCCTCGGCCTGGGTGATGGCGTCCAGGATGGCCTCGCGGCGGTAGGTCATGGAGCGCAGATTGTAGGCCGAGGAGCAGTCCCAGTGGTAGGCTTCCACGCACTGGTCCGCGCCCCGGATGTTCAGATAGGTGTCCTGGAGCCCGGCAAAGGCCTTTTTGCGGGAGTCCTCGCCAGCGGCCGAGGAGCGCACGGCCACGGGCTCGTCCTCCAGGCCGGCCTCCTTGCAGATTTCCTGGTAGGCCCCGCGCACGGCCAAGTCCACTTCCTTGGGCCGGGACACGGAAAGGATGGCGGCCTGGACCAGCACCGAGCGCTTGCGCAACTGGTCGATGCCCTCGGGCGAGGTGGCGAACCCTTCCACCACGTTGTTCACGAAGGTGCGCAGGCGGATCAGGGTGCCCTCCGCCTTCTTGGACTCCTCGCGAACCTTGCGGGACAGGCGGCGCACGAACTTGCGCAAAAATTCAGGGTCCCGGTTGATCTCGTCGTCGTTCCAGTCCGTGGCCAGGTATTCCCGGTCCACGATCATGCGCACCAGGGCGGCGTTCACCCGGGTTTCGTCCAGAAGCTTGTGAAAAGCCAGGGAGGAGATGGCCCGGAACTGCGGGGTGCGGATGCCCTTCACCTGGCTGATGAGGGCGGTGTTGTAGTTCTTTCCGCCGACCAGGAGTTCGGCCTCCGGTCCAATGGCCACGATCTCCGCGCCATTGAGCACGATTTTCTGGGTCAACGCCTCCACGGCGGCCGCATCCATGGCGGCCGGGGTCGGGGCGCTGTCCTTCTTGGCTTTGGGCATACGTGTGTCTTCCTCCGTTGCGTCAGGCGTGTGCGACAGGCACGGGCGTCAGTGTATAGAATCGGACGGACAGGGGACTTGGCCCGGTTCAGACCGGGTTTCCCCTCCACCCATAGCCAATATCAAGCCGTTTCCGGGATTGCAACATGATTGCAACCGGCAGGGAACAGGGTTCAGGTCCCGAAGGGCGCTTGGGGCTCTGCCGCGGGCCGATATCCCCTGGACCGAAACGAAAAAACCCCTCCCGGCTCAACCGGGAGGGGTGTGTCAGCAGTCCGTGGGAGCGCCCGTTAGATCTTTTTTCCGCACTTGGGGCAGAACTTGTGGTCCGCGGCCGAGACCGGCTCGGCGCAGCCCGGGCAGAGCTTGTTCAGCGGGCCGAGCTCCACCAGGAGTTCGCCCTCGATGACCGGGACCATCTTCTTGTCCTTCTGAAAATCAGCCGACTTGAGCACCCGCTTGACCACGCCGTCCACGGGCGCGAACACGGCCTTCTCCTGCTTCATGATCGCGATGTTGCAGATCTCGTCGCCCTTCTTGACCAGATCCCCCGGGGCCACCTGCACCACCCAGAGGTCGCCGTTGGACGGGGCAGCCACGTGGAAGTCGTTGTTGGGGTCGGCCATCTCCACGGAGGAGGTCTCGTGCAGGGTCCCGGCATGCACTTGGACCTGCTGGCTGAACACCTCGGAGTCGAGCATGTAGCGAACCGTGACCCGGCCGGACTCGTCGGCCGAGGGCAGGGACACGATACGCATGACGTGCGGCTTGCCCGAGGAGTCCTCGAAGAGCAGCTCCCGGCCCTTTTTCAAGCCCTCGAACCACACGTCCAGGGGGATGTTGTTGGGGTCCCCGAAGCGCTGCCTGAATTCAATGGTCTTCAAGGCGTCGGCCGGGTGGTTCAAGTACATGACGAACTCCTCGCGGGAGGGTTCGCGGTTGAGCTTCTCGTCCAAGGCGGCCCGTTCGGCCACCAGGTCGATGTCCTTCAGGGAGGTAAGCGGCGAGTCCGTGGTGCGTTCCTCCACGGCCCGCTCCCAGTCCTGGCCAAAGGCGCTCTGATACACCCAGTCCGGGGGGAAACCCAGGGGGAGCTTGCCGTACTTGCCCAGAAGCAGGTTGCGGAAGGCGTCGTTGCAGTCCCGGTAGATGTCCAGCCGGGCCTTTTTCTGCACCTCGGTCAGGGTGTGCTCCGTGCTTTCCGTGACCACCTTGAGGATGTCCAGCAAACGGCGCACCTCGCCCTCCCCGCCCCGCTTGTAGGCGTTGGACACGGCCAGAAAGGCGGTATTCCAGGTGATCTGGGAGCCCGGGGTCACGTCGTGGTAGCGCACGATCTTGCGGATTCCGGCCAGGAACTTGAGCATGAAGGGCAGCAGGTGGATGTACCCCTGCTTCATGGCCCCTTCCTGGGAGGAGGAGGTGGCCCCGCCGGGCATGCCGTGCTCCACCACGTCGTAGTCGATGCCCCGGAAATACGGGGCGCAGTAGCGGTCGTAATAGGGCATGATCTGCTTCAAGGCGAAGTTGGTGACCCGGATGGCTTCCTTGTTCAGGCGGGTTTTCAGCTTGAGCTCGTCCTCGATGTAGGCTGCGGTGGAGAGCACCTCGCCCTGGCCGTACCAGCGCACGGCCGAACCGATGGCCGTGTCCACGATGTGCGCCCCGGCCTTGGCCGCCTCGCCCACCGAGGGGACAAAGAGCCCGTCGGTGTAATGCCGGTGGGCGTGCAGGACCAGTTCCGGGTACTTCTTGCGCAGGGCCGTGACCAGTTCGCGCATGAACCGGGGCGGACAGACTCCGGCCATGTCCTTCAAACCCAGAATGATCCGGGTGGTGGCCTTCTTCTTGGTCGAGCCCAGGACCTCGGCGCACAGGCCCAGGATGTCCTCGGTCACGTCCAAATAGTGGGGCACGTCAAAGCCCTTGGCCCAGGACAGGGACAGGGCCGGCTCGAAGATGCTGGACTTGGAATGCAGGGCCACTTCGGCAAATGGCCGCATATTGTCGATGTGGTTCAAGAAGTCGAAACAGCGGATGATCTCGTAATGCTCGCAGATCATCTCGCCGGTCAGACGCATGAGGTTCTTGGGCTGGGGCTTGTATCCGAGCACGTTGGTGGAGCGGATGAGGATCTGCTTCATGGTGGTGGGCGCGAACCGGTTCCACTCGGCCGCTTCGGAGAAGGGGTAGGTCATGTTGGCCATCATGGCCACGTGGAAATGCGCGCCCCCGCCGTTCTCCAAGGAGAAGAACCCGCAGCGGTCCAGGTACGGCCCCACGATGCGGTCCTCGCCCAGGCGGAAGCGGTTGCCGCTGTTGGACTGGGTGATGTCCCGGCAGGTGGTGTCGCAGAAATGGACCCGCTTCTTCTCCCGCTCGGAGCGCAGGGTGTCCAGGACGCTCTCGCTGGTCATGCCCCGCTTGAACACGGGCTTGAAATCCTCTTCGGCCGGGGGCGGGGACACGAACTCAAAGGCCCCGTTGCCCACCCGCTTGTCCTGATAACCCCGGTACTCGCCGAGTTGGACATGGGGATTGCGGCCAAAGGCCGAGATCTCGGCGATGAGCCGGGAAAGGCGCACGCCCTCGGATTCCTCGTCCCGGTAGACCATGAGTTCCGGGGTCTTGGCTACGAAATTGGTGTCGTAGTCTCCGGCCTGGAACTTGGGGTGCTTGATGACCTGACGGTGGAAGGGAATGGTGGTCTTGACCCCACCGATGACGTACTCGCGCAAGGCCCGGCGCATGAGCATGACCGTCTTGTCCCAGGAATTGCCGTAGGTCACCAGTAGGGCGGCGGCCGAGTCGTAGCTCGGGGGGAACATGTAGCCCTCACCGATGCAGGAGTCCAGGCGCACGCCCTGGCCGCCCGGGGCGATGTACCGGGTGATGCGGCCGGAATTGGGGGAGAAGTCCTTTTGGGGATCCTCGCAGTTGATGCGCAACTGCAAGGCATGCTGGAAGGGCTTGGTTTCCTTCTTGTTGAAACGCAGCTTGGACCCGAAGGCAATGGCGATCTGCTCCTCCACCAGGTCCACTCCGTAGCGACATTCGGTGATCCCGTGCTCCACCTGAAGCCGGGTGTTCACCTCGATCAAATAGGGCACGGCGTCCTGGTCCACCAGGAACTCCACCGTGGCCAGGGAGTAGTAGCCCACGGACTTGACCAGTTTCTCGGCGTAGCCCTTGAGCCGGGCGCGCAGCTCCTCGGAATACCGGGGCCAGGGCGAGGGGGTGATTTCGATGAGCTTCTGGTGGTTGCGCTGCACGGTGCAGTCGCGCTCGTCAAAGGCGAAGACATTGCCGTGCTGGTCGGCGATGACCTGAATTTCGATGTGCCGCACGGAAGTGAGCAATTTTTCCACATAGATGCGCGGATTGCCGAAGGAGGCCTGAGCCAGGGCCGAGGCCTTGGAAAAGGCGGATTCGAGCTGGTCCTCGGAATAGACCTCGTAGATGCCCCGTCCGCCGCCGCCGCCTTCGGCCTTGAGCATGATGGGGAAGCCGATCTTCTTGGCGATCTTGCGGGCCTCGGGGATGTCCACGGCCTTGGGCGAACCGGGCACCACGGGCACGCCCAGCTCCTGGGCCAGCTTGCGCACGGCCACCTTGTTGCCCAGGATGTGCATGCCCTTGGTGGGCGGGCCGATGAAGAGAATGCCCGCTTCCTCGCATTTGGCCGGAAAGCTTTCGTCCTCGGCCCCGAAACCCCAGCCCGGATGGATGGCGATGACCCCGCGGTCCTTGGCCTCGCGCACGATGCGGTCCAGGTCCAGATAGGCCCGGGTGTCCTTGCCCAACAGGAGCAACTCCTGGGCCGAGGCCGTGACCGGGGCGGTCTTGTCGATGTCCGTGGCGGTCAGGACAGACACGGCCTCGAACATCTCATTGATGGTGCGGCAGATGCGCCGGGCCGGAATGCCCCGGTTGGCCACCAGAATCCGCTGGCCCTTGGTCAGCTTGAGAACCTCTTCGAACTTTTTCGGCTTCATATCCCTCTCACTCGCTCGACTGGGGTGACGCTTCCGGAATGGAAGACTCGGGAACCTTCGCCGGTCAGCAGGATCAGCCCGCCATCCCCGGCGAGTCCCTGCATGGTCCCGCAGACCCGTTCCTGGCCGTGGTCCAGACAGACCATACGGCCCATCCAGGCCAGGCGGCAGGAGAGGGAGTGCAAAAAATCATTCGGCGCTGTCCGGCGAAGGGTGTTCAGATACGATATTTGCATCCGGTTCACAAGTGCCCAGGCCAGGGTCAGGGGCGAATAATTGCTCCCCATGTCCCGGAAGGAGGCGGCCGGAACGGCGTGTCCCTCGCGCAGGGCCTCCACGGGCGGCGCAAGGTCGAGGTTCAGGCCGATGCCCACCACCAGTTCCCCGGCCCGGTCCTCCAGGAGCACGCCCCCCACCTTGTGCTCCTGCCACAGAATATCGTTCGGCCATTTGAGCTGAACCGGGACGTCCATTCCGTTCAAAGCCTCGGCCAGCGCCGATCCGACGGCCAAGGACAAGATCGGATTCCAGGCCTGGTCCGCCCCGAAAGGCAGAGGCCAGCGCACGGACAGATGCACATTGCCTGGCCCGGACACCCAGACCCGGCGCAACTGCCCCCGGCCCGAGGACTGGACCCCGGCCACAAGCCCCCCCCACAGGGGCAAGGCCCCGGTCTGGACCAGGGCAAAGGCCGCGTCCTGGCTGGAGGCGCAGGCGCGGCAGGCCAGAAGCGTCCCGGTTCCTTCGGGTGTTCTGCCCTGCCACAACAGCGTGGTTTCGCCAGGAACAACATCCGGGCTCTCCAGCCTGGCCCAGGGGGCCAGAGCGGCCATGTCCCTGCGCCAGGCCGGGTGCAGGTCGGAGAACTCCTCGGGATTGCCGCCTTCGTACAGGTCCGGGCGATCCTGGCCCAAGAGATGGATGCCGGAATGCATGGTTTCCTCACCGGGTTCAGTGCAAATCGTGACCGCCCTGTGTCGCAAAAAAGCGGATGGGGGTAAAGCCCGTTGGCCGATCCCTCACGACCGCTCACCTCCTGGCCCCCCGCTTCCCGGCCGCCCGTTTCCTGGCCACCAGTCAGGGGCCATTCCCGTCTGGCCCTGGCCGGAAAAATGGGCTATCCTCGGGCCATGCGTATCCTTTTGGCAGGCGGCGCGGTGCGGGACCGCCTTCTCGGACGGCCGGTGACTGACCGGGACTTTCTGGTGCTGGAGGCCACCCGGGAGGAATTTCTGAGCCGCTTTCCCAGGGCCAAGGCCGTGGGCAAGGCCTTTCCGGTGTTCATCCTGAACGGCAGCGAATACGCCTTTCCGCGCGGAACAACTGCGGATGGGGGCCCGAATGGGAGCCCGGACGACGGCCTGGCCACGGATCTGACGGTAGATCTGGCCCTGCGGGACCTGACCGTGAACGCCCTGGCCCAGGAGGAGGACGGGACCCTGCACGCCCACCCCCTGGCCTTGCAGGACTTAAAAGACCGCGTGCTGCGCCCGGCCTCGGAACGCTCCATGTCCGACGACCCCTTGCGGGTGTTCCGGGCCGCCCGCTTTTTGGCCGAACTGGAGGATTTCACCGCCCATCCGGACCTCCTGACGGCCATGGACCGAACTGCGGCTAGCGGCTCCTTAAGCCAGGCCACAGCCGACCGGGTGGGCGCGGAACTGCGCAAGGCCCTGCGCGCGCCCCGGCCCGGCCGGTTCCTGGAGCTCCTGGACCAGGCCGGATGCCTGGCGCCCTGGTTCGCGGAACTGGCCCAGGCCTCGAAAATCCCGGCCGGACCCCAGCCCTTTCACCAGGCCGATGTGCTCACCCATGTCCGGGAGGTCATGGACCGTTTGGCCGGGGACGAGTTGGCCGGGTACATGGCCCTGTGCCACGACCTGGGCAAGACCTTGACCCGGCCCGAGGACTGGCCCCGGCACATCGGGCACGAGACCCGGGGCGCGCCCCTGGCCCAGGCCCTGGGCGAACGCCTGCGCCTGCCTGCGGCCTTCATCAAGGCCGGGGTCCTGGCCGCCCGCTGGCACATGATTGCGGCCCGCTATCCTGGGCTGCGGCCCGGGACCAAGACCGACCTGCTCATGCTCCTGCATTCCACGGGGCTGTGCCGGGAGATGTTCCGCTTGGCCCGGGCCGATCACGGACATGACCATTTGGAAGAGGCCCTGGCCGATACTGAAACAATTCTTCAAGTAACGCTTGAGCAAGAGGATAAAAACCAAGGCCAGTCCTCGGGTTTGAAGCTCCGGCAACTGCGCAGCCAGGCCCTGGCGGCTTGGGATCGTCCGCCCCCCAGACCCTGACCCGGACTTTTTCTTGCCTTGGCATATGAGAGACTTATACTTGTTCCTGAGAGACACCAGAACGGCCCTCCTGCAACCGGGCCGGGACACAAAAAATCAAGGAAAAGAGAATGAACAGCGATGCCTCCATACATGTGGTTTGCCCCGGATGTCTGAGCGTGAACCGGGTCGTAAGCGACAAGCTGGGCCAGGGGGCCACCTGTGGCAAGTGCCGGGCCTCGCTTTTTCCCGGAACCCCCATCCCCATGACGCACGAGACCTTTGAACGCTTCCTGAGCCGGTCGGGCCTGCCCCTGGTGGTCAAGTTCTGGGCGCCCTGGTGCGGCCCCTGTAGGGCCTCGGCCCCGGCCTTTGCCCAAGCCGCCACGACCCTTGCCCCCGGGGTGTTGGCCGGGACCGTGAACACCGAGGACGAAAAGGCCCTGGCCCAACGCCTGGGTATCCAGGCCGTGCCGACCATGATCCTCTTTGTTCAGGGCCGGGAAAAGGCCCGCCAGCCTGGCGCGCACGGGGCGGGCGACGTGGTGGCCTGGGTCCGCTCGAATCTCTAAGTCAGTCCAGTAGCACGGCTTCTTCTCCGGGTTTTGCTCGGATATTCCAATGTATCTTTGCGCCCGCCTTCACCCTTGACTTTTTCGGATCAGAAGTTAAGATGAATTCACATTCTCTTAACCAGGAGCTTCCATGTCCAAGCGCATGTCCGGCGAGATCCGTCGGGAACAGATCGCCGAAGCCGGGCTCACCCTGGCCGCCCAGGGGGTGGAGGCGGTCACCGTGGAAAAGGTGGCGGCCATGATTGGGGTGGTGCCCTCGGCCCTGTACCGCCATTTCAAGAACAAGGGCGAGATCCTGGACGCCATGCTGGACCTGGTGGGCCGTCGGGTGCGGGAGAACGTCCAGGCCAGCGTCCAAGAGGCCCCGGGCGACACCCTGCTGGCCCTCAAAGCCCTCATGCTCCGCCACGTGGGCCTCCTGGTCAGTCTTCCGGCCATGCCCAAGCTGCTTTTTTCCGATGAAATCTACCAGCACCTGCCGGACAAGCGGGCCAAGCTCTTCTCCCACATCATGGCCTTCCGCCAGGCCGTGGCCGGGCTGGTCAGCCAGGGCCAGGAGGCCGGGGCCATCCGCTCGGACGTGGACCCCATGGACCTGACCATGTTCTTCCTGGGCCTCATGGCCCCGGCCGCCATCTTCTTTCATCTGAGCGGCGGAAATTTCGACATCCAGGCCCAAGCCGAGCGCAACTGGCCCCTGTTCGAAGAGACCGCCCGGCCGAATCCGGCCCGGCAAGGGAGCGCGGCATGAACCGGCATGTTCTCGCATTCAGATCACGGCCTGCCGTGGCCCGTGTCGCGCCATGGGCCTCACCGGTCCTGCTGGCCGTGGCGGCCATGCTGGCCATGGCGGCCCTGACCGCCTGCGGCCAGGCCCCCACCGATCTCTTCCAAGGCTATGTGGAAGGGGAATTCGTCTATGTGGCCGCGCCGTTGGGCGGACAGTTGGAGACCCTGTCCGTGGACAAGGGCCAGCGGGTCCCGGTGGGCGCGCCCCTTTTCGCCCTGGAGCGCGAATTCGAGCGGGCGGCCGTGGACGACGCGGCCATGCGGCTGCGCGGGGCCGAGGATACCCTGGCCGACCGCAGAAAAGGCCAGCGGCCCACGGAACTGGACTCGGCCCGGGCCAGGCTCAAGCAGTCCGAGGCCAGCCAGGCCCTGGCCGACCTAGAGTTCAAGCGCAGGGCCGACCTGCTCAAGAAGGAAACCATCTCCCAGGACGAGTACGACCGGGCGCGCACGGACCTGGACCTGGCCCGGCAGCGGGCCCGCCAGGACCGGGCGGACCTGTCCACGGCCCAACTCGGCTCCCGGGAAGACACGGTGCGGGCGGCCGAGGCGGACGTGGCCTCGGCCAAGGCCCGGCTGGACCAGGCCCGCTGGAGCCTGGAGCAAAAAGCCCAGGCCGCGCCCGTGGCCGGACTGGTCTTTGACGTCATCCAGCGCGCCGGGGAATGGGTGGGGGCCGGAAAGCCGGTCGTCTCCCTGCTCCCGCCCCAGAACGTGAAGATCCGCTTTTTCGTACCCCAGGCCGCGCTGGCCAGTCTGGCCCCGGGCCAGGAGGTCCAGGTGTCCCTGGATGGCGGCGCGCCCTTTGCGGCCAGGATCACCTTCATCTCCCCCCAGGCCGAGTACACCCCGCCGGTGATCTACTCCAGCCAGAGCCGGGCCAAGCTGGTCTTTCTCATCGAGGCTCGGCCCGCGCCCGAGGCGGCCGCTGGCCTGCACCCCGGCCAGCCCGTGGACGTGAGGACCCTGCCCCCCAAAGACGAGGTGAAAAAGTCGTGAACGCGCCTCAGCCGGTCATCGACGTGCGCGGCCTGACCAAGATCTTCGGGGACAAGACCGTGGTCAAAGGCCTGGACATGCGCGTGAACCAGGGGGAAATCTTCGGATTCCTCGGCCCCAACGGCTCGGGCAAGACCACCTTCATCCGCATGCTCTGCGGCCTGCTCAAGCCCGACGCCGGGTCCGGGACCTGCCTGGGATTCGACATCGCCAGCCAGAACGACCGCATCAAGCCCCATATCGGGTACATGACCCAGCGCTTCAGCCATTACGAAGACCTGACCGTGCGCGAGAACCTCCTGTTCATCGGCCGCATCTACGGGGTGCCGGACCTGGACCGGGCCGTGGCCGCCTGCATCGAGCGCATGAGTCTTGGCCGCTACGAGCACCAGTTGGCCGGGAGCCTGTCCGGAGGCTGGAAGCAGCGGCTGGCCCTGTCCGCCTGCACCCTGCACTCGCCCCGGCTCCTGCTCCTGGACGAGCCCACGGCCGGCGTGGACCCGGGCGCGCGCCGGGATTTCTGGGACGAGGTGCACAAGCTGGCCGCCACAGGCGTCACGGCCCTCATCACCACCCATTACATGGACGAAGCCGAGCGATGCCACCGCCTGGCCTACATCGCCTACGGCGACCTTCTGGCCGACGGCACGGCCGAGGAGCTCATCGCCCAGGCCCAGCTCTTGACCTACGCGGTGTCCGGCCCGGGTTTAAGCCCCCTGGGCGAGAGGCTCAAGGAACTGCCCGGGGTGGACCAGGTGGCTGTGTTCGGGACCAACCTGCACGTGAGCGGACGGGACGGAGAGGCCCTGGAGCGCAGCCTGGCCCCCTTCATGGCCGAGCCCCTGACCTTCCGGCGCATCCCCACCACCCTGGAAGAGGTGTTCATCAACCTCATGCAACAGGGGAGAAAGGCATGAACGCATCCGGCGTCTTCTCCTGGCGGCGGTTCAAGGCCGTGGTGGCCAAGGAATTCGTACAGATGCGCCGGGACCGGCTGACCTTCGCCATGCTCGTGGTCATGCCGCTCATGCAGCTCGTGCTGTTTGGCTACGCCATCAACTCCGATCCCCGGCACCTGCCCACGGCCGTGCTCTCCGCGGACAACTCCATCTTTTCCCGCAGCGTGACCGCGGCCATGCGCAACAGCGAATACTTCGACATCCTGCGCGTTGTGACTACCCGGGCCGAGGCCGAAGACCTGCTGCGCACCGGGACAGCCCAGTTCGTGCTGACCATTCCCGAGGACTTCGGGACCAAAATCCTGCGCGGGGAAAAGCCCGTGCTCCTCCTGGAAGCCGACGCCACAGACCCCTCGGCCACCAGCAATGCCGTGGGGGCCTTCAAGGAGGCCGTGCGCCGAGCCCTGGACCGGGACCTGGCCGGGGCCTTCGGGAATCTGGCCTCCAGCGACATGGCCGTGGACCTGCGCATCCACGCCGAATACAACCCCGAGGCCATCACCCAGTACAACATCGTGCCCGGGCTCATGGGCACCATCCTGACCCTGACCCTGGTCATGATCACGGCCCTGGCCATCACCCGGGAGACCGAGCGGGGGACCATGGAGAATCTGTTGTCCACGCCCGTGAGTCCCCTTGAAGTCATGATCGGAAAGATTCTGCCATACATCTTGGTGGGCTACATCCAGATGACCCTGATCATGCTGGCCACCCGCTTTTTGTTCAACGTGCCCATGCACGGGAGCCTGGTGCTCATCTACTCCCTGTCCGTGCTCTTCATCGCGGCCAACCTGACCATTGGCGTGACCTTTTCCACCCTGGCCCGCAATCAGCTCCAGGCCCTTCAAATGTCGATATTTTTCTTCATGCCTTCCATGCTGCTCACCGGGTTCATGTTCCCCTTCCGGGGCATGCCGGCCTGGGCCCAGGTGGTGGGCTCAATTTTGCCCCTCACCCACTACCTGCGCCTGGTGCGGGGGATTCTGCTCAAGGGCGACGGCCTGGAGCAATCCCTGACCCATGTCTGGCCCATGGCCCTCATCTGGCTGGCGGCCGTGGTGCTGGGGACCATCTTCTTCCGCCGGACCCTGGATTAGGATCGTCGGAAAAGCCTGTTGACGAAATCTTTCTTCAGGCGTAAAGTCTCAGTAATTTCATTTTTTTAGAGACGGTTCCCAGAGAAAGGGACCGGAGCTTTTCTCATACGACAGGCCCGCAGGCCGAAAAGGAGGAACGCCGACGCGGAAATGCAGGCTGCAAAAGGGAGAAGGTGGCTTTCATCAAGGAGGTAAGCCATGGAAGAAGTAAAGAGAAAAGGCCTGAATGAGGATTGGATAGCATTCTGGATTGGGCTGTCGATTTTCGGCTTGGGACTTTTGGCCTTCTTCGGGTGGGAGGTTCTGGGCTGGGCGATCAAGACCAACGTCTGGATAGACATCGGCAAGGCCCTGACCCCGGTTTCAACCACCTACAAGGCCCTGCCCGCCTTTGGATCCCTCTTTTTGACCTATGTCTTCATCCTGGTGTTCATGCTCATCGCGTCCAAGGCTTTGGACGCGGACCTCAAAAAATTCGCCGTGGGCTTCACCCTGGTCTTCTGGATCAGCTATTCCTGCCTGATCATCGGGCATTTCGCGTACATCGCGGCCATCCACACCGACTTCGGCAAGTACGGGATCACCTGGTCCCTGAACCTCACCGGCGAGGCCGGGTACATCGTGGCCCTCCTGGCCGGTCTGGTAGTGGGGAACTTCTTCCCCAAGCTGGTCGAGACCATGTCTGAAGCCACCCGGCCCGAACTCTACGTCAAGACGGCCATCGTGATCCTGGGCGCGGGCCTGGGGGCCAAGGCCGCCGAGCACCTGGGCATGGGCCAGGCCATCCTGTTCCGGGGCCTGTGCGCCAGCATCGAGGTCTACCTGATCGACTGGGCCGTGGTCTATCTGGTGGCCCGAACCGTGTTCAAATTCAACCGGGAGTGGGCCGTGCCCCTGGCCTCGGGCATCTCCATCTGCGGCGTGTCCGCGGCCATCGCCACGGGCGCGGCCATCCGGGCCAGACCGGTGGTGCCCATCATGGTCTCCTCCCTGGTGGTCATCTTCGCCGTGGTCGAGCTCATCATCCTGCCCTTCATGTCCCGCGAGCTGCTGTGGATGCATCCCATGGTGGCGGGCGACTGGATGGGCCTGGCGGTAAAGACCGACGGCGCGGCCATCGCCAGCGGCACCATCGTGGACTCCCTGGTGCGGGCCAAGGCCGCAGCGGCCGGGACGGTCTACGAGCCGGGCTGGATCGCCATGCCCGCAGTCACCAGCAAAATATTCATCGACATGTTCATCGGCATCTGGTCATTCATCCTGGCCATCATCTGGTGCGCCAAGATCGAGTGCAAGGGCGAGGTCAAGGCCTCCATGATCTGGGAGCGTTTCCCCAAGTTCGTGCTGGGCTATTTCCTGACCTTCGCGCTCATGCTCGCGGTGAGCATGTCCTCCAAGGAACTCCTGAAGGCGGCCAAGATGGCCACCGGACAGATGGACAACTTCCGGGGCATCTTCTTCGTCATGACCTTTTTCACCATCGGGGTGATCTCGAACTTCCGCAAGCTCTGGTCAGAGGGATTCGGCAAACTGACCGCCGTCTACTTCCTGTGCCTGTTCGGGTTCATCATCTGGGTCGGCCTGGGCATCTCGTGGATCTTCTTCAGTGGCATGGAACCCCCCATCATTTCGGGGCCTTCGTTGATTGTGCGATGATGAGCCAAGGAGGTTTTTATGCCTGACAAACACAAGATGACGGCTGAAGAAGAACAGAAAATGAAGGAAGAGATGAAGAGGATGGAGTACGAGCCTCTGCTTCCGGTGGAAAAGAAACTGATCGGCTACAGCATCGGCTTAGGGGTCGTCCTGCTCTTTGTCTTCATCTGGCTGAGCAAGACCTTCTTCAACGTCAACACTCAGCTCGAGGCCCCCACGGCCGAAGTCAAGCAGATGTCGGCTCCGGCCCCGGCGGCTCCGGCTGCCCCGGTCCCGGCTGTTTCTGCCCCGGCCGCTCCGGCTGCCCCGGCTGAGCAGGCCGCTCCGGCCAAGCCGTAACCTACGGCCTGGAACGAACAAAACGCCCAGGTGGCGGGTGGGAAGGTCCCTCCCTCCACCTGGGCTTGTCTTTTTCTTCAGGGCCTAAGGCCCCTGGCTCTGGTCTGATCCACGGCCCTCCTGCGGGACAAGGTGCTGTTGAATATTTCCCGTCCCTTCATCATCGCGTAACAACTTCGCGTTACCATCCTGATCTGCAAGGGAATTTGGCCCAGTCCCAAGAGACGATGGAGGCAGCCCGGTCTTGACATTTCCGCTGTCTTTCGATAGTTGTATATACAAATAATATACCCTGCTGTCCTGGCCACCAAGGTTGCCAACCGTCATCGCAAGGAGCCGACCATGAACCAGTTCAAAATCGATGAGACCCGTTGCATCCAGTGCGGCGAATGCGCCACCGACTGCCCGGCCGGGGTCATCGCCATGCAGGACTACCCGGTCATGACTGACGAGGAGGGGTGCATCCGCTGCCAGCACTGCCTGGCCGTATGCCCCACGGCGGCCGTGTCCATCCTGGACCGCGACCCGGACATGAGCATCTTTCTCAAGGGCAACCTGCCCGGCCCCCTGCAGATGGCCGCGCTCATCAAGGGCCGCAGATCCGTGCGGCGCTACCAGGAGGCCAATGTCCCGGCCGATCTCCTGGACGAACTCCTGGAAACCGCCTGGCACGCGCCCACTGGGGTGAACAACCAGGGCGTGCTCTTCACCGTGGTCCGGGACCGGACGGTATTGGCCTCCCTGCGCCAGGAGGTGCACGCCCGGGTGGAGAAGCTGGCCGCGGCCGGGGGCCTGCCCGAGGGCATGGTGGGCCGCTACTTAAGCCTGGTGCTCTCGGCCTGGAAGGAGTCCGAGAACGACGTCCTGTTTCGGGGCGCGCCCCATCTACTCATCACCAGCTCGCCCGCAAGCGCCCCCTGCCCGGTCCAGGACGCGCACATCGCCCTGGCCACCTTTGATCTCCTGGCCCAGTCCCGGGGCCTGGGCACGCTCTGGGACGGCATCTTCATGATGGCCCTGGGACTTTTCCCGGACCTGACCCGCCGCCTGGGCATTCCCGAGGATCACCTGGTGGGCTACGCCATGGTCTTCGGCCTGCCAGCGGTCCAGTACCACCGCACGGTACAGCGCGGCCCGGCCCGGCTGAACGTGGTGAAATAAGGAGGCTTCCATGCTCAATCGTCGCCATTTTCTGCAAGGCGCGGGCCTCATGGCCGCAGCGTCCCTAGTGAACTGGCCGGCCGCACAATCCGAGGCCGCGGCCCTGCCCAAGCGCAAAGGCCAGATTCCGGGATTCTTCCGCATGCCCTTTGGGGAGTTCGAGATCACGGCCGTTTACGACGGCGCGGTTCGGGCGCCCTCCGGGATCATGCACGGCCTGATCCAGCCGGACGTGGACGCCCTGCTGGAGGACTCCTTCTACGACCCCAAGAGCAAGATGCCCATCATGATCAACGCCTTCCTCATCAACACCGGCCGCAACCTGGTTCTGGTGGACACGGGCGCGGGCGCGTATTTCGGGGCCATGGCCGGGATGCTCCCGGAGAGCATCAAGGCGGCCGGATATGCCCTGAAGGACATCGACACGGTGCTCATCACCCATTTCCACGGGGACCACGTCCTGGGCCTGACGGACGCGGGGGGCCGCGCCATCTTTCCCAAGGCCACGGTCATGACCAGCGCGCCCGAATCCGCCTACTGGCTGAACGACGAGATGTACGCCCAGGCCCCGGAGGACAAAAAGCCCGCCCTGACCGCCCTGCGCCAGGCCGTGGCCCCGTATATTGTGGCCAAAAGGCTAAAGACTTTTGCCCTGGACCAATCCCCGGTTCCCGGGATCGAGACCGTGCCCCTTCTGGGGCACACCCCCGGCCACTGCGCCTTCCGGGTCACTTCTCAGGGTCAGGGCCAAGGCCAGAGCATGGTCTTTTGGGGGGACACCGTGCATTGCATGGCCGTTCAGTTCCCCAGGCCCGAGGTGTCTGTGGACTTTGACACGGACCAGCCCAAGGCCGTGGCCACGCGCCTGGCCCTCATGGCCCGCCTGGCCCAGGAAGAGACCTGGGTGGCCGGAGCACACCTGCCCTTCCCGGGCATCGGCCGCCTGCGGGCCAGGCCCCAGGGATATGCCTGGATGCCCGTGGAATTCCGGGAACAGTACGGCGCATAAGCATCCTCAAGTCTCATGCAAAGACAAGGGGCGCGGCCCCGGCCATCCCGGCCGGGACCACGCCGCCCTTGTCTTGGGGCCGGAAAGGCCCTACTGTCGCGTCCCAGCAATACGTCCCTCAAGAACGAAAAATAATTATTTCTCGATCTTGTTCAATCGCAGGATCAATTGTCCCGGGCAGGACAGGACGCATGCCGGGCCTCAGAAACAAAACCGATGACGACAACAAACCATCATGAATCATTCCGAAAAAATGGACGGGACTGCGAGTCCTGAACGAGACGTGAGAGTCGAGCCGAGCATCCCCAGCCTTCAGCCCCTGGAGTTCGCGTGTATCCCTTCCTGAACATCGGCCCCTTCCATATCCAGCTCTACTACGTGCTCATGGCCCTGGCCCTGTCCATCCCCCTGTGGTACGCACCCGAGCGTGCCCGCCGGACCATGCCCGGGCAGGCCCGGGAGGTGGCGGACATGGTCCTGTGGATGACCGTGGCCTGCCTGGCCGGGTTCCGGCTCTTCCATGTGATCTTCGAGCTCCCGGGTTACTACCTGGCCCATCCCCTGGACATCTTCGCCTTCTGGAAGGGCGGATTCGTGGCCTATGGCGGGCTGTTTGCCGCCGTGGGCGTGGCCTGGTGGTGGATCAGGCGAAAACATCTCCCGGCCCTGGCCACGGCCGACGTGCTGGCCGCTCCGGCCGCCCTGGTCTTCGTGGTGGCCCGGCTGGGCTGCTTCTGCCAGGGCTGCTGCTACGGGGCCGTGACCACAAGCCCCCTGGGCCTGACCTTTCCGCCCGGGGGCACCGTGCCCACCCCGCTTCCCGTGCATCCCACCCAGTTGTACATGAGCGGCACGGCCCTGATCATCCTGGGCTGCATCCTGCTTTTCGAGCGGGTGCTGCGCCGGTTCTACTTCCCGGGCCTGTCCACGGCCATCTTCCTGGTCTGCTTAAGCGCCTTCCGCTTCATCGTGGAGGATTTCCGAGCCGATTTCCGGGGGGACACCTTCCTGGGACTCACGGTCAGCCAGGGCTTGAGCCTAGTGCTGGCGGGTTTGGGGGTGTGGGTGTTCTTCGTTGGGAAAAGCAGTATCCAGTCAAAAACAGATCGTAAAACTTAACGAATTCAGAGTCTATGAACAACAAGAAACAAAACGACTACAATTACTTCGTTTCCATATTGTCAGATATGGCCGAAAAACGAAATTCGTACCATAAAGATAAAATATTGCTTCTTCTTGGTGACCATCCGTGGGATCGAGATACTTTAGCGTCGCTCTATTTTAAGAATACTGATGAAACAAGAAAGGCAGTTAGAAGTCTCGCTGGATTCAAAATTGTTAATCTGTATACTACGATTGAAAAATCATTTCAGATATTTGAATCTTGCATAACTGATCTATTAAATTCTATATCCATATATAAAAACTCAAAAAGATTATTCTGCAAGGCTCAATTTAAAAACAATAAAATGGACGACATAACAAAACAAACAAATAAATATATATTTACCTCCGCAGCAGCAGCGTCCCTACTTTTTCTCCAGCAAATGAAAATAAAAAATAAGAGATGTATAGATTCTTTTCAATACGACACACTTACAACAAACATTTGGGGAGACGACGGCCTATTCAGTATTGTTAAAGACATTAGAGATGCTATGTCTCACGGTTTTTTCATTTCACCAGAATATACTATTAGCTACAACAAAGGGAGTAAAACAATAAAAAAGTTTTTGATTGATAAAAATAAATTTTTAACCTACAATATAAAGCAACCATCGAAAAAATATATTTCTGAGCACAGCTCATTGTGTAGTGAACTACCCCGCAGCAAGCTGCGGAGCATCAAAGGCATAAGGCCCAGAACAGAC
>CAILNX010000053.1 GCA_903835685.1 uncultured delta proteobacterium
GCCAAAGCACGATGCCCCCAGATATGCCCCCAAACGGTCCCGTCACCCCTCTTTTTCACCCTCGGCATGGTCAAGGTGGTGGGCCGAGTTTTCCCCGGATCGGGGGAGAAGTCCCGGGCCAGTTTCCGCCCATGGAGGACATGCAAAGCAGCCCCACATTTCACCCGCCGTCACGATAAAAAGCGGGACAGGAGCGGGACAAAATATGAAAATGAAAAAGGCGACCCACTGTAACCAGTTGAATCGCCTTGAAATATATGGTGCCGAGGGGGGGACTCGAACCCCCACGCGGTTTCCCGCACTACCCCCTCAAGATAGCGTGTCTACCAGTTCCACCACCACGGCACGGAGTCGGTCTCTTACAAAGTCGAATTCTGGATGTAAAGCCTTTTATTCCTTTTTGGCCGCCGGGACTCCGCTGTCAGGCTTGGCCTCGTCGGTTCGCTCGAACTGCACTCCGGCGGGCTTCTTGGGGGCCTCGGCCGGGGCTGCGGGGATCACCGCATTGTCCATGATCGAGGAACTGCCCGCGCCCTTGGGGCCGGTCATGGAATTGTACACCAGGGAGGTGACCAGAAAGATGCCGGCAGCCAGGGCCGTGAGCTTGACCAGCAGGTTGCCCGCTCCGGAGGAGCCGAACACCGAGCTGCTGCCGCCGCCGAAGATGACCCCCATGTCCTCCTTGCCGGATTGGAGCAGGACCAGGATGATCAGAAACACGCAGGCCAATACATGAATAGTGACGACAAGGGCTTGCAAGACGTTTTCCTTCCTTTGGCGATGAAGTCGATCCTCGTTTTGGCCATGGGGCCGAAACGGCTGATGGCCCGCTGTCCGGGGCCAATCCCTTCTGTCGCGTCCGTGAAACAGGACCGGGCGCGAATGAAGAAGAGGCGTTATATTGTCTTATTCTTGTGCGCTTGTAAAGCTCGACGATAAGCCCGATGGCCTCCCTAGGCCAGGACGATGCGGCTGAAACTGTCCGCCGCCAAACTTGCGCCTCCTACCAACACCCCTTCCACATTGTCAAGGCCGATGATTTCCCCGGCGTTGTCCGGCTTGACCGAACCGCCGTAGAGGATGCGCACCGAGGCCCCGCCCACGGGCAGGAGTTCCTTGAGCTTGGCCCGGACCAGGGCGTGGGCCTGAAGGATGTCCGAGGTCTGGGCCGTGACCCCGGTGCCGATGGCCCAGACCGGCTCATAGGCCACCACCAGCCGCTGGGCCAGGTCCTCGCTCACGTCCGCGAGCCCGGCCGAAAGCTGTCGTCCCAGGACCTCGGCCACCCGGCTCGCCTGGCGCTCCTTGATGGTCTCGCCCACGCACAGGATCACGCCCAGGCCCGCGCCCAGGCCGAAGGCCGTCTTCCGGCCCACCATGGTGTCGGACTCGCTCAGCACGTGGCGGCGCTCGGAATGGCCGGTGAGCACATGGGTCGCGCCCGCGTCGGCCAGCATGGCCGGGGAGATCTCGCCGGTAAAGGCCCCGTGGGTCTCGGGATAGAAGTTCTGGGCTCCGGTCAGAAAGCCGGGAACCCCGGCCAGGGACTGGGCCACGTCCACCAGGGCGGTGAACGCCGGGATGAGCAGCACCTCCCGGTCCTGGGGGAGCTTGTCGGCGATGAGCCCGACCAGGTCCCGGGCCGTGTCCCGGGCCTCGGCCCGGGTCTTGTGCATCTTCCAGTTGGCGGCCATGAGCTTTTTCATCGGATTCCCCTATTTGGAGTAGGTTTCCAGGGCGGTGAACGCGGGCAGTTCCTTGCCTTCCAGAAATTCCAGGAAGGAGCCGCCACCCGTGGAGATGAAGCTGAACTTGTCCGCCAGACCGGCCAGATGGACCACGGCGTCGGTGTCCCCGCCGCCCACGATGCTCATGGCCCCGGAAGAGGCGATGGCCTGGGCCACGCCCAGGGACCCGGCGGCAAAGGCCGGGTTCTCGAAAGCGCCCATGGGGCCGTTCCAGACCACGGTCTTGGCCGTGGCCAGGACGGCCGAAAAGGCGGCCACGCTTTTGGGTCCGATGTCCAGGACCATCGTGTCCGCCGGGATGGCCTCGGACGTGCAAAGGCCGATCACCGTGGGGTCCTTGGGGCCGAGGCCCAGCACGAAGTCCACGGGCAGGTGGATGGCCGTGCCCTTGGCCTTGGCCGTGTCCATGATCCCCCGGGCCTCGTCCAGGAGGTCGCGCTCCACCAGGGATATGCCCACCTCGTGGCCCTGGGCCAGCAGGAAGGTGTTGGCCATGGCCCCGCCGATGATGAGCGCGTCCACCTTGCCCAACAGGTTCTTCAGGATGCCCAGCTTGGAGGACACCTTGGCCCCGCCGGACACGGCCACATAGGGGCGGCCGGGCTGGGCCAGATTGTCGTGCAGGAACTGCCATTCCTTTTTCATCAGGAACCCGGCGCAGGAGATCTTGGCGAATTTGGGGACCTCGGTGACCGAGGCGTTGGGCCGGTGGGCCACGCCAAAGGCGTCGTTCACGTACACGTCGATGCCCTGCACCAGACCCTTGGCCATGGCCTCGCGCTCGGCGACGTCCTTGGAGGTCTCGGCCTTGTGAAAACGCAGGTTCTCCAGCATGAGCACCTGGCCCGGGCCGAGCGCGGCGATCAGGGCCTGGACCTCGGGTCCCAGGCAGTCCGGGGCCAGGGGCACGGGCTGGCCCAGGAGCGAGGCGAGATGCGCGGCCACGGGTTTCAGGGAGAATTCCGGCTGGGCTCCGCCCTTGGGCTGGCCCAGATGGCAGCAGATGACCAGCGCGCCCCCGCCGGACAGGATGTGCTTGATGGTGGGCAGGCTTTCCCGGATGCGGGTGTCGTCGGTGATCCGTTCGCCCTCCAGGGGCACGTTGTAGTCCACCCGCAAGAGCACCTTCTTTCCGGCAATATCCACGGTGTCGAGAGAGCGCATGCTGACCGCCTTGTGGTTATGGTGTTGGAAGTCCCGAGAAAAGAGCAGGGCGTCCTCCCCGGTGTCCGGGTAATAGTTGCGCCGCACCCCACACTGAATAAACCCGAATTTGCGGTACAGGTCAATGGCTGGCAGGTTGGAGACCTTCACGTCCAGAAAGCCCTGGGCCACGTTTTTCTTCCGGCAGACCGCCTCCAGGGCGGCCAGGAGCCGCGCGCCCAGGCCCTGGCGGCGGTACGGCGGGTCCACGGCCAGGTTCAGAATCTCCATTTCCGGGCCGATGATGGAAAAGGCCAGGTAGGCCAGGAGCCTTTCCCCGTCCTTTATTCCCAGGACGTGATAGGCCCCGCGCACCAGGCCGAGCTTGAACTGCTCCTCGGTCCAGTGGTATGCGAAGCAGGCGCGCTCAAGGCGCACCACTTCCGGCAGGTCGGCCATGTCCAGCCGGACGACGCGCCACTGTTCCACCTGTTTCATAACCCTCCGTCCCCTGCCGAGGCGGCCTGTCCATGACCACCCAAGCCCCGCATTTCGTACCTGATTCCCCGGACCCGGTCGAGGTCCTGGACCAGGAAAAAAAGCTCCTCCTGGTCATGCCCCTGGCCGAGGTCCTGCGCCAGGCCCTGCCCCACCGGGCGGTCCAGGTCCTGGTCTTTGACACGGCCCGCAGGCTCCTGCTGGCGCGCCGCAGCCGGGACAAGGCCCCGTATCCGGGCAAATGGGACGTGTCCGCCGCTGGCCCGGTTCGGCCCGGGGAGGCCCGGCGGGATGCGGCCGTGCGCATCCTGGAGCAGACCATGGGCCTGCGCGCGGACAAGCTGCGCCTGGTGGCCGAGATCGGGGCCGGGCCGGAGAACGGGCATGAGCACGTTTCCCTGTTCGCCACCGTGCGTCTGGCCCAGAAGCCCCGCCCCAATCCCGAGGTGGTGGTGGAGGTCTTCCCCTACGCCCCGGAGGAGCTGGCCCATCTGATGGAGCACTTCCGGGACCTGCTCACGCCCCGGCTCATCACCCTGTGGGAAAAGGGCCTGGCCGCCCCGCCCCGGCCCGAGGACTAGGCCAGAATCGCGGCCATCTCCTCGTGGATGAGCCCGTTGGTGGCCAGGATGGTGGGCGCGCCCAGGGCGTAGGGTTTAAGGGCGTCGAAGCGGGACACCCGGCCCCCGGCCTCTTCCACCAGGAGCCAGCCCGCGGCCGTGTCCCAGGGCTTCAAGTCGAATTCGTAGAACCCGTCCAGCCGCCCGCAAGCCACGTAGGCCAGGTCCACCGAGGCCGCGCCCATGCGCCGCAGGCCCTGGGCCGTTTGCAGCACGGCCTCCATCTGGCGCAGGATCTCGGGCAAAAACTCCGGGATGCGGTAGGGAAAGCCCGTGGCCACCAGGCCGCGCGAAAGATTCGGGGCCGTGGACACGGACAGGCGCTCCTGGCCCAAAAACGCGCCCTGGCCGCGCACGGCCCAGAACATCTCGTCCAGGATGGGCAGGTTGACGATGCCGAGCTGGATGCGCCCCTCGGCCCACAGACCCACGGAGGTGGCCACCAGGGGCAGGCCGTGGGCAAAATTGGTGGTCCCGTCCACCGGGTCCACGATCCAGGTGGGACGGTCCAGGCCGAGCAGCAGGCGGGACTGATCGCCCGGCCGGTCTCCTGACGGGTCGCCCGTTTGGTCGCCCGTTTGGCCCGAGGTCTCCTCGCCCAGGAAGGCGGCCCCGGGCAGGAGGGCCGCCAGGCTGACGGTCAGGGCCTGCTCCACGGCCAGGTCGGTCTCGGTGAGCAGGTCCCGGGGGCCTTTGTACTGCACGGTCTTGGGCCGCCGCCAGTTGGCCTTGATGATCTCCCCGGCCTGGCCCACGGCCTGCCGGGCAGCCAGGGCCAGCCGCTGAAGAAGCGATGCGTCCATGTCTCCCCCGCCAATGAAAAGGCGGCCGGAATGCGGCCGCCTCGTGTGGTGTTTCAAGTCCAGTGGCGCAGGCCTATTTGGGCTGATGCCGGATCAGGAAGAATTCGATGCTGCGGTTGAAGGTCTTTTCTTCATCGGCCGTGAAATAGCAGGCCGGGAGTTCGCCCCGGCCCCGGTGGTAGTGGACGCACTCGCAGCACAGGCCATGCTTGGAGCAGCCGTTGTGGGTACAGGTGCAATGCTGGGCGTTGATCTTGGCTCGGGGACACTGATCTTGTTTGCGCATCAATCAAACCTCGCATATTAGGATATCTGCGGCTTTTGCGCCAGGGCTTTCATAGGTCAAGCCCGCCGGAGTGTCAATAAACCGCCACATTCCCGGAGCGCATCCCCAGCCCAGGAATGGGCGGGACGCCCCCTGCTTCCACGCTTCCGGCCCAGGGTCAGGCAGCCCTGTTCCAAAGGAAAACGGTTGTTATTTTCCCGGTTTTGGGCTAAAGGAGGAACATTGCACCCATCAGGCCCCGCTTCGGCCCTGATGGGTCAAAGACCCTGGCTTCTCAAGGACTCCCGCATGCTCACCGCCTGGCAGGACGCATTCACCAAAACCACGAAACTCTCGTGGAAGGACGGCCTGGCCCTGGAAAGCCCGGTTCAGGTCCCGAGCCTTGCGGCGCTCAAGGATTTCCTGGACATCGTGCACATCAAGTTCTGCCTGATCCGTCCCTTCCTGGAGCAGCCCGACTACCCGGTGGTGGAGCCCCGGGAGCTTCTGCCCTCCTTTGAGATGGACGCCTACGAACACAAGCAGCTCCCCGGCTTCAGCCTGGTGGCCCTGGAGCGGCCCCTGGACTATTTCCAGGAGGTTTTCCAGTTCGACCAACTGCACTCCCCGCTCGACTTCCACAACCGGGGCTTCAGCCAGGTCTGCCCCCTGGAAAGCACGGTGCAGGCCGAAAACATCCAGACCGTGCGGGAGAGGCTGCCGCGCATGCTCCAGCAGGAGTTCAGGGACCGCTTTCACGGCCGGGACATCTGCTGCATGGACATCTACCCGGAAATCCTGCCCTCCCTGCTCCAGATGGACCGAGCCCAGGTCCTGTCCCTGGACCAGAACCATGAATTTCATTTGAGCGGGATTTTTGCCTCCCTGCCTTCGGACCTGGACGCGGAACTCAAGCGCTTCGGCATGAAGATCGGTAAGTTCAAACCCGGGGACACCGCCCGCTACGAGCGCAACCGACTCTTCGTCTACCAGTTCCTCATGGAGCTTTACGGATTCCCCATCGCCTCGGAGCGGCGCACCTCGGCCGCGCTGTTCGCCCGCAGGCTGTTCAAGATGGGCGAGAAATTCCTGGTCAAGGTCCTGGGCCAGTCCGACCGGACCATCACCACCCTGTGGTCCCACCCGGGCCACACGGTCTATCCCCGCCTGGAGAAGATCGCCCTGGTGGCCGTGCATGAGGACCAGACCGAGGCCGTGGCCCTGCTGCGCCACAACGGCTATTTCCTGGACGAGAAGCGGCGGGTGGCCATTGTACGGGTGATCTACGAGCAGCACAAATTCAACCCGGAGAACGTGCGCGAGGACCGGGCGCTTTCGGTCATGCGCCAGGAGGTCATCCACCCCCTGACCGGGGCCGTGCTGCACCACTTGAACCTGATCAAGGACACCTCCAGCATGATCCTGCGCTTGAACGACATCGTGCGCGGGGAGTACAAGGGCAGCGTCATCTATCGCCGCCACGAGATCGTGGAGGGCACGGACACCCACGACAAACGGCTGAAATTCCTGTTCACCTGGCTCTCCAAGCACCAGCGCCGGATCATCGGCTACAGCGACGAATTCTACGGGAGCGCGGTGCGCATCCTGGACAGCTACCTGCTCGACCCCCAAAACTACGATGAATTCAAGGCCGTGCAGGACCTGCACCGGGAGGTCTGGTCCAAGTTCAGCTACATTCAGCAGGCCCGCAAGGTGCGCATCCTCGACGACCTCCGCCAGCGCATCCACAAGGGCGAACAGGTGTCCTACGCGGTGGCCCTGAAAAACATGGTGGAGATATTGACCGACCTGAAATTCGAGGTGGTCAACTATTTCGATAAATTCGTTGAATCCGTCCTGCAAATCGGCGAAAAGGTCCTGGGCGACACCTATCTCCAACGGACCTACGCCACCCGTCCGGACGAGGCCCTGACCCCCTACGGGCTGCGGGTGAAAAAATACTACGGTCGGTTGGTGGCCGTGCTGGACGAGTTCAGGGCCATCCGCAAGCTGCGCCGGGACATCACTCCCGAACCGGCATCCTCCAGCGCGGCCTAGGGAAACGAGCAACAATCACGGGCCGTGAGCCCGTTCAAAGGAGCACACCATGGAAAACTTGAAAACCACCCCCTTGCGCGACTGGCACATGGCGCACGGGGCCAAGATGGTCCCCTTTGCCGGGTGGGACATGCCGGTCCAGTACCCCACCGGGATCATGGCCGAGCACAAGCAGACCCGGGAAAATGCGGCCATCTTCGACATCTGCCATATGGGCGAATTCCTGCTGAGTGGTCCCGGGGCCAAGGACGCCCTGGCTGCGGTGGTCACCCACAACCTGGAGACCCTGGCCCCGGGCCGCTGCCGCTACGGATTCCTGCCCAACGAGCGCGGCGGGGTCATCGACGACCTGATCGTCTACTGCCTGGCCCAGGACTCCTTTCTGCTGGTGGTCAACGGCGCGCGGGAGGACATCGATTTCACCTGGATCAAGGGCCGTATCCCGGCCTCCCTGCATTTTGAAAACGTCTCGGCCGCGACCGGCAAGATCGACGTGCAAGGGCCAAAGTCCCTGGAAGCGGTCCAGGCCGTGCTGGGCCGTTCCTGCGACCATCTCAAATATTTCTCCTTTGAGCAGACCACCTTCCAGGGCGCGCCGCTCATCGTCAGCCGAACCGGATACACCGGGGAGTTGGGCTTTGAACTGTACCTGCCCTGGGACCGGGTCCAGGGAGTCTGGGAGATGCTGGCCGCGCATCCGGCCGTGGCCCCGGCGGGCTTGGGCGCCCGCGACACCCTGCGCCTGGAGATGGGCTATCCCCTTTACGGCCAGGACTTGGACGAGGAGCACACCCCGGCCGAGGCCGGATACGGGGCCATGCTCACCTCCCCGGCCAGCCACACGGCCAAGGACCAGGTGCTCACCGTCCGGGAACGGCTGGTGGCCCTGCACATCCCGGGCCGCCGCAGCGCCCGCCACTACGACCGGGTGTTCTCGGCTACTGGCCAAGGCGTGGGCCAGGACGTGGGCCTTATCACCAGCGGCTCCTTCTCCCCCACTCTGGGGCACTCCATAGCCCTGGCCTATGTCCGGGCCGATGCGGCCGAGGCCGAGGATTTCGTGGTGCGTGCGGCCAAGGCCGAACTTGCGGCCAAACGGGTGGACCTGCCCTTTTTCCAGGGCGGCAGCGCACGGATGAAGCTCCAGCAGGCGTAAGGCGTGGGTGTCCCGAAGTCCTGGGAGGACCCATGCCCCAAGAGCCCCTGAAGAACGGGCGGGAAGCCCCGGCCCTGCGCGTCCTGGTGGCTGAGGACAACCCCCTGAACCGGGAAGTCCTCAGGGGTTTCCTGATCCGCCAGGGATGCCTCGTCAGTCTGGCCGAGCACGGGGCCGAGGCCGTGGAAATGGCCAGGTCCCAGGCCTTTGACCTCATCCTCATGGACATCCAGATGCCGGTCATGGACGGGATCGAGGCCATGACCCGCATCCGCCTGGCCCAGGAGGATCTGCCCCCGGAGCGCCGCCCCCCTATCGTGGCCCTGACCGCCTACGGCGTCGGCCAAGAAGTGTCCAGGATCAAGCAATCCGGATTCGACTTGGTCCTGACCAAGCCCCTGGACTTTTCCGAATTGTTCGAGATGCTCAAAGGCGTGGCTCCCATCCAGACCCTGGCCACGGCCCGCCTGGACGCCTCGGGCACGCCCATCCACGTCCTGCTGCGCGGCCGGTTCCTGGACGACACCCCGCCCCGCCTGCTTCAGGCCCGGGAGATGCTGGCCCGCAAGGACCTGGACAGCCTCCAGGCCCTGGCCCACTACCTGGTCAACTCAGCCCTGGCGGTCAAGGAAAAGGACATGGAGATCCGCTCCCGAGTGCTGGAGGCGGCCTGCATCGGCAAGAATCCCGTTGGGATTCAGGAGGCCCTGGAGCAGTTGGCGAATGCCATCCAGGCGGTGTCCATCCGCTTCGAGGCCGACTCGACGGCCGATTCCCAGGCTGATTGACCGGCCATTGGCCGGACCTGAGCCCGGATCGGGACCGAGACCCTGGCCAGGGAAGACCGCTTTCCAGCCCCACCCCTGGGGTCGGGTTCCCTTCAGCGGCTGTGGCTTGTGGACACGCAAGAATAAGAAATAATTCTTCTTATTCTTACTTCTGGGTGGATATTGGGAAGCGTCCCTTTAGCGGGATTGAGCGGCCTGGACCGGCTGGACCGCGAACTGGACCCCGGGCAGGCGTTTCTTGAGCAGCTTGTAGCGGGTTTCCACGTCTTTCAGCGAGCGGAGGAGCTGCTCCTGCTGACCGGCCTTGATCCGCAGCAGGCCGTTTTCCTTCTTGAACCGGGCCAGTTCCTCCCAGGGACCGGAGTCCTCGGTTCTGGCCGGGCCATCCGCCAGGACCGCGCGCTTGTCCGCTTCCTGGCGCAGGTCATCGCGTTCGCGCTTAAGCACCACGTTTTCCTGGCGCAGGTCCAGGACCTCGCGCTTCAAGTTCTTGAGAAAGGGGATCAGGCGTTTGAGTTCCTTGCTGGCCGGAACCTGGGCCTCCACCTCCTTGAGCCGACTGGAAAGAGCCCCCAACTGCTCCCTGGCCACGGCGTTCTCCCGGATCAGCACGTCGCGCTCCTGGACCACCTGGACCAGCCGGGCGCGCAGGGCGGCGGCCTCGGCCTTGCTCCCGGTCGCCAGACAGGTCAATTGGGCCAGGCGGGCGTTCAACTCCCCGATGCGGCCCCTCCAGTCGGTGAAGGTGGCGCGCAGCTTTTCCCTGGTCTTTCCCTTGAATATGCCGAAGATCATGGTGGTCCCCTGAACCCGAGCGGGTGTTTTTTTCCGGCCAACGGCCGTCAGGGGAAAATTTGCAAGTTGCGGTCCAGGGGAAGAACGTACCCTCATCCGCTCCAAGCCGACGGATTGGCCTGTGTGAGGTGATCCGAGATCAACGTCAGGGTGGGATATTAGGAAAGACGCACTGTCGCTGAATCCACGCAAGAATAAGAAATAATTATTCTTTATTCTTTGTTCTTTCCGGATTTCGTTGCAAGGACTTACGCGGAGAGACCCTTCTCCGGCTCCCCGAGCCGGACCTCGCGGTCGGCCACGGCGGACAGCCAGGGCCGGTCGTGGCTGGCCACCACGATGGTCGCGCCCCATCCTTCCCGAGCGGCCAGGGCGGCCTGGCTGACCAGGACCGCGCTCTCGGCGTCCAGGCTGGAGGTGGGCTCGTCCAGGAGCAGGACCCGAGGCTTGAAGGCCAGGCGCGCGGCCAGGGCCACCCGGTGGGCCTCGCCCCCGGACAGCTCGCGCCAGTCCCTGCGGGCAAAGATTTCCGGGGCCAATCCCACGGTGGTCAGGGCCTCCCGCGCCCGGGCCGTGGCCTCTGTCGGCGGAATCCCGCGCACCTTGAGTCCGTAGGTCACGTTCCCGAGCACCGAGCGCCGCAGCAGGTAGGGCTCCTGGAGCAGAAGGCTGGCCTCGCGCCGGGGATTGCCCTGGGTCCAGGGACAGGGCCGGTTCAGGAAACGCAGGCGGCCCGAAGCCGGGTTCTCCAGACAGGCCAGGATGCGCAGAAGCGTGCTCTTGCCGCTCCCGTTGGGGCCGGTCACGGCCGTGATGGAGCCCGGCGACACGTCCAGGCGCGGCAGGCGCAGAACCTCGCGCCCGTTGTAGACCTGGACCAGGTCCGTCGCTTCGTAGACCAGATCACTCACGCCCCTTCTCCCTTCCTGACAAGACGCGCCTCCGAGACACAAAGATAACATATTAAAATATCAATTATGCTTACAACTCGCGCGCGTATTCCAAAGCCCAGTTCTTACCTAACCCCGGCTTTTCGTTTGACCAGGACCAGCCCGAGGTTCACCCCAAAGGCCATGAGCAGGAGGATGAGGCCCAGGGCGATGCCCACGGCGAACTCGCCCTTGCCGGTCTCCAGGGTGATGGCCGTGGTGATGGTCCGGGTGTCCCACTTGATGTTGCCGCCCACCATCATGGAGATGCCCACCTCGGTGACCACCCGGCCAAAGGCGTTCAGCCCGGCCAGGATGACCGAGAAACGGGCCTCGTGCAGGCACCCGAGCGCCAGGTCCAGGCCGTCGGCCCCCAGGGTGCGCAGGGTCTGGCGCAGCCGGGCGTCCTGGCTCTCCACGGCCTGGGCCGTGAGCGAGGCCACGATGGGCAGGGCCAGGACGGTCTGGCCGATGGCGATGCCGGTCAGGGTGAAGAGCAGTTCGTAGTCCCCGAACGGCCCCCGGCGGCAGATCAGGGCATAGACCAGCAGCCCGATGAGCACCGTGGGAAAGGCCAGCAGGGTGTCCGAGATCAGGCGCAGGGTCTTGCGGCCGGGAAAGGAGGCGTAGCCCAGGACAAAGCCCAGGGGAATGCCCAGGGTCAGGCTGGCGGCCATGGACATGAGCGTGACCTGGACCGTGGCCCAGACCGCCGACCAGGTCTCGGGCTGGCCGCTGACCAGAAGAAGGAGGGCCGTGTGCAGGCCCTCCAATAAATAATCCATGGGGGGATTCTACTTCCCGGCGTTGGGGAAGAACAACTGTTTTCCTTCCAGGGTAAAATCAGCCACGGCCCGCTGGGCCCGGGGCGACACCCACCAGTCCAGGAAGGTCAGCGCACCGGCCTTTTTCAGCTTGGGGCACTTGTCCGGGTTGACCATCATCACGCTGTACTGGTTCAAAAGGGTCTTGTCCCCTTCGATGAGGATGACCAGGGGCGGGTTGCCCTTGTTCTGGGCCTCGTACTTGATGAAGGTGCCCCGGTCGGTCAGGGTGTACCCCGTGCGCTCGGAAGCGATGGCGATGGTGGCCATCATGCCCTGCCCGGCCTGCACGTACCAGGCCTCCTTGTCCGGAACGGGCAGGTCCGCCACCTTCCACAGGGCCTGCTCCTGCTTGTGGGTCCCGGACTCGTCGCCCCGGCTCACGAACACGGCCTTTTTCACGGCCAGTTCCTTCAGGGCCTCGGGCACGGTCTTGCCCTTGATGCCCGCCGGGTCCTTGGCCGGGCCGATGAGCACGTAGTCGTTGTACATGACTTGGCGGCGGTCCACCCCGTGCCCGGCCGCCACGAACTCCTTCTCGGCCCCCGGCGCGTGCACCAGAAGCACGTCCACGTCGCAGTTCTTGCCGTGTTCCAGGGCCTTGCCCGTGCCCACGGACACCCATTTGAGCTCGATGCCCGTGTCCTTCTTGAACAGGGGCGCGATGTACTCCAAAAGGCCCGAATCCTGGGTGCTGGTGGTGGTGGCCATCATCAGGGTCTCCTCGGCCAGGGCCGGAAGGACCACCAGGATGGTCAGGGCCAGCAGGGCGAGAACGACAGGGACGGGGCGGGCGGTGCGCGGGGTTCGCATGATATTCCTCCAGAAATTTTGGGGGTGCGCCTTCCGAACACAAACCAATATCCGGCCCGGCTTTCTGCTCATTATGACCATCCTGGCATATAACCGGCCGATTTTCCCTGTCAATGAAAATCACCCTGGCCTACAAACCAGTGACCGCCGGGAAGGACGACGGCCCGGATCGGAATGCGCAAAAAGCTTGCCAAGCGCCTCGTTTTGGCCCAATTCTCCCCTTTTCCATCCATATTCTCATGAAGGACGACTTTATGGACTCAAACGCCAAGATATTCGTGGCCGGACATACGGGCCTGGTGGGCTCGGCCCTGGTCCGCGCCCTGACCCGCCGGGGCTTCACCAACCTGATCGTCAAGACCCACGCCGAACTGGACCTCTGCGTCCAGGCCCAGGTGGAGGCCTTTTTCAGCGAGCACCGGCCCGAGTACGTGCTCCTGGCCGCGGCCAAGGTGGGCGGCATATACGCCAACAAGACCTATCCGGCGGACTTCGCCCGCATCAACCTGCTCATCCAGACCAATGTGCTGGACGCGGCCTATCGGAACGGAGCCAATAAATTCCTGTTCCTGGGATCGAGCTGCATGTACCCCCGCCTGGCGGCCCAGCCCATGCGGGTTGCGGACCTCATGACCGGGCCGCTGGAGCCCACCAACGAATGGTACGCCCTGGCCAAGCTGGCCGGGTACAAGATGGGCCAGGGCTACCGCCTTCAGCACGGCTTTCCCTTCATCAGCGCCATCCCGGCCAACCTCTACGGCCCGGGGGACAATTTCAATCCCCAGGACTCCCACGTGGTCCCGGCCCTGATCCGGCGCTTCCACGAGGCCAAGCGGGCGGGCCAGCCTTCGGTCTCGGCCTGGGGCACAGGCTCGGCCCGGCGCGAATTCCTGTACGTGGACGACGCGGCCGAGGCCCTGCTCTTTCTCCTGGAGAACTACGACGACGGGGAGATCATCAACATCGGGGCTGGGCCTGAGACCAGCATCCGGGAGCTGACCGAGATCACGGCCCGGGCCGTGGGCTACACCGGGAGCATCGAGTGGGACGCCAGCAAGCCTGACGGCATGCCCCGCAAACTCCTGGACAACACCCGCATGGCCGCCCTGGGGTATGCGGCCACGGTGTCGCTGGAGGAGGGGCTGAAGCAGACCTATGAGTGGTTTCTGGAAAATCAGGGGAACATTCGGCTCTAGAACCCCAGGCGCTTGCCCCGGGCAAACACCCGCAGCAGGCTGGGGAAGTCCGGGACGTACAGCGCGCCGGTGAGCCGGGGGTTCTTGTAGGCCCAGAACTCCACCCCGGCGTTCTCGGCCGTGGCCTGGTCCACGCTGGAGTCGCCGATGAAGGCCACATCCTGGGGCTGCATGCGCCAGGCGTCCAGGATGAGATGCACGCCCTCGGGGTGGGGCTTGGGCTTGGACACCGAGGCCGTGGACACCACCGGATGGAAGAATCCGGCCATGCCCAGGTGGCTTAAGAGCATGTCCGTGGTGTTGGTGCGACTGGTGTTCACGGCCATATTCACGCCTAAGTCCCGCAGCAGGGTCATGAAGGGAAAGATGCCCGGCTCGGGCGTGATGTGCGGCAGGACCAGGCGGTAGTCGAAAGTCTCGCGCAAACGGAAAGCCTCCTCCCATTTGCCCTCGGGAATGATCCGGCGCAGGGACTCGAACACGTTCTGGATATGGGTGAAGCGCTCTTCGGCCGGGTCCATGCGGGGCAGGCCGAACTGCTCCTTGAACCAGTTGTAATACCATATATTGGCCTGGAAGGAGTCCACCAGGACCCCGTCGCAGTCAAAGATGATCCCCCGGAAGCGCGCGAATTGGTCGGGCTGCATCAGGTCGTTGACAACTATCACCAAGGCCTCCTTGCAGACGCGAAATGGACCACGGCCTTAAGCCGCCAAGACCAGAACGAACTCCGCGCCCGGGTCCAGGCCCGGAACCACGGCCTCGGTCTCGAAAGCGGCCCGGGCCAGGTCAACGGCCGTGACCCGCGCGGCCCGATAGGCCGCCAATTCCGCAGACATTTCCCCAGACAGTCCGGACAACTCCCCGGCCGGGCCGAAAACCGTCCCGCCCTCTTCCAGGGCCTCGACCAAAGCGGCCTCGGTGGTGACCAGCACGGTTCCGGCAGGCAGGAAACAGAGCATGGCCCCGAGCACCGGCCGCCAGGGGGCCGGGTCCTCGTCCTCGGCAGGCACGGCGAAATCCGCCGCCACCCGGCCCAGGCGCAAGGCCTCGAGGTCCACGCCCTCGGCATCCGTGGACTCGGACTCCAGTCCCTCGCCCAGCCCGTCGCCGATGATTGTGTCAAAGCGGGACAGGGAGGCGGCCATACGCTGGGACAGCTCCCGGCTCTCGGCCAGGCGCTCCTCGCGGTGCTGGGCCAGGAGCAGGAGGAGCTGGGAGCGCTGCCGCCAGACGAACCGGGCCGTTTCCTGGGCAGCGGCGTCGCCCGGGGCCGAGGCCGGGGCGTTCCCCAGGCCCAGGCGGGCGCCAAGCTCGGCCTGGATGGCCGACTCCGACCCGGCCAGGCCGGGATGGGGCAGAGACTGCACCTGGATCTGGTCCCCGGGTTTGCGGTACTGTTCGCCCAGGCCCAGGAAATTATTGAGCAGCCGCCGGGCCTCCCGGGGATCGCAGGGCAGGGCTTCGGGCCGGAATCCGCCCTCCACGGGCTCGCGGGCCAGGCCCGGGTCCAGGAAGCGCGCGCCGGGAATCCGGGGGCCGGTCCAGGCATCGGGCAGGATTTGGGGACAATAGAGCATCATGGGCGCCGCCTTTTGCGGATGGTTGTCATACTGTACGGAGCGTCCTCGAATGATCTTTCAGCCGCCCTGGGGCCGGAACCGGGCGCAGGTTCCCGGGCACCGGGGCATGGCCTTCAGGCAGACCAGGTCCTGCCGCAGGGCGCAGTCCGGAAAGCCCTCGTCGGCCCCGCCCGCCTCATCCGCCCCGCCCGCCTCGTTATCGAAGCCGGGCACGAAATCCGGGCAGATGTCCCCCTGGGCCAGAATGCGCCCAAAGCGCTGCTCCCAGAGCTCCCCGGCCTGCCGGTCCTCGACCCCGAAGGCCTCGGCCTGGACCAGGAAATGATCGTAACCCCGCTCCACTTCCAGGATGATCCGGCACTTCAGGGAGCGGTCGTAGCCCGGATTCAGGGCCTCCTCGTACAGGCAGCGGCCCTGGGAAAAATACCGGCAGCCGTGGCCGGGAAAGGGGCGCACCTCGCTCATGGGTCCTTCTTGTGGGAGGGTCTTAAAAAGCCCGTCCGTTTCTCTACGGAGCAACGGCCTGCTTGTAAAGACCGGGCCAGGCCCGCCTTGACCTGCCCGGGTCCGGGGACTATGCGGGAGAGATACGCCAACGCTTTTGGAGGACGCATGTTCCCATCCATAGGTTTCCCTGAACTCCTGGTCATCCTGGTCGTGGTCCTGCTCTTGTTCGGGGCCAACAAGCTCCCGGAGCTCGGCTCGGGCCTGGGCAAGGCCATCCGCAATTTCAAGCGCGCGGCCAGCGAGCCGGACGAGATCGACGTCAGCGCCAAGAAGAAGGACGAGACCCCGCCCAAACAGTGAACCTGTTTTTCCCTTGAGGCCTGCAAGCTCCCGGTGGATCGCTCCGCCGGGATTTTTTTTGGGTTGAAGCGGTCCGGCTTGGTGTCGTGTTTCGGAATTGGCAGTGTCTTTCACAGGAGCGCAAGAATAAGAAATAATTATTCTTATTCTTCATTCCTATCTGATCTTATTTGAGGAGCACAACACTAGGGGTTGAGCTTGGGACCCGAGCCGACCCCGGGCTGCCCGTTCCCGTTGTGCGGACCATTGGGGAACAGGGTGATACCGATGAAGAGATAGTGCAGACCCGAGGCCAGGGTGAGCAGGGCGGTGATCACGCACAAAAGAATCTGGATGTCCGGCCGGTTCCAATCAAAGGACTTTTCCAGCATGACGAAGAAGATGAGCCCGATTTGGGCCAGGGTGGTCAGCTTGCTCACCCGGGTGGGATTGATGCGGCCGCGCATGTCCACGTCCATGAGCTCCAGCACGGCCAGTCCGCCCACGATGATCACGTCCCGGCTGATCACCATGATGGCCAGCCAACTGGGGACCCAGTCCTTGATGGCCAGGCAGGCGTAGGCCGTGACCAGCAGGGCCTTGTCCGCCAGGGGGTCCAGGATGGCCCCCAGCCGGGTGCGCTGCTTCAGCACCTTGGCCAGGAACCCGTCCAGGGCGTCGGTGAGCCCGGCCACGGCGAAAAGCACCCAGGCCATGACGATGCGCTGGTCGATGAAGGCGATGACAAAGGCCGGGGTGAGCAGAATGCGGACCAGGGTGATCAGATTGGGGATGGTCAGCCGCGCATCCTTGATGTGAATGGTGTGTTTGCCGCCCGGTTGATCCATGGATTGTTCCCGGCCCTAGGGAAAAGAGTGGCGCAGGCCGTATTGGGGGAGGTATTCCTTGAGCCGGGCCTCAAGCCCGGCCTGGTTCACCACGCGCAGGTTCCAGGTCGCCGAAACCCCGCCCGCCTCCAGGGACACGCCCAGCAGGTACACGGCCGCAGCCTCCCCCTCCCAGGATTTGAGCACCCGGTCGAACTCCTGCACCCCGTCGGGCGAGGCCCAGCCCTCGACCTTGAGCCTGGCCCCGGAAAGGGCCTGGGGCTTGGCCTCCTGCACGGAAAACACGTTGGACATCAGGTTGAACCAGACCACGTCCAGGTCCTTGTCCCGGGTGGACCAGGAGCGCTCCTGGGTCTTGACCTGGCCGGTGAACTGGCCGCCGCCCGCGCGCTCCAGCACCAGCTCGGGCCAGAGACCGGGCTCGGCCTTGAGGCCGGACAGGGCCATGAGCCGGTCCACGGCCTGGCGGTCGGCAGGCAGCAATTTGGTCAGGGTCAGGGTCACGCCGCGCAGGGCTCCGCCCGAGGTGGAGACCACCCCCAGGTGCTGGAGGTGGCGGGAGAGCTCGTCCCGGTTCACCACCACGTCCAGGGTCAGCCGGACCTTGTCCGGAAGGGACTCAAACCCCGTCTCCTTGTAGCTCTGCACGAAGCGGCTGCCGCGCCGGGTGAGATAGTCCTTGAGCACTTCCTGGCGTCGCTCGTCCAGGGGCTGGGGCAAAAGGCCCTGGGCCTCGGTCAGGGCGGCCTGGGCAAAGCCCTTGTCCATGGCCGTCTGCCGGGCCGCGGTGGCCGTGGTCTCGCCCGAAAAGGGCTCCTCGATCTGGACCTGGGCGGCCTGGGCCGCCAGGGTGAAGGCCAAAACAGCCGTAAGCACCAGGACCGAAATCAGGGGAAAGGAAACCTTGTTCATGGATGGCGTTGCCTGTCAGTTTCCCGGGACCGGACGCGGCCCAGGCAGGGCCTGGACCGGGCTGGCCGGGGCTGGATTGAGGGAGGGCCGGGGCTGGGAGGCCGGGTCCGGAAGGGGGATCTCCAGGCCAGCCGGGGCCGGAAGGATCATCTGGCCCTGGCCCGGGCCAGGGCCAACTCCCTGGACGGCTTCCGGCGCCGAATCAAAAATGTCGTAGACAAAGGCCGCCCGGCATTCGGCCAGGGGGCCTCCCTTGCCGGCCAGGGCGCGCACGGCGTTGGCCGTCCCCTGGTCCAGGACCAGGTCCCCGTGCAGCCTGCCCTGGGAACGCAGGGCCTTGACCACCAGGGGGATGGCCCCCACCCGGGGGGACCGGCTCGCCTCGGCCGGGTCGGAAAAAACAGCGGCCAGGCCCTGGGCCGCAACGCAGGTCCGGGTGGCGAATCCCGGGCCATAGGCCTCGGCCCCGCGCTCGTCCAGGACCCGGGGCAGGAGGACCGGGACCGCGCCGGTTCCCCGGGCGTCCACCACCAGGCCGGTCCTCTCCTGTGACCGATCCTGGGTGCGGTTCTGGTCCTCGGGTCGCAGGACGTAGGACCCGCCCTGAAAAGACAGGGTGCGCGGGATGAGGGCCTCGGCCAGGGGACCCCAGAGCGAGACCCGGACCTTGACCTGGGCCCCGCCGTCAGGCGTGGACCCGGATTGGAGCACCTGGGAGTTCTGGATGATCCCGCTGACCTTAAACTCGGCCTCCCGGTCCTGGGCGAAAAATTCGGAGACCAGGCGGCTCCCGTCCAGGCTTAAAGTCCGGACCCGGTCGAAAAGCTGCTTCCGGGCCTGGATCAGGGCCTCGCGCACGGCCAGGGACGCGGTCTGGCCCGGGTCAAAGGCGTCCAGGGAAGGCTTGGCCTCGCCGTTTGCGCTCACGGTCCCGGCCTTCCAGTCCAGGTCGGCCTGGCTCACGGAAGGCTGACCCAGGGCCGAGGGAGCCGTGGGCGAGGAGCCAAAGGCGGAGGGGGCCTGGGCCAGGCTCAAATCAGGACGCAGGACCAGGCCAAAAATCAGCCCAAAGGCCGCCAGGCCAAGGCACCGGACCAGACGCGAGGAGATATTGTTCATAACCTTCAAATCCATACCTCTGGTCCGGGGTTTGCGCAAGTCCTGCCCCGGGCCGCAAGGCCCCTCGGCCGGGTCAGGCTCGGGCCGCGCAGTCCCCGGGATCGCCCAAAAGCTTGTCCAGGGCGTGGGGCAGGGCCGGGAGCACGGCTTCCAAGCCCTCGGCCACGGCCTTGGGGCTGCCGGGCAGGTTCAGGATCAGGGTCTGGCCCAAGGTTCCGGCCACGGCCCGGGAAATCATGGAGTGCGGGGTCTTGGCCAGTCCGGCGGCGGTCATGGCCCGCTCGAACCCGGGCAGCCTCTTCTCAATGACGGTCAGGGTGGCCTCGGGGGTCACGTCCCGGGGGCCGAGGCCCGTGCCGCCCGTGGTGACCACCAGATCGTACCCGTCCTCCAGGGCCAGGCGCACGAGCAGGGCGCGCAGCCCGGGCTCCTCGTCCGGCAGCAGATGCCCGGTGACCAGGCTCAAATTCATCTTGCGGGCCACCACCTCGGCGATGAGCGGGCCGGCCGTGTCCTGGCGCTGGCCCACGGAGCCCTTGTCGCTCAAGGTGATCCAGGCCAGGGAATGTCCGGGTCTGCGCCGGGCCACTGTGGCCGGGCCGCAGGGCAGGTCGACGTCCCGGACATCGGCCAGGACCTCGGCCAGACGGCAGGCCCGGCTTAAGGCCCCGGCCGTCCCGGGCAGCCAGACCTGGCCCAGGACCCGCAGCAGGTCCCGACAGCCAGGACCGTGGGAGAGGGTCTCCCCGGCCCGGACCGTCGGCAGGCCCCCGGGAGCGAGCAGCACCGGGGCCTGTCCGGCCCACACCGGCTCGGGGGCCAGCACCACCCGGTCGCCCGGGGCCAGACCCGAGGGAGGAAAGATCAGTTCGAACCCAGCCATGCCCTGCTCCCCTGGCCCACGCGGGCCGGTCGTGGATTCTGTATTCCAAAGCTCAAGCCAGCAGCCCGGCCACCACCCCGACCAGAAAAATGCCCCAAAAGGTCCCCCGGCCGCCCAGGGTGATGACCGGCTGATCCAGCAGGCCCGCGTTGCGGCGGTCCACCAGATAGAGGACCTCGGCTCCCAGGATGGCCCCCAGGGTCCCGCACACGTAGGCGGCCAGGGCCGCAAGCCCGGGCGGGGCAAAGGCCATGGCGGCCAGGGCTCCGGCCAGGGGCGGAACCCAGGCGGCCAGGGCCAGGCCGCGCCCCTGGCGGGGACGGGCCAATCCGTAGCACAGGGCCGAAGACAGGGCCAGACCCAGGCCCATCCAGACCGGAAGGCCGGTCTGGGACAGGACATAGGCGCACATGAGTCCGGGGATCACGCACCCGCCCACGTTCAGGGCCAGGACCTGGGGGACCAGGTTGCGCTCGCCGCCAGGCAGGGTCGTCCCGGCCTCAGGGGTCGGGGGCCAGCCCGGCAGGGGGCCGTTGTCCAGGACCAGGCGCTTGCGGGTGTGCACGGGCAGGTCGTAGCGGGACCCGACGAGGCAGGCCAGCACCAGCAGGACCCCCTGCCAGGGGGCCAGGCCCAACTGGGTGAAGGCCAGACCGGCCAGCCCCACCTGGGCCAGGAGGAAGAACAGGATCAGGAGGGCCGGGATCAGGCATCCGGCCAGCAGAAGGCCAGGGCCGCCCACCAGGGTGAAATTCCACATTGCGCGTCTCCAGGCCGGATCGATTCCAAAGGCCCGCGTTTCCGGGCCGGGCCTGGGGAGCCCATAGCCCAGGTCCGTCCGAAAGGCAAAGACGGGCCAGTTCGGCTGCCCTTTCGGCTGGACCTTGGGCAGGCCGTTCGCTGGACCGTGCGCTGAGCCGGACGGCAGGCGCGGCCAGCGGCCCTCCCGGCTTTACAACTGGCCGGAAAAACCCGTATTGTCCGGCAGGTCGGCAGGACGTCAAACGGCCCCCAATCACGGACCAGCGAGGTGACGGATGAAAGGCATCATTCTGGCGGGCGGCTCGGGCACCCGGCTCTATCCCCTGACCCGGGTCATCAGCAAGCAGCTCCTGCCGGTCTACGACAAGCCCATGATCGCCTATCCCCTGTCCGCCCTCATGCTGGCCGGGATCAGGGACATCCTGATCATCTCCACGCCCACGGACCTGCCCCGCTTCCGGGAGCTTTTGGGCGACGGAGGCCATCTGGGCCTGACCCTTTCCTATAAGGAGCAGCCCAAGCCCGAGGGCCTGGCCCAGGCCTTTCTCATCGGCGAGGAGTTCATCGGCCCGGACTCGGTCTGCCTGGTGCTCGGGGACAACATCTTCTACGGCCCGGGCCTGTCTGACATCCTTCAGCGCAGCGCGGCCCTGACCCAAGGCGGGGTGGTCTTCGCCTATCCGGTCAAGGACCCCGAGCGCTACGGGGTGGTGGAGTTCGCCCCGGACTGCACGGTCTTGAGCATTGAGGAGAAGCCTGCCTCGCCCAAGTCCAGGTTCGCCGTGACCGGGCTCTATTTCTACGACAACACCGTGGTGGACATCGCCCGGGGGCTCAAACCCTCGGCCCGGGGGGAGCTTGAGATCACGGACGTGAACAACGAATATTTGCGTCGGGGCCAGCTCAAAGTGGAGGTCCTGTCCCGGGGATTCGCCTGGCTGGACATGGGCACCCACGAGTCGCTGCTGTCCTCGGCCAATTACGTGAAGGCCATCCAGGACCGGCAAGGCCACGTCATCGCCTGCGTGGAGGAGATCGCCCTGCGCATGGGCTACATCACCCCGGAGCAGTGCGAGGCCCTGGCCCAGGACATGAGCAAGAACGAGTACGGCCGCTACATCCTGGACATCGTGAAAGAGGTCCGGGAGATCAGAGGCCGCGCCGCGCACCCCTGATCCCGGCCTGCCCTTGAAAAACCAAAAAAGGCCCGGACCCGCGCGATACTGTCGCGGGTCCGGGCCTTGTCTCTCTGCGATCCCAGGGCTTTCAGCGGTCAATCCGGCCAAGGGCCGGGGCCGATCCGCCGGGGTTCCCGGCCACTCAGACGGGCCGGGAAAAAAATCCTAGTGGTGGCCTTCCTTCTTGCCCTGCTCGATGCGGATCAGGGCCATGACCACGATCCAGGCCAGGTAGATGAAGATGAGGGAAACGCCGATGGTTCCCTGGGTGGTGCTGTGGCCCATGTTGCCGATGAGTTCGCCGATGACTCCCATGACTTCCTCCGTTCTACTCCGTCGATTGGCAAGACGATTCCAGGAACAACAGTTGGCGTTTGGCCCGAAAATCGGATTTTGTCAAGCGCTAGTATGGTGGTTAGCAACACCCCGAGGTCTTCACCCCCCGGCCTTTCAGCCAGGTCTGGATGATGTAGGCCGCGCAGCCCACCCCGGGCGTGACCGTGAGCGCGCCCGAGGGGCAGTTCAGGGCGCAGGCCCCGCATTCCATGCAGGCGTCCCGGTCGATCAGAACGGCCAGGCCCTCCCGGAGTTCCAGGACCCCCTGCGGGCAGACCGTGGTGCACAGCCCGCAGCCCACGCAGGCCTCGGAGTCCAGGGCCAGGGTGGTCACGCCAGGCAGGTAGCGAAAGGTTTCCATAAGATTTCTCCCGAGCACCGGACTCCCAAAAACGAATTCGGCAAAAAAGAGTATAACTATTTTATATATTTATTTTATTTTTCTTCGTTTGATCTTATTTCCTGGACACCTCATGAGGCCGCAAAGGCCGAAGCCAGCCAGAAAATGATCGCCAGTATCAGGCCTGCGGCCTGGAACGGCATGGCCCGGCGCATCTCCTTCTCCACGCCCGAGGGCGAGGTGTAAGGCGTGGACCCGGTGAAATTCATGCCCGTGTACGAGGCCACGGTGAGCAGCAGGCAGAGAAGTCCCATGCCCTCGCCCAGGCCCGCCCGGCCCCACCAGAGGCCCAGCACCGCCACGGCGGCCAATCCCCCGGCGGCCACACCCTTGAGGGCAAAGGCCCGGCCCGGCAGCCAGGGCAACAGGGCCGGAACCAGGGCGCATCCGGCCAGGACTCCGGCGGCCAGGGCCAGGGAAGCGTTCACGCCCCGCTGCATCAGGGCGGCCCAGGAGAATCCCCAGGACCCGAATCCGGCCAGGAGAACAATCGCGGCCAGGCCCCAGGCCAAGGGCTTTTTGAGCAGGTAAATTTCCACCGGGACCAGGACCAGGCGTTCGGCCAGGGTGAAAGTGACCCGGCGCATGGCCGGTTCGGCCTCGTTGCCGCTCTTCAGAAAGGCCGGGAGGTCTGCCGAACGCACCGGCCCGAACTCGGCCGAGAACCCGCAGGCCCGGCGCAGGTCCCGGGCCTTGACCCCGGTGGCCGAGAGCTGGGGCAGGATGAGGGTGCGGTGGCGCACCACCCGGGCCAGGCCCGTGGACAGCACCCGCAGGGCCACCTCCCGGGTGGAGAAGAGTTGCTTGCCCGCCGCGCACCAGACGTTCACCCCGCGGGTGTCCAGGACCAGGAGCCAGGCGCTCTGCCCGTCCATATCCCGGCGCAGGGCGTCGAAGGTCAGCTTGGAGTTGGCCGTGACCAAGACCGGGGAGTCCGGGTCGGGACGGCCCAAGGCGTAAAGTCCGGGGGCCACGGCGTAGCTGTTGCGGCCGATGCCGCAGCGGGTCAGGACCGTGCCCAGATGGTCGCGCCAACCCAGGCGGGTGGCTATGCGCGGCACAGGATTGGCTGTGGGATTGGCCCCAGGATCAGCCGGGATGCTCAGGAAGTCCAGGACAAAGGGGCAGACGGCGTAGCCCGGCCGCTCCCAGGAGCTGGCCGCAGGGGGCGGAGGGCCGCCGCAACAGGGCGTGTCCGCCGAGCAGTCGGCCTGGGGCAGGCCCGAGAGGTCCCCGTCGCCGCAGGAGCACGGGCCAGGCGCGGGCGCGCAGCAGGAACCGGCGGCCTGGCTTCCGGCTGGAAAAGGTGTCAGGCCGCCATCGCAGGCCTGAGCCGGGGTACAGCACGGCTGCCTGCCCAGGGTGGCCGGGGCTGGAGGCCGGGTTTTCATTCCGGGCCGGGCTTGGCCTTGAACCCGGACACGGCCCAGGGGAAGCATTCCTGGGCCGAGCGCACGGCCGTGTCCTCCACCAGGGCGAACCAGCGCTGGTAGCTCTCCAGCATGGACCGGCCAAAGGCCGAAAGACTGCACCCGTCGCGGTTGCTGCCCAGGCGCTCCACCAGGCTCTGCCCGGCCACGGCCTCGGTGGCCTTGAGCTTGCCCCAGGCCGCCCGGTAGGACATGCCCAGGCTCTCGGCCGCCTTGCGCAAGGAGCCCAGGGAGTCGATCTGCTGCAGAAGCTGCATGCGGCCATGGCCAAACAGCAGCCCGTCCTCGTTCTCCAGCCATACGTGCAGGCGCACCCAGGGTTTTTTCATGCCGACTCCGTCTCCCCGCCCGATGCCGTGTCCGGCGCAGGGTCCATGCCCTCGAAGACCAGCCCCCCGCTCTCCACGTCCTCGAAGAACCGGGTCACGTCCGTCACCCAGGTGTTCAAGCCGCTGGCGGCCAGAAGGACCAGGGCCGGGTCGTCCCCGCACTCGCAGACCTCCACGAAATTGGTGGCCGCCTCGCGGATGAAGGACTCGGTGTCGTAGGCCTCCATGCGCTGGATGCGGCCGAAATAGGTGGGCATGAGGCGGGTGTACCCGGCCAGGAAGTCGAAGCGGCAAGGCGCGTTCATGGGCGCGTCCATCAGGAGCAGGATGGTGTTCATGATCGCGTCCAAAAGGGGCATGCCCACATCCGGGGCAAAGCGGGTGGAGACCACCGTGGTGGTGACCAGGAGCCGCAGATAGACCAAGTGCTCGAACACGGTCTGTTTCCGGGCCGGATCGTCGGCGCAGAACCCCTCCAGGGCCTTGAACACGACCTGGGGGTTGAAGACGTAGTATCCCAGCTCCCGGCCCAGGGCCTGGCGGTTGTTCTCGCTGTTCAGAATGCTCACGGACTGCCCTCCTTGGGCTCTTCGGCCTGCGCTCTGAAGGGACCGGTCATGATCCCCCCTGGGGTGGGCCGCTCCAAAATACGGCCCGCCAAGAATGAAGAATAAGATTAATTATTTCTTATTCTTGCGTACGTGCGACAAGCAAAGCCAATTGATGAACTCCATCCTAGCAGAGCGGAGGGAAAATGACACTCCCTTTATCACCCTGCGCTCCCGGCCCCAGGGTCAGCCGATTCCGCCGACTCCGCCGGGTCCCAGTCCCGGCCCAGGGCGCGCAGGGCCTCGGCCAGGCGCTCCTGCTCGACGGCCATGGTCTCCTTGGTCAACTCGGCCCCGGGCGCTCCCCCGGGCCAGAAGGGCTCTCCGGCCCGCACCAGGATGCGGGAAAAGGGCAAGGGGAGCTGAAAATGATCCCAGGAACGCTCAAAGACCTTCTTCCACTCCACCCGGGCGCGGATGGGCAGGATGGCCGCCCCGGCCTTGGACGCGACAAAGAGCGCGCCCTCCTTGACCTGGCCCCGGGGGCCGCGCGGCCCATCCACGGTGAAGGCCAGGTTGCGTTTTTCGTCGCGGATGAGCCGGATGCCCCCCACCAGGGCCTTCAAGCCCCCCCGGGTGCTCGACCCCCGGGCAATGCCGAAGCCCTCGGCCTCAAGCACCCGGGCGATGATCTCCCCGTCCTTGCTGTCGCTCACGATGGTGGCCGCGGGCATGCGGATGGACAGCCCCCAACTGATGAGCGGGAGGAGCTCCTCGTGCCACAGGGCCACGACCATGGGTACGCCGGTGTCGATCACCTGCTGGAAGACGGCCCGCTCCGGGCAGTGGAAGCGGAAGCTCCGCCGCCAGGCCCGGTACATCCAGGTCAGGGCCGGGACCAGGATCAGGGGGTCAAAGCGTGGCTTCATCCATGACCTCGGCCGAGGGGTCGGAAAACTGCATCTGGTACAACCGGGCGTACAGGGGGCAGGACTCCAGAAGCTCGGCATGGCTGCCCTGGGCCACGATGCGGCCCGCCTCCATGACCACGATCATATCCGCGTTCAACACCGTGGACAATCGGTGGGCGATGACAATGCTGGTGCGGTCCTTCATCAGGTTTTCCAGAGCCAGTTGCACGATGCGCTCGCTCTCGGTGTCCAGGGCGCTGGTGGCCTCGTCCAGGATGAGCAGCGGCGGGTCCTTGAAGATGGCCCGGGCAATGGTCAGGCGCTGGCGCTGGCCCCCGGAGATGCGCGCCCCGCGTTCGCCCACCAGGGTCTCGTAGCCCTCGGGCAGGGCCAGCACGAAGTCGTGGGCAAAGGCGGCCTGGGCCGCGCGCTCCACGGCCTCCTGCGCGAAATCCGCCCGGGCGTAGGCGATGTTCTGGGTCACGGGCAGGTTGAACAGGAAGGCCTCCTGGGAGACCATGCCCAGGCTCATGCGCAGGCTGCCCAGGGTGTAGTCGCGCAGGTCCCGGCCGTTCAAAAGGATGCGGCCCGCACTCGGGTCGTGGAAACGGGGGATCAGGTTGACCAGGGTGGTCTTGCCCGAGCCGCTGGGTCCCACGATGGCCACCCGTTGGCCCCGGCGCACGGTCAGGCTGACCCCGTCCAGGGCGTTTGTCTCGGAACCGGCGTAGGCGAAATGCACGTCGTCCAGGCGCAGTTCCTCGAAAGGCTGCTCAAAGGCCAGGGCTCCGCCCGCCTCCTCGACCATGTCCGGGGAGTCCAGGACCTCGAAGACCCGCTCGGCCGAGGCAAAGGCCATCTGGATGGTGGAGTTGGAGCTGTCCATCTTCTTGATGGGTTCGTAGAGCATGGCCAGGGCGGCCATGAAGGAGAAGAACTCGCCCGGGGTGGCCCGGCCCTCCACCACCTGCAAGCCGCCATACCACATGACCAGGGCCACGCCGAACACCCCCACCTGCTCCATGATCCGCGAGGACAGCTCGCTGAACAGGTTCTGGCGCACCCCGATGTCCGTGAGCCGGGAGTTCTCCTTCTGAAAACGGGCGATCTCGGGCTTCTCGTTGGCAAAGGCCTTGACCACCCGGATGCCGCTGAAGCTCTCCTGCAAGAACACCGAGAGGTCGGCCACCTTGGACTGGGCCAGGCGGCCCAGCTTGCGCAGCTTGCGGCTGATGAACACAAAGGGGAAGAAGGCCAGGGGCAGGACCAGGACCGCCCACATGGCCAAGGCCGCGTTGCGGTAGAAGACCAGGCCGATGAGGATGAGGATGGTGAAGGCTTCCCGGGTGAGCATGATGAAAGCGGGCAGACTCTCCTTGATCTGGAGCACGTCGTTCAAGATGCGGGACATGAGCATGCCCACCTGGGTGCCCTCGAAAAAGCCCATGGGCAGGCGCACGATCTTGGAATAGACCTCGAACCGCAGCCGCTCCAGGACTTTCAGCCCGCAGTAGTTCATGATGTAGTTCTGGAGATAGCGGAACACGCCCTTCAAGGTCATGATGGCCAGAAACAAAAGGGGCACGAAGACCAGAGCCTGGCCGTCCTTCTTGATGAAGATGTCGTCGAGGGCGGGCTGGACCACCCAGGCCTGAAAACCCGTACTCCCGGACACCACCAGCATGGACACCACGGCCAGGGCGATGCGGCCCTTGAACCGGGCGAAATAGGACAGGCAGCGGGTGATGAGATGCCTGTTGCTCAAGTACTTGAAGCTTTTATCCGATTTCAACCTTTGCTCCCGAGCTGGAGGATCGGTGCGAAAGTCCCACCGGCCCCCAGGCATCACGATCATCTATGGCCAAACGGCCAATCAAGAGTTTCTATCGATTTGACCATCCCGGCGGCATGTGCTGGAACCGCCGCAGACAAGGAGGGACATCATGTCCGAAGTCACCCTGGACTGCAAGGGGCTGCCCTGCCCTGAACCGGTCCTGGTCTGCAAGAAATGCGTGGAGGCCGGGCCGCCCCGGACCATAACCGTAGCCGTGGACAACGAGGCCGCCCGCGAGAACGTCACCCGCTTTCTCACCGGCCAGGGCTACACCGTGACCTGGACCCCCACAGGCGGGGCCATGACCCTGACCGGGATTCGCTCCGGGGCCGAGGCCGGGGCCGCGCCTGCGGACTGCGCCTGCACCAAAACCGTGGTCTTTCTCACGGCCGAGACCATCGGCCGGGGCGACGAGACCCTGGGCGGCAAGCTCATGTTCAATTTTCTCGGGACCCTACCCGAGATGGGGCCGTCCCTGTGGCGGATCATCCTGGTCAACGGCGCGGTGAAGATGGCCGCCAGCGGGCATCCCTGCCTGGACAAGCTAAAAAGCCTGGAGGCCGCCGGGGTGAGCCTTTTGGTCTGCGGGACCTGTCTGGATTTCTTCGCCCTCCTGGACAAGAAGGAGGCCGGCCAGACCACCAACATGCTGGATGTGGTCACCAGTCTGGACGTGGCGGACAAGATAATCCGGGCATAGGAGCGTTTGCCCACCATTCTTTGCCTTCTAATCCGATTCCACCCCGCATTTTTTTGTGCTAGGGGCTGGTTCCATGGGTGACGATACGAGGAATGAAGCCCCAGGCCTGCGCCTGAACAAAGTTCTGGCCGAGGCCGGGATCGCTTCCCGGCGCAAGGCCGACGAGCTCATTTTTTCCGGCACGGTCAGCGTGGACGGCCTGGTGGAGACCAATCCCGGCCGCCGGGTGGACCTGGCCCGGGAGCGGGTGGCCGTGAACGGCGTGGCCCTGGCCGCGCCCCCGGCCCAGTCCCTGCTCTTCATGCTGAACAAACCCACGGGCGTGGTGACCACGGTGCGGGACCCCCAGGGCCGCCCCACGGTGCTGGACCTTCTGCCCGAGGAATTGCGCCGTTGCCGCCTCTTTCCCGTGGGCCGCCTGGACTTTTTCTCCGAAGGCCTGCTCCTGCTCACCACGGACGGGGACCTCTGCCACGGCCTCACCCACCCCAGCCGCCATCTGCCCAAGGTCTACCAGGTGGTCCTGCGCGGCGAAGTGCCCGAGGAGTCCCTGGACCTCATGCGCCAGGGCATGCGCCTGGCCGAGGGCGAGGAACTGGCCCCGGCAGCCGTGCGCCGCCTGCCTTCCCAGCCCGGCAAGACCACCCTGGAACTGACCTTGAGCCAGGGGATCAACCGCCAGATCCGGCGCATGTGCCGGGACCTGGGCCTGACCATCCTGACCCTGCGCCGGGTGGCCCAGGGTCCGCTGAACCTCGGTGGACTGAAAACCGGAGCCTGGCGGCCCCTCTCGGCCCAGGAGGAAGGCAGCCTGCGCCAGGCCGTGGGCCTCCCACCCCGGGGCGGACGGTCATGAACCTCCAGGAGCTTCTGGAACAAGGGGTGTCCCCGGAATATCTGGAGCACCTTTTTCGCACCGAGCGTTACGTCTGGCTGACCCTGTCCTTTGACATGGCTGCGGTCATGGACATCGACGGCTGCCTGGAAGAGATCAACGCCCACTGGGAGCGGGTCACGGGCTACACCCCGGATGAACTGCGCGGCAACTACCTCATCGAATTCATGCGCTTCGAGGACCGGGAAAAGGTCCTGGCCCAGGTCCAGGGCCTGATCACCTCGGACATCGCCACCAAGACCGTGGATTTCATGTTCCTGTGCAAGGACGGCACGCACAAGCGCCTGTTCTGGAGCCTGGCCTTTTCCCCGGAGCACAACCAGTTCTTCTGCGTGGTCAAGGACGTGACCGATCCAGTGCACACCCTGCGCGCGGCCTACCACGACAGCCTGACCGGCCTGCCCAACCGCCTGTACCTGACCGACTACATGCCCCGCATCCTCTCCCGGGCCGACCAGGACGGCAAGCAGGTGGCCGTGCTGTTCATCGACTTAGACGGGTTCAAGCAGGTCAACGACACCCTGGGCCACCGCCACGGCGACTCCCTGCTCACCCAGGTGGGCCAGAGGCTGAAGAAATGCCTGAACAGCCGGGACGTGGTCAGCCGCCTGGGCGGGGACGAATTCGTCTGCCTGCTGTTCGCCCCGGCCAACGAGGGCGAGGTGGAGCGCGTCTGCCAGGGCCTTATCGAGACCCTGAACCAGCCCTTCACCCTGGCCGGACAGACCGCGCACATCGGATGCAGCATCGGCATCAGCATGTACCCGGGTGACGGGAAGGAGGCCGAGACCCTCCTGGATCAGGCCGACCAGGCCATGTACAAGGTCAAACGTAGCGGCAAGAACCGCTTCCTCTTCCGCTAAACCCTTCCCAACCTCCCCAGGAGTTCAGGCCATGCTCCGGTCCCTCCCCCATGAAACAGCCCTCCGGGCCCCGGCCCGGATGACGGTCCCGGCCGTCCTCGTCTTCCTGACCCTGTCGGTCGTGCTGATCCTGTCCGCTGGCGGGTGCGCCACCACGGCCAAGTACGAGGCCATGCTGCACACCTGGGTCGGCCAGCCGGAAAAGGCCCTGGTCTCCTCCTGGGGAACCCCCCACCGGGTCTACGAGAGCGGAGGGACCAAGTGGCTCACCTTCGTGAACACCGAGACCGTGAACGTCTCTGGCTCGGCCCCGACCTACAAGAAGAACCGGGAAGGCGAGTACGTCCCCTACGGAGGCTCGTCCCCCTCGTCCTACACCACCACCTGCGAAACCACCTTCGAGATCGAGGGCGGCGTGGTCCGGCGGTGGCGGCACAAAGGCGACGGCTGCGAAATGGAATAAGGCCGAAACAGCAAGGAGCCCCCCATGAGCGAACGCATCCAGACTGGCGGACTGTCCGTGGCCAAGCCCCTTTTCGACTTCATCGAGCAGGAGGCGGCCCCGGGATCGGGACTGGCCCCCCAGGCCTTCTGGGACGCCCTGGCCCGCATCCTGACCGAACTCGGCCCGAAAAACGCGGCCCTGCTGACCCGGCGCGACGAGCTTCAGGCCTCCATCGACGCCTGGTGGAAAAAACGGGCCGGTGCTCCCCAGGACCCGGCCGCCTCCCGGGCCTTTCTCACGGCCATCGGCTACCTCGTGCCCGAGGGGCCGGATTTCTCCATCACCACGACCAATGTGGACCCGGAAATCGCCCTCATCGCCGGGCCGCAACTGGTGGTCCCCCTGACCAACGCCCGCTACGCCTTGAACGCGGCCAACGCCCGCTGGGGGAGTCTGTACGACGCCCTCTACGGGACCGACGTGCTGCCCGAGACCGAGGGAGCCCAGCGCGGCCTGGGCTACAATCCCGTGCGCGGGGCCAAGGTGGTGGCCTATGCCGCGGCCTTCCTGGACCAGACCGCGCCCCTGGCCAAGGGATCGCACTCGGAGGCCCGGCGCTATTCCTTAAGAGATCAAGGCGGGAGCAGGACCCTGGCCGTGGAGCTGGCCGACGGAAGCCAGACCGGCCTGGCCCGACCGGACCAGTTCGTCGGATATCGCAGCCAGGGTGAGCTCTCCGCCGTGCTTCTGCGCAACCACGGCCTGCACCTGGAAATCGTCATGGACCGGACCCATCCCGTGGGCCAGGCCCACCCGGCCGGGGTCAAGGACCTGGTCATGGAGGCGGCCCTGACCACCATCCAGGACTGCGAGGATTCCGTGGCCACGGTGGACGCGGCGGACAAGGTCCTGGCCTATCGCAACTGGCTGGGGCTTATGAAGGGCGACCTGGCCGAGACCTTTGACAAGAGCGGCCGAGCCCTGACCCGCCGCCTGGCGGCGGACCGGACCTACACCACGCCGGATGGCGGAAGCCTGACCCTGCCCGGCCGGAGCCTTTTGTTCATCCGCAACGTCGGCCATCTCATGACCACGGACGCGGTGCTGGACGCGCAAGGACGGGAAATCCCCGAGGGCATGCTGGACGCCCTGGCCACGGGCTTCATCGGCCTGCACGAGCTTGCAGGCTGCGGCCGGTGCACAAACAGCCGCATGGGCTCCATCTACGTGGTCAAGCCCAAGATGCACGGCCCCGACGAGGTGGCCCTGACCCGGGACCTCTTCGCCCTGGTGGAAGAGACCCTGGGCCTGGCGAAAAACACCATGAAGATCGGGATCATGGACGAGGAGCGCCGGACCACGGTGAACCTGAAGGAGTGCATCCGGGCGGCCAGTGAGCGGGTGGTGTTCATCAACACCGGATTTTTGGACCGCACCGGCGACGAGATCCACACCAACATGGAGGCCGGTCCCATGGTGCGCAAGAACGCCATGAAGGCCGAACCCTGGATCGCGGCCTACGAGGACTGGAACGTGGAGGCGGGCCTGGCCTGCGGCCTCTCCGGAAAGGCCCAGATCGGCAAGGGCATGTGGGCCAAGCCCGACCGCATGGCCGAGATGGTGGCCACCAAGGCCGCCCACCCCCAGGCCGGGGCCAACTGCGCCTGGGTGCCCTCGCCCACGGCCGCCACCCTGCACGCCATGCACTACCATCAGGTGGACGTATTCGCCCGGCAGAAGGAGCTTTCCTGGCAGCGCAAGGCCCGGCTTGAGGATCTTTTGACCGTGGGCCTGCTCAAGGACCGGCCGTCGGACGAGGACATCCGCCAGGAGTTGGACAACAACGTGCAGAGCATCCTGGGCTATGTGGTACGCTGGGTGGATATGGGCATCGGCTGCTCCAAGGTCCCGGACATCACCGACGTGGGCCTCATGGAGGACCGGGCCACCTTGCGCATCTCCAGCCAGCACATTGCCAACTGGCTGCACCACGGGCTTGTCACCGAGGCCCAGGTCACGGAAACCCTCCAGCGCATGGCTGCGGTGGTGGACCGGCAGAACGCGGGCGATGCGGGCTACCGGCCCATGGCCCCGGCCTTTGAGAAGAGCCTGGCCTTCGCGGCCGCCCGGGACCTGATCTTCCTGGGCCGCCTCCAGCCCAACGGCTATACCGAGCCCATCCTGCACGCCCGCAGGCGCGAGGCCAAGGCCAGGTAGGAATGGTTCAATGAGTTCTTCAACCGAAACATCCCCGGATAACGAGGCCTCACACCCTGGCCCGGCCCCTGGCCGGGCCGCTTCCCTGTGGTCCATCTTCTGGGGCTTCTGCGTGGTCGGGGCCACGGCCTACGGAGGCCCAGCCATGATGCCGGCCATGCGGGACCGGGTGGTGGAAAAGGAGGGCTGGCTCAGCTCGGCCGAGTTCGCCCTGGGCCTGGGCCTGTGCCAGGCCCTGCCCGGCGGCACCCTCATGCAGCTTTCGGCCTATATTGGGCTCAAGCTGCGCGGCCTGCCCGGGGCTCTGGCCGGATACGCCGGGTTCTCCGTGCCCGCCTTCCTGCTCATCAGCGTGCTGGCCACCTTCTACGCCGGGACCCAGTCCCTGCCCACCTCCGTGGCCGCCTTTGCCGGGCTCAAGGTGGTGGTCCTGGCCATCTGCCTGGCCGCCTGCCGGGAATTCGTGGTCCGTTTCGCGCCCACCAAACGGCATCTGCTCTTCACCGTGGCGGCAGCGGTTCTGTTCCTGGCCGGGGCCGGGGTGGTGCCCATCGTGGCCGGGGCCATTGTCGGCGGCATGCTGCTCCTGCCGCCCGGACCAGCGCCCCACCTGGTAAAAAACGAGACACCCCCGCGCACCCTGCCCCTGGCCCTGGGCCTGCTGGCCCTGGACCTGGCCCTTTTGGCCCTGCTCTTTTTCGTGGACCGCCTGCTCTTCCAACTGTCCGTGAGCATGATAAAAGTGGACATGCTGGCCTTCGGCGGATTCGGGGTCATCCCGGTCATGTTCGAGGAGGTGGTGCGGCTGCACGGCTGGATGGACGAGCACACCTTCCTGGACGGCATGGCCCTGGCCCAGATCACCCCGGGGCCGACCATGCTGGCCTCGGCCTTCGTGGGCTACTGGATGCGGGGGGCGCTCGGCGCGGCCGTGGCCTCGGTGGCCATTTTCGCCGGGTCCTTCATCGTCATCCTGGCCGCAGCCCAGTACCGGGACCAGATCATCGCCTCGGTCACGGCCCGCAAGGCCCTGGCCGGGGTCCTGGCCACCCTGGGGGGCATGATCGTGGCCGTGAGCGTGAGCCTGGGCCGGGCCGTGGACTGGGGCTGGCCCCAGGCCCTGGTCCTGGTCCTGGCCCTGATCGCCCTGGCCAAGAAGGTCCCGGTCCCCCTCATCGTGCTGGCCGGGGCCGGGCTCTCGGCCTGGCTGTTCTAGAAGGAGTGAGAGTCGGACGGAGCGCCGTCCGGGCCGATCTCCTCCATATCCATAATCATTACCCCTCTACTCCCCCTTACCCTGTTGGTGGGCCACGAAATTCTCCAGCACCTGATTGATCCGGCTCTGGTATCCTGGTCCGGCCTTCTTGAACCAGGCCAACACCTCGGGGTTCAGGCGGATGTGCACCGGAATCTTCTTGGCCGGGGAGGTCTTGAACTCGGCCTTTTCCCAGCCACCCGCCTCGGCGGGTTGGGCCTCCGGGGCCTCGGTCCCATCCGGCACGGTCTTCTCGGCCGTGGGAGAGGCGAGTCCGCCCCAGTAGCGCTGCAACTGCTTGCTCATCAGTTCACCGGTATCCTTGCGGTCGTGCGCACGAAATGGCCTGTGTATCCCCGCCCCGCTCCATGTCCACACCCTGCCACCTCTGTATACACTGCGGTGTACACAGTCAAGCCTGAAGCTTACTCGTTCCTGGACTTCCGGGAGAGAGGATTCACCTTGACCTCGATTTGGATGGCTACAAAAAAAGCCCCGGATGTCCGGGGCGTTTTGGGCCGAATTGGACCCGTTTGAACTTATTATGAGGGTGGCCGCAGACCGCCCGTTCCCCGCAAGCTGGCGTCATACCCCAGGCAGGCCAGGCGGATGGTCTTGGGAATTGGCCGCTTGCCCGCATGGTAATAGTTCACGCTGCGCGGGCTGATGCCGAGTTCCCGGGCCGCCGCCGCCATGCTCAGACGATGCACGGCCCTCCAGTGACGGAAGGCTTCAACAGGCATGAGTTCTCCGGCCTGTTCCAGGGCCATGCGCCGAAGCATGTCCGTGGTCATCTCCAGGTCCTGTCCGAAGTCCACGCCCCATCGGTCTTCCGCCACGGCCACGGAGCGGAATCGCGCGTCGTCGTCCAACGGGGCATAGGCGGCATAGGCCCGGATCGTCCCGGCCAGGTCCAAGGACGCACGGTAGCCGTCTTCCCAGGTGATGGTCAATGTCTTCCCATCTCCGGGCACGACTCCCTGAATGGGGACAAGAAGGTTTTCGGTTCTTTTCGGCATCACGCCCTCCTGGCCTCATGGATGCCGACCTTGGCGATGTACCCGGGGCCGCGCACATGGACATGGGACGGCCCGTGATCGTCCGTATTGATGAACACGCGCATGTTTCCGAACCGCTTGATGGTGGGCATCCGGACCTCTTGCCCCTGAGATAGTGCAAAGAGTGCATAGCGTCAAGACTGATCCCGGCGAGACGAGGGATCGAGACGATAAAAAAACCCCGGTTTCCCGGGGCTTTTCGGTCCATCTCGGACTCGCTTGGATTCTCATATGGCGGAGAGGGTGGGATTTGAACCCACGTACGGGGGATAAGCCCGTAACCCGATTTCGAGTCGGGCGCGTTACGGCCACTTCGCTACCTCTCCGCTTGGGGAAGGCTTGTATAGCGGGGCGGGCCTGCGGGCGCAAGTGGTTTTTGGGCCGGGCGGGCCGGTGTCCCGAGGCAAGAGCGAAAGGCAAAGAAAATACAGAATGAAATAAATTATTCCGGGTCGTTGACGAGAACAACAGTCCAGGTAGGATTTGCCGAGAATCCGTCAGGCCGGGCCGTTCCGCGAGGCGTTTCTGGCCTCTTTGCGCCGGGCCAGGAAGAAGCGCTTGAGCAGCCCCCCGCATTCCTCGGCCAGGACCCCGCCCAGGACCCCGAAGGTATGGTTGGCATAGGCGAAGTGTTCGAGCCCCAGGCAGGAGCCGAGCGCCCCGGCCTTGGGGTCGGCCGCGCCATAGACCACGGCCGCCACCCGGGCCTGGATGAGCGCGCCCACGCACATGAGGCAGGGTTCGAGCGTCACCACCAGGACCGATCCGGCCAGGCGGTGGTTGCCCACGAGCCTCCCGGCCTGGCGCAGGCAGAGGATTTCGGCGTGGGCCGAGGGGTCGTGGTCCTCGATGGTCCGGTTGCGGGCCGCGGCCAGGAGCCGTCCGTCCAGGGCGCAGAGCACCGCGCCCACCGGGACCTCGCCCGCCTGGCCAGCGGCCATGGCCTGGCCCAGGGCCAAATCCATGAGCTCCCGCCAGGTGCGGCCCGCAGGCTCAGTAAGGGAAGGACCGGGCATGAAGCCTTGGGGTGACATTCGAGAAAGGGCGAAGGTCATGTTCCGCGCGCGAGGACAAGAAACCAGCGCGCAAGAATGAAAAATAATTATTCTTATTCTTCTTCATCGCCTTCTTCTTTCTTGGTTGCCTGGCCGCCGGTGCATCACCCTACTGGGCCTTCAAGTAGTCCACGCCCCCGCGCAGCAGCTCGATTCCCAGGGTGGCCTTCTCCCCCCGGGTCCAGCCCGGATGGTTGGTTACGTGGTTGAAGGCCTCGGGATGGGGCATGAGCCCCAGGATGCGGCCGGTGGGGTCCGTGAGCCCGGCGATGGCGAAGGGCGAGCCGTTGGGATTGTGGGGATATTCCTGGGTGGGCTCCAGGCTTTCAGGGTCCACGTACTTGAGCGGGATGAGGCTCAAGGCGTTCAAATCGTCGATGAGGGAGTCCCGGCCCAGGGTGATCTTGCCCTCGCCGTGGCGCACGGGCACGTCCAGCACGGACAGGCCCCGGGTGAAGACGCAGGGCGAGGCCGGGTTGGCTTTCAGCCGCACCCAGCGGTCCTCGTACCGGGCCGAATCGTTGTTGGACAGGGACACCTGGCGCTCGAAATAAGCCCCGCCCACGGCCGGGAGCAGCCCGAGTTTCACCAGGAGTTGGAACCCGTTGCAGATGCCCAGGATGAGGCCCCCGGCCTGGAAAAAGGCCTTGATCTGGTCCAGGATGGACTGGCCCGCCACGGTCTTGGCGTAGCGCCAGCGCAGGGCCGCAGCCTGGGCCGCGCCCAGGTCGTCGCCGTCCAGGAAGCCGCCCGGAAAGATCAAAAAATTGTAATCCGTAAGTCGCACACGACCAGCTATCAGGTCGGAAAAATAGGCGATTGTGGCCTCGTCGGCCCCGGCCAGGCGAACCGCATGCGCGGATTCCTGTTCACAATTGGTCCCATATCCGGTAATGACAATGGCTTGAACACGAGCCATGGGGCTTCCTCCGGGAGTGATTGACACAAAGTGACGGCGGGTCTAGCTTTCCGCCGTTTTCCGGCCAGGAACATACGTCCTTTCGCACCACGGCGCAACCCAAAGAGGGGACCAATGAAAACCAAGTTCATCTTCATCACCGGCGGCGTGTTGTCCTCCCTGGGCAAAGGCCTGGCCGGGGCCTCCATCGGGGCTCTGCTCATGGCCCGGGGGCTTTCCGTGACCATCCAGAAGCTCGATCCCTACATCAACGTGGACCCCGGGACCATGAACCCCTTCCAGCACGGGGAGGTCTACGTCACGGACGACGGGGCCGAGACTGACCTGGACCTGGGCCATTACGAGCGCTATTTGGGCGTGCCCATGAGCCAGCACAACAACTACACCTCGGGCCGCATCTACAACACGGTCATCACCAAGGAGCGCCGGGGCGACTACCTGGGCGGCACGGTCCAGGTCATCCCGCACATCACCGACGAGATCAAGCGCTCGGTCATGAGTCTGGTCCAGGAAGGCGGCCCGGACGTGGCCCTGATCGAGATCGGCGGCACCGTGGGCGACATCGAGGGCCTGCCCTTTCTGGAGGCCATCCGCCAGTTGAAGAAAGACCTGGGCAAGGAGAACGTCCTCTACATCCACCTGACCCTGGTCCCCTATCTGCGCGCCTCGGGCGAGCTGAAAACCAAGCCCACCCAGCACAGCGTCAAGGAACTGCGCAGCATCGGCATCCAGCCGGACATCATCCTGTGCCGCTCCGAGGTGGAGCTGTCCCCGGACTTGAAGGCCAAAATCGCGCTCTTCTGCGACGTGGAGCAGGACGCGGTGTTCTCGGCCGTGGACGTGAAGAACATCTATGAAGTCCCGCTCAAGTTCTACGAGGAGGGCGTGGACCAGAAGATCGCCATCCAGCTCCGGCTCCCGGCCAAGAACGCCCAGATCGAGCCCTGGCGGCAGCTCATGCACAACCTGACCAACCCCAAGGGCGAAGTGACCATCGGTATCGTGGGCAAGTACGTGGACCTGAAAGAGTCCTACAAGAGCCTGCACGAGGCCCTGGTGCACGGCGGCGTGGCCAATGCCGTGTCCGTGAACCTGAAATACCTGAATTCCGAGGAGATCACCCCCAAGAACGCGTCCCAGATGTGCGCGGGCCTGGACGGAATCCTGGTGCCCGGCGGGTTCGGCTCGCGCGGGGTGGAGGGCAAGATCGCAGCCATCCGCTTCGCCCGGGAATCCAAGATCCCCTTCTTCGGCATCTGCCTGGGCATGCAGTGCGCGGTCATCGAGTTCGCCCGCAACGTGACGGACTTAAAAAAGGCCAACTCCCAGGAGTTCGACCTGACCACCCCGGACCCGGTGATCTACCTGATGACCGAGTGGTTCGACTTCCGCAAGCAATGCATCGAGCGCCGGGCCGAGGGCTGCGACAAGGGCGGGACCATGCGCCTGGGGGCCTACCCCTGCGAGATCAAGGAAGAGACCAAGGCTTTTGAGGCTTACGGCCAGGCCAAGATCGAGGAGCGCCACCGCCACCGCTATGAATTCAACATGAAGTACCACGAGACCCTGTCCAAGGCGGGCCTGTCGTTTAGCGGCCTGTCCCCGGACGGGGCCCTGGTGGAGATCGTGGAGCTGCCCGAGCATCCCTGGTTTGTGGGCTGCCAGTTCCATCCGGAATTCAAGTCCACGCCCATGCGGCCCCATCCCCTGTTTAGGGAGTTCATCAAGGCCGCCAAGAAATTCCGGACCAAGGCCTAGGACGGAGCATGCCCCTGAGCCCGGACGAACTGTACGCCCTGTGCCGGACCCGGCATTTCGTCATTGCCGGTCCCTGCGTGCTGGAGGACCTGGAAATGGCCATGCGCGCGGCCAACCAGTTGGCCGAGGCCGCCGACTACCTGGGCCTGCCCCTGCTGTTCAAAAGCTCCTTTGACAAGGCCAACCGCACCTCGGTCAAAAGCTTTCGGGGGCCGGGCCTGGACCGGGGCCTGGAATGGCTGGCGCGCATCAAGAAGGAGACCGGCCTGCCCATTGTCACCGACATCCACCTGCCCTCTCAGGCCCAGGCCGTGGGAGAGGTGGCCGACGTGGTCCAGATCCCGGCCTTCCTCTGCCGCCAGACCGACCTCCTGGTCGCGGCCGCGAAAACCGGCCGGGTGGTGAACATCAAGAAGGGCCAGTTCGTGGCCCCCTGGGACATGAAACACGCGGTGATGAAGGTCCGGGAATCGGGCAACGAGCGCATCTGGCTCACCGAGCGCGGCTCGTCCTTTGGGTACAACAACCTGGTGGTGGACTTCCGCTCCCTGGCCATCCTGGCCTCCCTGGACTGCCCGGTGATATTCGACGCCACCCATTCCGTGCAACTGCCCGGGGGCGGCGACGGCTGCTCCTCGGGTGAACGGAGCTACGTGCCGCTCCTGGCCCGGGCGGCGGCCGCGGCCGGGGTCCAGGGCGTGTTCCTGGAGGTCCACCCGGACCCGGACAAGGCCCTGTGCGACGGCCCCAACTCCTGGCCCCTGGACCTGGCCGAGGACCTGCTTTCGGACCTCCAGTCCATCTGGAGCCTGCGCTATGCGTGCTGAAATCGCGGCCCGGGACGTGCGCCTGCTGATCATGGACGTGGACGGGGTGCTCACGGACGGGGGCATCTTCTACGACCATGAAGGCCGGATCATGAAGCGCTTCCATGTGCGCGACGGCCTGGGCATCAAGATGGCCCAGCAGGTCGGGCTGGACCTGGCGGTCATCACCGGGCTGGACCAGCCCTGCGTTCGCGCCCGGGTCACCGAACTGGGCATCACTGAGTATTTCGCCGGAAAAAAAGACAAGATTCCGGTATTCGAGGAGTTGCTGGCTCGAAAAGGGCTGACCCCGGACCAGGCCGCCTTTCTGGGCGACGACTGGCTGGACGCCGGGATCATGAGCCGGGCAGGCCTGGCCATGGCCGTGGCCGACGCCGCGCCCGAGGTGGTCGGTCTGGCCCACTGGGTGTCCACCCTGCCCGGGGGCTGCGGGGCCGTACGCCAGGCCATTGACTTCATCCTGCGCGCCCAGGGCAAGCTGGACGCCTTGTGGGCCTCCCGCGTGGGTGGGTCCAAGGCCGGAGGCGGGTCCGGGGCATGAGCGTCCGTTTCTGGGTCCTCATGCTCGTGGCCGTTTTCTTTTTCGGTATCATTTCAGGCATCTACCTGACCTGGGACCGGGGGGAGAAGCTCAAGTCCGGCCGGAACAAGACAGCGGCCAGCGAGCCCCTGCTGCCCAAGGAAAGGGTGGACATCTCGGCCGAGCGCATCGAACTGGCCCAGGGCTCGGGCGGGGCCATGGAGTGGAGCCTCTCGGCCGGGCGGGGCGAATACGACCAGCAGAACCGGCTGGTGGTCATCTCCGACCCGGACGTGACCTATTACATGGGCATCGAGCGCAAGCCCGTGCGGGTGCGGGGCAAAAAGGGCAGCGTGTCCCAGGAGACCGGCGGAATCCGCATGTGGGACGGGGTGCTGGTGGATTTCGACAATTTGAGCATCAACGCCACGGAACTGGAATATTTCAGCAGCAACAAGACCCTGCGCCTGGACCAAGGCGTGACCATGGAGAGGGCCGGGCTGTCGGCCAACGCCACCACCGTGATCATGGACATGACCACCCGGGACGTGCAGGTCACCGGACCGATCCAGGCCCTGATGGCCCAGTCCTACCTGGGGCTGGGCAACGCCACCCGGAGGGACGGCAACGCGACCACGGCCGCCCCGGGCAACGCGACGGGCAACGAAATGGGCAACACACTGGACCTGGACCGGGCCACCCGCCTCACCCCCTCGGGCACGGGCCAGGCCCCGGACGCCCCCCTGACGCCGCCCCCGGCCAGGAAAGCCAAACGTCCCGCCCACCGACGGGCCGGATAAGGAGATTTCGGATCGTGAACAAAGGCTTCATCCTCGCCATCCTTCTGGCCTGTTCGGCCTGCCTGGCCGGTCTGGCCGGTCTGGCCCCGGCGGCCTTGGCCGCGCCCCCGGCCCCGGCCAAGGCCGAAACTCCCATCCGCATCGTGGCGGACAAGATGACCTACAGCCAGACCGGCAAATCCGTGGTCTTTGAGGGCAATGTGGAGGTCAAGCGGGAGAACGTGAACCTCTGGGCCAACCTGCTCACCACCACCTTTGCGGCCAAGGGCAAGGAGGACAAGATCGAGCGCATCGTGGCCGAGGGCTCGGTGCGCATGACCATGGGTGAGCGAAAAGGCACCTGCGGACGGCTGACCTACGACGTGGACAACGGCATCCTCATCCTGGAAGGGAGCCCCAGCCTGTCCGAGGGCGGGAACACGGTCAAGGGCGAGGTCATCAAGTTCTATATGAAGGACAACCGCAGCGAGGTCCTGGGCGGGAAGTCCAACCGGGTGGAGGCGACCTTCGTCACCCCCAAGGGAGTGGGCGAGCCCTAAGCATGAAGCAGCTCATCGCCACCAATCTGGTCAAGGTGTACGACAACCGGGCCGTGGTCCGCAAAGTCAGCCTGCACCTCAAAAGGGGGGAGGTGGTCGGCCTGCTCGGTCCCAACGGGGCGGGCAAGACCACCACCTTCTACATGATCGCGGGCATCGTCAAACCCAACGGCGGGCACGTGGAGTACGCCGGGCACGACGTGACCGACATGCCCCTGCACGACCGCGCCCGCCTGGGCCTGACCTATCTGCCCCAGGAAAGCTCGGTGTTCAAGAAGCTCTCGGTGCGCGACAACCTTCTGGTCATCCTGGAGCACACCGACCTGACCCCGTTCGAGCAGGGGGAAAAGGCCGACCGGCTGCTTTCGGACCTGCGCATCGAACATCTGGCCAAGCAGAAGGCCATGCACCTGTCCGGGGGCGAGCGCCGCAGGCTGGAGATCGCCCGGGCGCTCATCCTAAACCCCAAATACATGCTCCTGGACGAGCCCTTCGCGGGCATCGACCCCATTGCCGTGGACGACATCCAGAGCATCATCAAGGCCCTGAAACGGCTGGGCATCGGCATCCTGATCTCAGACCACAACGTGCGCGAGACCCTTCAGATCTGCGACCGGGCCTATCTCGTTTTCGAGGGGCAGATCATCTTCGAGGGCACGCCCGAGGAGATCGTGGCCGATCCCAAGTCCAGGCGGCACTACTTAGGCGAGGGATTCAGCCTGTAGCCGCGACCGCGCACTCCTGGCCGCTCAGCCCGGCCTCGATGCGGCGGCAGGCGTTGCAATCCTGGCAGTCGGATTCTCTCTCCCGGCTCACATCCACGCACAAGATTCGGGAACTCCCCAGCCCGTCGTGAAAACGCACGGACAGGGTGATGCACCGGTTTCCCGAGGCCAGGGAGATGTAGGGCTCGGTGGTGTAGGCCTGCATCCCGGCCTGGAGCGGCAGGTAATACTCTTTCATGGAATGGTCCGCGCCCTTCTTGGCCGGTTCGTAGAGGAAGCGGCGGGCCTGCTTGAGCTTCATCGGGTTGCAGATGGTGTCCGAAAGTTGGACCCCGGCCAGGTCCAGGACATAGACGCATTCCAGGGCCGGGTCCTGGTCCAGAAATCCGGTCAGGGCCGGGTTGAACTGTTCCGGGGACAGCTTCTCCAGGGTCTGGACCATGGAGCGCACCAGGCTGCGATGCCTGGCCGACCGGGCCTTGCCCGCGTTGATCCGCCGGATGGCGTGGGCCTTGTAGTGCTGGACGAGGACCTCGGCCTGGCGGTTGAAATCGTAGAGATGGGAACTGGGTTCGGTAGGCCGCCCGAAATAGAACCCCTGGAAAAGCTCCACGCCCATGCTCATGCAGCACATGGCTTCCTGGGGGGCCTCCACCCCCTCGGCCAGGACCATGGCCCCGACGCGGGAGCAGAGCCGGGCCAGGGCGGCCACCACCTCCTGCTTGTGGTGCTGGTTGTGCACGTCGCGCACCAGGCTGCGGTCGAGCTTTAAGATGTTGGGCTTGAGCATGGGGATGCGGTCCAGGTTGGAATGCCCGGCCCCCACGTCGTCCAGGGCGATGAGAAATCCGTACTGGGCGTAGGTGCGCACAAACTCAAGCAGGGAGTCCGCGTCCCCGGCCCGGGATTCGATGATCTCAATGATGATGTTGTTGGGGTGGACGTCGTGGGCCCGGGCCAGGTTCAGGATGTGGTTGGACCCCACGGAGCCCGGGTGCAGGATGGCCGCGTCGATGTTCATGGACAACAGCAGGCTCTTGTTGGTCCGGTACAAGGGCACGAAATTCTCCACGGCCCTCTCCCGGCACAGCCGGTCCAGGGCCAGCAGGGTCTCCGGGTCCCTGGCCGCCGAGAACAGCTCGAAGGGCGGGATGGTGGCCCCGGTGTCCGGATCGCGCCCCCGGCTCAAGGCCTCCAGGGCGAAGACCGCCTTGCGCCGCACCGAGACCAGGGGCTGGAACAGGGTGAAGACCGCCCGCTCCTGGATGACTCGGGTCAGGTCAAAGGGTTTGCTCACGAACAAAACCTCCAGACAGAATCACAAGGACGAGCAATTCCTGGGCCAACGTCCTGAATAGGCTATGATACCAGCCTGCCCTTGGCAAGTTTTTACTCATGATTCACAGATGAGTAAGATTTGACTGAAAATTCCAACATCCGTGTATATCTCTTTTACAAATTCGTAACTCATACTTTTTTGTTACCTGTCCGTCTGAAAAAAAGGGGCGCCCTTGTGGACGCCCCTTTGGTTGACGGATGGTTGGCCCGGTCTACAGGGCGCTGTCGCCTTGTTCCCCGGTACGGATGCGCACGACCTCTTCCAGGTTGGACACGAAGATCTTGCCGTCGCCGATGTTCCCGGTGTTGGCGGTCTTCTGGATGGTGGCCACCACTTCCTCGGCCATGGCGTCGGAGACCACGACCTCGATTTTGGTCTTGGCCTTGAAGATGACCTGGTACTCAGCCCCGCGGTAGATCTCCACATGGCCTTTCTGGCGGCCGTAGCCCTTGACCTCGGTGACGGTCATGCCGTGCACCCCGACCTTGTCCAAAGCCTGCTTGACCTCGTCCAGCTTGAACGGCTTGATGATGGCTTCTATCTTCTTCATGATCCGCCCCCTATCTGTGAGTCTTGCTCAAGTTGAATTCAGGGTAGGCGATGACCCCAACTTCCTGCTGGTCCAGGCCTTCCTCTTCCACGTCAGCAGCGACCCGCATCGGGACGATGAGGCCCAGAAGCTTGAAGAACACATAAAAGGACACAGACACGAACACGACGTTGGTGACCACGCCCAGGAGCTGGGCCATGAGCTGCCCGCCGTCACCGTAGAACAGGCCCTTGACCGTGCCGTCCACGCCATTGAGCTTGTCCCCGTAGGTCCCGTCGGCAAAGAGACCGAGGGCGATCAGGCCCCAGGCCCCATTGGTGCCGTGCACGGAGACCGCGCCGACCGGATCGTCGACCTTCAGGGTCCGCTCCACGAAGAGCACGCTCATGCACAGGATCACGCCAGCCAGCAGGCCGATGAGCACGGCCGCCGGCGGGTTCACAAAGGCGCAGGGGGCGGTGATGGCCACCAGACCGGCCAGAAGGCCGTTGGCGGACATGGACAGGTCCGGCTTGCCGAAGAAGACCCACATGTACATCATGGCGCTGAAGGCGCCGGCAGCCGAGGCCAGCATGGTGTTGGCCGCGATGACGCCGATGCGCAGGTCGGTGCCGGACAGGGTGGAGCCGGTGTTGAACCCGAACCAGCCGAAGGCCAGGACCAGACAACCAGCCACGGCCATGGGGATGTGGTGACCGGGGATGGCCACCGGGGTGCCGTCGGGCTTGAACTTGCCCAATCGGGGTCCGAGGAGCTTGGCGCCCACGAAAGCCGCCACGCCGCCGGTCATGTGCACCACCGAGGACCCGGCGAAGTCAAGCGTGCCGTGTCCCAGGCCGAAGTTCTTGCCCAGGGTGGACAGCCAGCCGCCGCCCCAGAGCCAGTTGGCGTACAGGGGATAGACGAACATGGACATGAAGAACCCGTAGATCACGAAGCTCTTGAAGGACCAACGCTCGGCCATGGCCCCGGTGGGGATGGTGGCTGCGGTGTCCATGAACACCATCTGGAACAGGAACAGGGCGCACATGGAGGCGTCGTAGGCGTCCCCGGTCAGGAAGAAGCCCTTGGTGCCAAAGAGCCCGAAATCAGAACCGAACATGCTCACCGTGAATTCCTGGTCCAACAGGGGGATGTTCCCCAGGGAGGCCACGGCCCCCACTCCGCCCATCTGCAGGGCGAACCCGCAGATCCAGTAGCCGAGCATGCCCACGCCGTAGACCATGATGTTCATGGCCATGGTGTGGCTCGCGCTCTTGGCCCGGGTGAAACCGGTCTCAGCCAGGGCAAACCCGAGCTGCATGAACATGACCAGGAAGCCGCAGACCAGCGTCCACACCACGTTCAGGGAAATGCGATTGTGGCCCACCACGTCGGCCAGCTTGGCCGCCAGGGGCTCGGTCTTGGACATGCTGTCCAACTCGTCTTTGGAGGGCGCGCCATTGGTGGCGTTCACCACGTCCGCAATGCCGCCGATGGACGCACCGCTCGGGTCCGGCTTGGCCGGTTCAGCAGCGGCAGGGGCCGCCGAGGCCGCATCCTGGGCCAGACTGATTCCCGGTGCGACCGCAGCGGCCAGGAACATGGCCAAAAACAAAACCATCACGAACTTTCTCATACCTTCCTCCCTATGATTCGGACCCTGCGGTCACGAGTTTTTTGAAGGGCAAACGCCGTGGCATGCCGTGCCCAACGAGCCAGAAAGCAACAAGTGCGCCATGACGCTTATTCCATTGAATTAAATAAACTAATTATTAAAACCCCTCCTGGCACACTGTCCAAGATGACATTATTGTAAATTATTGCCGAGAAATTTACGGACTTGACCCATTGATTATCCAAATTTGTTACTATAGCCAAAAATGCATGTCCGTCTTTTTTAAGATATTCGCCCCTCCGAGTACCCGCCCCGCTGGATATCCGAGCAAATCAAGAGGCCTGAAAGGGCCTGGCCGTCCGCACAGCCTGGCCTTCCAAGATTTTTGCACAGGGCGATCCCTGCCCCCAAAGGGCCGGAAAAGGTCGTGCCCAAAGGCCTCCGCCCGGAAGGGAGGGAGCGGCGGGTGGACCGTGGCCCAGAACCGGACCAAAGTCGTCAGGAAGAACATTTGCGGGGAGAAAGAAGGAGCACCGGGCAGGGTCACAACAAGGCGGATGGACCGATCACCATAAAAGAGGGGACGCCCGCGCCGGGCATCCCCTCTTCAAAGAATCAACACAAGAGAGACGATCAGTTCACAGCGTCTTTCAGGCCCTTGCCCACGGAAAACTTCACGGTCTTGCGCGCCGGAATCTTGATGGCCGCGCCAGTCCGGGGATTGCGCCCGGTGCGGGCGGCGGTCTTCTTCACGTCAAAGGAGCCGAACCCGGTCAGGGTCAGCTTGTCCCCTTTGGTCAGGGCGCCGGTGATGGCCTCCAGAATGCCCGCCAGGGCCTTCTCAGCCTCGGCCTTGGTCTTCAAGGCCACCTTTTTCTGGATGAGCGCAGCCAGATCCGCTTTGGTCATTTCTTGTCCCCCTTTTTGGTGCGATGTTTCCACAACTCCATCTCCAACACCTTGCGCCGGGGCCGCTTGACCTTGCAGGCCAGAGACGCGCCCTTCGTATACCCCTCTTTGGCCCGGTATTCAACCGGCGTCAGTTCGGGGCCGACAACGATTTTTCCTGCGCAATGGCCGTCCCCATAAAACGTCCCCGCGCTTTCTGGCAAGCAGAAAACAATTCCCGTACCAAAAAGACTGTATTTCCTTTGGCGGGATGGGCGCGCTCGATCTCAGGATCGTCTGGCCCGGATCAACCGTCCGGCCCGGTGCAGGGCAAACCCATCCAAAATTGTCAGAAAGAGCCGCCGCCCACCGCCTTTTCCTTCTTTCCCCTCCGAGGCATTGTTTTTCGACCAAGGGGATGATAATGAGCCCAAATCAGGCCTTGCGAACACCACGGGGGAGGCATGCAGTCCTTGATGCGAAAGACCGTTGTCCTGGACCACCAGTGGCTGCTGGACCGCTACGACGGGGACGGGGACCTGGTGAGGGAACTCTACCTCATCTTTCTCCAGGACGCCCCGCCCAAGCTCAAGGCCTTGCGCCGCGCCCTGGACAGCGGCCGGCGCGAGGAGGTCGTCCACCTGACCCATGGGCTGAAAAACATGGCCGGTGCGGCCGGGGCCTGGAAATTCATGGCCCTGGCCACGGAAGCGGAACAGGCCGCCCGCACGGGCGAACCGGCCCAGTGGGAGGCCAGCTACCCGCGCTTGAGCACGGGCCTGGAAGAGGCCATCGCGGCCATCAAGGCCACGCCGTGAAGTCATAAGGCCCGGCCTCTGGACTCGGGTTTTACAGCGCCACAAGGAGATTTTGTGCGTCCACCTTCCCTGCAACTGGCCCCTGAAGGCGTGGTCTACATCGCCTTCTCCTCCCTCATCACCCTGGTCCTGGCCGTGCTGGGCCTGGCCGGGCCAGCCCTGCTTTTTCTGGTCGCAACCGCCCTCATCGTGAATTTCTTCCGCGATCCCGAGCGGGTGGGTCCCGAGGACCCGGCCGCCCTGGTCTCTCCGGCCGACGGCCGGGTGGTCAAGGTTGGCCCGGCCGTGGACCCCTTCACCGGCGAGCCCCGCAAGGTGGTCTGCGTGTTCATGAACGTGTTCAACGTGCATGTGAACCGCAGCCCGGTGGCCGCCCGGGTGGACAAGATCCGCTACGTGCCCGGGGTGTTCTTCAACGCCTCCCTGGACAAGGCCAGCACGGACAACGAGCGCTGCCTGCTGCGCCTGGTGGACTCCCAGAATCGGGGATTCACCGTGGTCCAGATCGCCGGACTCCTGGCCCGGCGCATCGTCTGCCGCACCGAGACCGGGGACCAGCTGGCCCGGGGGGAGCGCTTCGGCCTGATCAAATTCGGCTCCAGAGTTGACCTTTACCTGCCCGAGGACTATTTAGTGCAAGTGGGTGTGGGCGACACGGTCATTGCCGGAGAGACCGCCCTGGCCACCTTAAGCTGAACGAGAGGACCATGGCCCACGGGCCAGGGAGGTCGGCTTTGAGCGAGGAACAGCTCCCCGACAGGACCAAAATGGACGAGAAACCGACCCGCATGCCCCCGCACAAGGGCGTCTACATCCTTCCCAATCTGCTGACCACGGCCAGCCTGTTCATGGGCTTCGTGGGCATGACCTGGGCCGTGGACGGCCGTTTCGAGATGTGCGCCCTGGCCATTGTGGCCAGCGCCCTGTTCGACGGCCTGGACGGCAAGGTGGCCCGGCTCACGGGCACCAGCAGCGAATTCGGGGTGCAGTACGACTCCCTGGCCGACCTGGTGGCCTTTGGGGTCACCCCGGCCTTCATGGCCTACGAATGGCAACTCAAGGCCTTCGGCCGCCTGGGCCTCCTGGCCGCCTTTCTCATGGCCTGCTGCGGGGCCTTGCGCCTGGCCCGGTTCAATGTGCAGACCAAGACCGTGTCCAAGAAATTCTTCATCGGCATGCCCATCCCGGCCGCTGGCTGCACCATGGCCGCCCTGGTCCTGTTTTTGCCCTACATCCCGGAGTCCCTGCAGGAGACCGTGCTGCCCATGGCCACCCTGGTCCTGGTCTATGTGCTCTCCTTCCTCATGGTCAGCCGGGTGCGCTACTACGCCTTCAAGGAATTCGGGGTGTTAAAAGCCCATCCCTTCAGCTCCATGGTCACGGCCATCCTCATCTTCGTGCTGGTGGCCTCCCAGCCCCGGCTGCTGGGCTTCATCTTCTTCATGGGCTATCTGGTCTACGGCCTGGTCTACACCGTGTTCTACCTCCAGCCCCGAAGCAGCAAGCTGGCCGCCAAGCAGCCCGAAGAGCCGGTCTAGCTCAAGTAGAAATGGCCCTTCTATTTATTGTAATGCATTAAATAGAATTTATTGCACTCAATCTGCCAAGTCAAATGACTAATTCGACACTTTCTGTTGTTGATTCAACAATCACCTTATTGAACCAAGGATGGGTTGGAATATCAATTGGTATTGTGGTAGCAATTGCCATTACAATATACACAAGACGGAATCCACCTTTACCCAATGTTATATTTCAAAGCCGTGGGCAGAGACTATTGGACGGAGATTCAGCGCTACTCCCCAGTGATATATCAGTTCAATATAAAGGCAATAATATCCCTAGAGTTTCTCTTACGCAAATAATTATTTGGAATAATGGACGTGTATCGGTACGCGCTAACGATATAGAAACAGATGATCCGATCAAGTTTTCATTTAGCGAAGATACTCAAATTTTATACGCTGAAGTCTGCAAAACATCAAGAGAAATAAACCACTCCTCAGTTACTCTTGAACAAGATAATACCAACTCTCTAATATATTCATTTTCTTTTCTAGACTATAAAGATGGCGCGCTGATTCGTATAGCACACACCGGTAAAAATCCATTCCCTTCACAAACAGGAACTATAATTGGGGCCAAAAATGGTATAATTAATTCTGGATATATCGACACAGAGACAATGAGAGAGAAATTTTTGGGGATGGTAATGCTTCCAGTGTTTTTTTCTTTATCTACATTTGCTTGTTATAAACTTATAGTTGATGCAATCACTGCCTCCACAACTTTGAAAATTTCTGCGAACTCGTTATTTGCCGCAGTTTTTTTATTTCTTTCATCTGTATGTGTATTTGCGTTTAGACAAAACCTAATAAGCGCAAAAAACCTTGCACCCTATGAATTGATGCCAGAAGAGATTAAAAAAAGAAAAAAATAATGCTGTAAAATCAAGTTATAGTACACTAGTGATTCGGTTTGACCTCCCCTCCGTTTCATCGTAATTTCCCGCGCGCCGGAACGATCCACCCCGACCCCAAAGGACCACTCCATGAGCGACGCGCCCGAAGTCAAATCCAATTTCATCCGCACCATCATCACCGAGGACCTCTCCTCGGGCAAACATACCACCATCGGCACCCGCTTCCCCCCGGAGCCCAACGGCTACCTGCACATCGGCCACGCCAAGTCCATTTGCCTGAATTTCGGCCTGGCCCGGGAGTTTGGCGGGACCTGCAACCTGCGCTTCGACGACACCAATCCCACCAAGGAAGAGACCGAGTACGTGGAGGCCATCCAGGAGGACGTGCGCTGGCTGGGCTTTGAATGGAGCAACCTGTTCTACGCCTCGGATTATTTCGAGCAGATTTACGAATTCGCCATCCAACTCATCAAGATAGGCAAGGCCTATGTGGACGACCTCACCGCCGAGGAGATCCGCGAACACCGGGGCACCCTGACCGAGCCCGGGAGGAACAGCCCGTACCGGGACCGCGGCATCGAGGAGAACCTGGACCTGTTCACCCGCATGCGCGCGGGCGAGTTCCCGGACGGCGCGCGGGTCTTAAGGGCCAAGATCGACATGGCCTCGGCCAACGTGGTCATGCGCGACCCCACCCTGTACCGCATCCGCCGCGCCCATCACCACCGCACGGGCGACGCCTGGCTCATCTATCCCATGTACGACTACACCCACTGCCTCTCGGACATGCTCGAGGGCATCACCCACTCCATCTGCACCCTGGAGTTCGAGAACAACCGGGAGCTCTACGACTGGGTCCTGGACACTTTGAGCACGCCCTGCCACCCCAGGCAGTACGAGTTCGCCCGCCTGAACCTGACCTACACGGTCATGAGCAAGCGCCGCCTGATCCAGCTCGTGCAGGAGGGATACGTCAGCGGCTGGGACGACCCGCGCATGTCCACCCTGTCCGGCATCCGCCGCCGGGGCTATCCTGCGGCGGCCATCCGCAATTTCTGCGAGCGCATCGGCGTGGCCCGGGCCGAGAACGTGGTGGAGGTCGAGTTCATGGAGTTCTGCGTGCGCGAGGAGCTGAACACCACCGCGCCCAGGGTCATGGCCGTGCTCAATCCCTTGAAGGTGGTCATCGAGAACTACCCCGAGGGCCAGGTGGACGAGTTCGACTTTCCCTACCATCCCGAGGACGAGTCCATGGGCTCGCGCAAGGTGCCCTTCTCCCGGGTCCTGTACATCGAGCGCGAGGATTTCAAGGAGGAGGCCCCCAGGAAATGGTTCCGCCTGGCCCCGGGGGCCGAGGTCCGGCTGCGCTACGCCTATTACGTGACCTGCACGGGCGTGGTGCGCGATGAGCAGGGCGAGGTCATCGAACTGCGCTGCACCTACGACCCCGAGACCAAGGGCGGCTGGTCCAAGGACGGCCGCAAGATCAAGGGCACCCTGCACTGGGTCTCGGCGGCCCACGCCCTTCCGGCCACGGTGCGGCTGTACGAGCGGCTGTTCACCAAGGAGAATCCCCTGGACACCAAGGACGGCACGGACTTCAAGGACCACATCAACCCGGACTCCCTGACCACGGTCAGCACCTGCCTGGTGGAGCCCAGCCTGGCGACGGCTACGCCCGGCCGGAACTTCCAGTTCGAGCGCCTGGGCTATTTCTTCACCGACCCCAAGGAGTTCGGGCCGAAGTCCCTGGTCTTCAACCGCACCGTGACCTTGAAGGATTCCTGGGCCAAGATCGTGAAGAACGCCTGACGGCACTGACGAAAAACGCAAAAGCGGCGGGAACGGGGTTTGGCCCGTCCCGCCGCTTTTTTGATGTGCGGCCCGAGGCTCCCCTAGGGCTTGCCCGCCAGGGTGTCCTCGGCCCCGATCTCCATCTCCTGGATGGCCGCGTCGATGCGGGCCAGGACCTCGGCCGCCACGCCCCCGCCGCACAGGATGTAGCGCTTGGGCCGTTCCCGCAGGTCGGTCAGCGGCAGGATCAGGAAGGCCTCGGGCGTCAGCCCCGACAGCCCGATGACCTTCTCGACCTCGGATTCACGGGCCAGGGTGTAGGAAAAACGCCCGTGGGCCAGCATGAGGGCCTGCTGCTGCCGGGCCGGGATGTCCAGGACCCCGGCCGGGTGCTTGCGGACCAGTCCGTCCACGTAGCTCCCGTAGGACCAACTTCGGATGAGGCCCAGGGTCAATTCCGGGTCGGCGGACAGAGCGCCCAGGCTGTCCTTGCCCTCGAACCGCGCCCGGTCCTTGGCCAGGGCCAGGGCCACCAGGGGGGCGTCCTGGGAGATGGGCAGGCTGAACCGGGCGAAGGTCTCCCGCTCGGCGGTCTTGAACCATCCGAAGGAGCACATCGGGCTGTTCTTTTTTCCCAATTCCGCAAGGATGCGCTTGGAGGGCAGCTCCTGAAAAACGACCTCGATCCCGGCCCGGGCGAAAACGAGCTTGGCCAGTTCGTACAGGGTGCCCTGGGGCTGGCCGTCCTGGGTGTAGTTGTACGGGGGCCGGTCGGGATAGGCCACGACGATGGGCTGGGCCTGGGATTCCAAGGCCGGGCAAAGGGCAAGCAGAAAGACCAGGAGAAACGCGGGCAGGGACAAAGAGCGGCGCATGAGCATGAGGTGCCCCTTGGAGTAGGAGAATGATTTAGGGAATATAAGGGGAATTGGGAGGGAGGTCAAGGATTGGGCAACACCTTCGGACGACTTGGCTTGACGCGAGCTCCGAGGGCAGGACCTACGAAAGCGTCTCAGCTCAAAACCCGGGGCCAGAGCCGGGCGGAATGCAGGACTCGCAGGACCTGGGCCTCGGCGTCCTTCTCCCGGTAGACCACGATGTACGGCAATCCGGGGATGAGAAGCTCGCGCGTGCCTGCAATCCGGCCGGGCCTGCCCTTGCCAGGATGGCGGGCCAACTCCCGGGCCGCATCATAGACCCGTCCCACCACCGAGACAGCGCTTTCCGAATCATCCCGGGCAATGTATTCGCCGATTGCCGAGAGGTTGCGCAGGGCCGTGGCCGTGAAGCGCACCCTAACGCGCATCGGTCAGGCCCCAACGGGCGCGGAAAGCGGCCTCCTCGGCCTCGGTGGCGAAATCCCCGGCCTCGGCCTCGGCCAGACCGGCCGTGACCTCGGCGGCGAACCAGGTTTCATATTCCAAGTACCGGGCCAGGGCCTCCTGGATCAGGTAGGAACGGCTGCGTCCGGCCGATTGGGCCAGCCCGTCCAGACGGCTCAGGATCTCGTCATCCACACGGATTGTCGTGGCGCGCATGGGACCTCCGGTTCGAGTATATTCATCATGAATACATACGAACCAACACGAGGTCAAGGCGGCCTTTGTGCCTCCCCTGCCCAAGGCCGAAATCCCCCTGCCCCGACTGTGGCGCACACCTGGGACACCGCCCCAGGAAGCGCCACACTTCTGTGGCACACGCCCCGCACCTTCCCGCCCTCAAGCCTCGTCCACTCCCTCTTCACGGCTTGCCCAGCCCTCGCATCCAACCGGACTCACACCACCTTTTATTTCCCTCCCCATCCGACCCCCTCATGGCACAAACCTTGCCTTCTTCCCTGCGCCACCGGGTGTCCGGGGCCTGTCCGGGAATGGCCGGGCAGGACCCTCCCCCCTTACGGCGCACGACGGGCTCCCCAGTGAAGGAGGAGCACGAAAGAGGAGGAAGGTTCATGTCCAACCAATCGTCTTGTTCCTGTACGGCGCAGCCCCAGGGCTTTCGCGCAGCCTACCTCGATTGGGCTCAGATGCTCTCCGGGGCGGCCCTCGTCATTTTCATGTGGTGTCACCTGCTGCTGGTTTCCAGCGTCCTCTTGGGCCAGGGGGTGATGAACGCCATCGCGCACTTCTTCGAGGCCACCTACATGGCCCAGGTCGGCGGCCCCATCCTGTTTCTCATCTTCGTCTTTCATTTCATACTGGCGGCCCGCAAAATGCCCTTCCGCAGCCGTGAGCACGAGGCCTACTTTGAACACGCCAAACGCTTCAAGCACCTGGACACCTGGCTGTGGGTGGTCCAGGTGGTTTCGGCCGTGATCATCCTGGTGCTGGGCTCGGCCCATGTGTACACCGTGCTCTCCAACCTGCCCATCACGGCGGTGCGTAGCGCGGCCCGGGTCCAGAACGGCTCCTGGCTCTTTTTGTACCTGGTGCTCCTGCCTCTCACCGAGCTGCACGTGGGCATCGGCTTCTACCGCATCGGGGTCAAATGGGGCTTCATCAAGCGCTCCACCCGCAAGGGCTTCCACGCCAAGGAAAACCTCCTGACCATCGGCATGATCGCCATCGGAGTGATGACCCTGGTGCGCTTTTTGACCATCACCGTGCAGTAAACTCGCGCCAAGCGACACGAACAGAAGGACGAAGCACATGCAAACATTCACTACCGATCTTTTGTGCATCGGCGCTGGTCTGGCCGGTGAGCGGGTGGCCGTGGCCGCGGCAGAGGCCGGATTCGGCGTCATCTGCTTGAGCCTGGTGCCCTCGCGGCGGTCCCACTCCTCGGCCGCGCAAGGCGGCATGCAGGCGGCCCTGGGCAACTGCGCCAAGGGCGAGGGCGATTCCCCGGACGTGCATTTCCTGGACACGGTCAAAGGCTCGGACTGGGGCGCGGACCAGGAAGTGGCCCGCATCTTCGTGGACAACGCGCCCATCGCCATGCGCCAGATGGCCCACTGGGGCGTGCCCTGGAACCGGGTCGTGCCCGGCACCTCCACCTACTTCAAGGGCGGCAAGCAGTTCGAAAAGACCGAGAAAGCCGAGAACGAGGGCCTGATCGCGGCCCGCGACTTCGGCGGAACGGCCAAATGGCGCACCTGCTACGCGGCTGACGGCACCGGCCACTCCGTGCTCTACACCCTGGACAACCGGGCCGTGCAACTGGGCGTGGAAGTCCACGACAAGGTCGAGGCCATCAGCCTGATCCACGACGGCGAGCGGTGCATGGGCGCGGTGATCCGGTGCTTGAAGACCGGCGAACTCTCCGTGTACCTGGCCAAGGCCACCCTGATCGCCACGGGCGGTTTCGGCCGTATCTACCGGGAGACCACCAACGCGGTGATCAACGACGGCGGCGGGAACATCATCGCCTTGAACACCGGCGTGGTCCCCCTGGGCAACATGGAGGCCGTGCAGTTCCACCCCACGGGCATCGTGCCCACGGACATCCTGATCACCGAGGGCTGCCGGGGCGACGGCGGCACGCTTTTGGACAAGAACGAGTACCGCTTCATGCCCGACTACGAGCCGGACAAGGCCGAACTGGCCTCCCGCGACGTGGTCTCCCGGCGCATGACCGAGCACATGCGAAAAGGCCTGGGCGTGGACAGCCCCTACGGCACCCACCTCTGGCTGGACATCCGGCACCTGGGCGTCAAGCACCTGACCACCAAGCTGCGCGAGGTGGACGAGATCTGCAAGAACTTCCTGGGCGTCGACCCGTCCAAGGACTTCGTCCCGGTCCGGCCCACCCAGCACTACTCCATGGGCGGCGTGCGCACCAACAAGGACGGCGCGGCCTACGGCTTAAAGGGCCTGTTCAGCGCTGGCGAATCGGCCTGCTGGGACATGCACGGGTTCAACCGCCTGGGCGGGAACTCCCTGGCCGAGACAGTGGTCGCGGGCATGGTCGTGGGCGGCAAGGTGGTGGAGTTCCTCAAGGGATACGAGACCTTCTTCTGCACCAAGACCATCGACGCGGCGGTCAAGTTCGAGCGCGAACGCATCGCAGGCCTCATCTCGGGCAAGTACGGAACCGAGAGCGTGTACCAGGTGCGCGACGCCATGTTCGATTCCATCATGAAGGGCGCGGGCATCTTCCGCAACGGCAAGGACCTTCAGACCTGCGTGGACGAGCTGGAAGCCATTCACGAGCGGGCCGGCAAGGTGAGCCTGCGCTCGAACGGCCTGGGGGCCAACCCGGAACTGGCCGTGGCCTTGAAAATCCAGGGCATGGTCAAGCTGGCCCTGTGCGTGGCTTACGGCGCGCTGAAGCGCACGGAATCCCGCGGCTCCCACGCCCGCGAGGACTTCCCCGAGCGCAACGACCGCGACTGGCTCAACCGCACCCTGGCCTATTGGAAGGAAGGCGACAGCCTCCCGACCCTGAAATACGAGGACGCCACCCCCTACTTCGAACTGCCTCCGGGCGACCGGGGCTACGGCGGGGGCAAGATCATCCCGGCCGATCCCGCAAAGATCGTGGTGAAGGAGAAGAACAATGGGTAGAAGGCTGCAATTCAACATATTCCGGCACAACCCCCTGGACCCGGCCTCAACGCCGCACATGCAGCCCTTCATCATGGAGGAGCTGCCCAACATGACGCTCTTCATTGCCTTGAACAAACTCCGCGAAGAGCAGGACCCCGGACTCCAGTTCGAGTTCTGCTGCCGCGCGGCCATCTGCGGGGCCTGCGCCATGGTCATCAACGGCAAGCCCGGACTGGCCTGCCGGACCAAGACCGTGGACCTGCCCGAGGAGATCAACCTCCTGCCCCTGCCCTTCTTCAAACTGGTGGGCGACCTGACCGTGGATACCGGGACCTGGTTCCGGGACATGGCCAAACGGGTGCGCTCCTGGGTGCACACGGACAAGGACTTCGACCCCAAGGCCCAGGAAGAGCGCATGGACAACGCCCTGGCCGACGAAATCTACGAGTTGGACCGTTGCGTGGAGTGCGGCTGCTGCGTGGCCGCCTGCGGCACGGCCCTCATGCGCCCGGACTTTCTGGGCGCGGTGGCCTTGAACCGCGTGGCCCGCTTCATGATCGACCCCCGCGACCAGCGCACGGACTGCGACTACTTCTCGGTCATCGGCTCCGACGAGGGCATTTTCGGCTGCATGGGCCTTTTGGGTTGCGAGGACGTCTGCCCCAAGCAGATCCCCCTGCAGGACCAGCTGGGCATGATCCGGCGCAAGCTGGCCCTGGCCGCCGCCAAGAACTTCTTGCCGCGCTTCATGCGCTCGTAAAGCCAAGGAGCATCATCATGCGCACCATACTGGCCAAGGATATCAGCGACAAGGTCGCGGCCATGTGCATGGAGGCCAACCGCAAACTCCCCGAGGACGTGCTGGACAAGTTCGCTGCCTGCCACGCCGAGGAAGAGGGCGCGGCCAAGGAGGTCTTCCGCCAACTCCTGGAGAACGCCAAGCTCTCGGAAGAGACCGGCTTGCCGCTCTGTCAGGACTGCGGCCTGGCCATCTTCTTCGTGGAGATGGGCAACGATGTGCACGTGGAGGGAGGAACCCCCCGCCAAGCCATCGATGAAGGCATGATCCGGGGCTACAAGGACGGCTACCTGCGAAAGTCCGCCTGCGACCCCTTCACCCGCAAGAACACCGGGGACAACGCCCCGGCCATCGTGCACGTGGACATCGTCCCGGGCGACGGCTTCAAGATCATCATGATGGCCAAGGGCGGCGGCTCGGAGAACATGAGCCGGGTGACCATGCTCTCGCCGGCCCAGGGCTGGAAGGGCATCAAGGAGTTCGTGGTGCGCCGGGTGGCCGAGGCTGGCCCCAACCCCTGCCCGCCCACCATCATCGGCATCGGCATCGGCGGCACCTTCGAGGTGGCCCCCATGCTGGCCAAGAAGGCCCTGATCCGGGCCATCGGCGAGCCCCATCCCGATCCGGCCATCGACAAGCTGGAGAAGGAGCTGGTGGAGACCCTCAACAAGCTGAACATCGGCCCCATGGGCCTGGGCGGCAAATACACCACCCTGGACGTGAAGATCAACGTGGCCCCCTGCCACCTGGCCAGTCTGCCCCTGGCTGTGAACGTACAGTGCCACTCGGCCCGGCACAAGGAGGTGGAACTCTGATGGCCACCCACAACCTGACCACCCCGCTCACCGACGAGGTGGTGATGACGCTCAAGTCCGGTGACATGGTCTTTCTCACCGGGACCATCTACACGGCCCGCGACGCGGCCCACAAACGCCTCATCGAGGCCCTGGACGCCGGCTCGCCCCTGCCCTTTGAGATCAAGGGCGCGCTCATCTACTACGTGGGTCCCTCGCCCGCGCCTCCAGGCCGTCCCATCGGCTCCTGCGGCCCGACCACCAGCTACCGCATGGACACCTTCGCCCCGCGCCTGCACGCACTCGGCTTAAAGGCCTCCATCGGCAAAGGCAAACGCAGCGACGAGGTCAAGGCGGCCATGCAGAAGTACAAGGCCGTGTACCTCGGGGCCACGGGCGGGGCCGGAGCCCTGCTCTCCCAGTGCGTCACCGAGGCCAAGGTCATCGCCTACGAAGAGCTGGGACCCGAGGCCATCCGCGAACTGACCGTGGAGAAGTTCCCGCTTCTGGTCATCAACGACGCTTACGGCGGCGAACTGTACACCACGCCCCGGCTGGATCTGGCCGGATACGAATAGGAAAACCCGCGTGGGGGGCGGCGGCCCTGGCTGCCGCCCCCTTTTCCGAAAAAACATTCTCGCGGCACACCTCCAAAGGGGGGCAAGCATGGCCCGCAAGGCGAAGGTCGAGGCGAAAGCGCCGGTTGGCGCGGTGTTGGTGGTGGGCGGCGGCATCGCCGGGATACAGTCATCCCTGGATCTGGCCAATGCCGGGTTTAAGGTCTGGCTGGTCGAGAAGGGTCCTGGAATCGGCGGGGTCATGGCCCGGCTGGACAAGACCTTTCCCACCAACGACTGCGCGATGTGAATACTCGCGCCAAAGCTGGTGGAGTGCGGTCGGCACTCCGACATTGAACTTTTGCCCTTGACGGAACTGACCTCGGTGGAAGGTTCCGCCGGGGATTTCACGGTCACCCTGGAGCAGAAGCCCCGGTACGTGGACCCCGCGCTGTGCATCGCCTGCGGGGCCTGCGCCGAGAAATGCCCCAAGTCGGTGAAGAACGCCTTTGACGAGGGGTTCGCCGACCGCAAGGCGGCCTACATCCTTTATGAACAGGCCGTGCCGCTCAAATACGCCCTGGACCCGGACCACTGCATCTATCTGCAGAAGGGCAAGTGCCGGGCCTGCGAAAAGATCTGCCCCACCCAGGCCATCCGTTTCGACGACCAGCCCAAGATCATCAAGGCCCATGTGGGGGCCATCCTGGCCGCGCCGGGATTCAAGCCCTTCAACCCCACCGTGTGCGAACCCTATGGCTACGGGGTCATTCCCGACGTGGTCACGGGCATGGAGTACGAACGGCTGCTGTCCTCGTCGGGCCCCTGCCACGGGCACCTGACCCGGCCCTCGGACAAGACCGAGCCCAGGTCCGTGGCCTGGCTGCAATGCGTGGGTTCGCGCACCACCACCGGGGCCGGAAGCCCGGCCTGCTCCAGCGTGTGCTGCATGTACGCCCTGAAACAGGCCGTGATGACCGGGGCGCACACCAAGGGTGCGCCCGACCTGTCCATCTTTTTCATGGACCTGCGCACCCACGGCAAGGGATTCGAGGAATACGGCGAATCGGCCAAGGCCAAGGGTGTGAAACTAATCCGCTGCCGACCCCACTCCTTCCTGCCCGGACCCGAGGGCAAGGGCGTGGACATCCGCTGGGCCGACGAAACGGGCCAGGAGCAGCGCCGCACCTTTGATCTGGCTGTCTTGTCCGTGGGCCTGGCCCCGCCCCGGGACGCCTCGGACCTGGCTGCCAAGCTGGGCCTGACCCTGGACGAACGCGGCTTCGCCAAGACTTCGGGGTTTGACCCCACGGCGGCCAGCAAGCCCGGGGTGTTCGTGAGCGGCTGCTTCCATTCGCCCATGGACATCCCCACTTCGGTGGTCATGGCCTCGGCTGCGGCCTCGGCCGCGGCCAAGACCCTGGCCCAGTCCCGGGGAACCCTCATCCCGGCCAAGGTCACGCCACCCGTCACCGACGTGTCCGGCGAGACCCCCCGGGTGGGCGTGTTCGTGTGCTCCTGCGGCACCAACATCGCAGGCGTGGTGGACGTGGCCGGGGTGGTCGAATACGCCCGCACCCTGCCCTACGTGGCCCATGTGGAGAACAACCTCTTTTCCTGCTCCCAGGACACTCAAGGGCGCATCATCCAGGCCATCCGAGACCAGAGCCTGAACCGGGTGGTCATCGCGGCCTGCACCCCGCGCACCCACGAGCCCCTGTTCCGGGAGACCCTCATGGCCGCCGGGCTGAACAAGTACCTGGTGGAGATGGCCAACATCCGCAACCAGAACTCCTGGGTCCATGCCGATGAGCCCGAGGCGGCCACGACCAAGGCCAAGGACCTGACCCGCATGGCCGTGGCCCGGGTGGTGCGCCTCAAGCCGTTGGTGGAAAAGACCTTGAGCGTGAACAACGCGGCCCTGGTGCTGGGCGCGGGCGTGGCCGGCATGACCGCGGCCCTGGACCTGGCCGACCAGGGCTTCCCGGTCACCCTGGTGGAGCGCGCCGACTGCCTGGGCGGCAACGCCCGGTCCCTGCGCACCACCTCGCGCGGGGAGCGCATTGCCGATTTCCTCTCGGACCTGGCCCTCAAGGTCCGCTCTCACGACCGGGTCACGGTCCTGACCGAGGCCAATCTGACCCATGTGGAAGGCTTCGTGGGCCATTTCACCAGCACCGTGCGCCAGGGCCGCACGTCCCTGAAGATCGAGCACGGGGCGGCCATCCTGGCCACGGGCGCGGTGCAGACCCGGCCCAAGGAATACTGCTACGGCAGACACCCGGCCATCATGACCCATCTGGAGATGGACCGGGCCTTGACCGAGGGCCTGGACCCGCACACCATCCACGAGGCCGTGTTCATCCAGTGCGTGGGATCGCGGGAGCCCGCCCGGCCCTGGTGCTCCCGGGTCTGCTGCACCCATGCGGTGAAACTGGCCCTGCATTTCAAAGAGAAGAACCCCAACTGCCGGGTGGCCGTGCTCTACCGGGACATGCGCACCTACGGCGAGCGTGAGCTTTTGTACCACAAGGCCCGCAAGCTCGGGGTGCTCTTCGTGCGCTACGAGCTGGGCGCAAAGCCTCGGGTGAGCATCAAGAACGGCGGGGTGCGGGTCATTGTCCGGGACCACGTGCTGGACCGGGACCTGGAGTTTCGGCCGGACGTATTGGGCCTGGCTGCGGCCATCGCGCCCCCGGACACGGACAAGGTCTCCCGGATGTTCAAGGTCTCCACCGACGCCCACGGCTGGTACCAGGAGGCCCACGTGAAACTCCGGCCCGTGGACTTCGCCACGGACGGGGTGTTTTTGGCTGGCATGGCCCACGGCCCCAAGGCCCTGGACGAAGCCCTGGCCCAGGCCCAGGCCGCCGCGGCCCGGGCGGCCCAGATCCTGTGCCAGACCGAGATGACCCTGTCCGGGATCACCGCCCAGGTGGCCGAGGCCAAATGCGTGGGCTGCAAGATGTGCGTGACCATCTGCCCGTTCAAAGCCATCGCCATGAATGACAAGAACCTGGCCGAGGTCAACGAGGCCATGTGCAAGGGCTGCGGCCTGTGTACCGGGTCCTGCCGGTCCTCGGCCATCGCCCTGCGCGGGTTCACGGACCAGGACCTCATGGCCCAGATCGGGGCCATGTTCTCGGATCAGGAGAGCCGCCCATGATGAAGCCCTTGACCCCCATACAGCCGTACGCCCCGCGCATCGCGGCCATGTTCTGCAACTGGTGCACCTACGCGGGCGCGGACCTGGCCGGGGTGAGCCGCCTGCAATACCCGGCCAACTTCCGGGTGGTGCGGGTGCCCTGCACCGGCCGCATCAGCGCGGAAATGATCCTGCACGCCTTCAAGCAGGGCGCGGACGGGGTCTGGGTCTCGGGCTGCCATCCCGGGTCCTGCCACTACCTGGAGGGCAATCTCTACGCCCGCCGCCGGTTCGCCCTTTTAAAGAACATCCTCGAATACGCCGGGCTTGAGCCGGGCCGCCTGCACTTCTCCTGGATATCCTCTTCCGAGGCCACCAAATTCCAGGAGACGGCCATCGCCGTGGTCGAGACCGTACGCGCCCTGGGACCGGCCACGGGCTTTCTGGCTGGAATCAGGAGGGAGGTGGCATGAACGAACGACAGATTTTCATCCGGGAGAAAGCGGCCCGGCTTTTGTCCGAAGGCCGCGTGGACCGGGTCCTCGGCTACCGCAAGGGCTCGGTGCCCCTGCGCGACGCGCCGTTTGTGGCCCGCACGCCCGAGGAGGCCGGGGAGCTGGTCTGGTCCTCCTTCTGCCTGGGCAATGTGGCCAAGGCCCTCATCGGGCTGCCGGGAAAGTCGGCCGTGGTGGCCCAGGGCTGCGTGAGCCGCAACCTGGCCGTGCTCCTGGCCGAGAACCGGGTCCTGCGCGAGAACCTGGTCATCATCGGCGTGCCCTGCCTGGGCATGGCCGACCCGGCCAAGGTCCTGGCCGAACTGGGTGGCCGGGAGCCCGCGTCCCTGGTCGAGACCGCCGAGACCCTGACCGTGTCCGGGCCGGGCTTCACCAAGGACTTGAAGCGCCAGTTCATGCTCCGGGACAACTGCCACACCTGCCGCCACCGCAACCCGGTGATCCACGACTTCCTGGCCGCCGAGACCGGGCCGGAAACCGGGCTGGGGGATATCGAAAAGACCTCGGGGCTGTGGGAGAAATTCACTCCGGCCGAGAGATTCGAGCAATTGCAGGCCACCTACAAGGACTGCGTGCGCTGCTACGCCTGTCGCGACGCCTGCCCCCTGTGCTCCTGCCCCACCTGTTTCGTGGACCAGAGCGACCCCCAGTGGGTGGGCAAGACCCAGGACTTCTCGGAGATCGCGGCCTATCACCTGCTGCGGGCCTTCCACTGCGCCGGTCGGTGCACGGACTGCGGGGCCTGCGAATCGGCCTGCCCCCAGACCCTGAAAGTCCGGCGGCTGACCAGCAAACTGGAGCGGGATGTGCGCGCGCTCTTTGGCCGCGAGGCGGGCATGGACCCGAGCGTCCCGCCCCCGCTGGCCACCTGGAAGACCGACGACCCCGAAGGATTCATGAAATGAGCCAAAGCCAAGGGGTGAATTGATGTCCCAGAGAATTTTGGACCACGCCGGGCTTTCGGCCCTGTTCAAGGCCCTGGCCCAGGGGCGCAAGGCCTTTGTCCCGGCCACGGTCCAGGGCAAGGCGACCTGGATACCGGCCACGGACTTGGCCCAGGCCGACCTGTCCCTGGCCAATACCGCCTTTTCGCCCAAGAACTTCTTCTTCCCCCAGAGCGAGTGCCTGATGCGCTTTGGGGCGGACCCGGCCCAGGCCCACGAGCCCATGCAGCCTGCGCCGGGCCTGGACCAGGACCTGATGCTGTTCGGCCTGCGGCCCTGCGACGCCAAGGCCCTGGCCTTGCTGGACCGCATCTTCGGCCAGGACCCGGCCATGCTCGACCCCTACTGGGCGGACAAGCGGGAGCGGACCCTCCTGGTGGGCCAGTCCTGCCCCGCGCCCTGCCCGGTATGTTTCTGCACCGGCGTGGGCGGCCATCCTTTCGGGACCGAGGGCCTGGACCTGCTGTTCACCGACCTGGGCGAGTCCTTCCTGGTGGAGGTGATCTCCGAGCGGGGTGAGCGGGCCATGAAGGACCTGCCCATGGACGCGGCCAAGGCCGCGGCCGGGGACGAGCCGGGCAAGAAGGACCTGGCCCGGCGCGAGGAGCTGAAGAACCAGGCCGAGGCCGCCCTGGCCCTGGACCCGGCCAATGCCCCGGACCTCTCGGCCCTGGACAAGGCCGAGGTCCTGGACCTGTACGAATCCCCCCTGTGGGAGCGCCTGGCCGAAACCTGCCTGAACTGCGGGGCCTGCACCTTCTGCTGTCCCACCTGCCACTGCTTCGACATCCAGGACGAGACCAAGGTGGACGAGGGTCGCCGGGTGCGCAACTGGGACTCCTGCATGTCCGCACTCTTCACCAAGCACGGCACCGGGCACAACCCCCGGGGCCGCAAGCTGGACCGGGTGCGCCAGCGTTTCATGCACAAATTCAAGTACATCCCCATAAAAAACCAGGAGATCGGGTGCGTGGGCTGCGGCCGGTGCGTGCGGCTGTGCCCGGTGAACATCGACGTGCGCCAGGTGGCCGCCCAGATGAACGGGCAGGCGGCCAGCGCAAGCGGAGGCCAGCGGCCATGACCGATCATCAGTCCAACCCCTATCTGCCCTATCCGGCCCGTATCAGTCGCACCTGGGCCGAGACCGAGGACAAAAGCCTGCGGTCCTACTGGCTCTCCTTTGACCGGCCCGAGGACGCGGCGGCCTTTGCCTTCACCCCGGGCCAGTTCGCCGAGCTCTCCCTGGCCGGATACGGGGAAATCCCCATCGGCATCGCCTCCAGCCCGGGCGAGGGGCCGGACCTGCTCTTCACCGTGAACAAGGTGGGCGTGGTCACCACCCGGCTGCACGAGTTGGGCGTGGGCGACGCGGTCTTCGTGCGCGGACCGCTGGGCCACGGCTATCCCCTTGCGGCCATGCGCGGCAAGAACATCCTCGTCGTGGCCGGGGGATTCGCCGTGACCACGCTGCGGGCCACCATGCACCACCTGCTGGCCCACCGGGCGGACTACGGAAAAATCACCTTCGTCTATGGGGCGCGCACCCCGGGCATGCTCATGTACCGCGAGGACCTGGCCGCCTGGGAGAAACGCGGGGACGTGGACATGTTCGTGACCGTGGACCGCGAGGCCCCGGGCTGGAGCGGGATGACCGGGTTCGTCCCGGCCGTGGTCGAGCGCGCCGCGCCCAGCCCGGAGAACGCCCTGGCCCTGGTCTGCGGCCCGCCGGTGATGATCAAATTCACTCAGCCCGTGCTGGACCGCCTGGGCTGGGGGGCCGACCAGATTTACCTGAGCCTGGAAAACCGCATGAAATGCGGCATGGGCGTGTGCGGGCGGTGCAACGTGGGTCCCTGGTACGTGTGCAAGGATGGCCCGGTGTTCACCAAGGCCCAACTCGACCGCCTACCCAAGGAGTACTGACATGGCCGCCACCGCCAAACTCAAGCCCTTCAGGCCCCGGGAGATTCCCAAGGACTTGAAGGCCAAACTCTCGGCCCTGAACATGGAGACCTGCTACACCTGCGGGACCTGCTCCAGCGGCTGCCCCATCACCGGCACCCCAGGGGTTCAACTGGACACCCGCAAGGCCGTGCGCATGATGGCCCTCGGCCTCATCGACGAGCTGGTGGACTCGGAATTCCCCTGGATCTGCACGGGCTGCGGCCGCTGCTCCTACGGCTGCCCCCAGGGCATCGACATCTGGTACTGCCTGGCGGCCATGCGGGCCTTGCGCCGCCGGGACAAGGTCCCGGGCACCCTGCACACCGGGGTCATGCGCAACCTGGCCTCGGGCAACAACATGTCCGTGTCCATCGAGGACTACCTGGACACCTTGAAGGACGTGGGCCGGGAAATGGCCGAAGAGGACTGCCCGGGCTTCTACGTGCCGGTGGACAAGCAAGGGGCCAACGTCCTGTTCTTCCCCAATTCCAAGGAGATTTTCGGCGATTACGAGGACATGAAATGGTGGTGGAAGATCTTCTACGCCGCCCGCGAGTCCTGGACCGTGCCCTCGCGCAACTGGGAGGCCGTGGACTGGGGTCTGTTCACCGCCAACACCGACGCGGTGAAGACCTTTGCCCGGCGCAAGATCGACATCTACACCACCCTGGGATGTCAGACCATGATCATGCCCGACTGCGGCGGCGGCTCCTACGGCTGCCGGGCGGGCCTCAAGGCCTGCTCCCTGGACGACCCCTCCAGCCGGGTGAATTATTCCTATCTCTACCCCTACTTGAAGGAACTCATCGAGACCGGCCGGATCAAGGTGGACAAGAGCCGGAACGCGGGCAAGCGCTTCACCTGGCACGACTCCTGTAAACACGGCCGGGAGCTGGAGCGCCATTTCGGGATCGGCTTTTACGACGAGCCGCGCTGGATTCTCTCCCAACTGGTGGACGATTTCGTGGAAATGGTCCCCAACCGGGTCAACAATTTCTGCTGCGGCGCGGGCGGGGGCAACTGGCCCATGCCCTATGAGAAGCAGTCGGCGGCCCACGGCCGGTTCAAGGTGGAGCAGATCAAGAACACCGGCGCGGACGTGGTGGTGGTGGGCTGCTCCAACTGCCGGGACCAGATCATGCGCCGCCTGCCCAAGTTTTATGAAGGGTGCAACTACGAAGTGAAATACATCTGGGAGCTGGTCGGCGAATCCCTGATCATCGACCCCTTGAGCGAAGAGGAAGTGGCCAAGGCGGCCAAGCAGGAAGCGGCCCAATGGAAGCGCTTCGGCGTGGAAGAAGAGGAATAGGCCTGACCAATAGTCGGAAAAACAGGCGGGAGAACCCCGCCGCCAAGGAGGATCACATGGCCCTGTACACCAAGCAAGAAGCCCTGGATTACCACAGCACGTTTCCCGCCGGGAAGCTGGAAAGCATCCCCATGAAGCCCTGCCTGAACCCCAAGCACTTGAGCATGGCCTATTCTCCGGGCGTGGCCGAGACCTGCCGGGCCATCCACGCCGACCCCAACGAAGTCTACAAGTACACCAACAAGGGCAACCTGGTGGCCGTGGTCTCCAACGGCACGGCCATCCTGGGTCTGGGCAACCTGGGCCCTCTGGCGGCCAAGCCGGTCATGGAAGGCAAGGGCGTCCTGTTCAAGACCTTTGCGGACATCGATGTCTATGACATCAACTTGAACTGCAAGGACCCGGAGCAGCTCATCGAGATCGTGAAGGCCCTGGAGCCGACCTTTGGCGGCATCAACCTGGAAGACATCAAGGCCCCGGAATGCTTCCACATCGAGCAGACCCTGATCAAGGCCATGACCATCCCGGTCTTCCATGACGACCAGCACGGCACGGCCATCATCTCCGGCGCGGGCCTGATCAACGCCATGGAGATCGCCAACAAGAGCATCGAGAGCCTGCGCGTGGTGGTCTCCGGCGCTGGCGCGGCGGCCATCGCCTGCTCCAACTTCTACATCTCCATGGGCGTGCCCCGGGAGAACATCTCCATGTTCGACTCCAAGGGCCACATCCACACCGGCCGCACGGACTTAACCGCCGAGAAGAAGCTCTTCGCCCAGAAGAAGGCCTTCGCCAACCTGGGAGAGGCCTTCAAGGGCGCGGACATGTTCCTGGGCCTGTCCACCAAGGATCTGGTGAACAAGGACATGGTCAAGGCCATGGCCAAGAACCCGGTCATCTTCGCCATGGCCAACCCGGACCCGGAAATCCCCTATCCGGTCGCCAAGGCCGCCCGCAAGGACCTGATCATGGGCACCGGCCGCTCGGACTTCTCCAACCAGGTGAACAACGTGTCCGGCTTCCCGTACATCTTCCGCGGCGCTCTGGACGTGCGGGCCAAGACCATCAACGAGGCCATGAAGCACGCGGCGGCCAAGGCCCTGGCCGCCCTGGCCAAGGAAAAGATCCCCTCGGAGATCCTGGACCTCTACGGGGAGAAGAAGCTGTCCTTCGGCCTGGACTACGTGATCCCCAAGGCCCTGGACACCCGCATGTTGGTCTGGGAAGCCCCGGCCGTGGCCCAGGCGGCCATGGACACCGGCGTGGCCCAGGTCAAGATCGACATCGAGCAGTACAAGAAGGACTTAAAGGCCCGGCTCAAGGCCTCCAAGAAGCGCATCACTTCCTTTGTGAAGAGCTACAAGTACCCCTTCTAAAACAACGGGCTTAACCGCCCCCTTTGCGGCAACCGGACCCGGGCCGGGCCAGGAGCGATCCTGGTCCGGCCCCCATTTTTTCCTGCGCCCGGCCCCAGTCCGAAATATCGGACAAGCTTCAACTCCATCGGACGTGGCCCTGCTCCCCGAGAAATTCCGATCATCCCGTATACGCTCGAGAATTTATTCCCTACCTCCCTTGCCCCGCTCCCGTACGTCTGATATTTTGGACAGGGCTCAATAACCTGCCCGGGAAGCGTCAAATTTGTTTCAATAAATTCGGCCTATTGTTTCATTCTCCCGGCGACAATCAATTTTGGCAACATTTGTGCAATGCCTCCCTATCCCGCCAGCAGGGATCGGTTCTCCCGGGATTCCCGCACTCGTCCCTACTCGGACATGCGGGGCGCTTGGCGAGACGCCCTTCGGGGCGCTGAGGCTCTGACAGTTGTCTGTTCAACCCCGTGCCCCCGGAGGGATCATGCCCAAGACTTTCGTTTCCCTGGAAGCCTGCCGCTGGGTGATGGCGCTCCTCGGCCTTGCGGTCCTTCTGGCCTTGGCCGCCCTTTTCCTGTCCCTGGTCGAACCCGGACGGCTCCTGCTCATTCTCACGCCCGTGAGCCTGGCCCTCTTGGCCGTGCTTGCGCTCGGGTTGAACGGGATTTCCGCGCTCTTATCCGCCAATGGCGAGACGGCCCGGCGCATCCTGGCCGAAGACTACGCTGTGGCCTTTCCCGCCCGGAGCACCGGCCTGGCTGCGGACATGCAGGCCTCCCTGACCGGGATGCTGGACAAGCTCAAACACGATTTGAGCCTGGCCCGGGGCATCATGAAGAGCATGGTCACGCCCTGCGCCGTGGCCGACATCGAGGAGAACTTCATCTTCGGCAACCAGGCCCTCATCCGCATGGTGGAGCACGAGGGCAAGCCCGAGGACCACTACGGGAGCAACATCGCCTATTTCTTCTACGGCGAGATCCGGCCCACGGTGCTGGGCGTGGCCATGCGCGAGAACAAGTCCATCAGCAAAGAGGTGGTCTTCACCGGCCGCAAGGGCCGCAAGCTGGACATCCACATCGACTCCTCCCCGCTCTACGACCTCGAAGGCAAGATCATGGGCGCTCTGTGCGTGTACACCGACCTGTCCGAGTCGCGCGCCCGCGAAGCCCTGATCACCCAGCAGAAGGAGACCATCACCCAGGCCATGGAGGCCATCAGCTCGGTGTCCCAGGAACTGCACGGGACCGCCGGACGACTCATGGTCCAGGTGCGCCAGGCCTCGGCCAACGCCTGCGACCAGGCCCACCGGGCCTTGGCCACGTCCCATTCCATGGAAGAGATGAACACCGCCGTGGGCGAGGTGGCCCACAGCGCCTCGGAGGCCTCCATGCAGGCCGGCCAGGCCCAGGACAAGGCCCTGGGAGGGTCACGCATCGTGGAGCAGGCCGTCTCAGCCATCAAGGACGTCAGCGGCCAGACCGCCACCTTGAAGACCAATCTGCACGGCCTGGGCGCACAAATCGCCTCCATCGGCAAGGTCATGGACGTGATTTCCGACATCGCGGACCAAACCAATCTCCTGGCCCTGAACGCGGCCATCGAGGCCGCCCGGGCGGGCGACGCCGGGCGCGGGTTCGCGGTGGTGGCCGACGAGGTGCGCAAGCTGGCCGAAAAAACCGTGGGCGCGACCAAGGAAGTGGGCGCGGCCATCTCCTCCATCCAGTCCGACACCCGCCTCAGCCTGGACGGCATGGACCGCGCCTCCGAGGCCGTGGGCCGGGCCTCCACCCTGGCGGCCGACTCCGGCCAGGCCTTGCGGGAAATCGTGGATCTGGTGGCCAAGACCACGGACACCATCGTGGCCATCGCCTCGGTGGCCGAGGAGCAGTCCCAGGCCAGCATGGAGATATCCAAGTCCGTGGACGAGGTCCAGGCCACCTGCAGCGAGACCTCCAATGAGATGACCGCAGCAGCCCTGGCCGTGGAGGACATCAACCGCCTCTCGGGCGCGTTGCGGGAGATCGTGGACAAATCCCGGGGCTGATTGTAAGCCTGCCCGGCCTTCCCTGAACGCAAAAAGGCCCGCGATCCGAAGTTCGCGGGCCTTGCATCCATCAAAATCGCGCTTCGTTATTCGCTGTAGGCCGCCTCGCTGTGCTGGCTCACGTCCAGGCCCATGGTCTCATGGTCCGGGGCCAGGCGCAGACCGGCCAGGGTCTTGACCAGCTTGAGCAGCAGGGTGCTGGCCACCAGGGAATAGCCCAGGACCACCAGGCAGCCAAAGGCCTGGATTCCGAGCTGCCCGGGATTCCCGGCCAGCAGCCCGTCCACCCCGGCCGGATTCACGGCCTTGGTGGCGAAAATCCCCACGCACAGGGTTCCGATCAGGCCGCCCAGGCCGTGGATGCCCACCACGTCCAGGCTGTCGTCAAAGCCCAGGCGGGACTTGAACATGACCCCCAGATAGCACAGGCCCCCGGCCAGAAGCCCGATGAGCACGGCCGCATTGGGGGCCACGAACCCGGCCGCCGGGGTCACGGTGGCCAGCCCGGCCACGGCCCCCGAGGCTGCGCCCAAAGTGGTGGGCTTGCCCCGGTGATACCATTCCACGGCGGTCCACATGGCCATGCCGGCCATGCCCCCCAGATGGGTGGAGACAAAGGCCGTGGCCGCCACGCCGTCGGCAGCCAGGGCGCTGCCCGCGTTGAACCCGAACCAGCCGAACCACAACAGGCCCGTGCCGAGTAAGGTCAGGGGCAGACTGTGGGGGAAGACGTTGACCTGGCCGAAATCCTTGCGCGGGCCGATGACCCACACCGAGGCCAGGGCCGCCGCGCCCGAGGTCAGGTGCACCACCAGGCCGCCCGCGAAATCAGCCACGCCCATTTCCTTGAGCCAGCCGCCCGCGCCCCAGACCCAGTGGCAGACCGGATTGTACACCACCACCACCCAGAGCAGGGAGAAGATCAGAAACGGCCCGAAGCGCATGCGCTCGGCAAAGGCCCCGGTGATCAGCGCCGGGGTGATCACCGCGAACATGCACTGGTAGATCATGAACACCAGATGGGGGATGGTCGGGGCGTAGTCCGGATTGGGAGCCGCGCCCACGTCCGCAAGGCCCGACCAGGCCAGGGACCCGATCACTCCACCCAGGTCCGGGCCGAAGCTCATGGAATAGCCCAGGTAGACCCACTCCAGGCTGACCAGGGAGATAAGGATGAAACTCTGCATGATGGTGCCCAGGGCGTTCTTGCCCCGGACCATGCCCCCGTAGAACAGGGCCAGACCCGGGGTCATGAGCAGGACCAGGGCCGCGCTGATGAGCACGAAAGCAGTGTCTCCGGCTTGAATCATGAAGCCTCCATGGGTGCGCGGGAAGCGGTCTGCATCCGGCGCAGGGGATTGGGGATGGCCCGGCAATCACTTGGGCGCGAGCGATTTGCCATAAACCGAAAAGGGCGGATATGACAACAAAAAATGTAGTATATATTTTACATAAATGGGAATTTGTTACAATTGTCAGGATTTGTCCGACAAATTTTGTCTGTGTCCGCAGGAGAGACCCTGGGGCGGCCTGCATTTTTAGGGCAAATGACAAAATTGAAATGCGGCCCGTGCAGCGCTCTGCCCGGCAGCATTTCGTGGACGCCTCCGGCGCTGGCGACCCTTAAGTCCCCTGGCCGCCCCTGCCTGCTCCTGCCCAGTCCCTGGCCCGGCCCCTCAATGATCCCTGGGCGGTCCCTGCCTTGCCTTGGCCGGGCAAGTGCTTTATATCCTGGCCACGGGCGAAACCACTTTGCCGAAAGAGAGGCGGACATGACCATCCTTTGGATAATATTGGCCTTTGGCCTTGGCTCCATCCCCTTCGGCCTGGTGATTTCCCGGATGGTGAAGGGCCTGGACCCCCGCGAGGCGGGCAGCCACAACACCGGGGCCACCAATGTGGCCCGGCTCTGCGGCCTGGGATACGGGATTCTGGTGCTGGCCTTGGACATCGGGAAGGGCTGGCTGCCCGTGGCCCTGGCCCTGAACCCGGACCGGGGCTGGCTGGCCATGAGCCTGGTGGCCATGGCCGCGCTTTTCGGCCATGTCTTTTCCCCCTTCCTGGAGTACAAGGGCGGCAAGGCCGTGGCCACCACCGTGGGCGTGTTCCTGGCCCTGTCCCCGGGCGTGACCCTGGCGGCGGCCGCAGCCTGCCTGCTGACCATCAAGTTTTCCGGGTACGTGTCCCTGGGCTCGCTCACGCTGGCCGTGTGCCTGCCGGTGTTCTGCCTGCTGGCCGGGCTGCCCCAGTACGTGCCCCTGGCCCTGGCGGTCATGGCCCTGCTTTTTACCCGGCACCGGGAGAACATCGAGCGCCTGGCCCGGGGCCAGGAGAACCCCTTTCGGGGGGCGGGCGGCGACGCCTGACGGCCGTCTGGAATGTGTGTCGGTGAGGCGGCCCTACTCCGTAGCGGCCAGAAGACTCCCGCGCCTGGCCATGAGCACCTCGGCGGCCGCAGCCCCCACCGGACGGGAAAAGAGGAAACCCTGGGCGAAGCCGCAGGACAGGGCCTTGAGCATCAAGTGCTGGCGGTTGGTCTCCACGCCCTCGGCCACGCAGACCCGGCCGAGCTTTTCACCCAGGGCCACGATGGAGCGGGTGATCTCCAGACTTTCCTCGTCCGTGCCGAGCTTGGAGATGAAGGCCCGGTCGATCTTGATCATGTCGATGGGGAAGCGGGCCAGGTAGGACAGGGAGGAATACCCGGTGCCGAAGTCGTCCACGGCCACCCGGGCGCCCTGCTCCCGCAGGCGATTTAATATGGCCAGAGCCCGCTCGGGATTGGCCATCATGCACGTTTCCGTGATCTCCACCCGCACCCGGTCCAGGGGCACCCCCTGATCCTGGAAAATCTTCAGGAACTGGTCCACGAATTCCGTGCGGGCCAGTTGGATGGGCGAGATGTTCACGGCCACGTAAGGCCCGTGGCCGTTGGTCTCCATGGATATCCAGCGGCGCAGGTCGGCCGCCACCTGGGTCAGGATAGACCGGCCCATGTCCACCACCAGGCCCGAGTCCTCGGCCAGGGGGATGAACAGCGCCGGATTGACCAGCCCCCGGGTGGGATGCCGCCAGCGGGCCAGGGCCTCGAACCCGGCCAGGGTCGAGTCCTCCACCCGCACGATGGCCTGGTACAGGGGAAAGAACTCGCTGGCGGCGATGCCCCGGCGCATGTCGTTCTCCAGGGACAAAAGCACCCCGGCCTGCTCGCGCATGCGCTTGTTGAACACCTTCATCCGGCCGCGCCCGGCCTCCTTGGCCTTGTACATGGCGATGTTGGCGTCGCGCAGGATGTCGTCGGGCCGCACGCTTTCCCCCGGGCCGAAGACCAGGCCCGTGCTCACCGTGAGCCGGATCTCCTGCCCGCCCAGGAGCATGGGTTCGGCCATGGCCTTGCGTACCCGGTTCAGAATGCGCACGGCCTCGCCGTAGGAGGTCAGGTCCTCCAGCACCAACACGAACTCGTCCCCGCCGAAACGGGCCATGGTGTCGATGGAGCGCACGCTGGCGGCCAGGATTTGGGCCACCTCGCGCAGCACGCTGTCCCCAAAGGGATGGCCCAGGCTGTCGTTGATGATCTTGAAGCGGTCCAGGTCCAGGAAGGCCACGGCGAAGATGGCCTCGGGACGCCGCATGGCCCGGAGCAGGGCGTGGCTGATGCGGTCCTGGCACAGGGTCCGGTTGGCCAGGTCCGTGAGCGGATCGTGCAGGGCCTGATGGCGCAACTGCTCCTCGGCCCGCTTGTTCTCGGTGATGTCCTGGATGTGGGCGATGATGGACAGGGCCTGGCCGGATTCACCCGTGATCTTGGCCACGTGCAGCCGGACCCAGACCAGATTCCCGGTCTTGGACAATAAACGCTGCTCGTACTGATGGGTGGGTTCCTGGTCCGTGACAAAGGAGGCGTGGCGCTCCAGGGCCATGTCCATGTCCTCGGGATGGGACACGTCCCGGAGGTGGCGGCCGGCCAGCTCTTTGGGGCTGGATTCGAGCATGTCCGCCAGGGCCTGGTTGGCCATGATGAAACGGCCGCCCAGGTCCAGAAGGACCATGCCCGTGGCCGCCTGCTCAAAGGAGGCCCGGAACAGGGCCTCGCTCTCGCCCAAGGCCCGCTCGGCCTTGAGCCGGGCGGTGATGTCCCGGGCCACGATGATGAGATGCGCCTGGCCGGAGACCACATGCTGGACCCGGGTGGCCTCCACGGGCAGGCTCCCGCCCCGGGCCGTGCGCACCCCGTGCACGATGCGGCTGCCGTTCTCGCCCGGGACCACGAAGGCGTCGGCCTCGGAAATGATGTCCTCCAGGCCCATGCCCAGGATCTGCTGGCGGGTGAAGCCCATGGCCCGGCAGGCGGTCTGGTTGCAGTCCTGGATGCGGCCGGTGTCCGGATCGGCCATGAAGATGAGGTCCCCGGAATGGTCCAGAAGCGCGCGGAAATGCTCCAGTTCCTGAAGGCGCTTGCGCAGTTCCGGGTAGTAGCTCTTCTGGAAGGAGCGTTCCCCCAGGCCGATGAGCCGGTCCCGGTCGCTTTCGGCCGAAGGCAGGCCCCCGCCCGGGGCCGGATTCCTGCGCTGGACGCTCATCTACATGGCTCGGGCGTAAATGCCCTTCAGGTCGGCCAGGCTGGCGACCCGGGGATTGGTCAGCAGGCAGGGGTCCTTCAGGGCCTTTTCGGCCAGGCGGTCCAGATCCTCGGGCCGCACCCCGATCGCCGACAGGGTCCGGGTCAGGCCCAGGCGCTTTTTCAACTCCTCCACGGCCTGGATCATGGCCCCGGCCGCCTCGCCCGGGCCGAAGTCCAGGCCCAGGGTCCGGGCCATGGCCTCGAAGCGCTCGGGGCAGGACGGGGCGTTGAAGGCCATGACCGGGGGCAGGAGGATGGCGTTGCATTCTCCGTGGGGCAGGTCCAGAAGGCCGCCCAGGCTGTGGGCCAGGGCGTGCACCGCGCCCAGGATGGCGTTGGAGAAGGCCAACCCGGCCTCCAGACAGGCCAGTTGCATCTGGGCTCGGGCCGTGATGTCCCGGGGCTCGTTCATGGCCCGGGGCAGGGAGACGAACACCCGACGGATGGCGCTCAAGGCCAACTGGTCGGTGATAGGCGAGGAGGCGTTGGACACAAAGGCCTCCACCGCGTGGGTCAGGGCGTCCATGCCTGTGTTGGCGGTCAGGTCCGGGGGCATGGTCACGGTCAGTTCCGGATCGATGAGGGACACGTCCGGGACCATGGCCTTGCTCACGATGGCAATTTTCACCTGACGCACGGTGTCGTTGATGATGGCGAACTGGGACACGTCCGCCGCGCTGCCCGAGGTGGTGGGAATGCACACCAGGGGCGGGCAGGGCTGGGCCACCTGGTCCACGCCCTCGAACTCCAGGATGTGGCGGTTGTTGGTGCACACCGCGCCGATGCCCTTGGCGCAGTCGATGGCGCTGCCTCCGCCGATCCCCAGCAGGGCCTCGCACTCCCTGGACCGGAAGACCTCGGCCCCGGCCATGACCTCGTGGTCCCGGGGATTGGGGGTGACCTCGGAGAAAACCGTCACCCGCATGCCCTGGTCCAGGAGCATGGATTTGACCGGCTCCACCCACCCGGCGGCCACGATTCCCGGGTCCGTGACCAGGAGCACCGAGGCGGCCTGAAAATTGCGCAGGTATTGGGCGGCCAGACCCGAGGCCTGGGGTCCGAAAACGAATTCCGGGGCCACGAATTTACGCAGCACCAGGGCATTGTCAATGTCCATGAGGGTCTCCTCGCGGCGGAGATTGGCGCAAAACTCCACCGATGAACATTCTATGCCCCGAAAGCCCCGGAAGTCAACGCCGCGAAAGGTCAGGCCACCACGTTCAAGAGGGGCTTTCCCCCGGGGAAAACCGGCGCATCACCCCCAATTCGCCTGCCTTTGCCCGCAATAAACCGGGTAGAGAGCCCGAAACCCTCCCAGGCCGCCCCTTCCGGTTGAATCCCAGGCTCCTTTGTCGTAGCCTGGACCATGGTTCAGATTCTCATCGCCCACATCGACATGGACGCCTTCTTCGCCTCGGTGGAGCAGATGGACCATCCGGAGATCCGAGGCAAGCCCGTGGTCGTGGGCGGTCACGGCCCGCGCTCGGTGGTGGCGGCCGCCTCCTACGAGGCCCGGGTCTTCGGAGTGCGCAGCGCCATGCCCATGGTCACGGCCCTGCGCCAGTGCCCGCAGCTCATCGTCATGCCCGGCCGCATGTCCCGGTACAAGGAGATTTCCCGGGCGGTCATGGGGGTGCTGGACCGCTTCTCCCCCCTGGTGGAGCAGGCCTCGGTGGACGAAGCCTACCTGGATCTGACCGGCAGCGAGCGGCTTTTGGGCTCGGCCTGGGACATCGGCGCGGCCATCAAGACCCAGGTGCGCCAGGCCACGGGCCTGACCTGCTCTTTTGGCGCGGCCCCGGCCAAATTCCTGGCCAAGATCGCCTCGGATATGAACAAGCCCGACGGGCTCACGGTCATTGCCCCGGACCAGGTGGCCGCCTTCATGGCCGCCCTGCCCCTGGGCAAGATTCCGGGGGTGGGGGCCAAGACCGCCGAGGCCCTGGCCCGGCTGAACGTGCGCACGGCCGGAGATGTCCTGCGCCGCCCCGAGTCCTTCTGGATCGAGCGCCTGGGCGAACGCGGCCGGGACCTCTACGAGACCGCCCAGGGCCTGGACCGCTCCCAGGTCACGCCCCACAGCCTGCCCAAGTCCATGAGCGCCGAGCACACCTTTGACACGGATGTCCCGCCCCGGCGTCTGGACGAACTGAAAATCTGGCTCCTGCGCCAGGCCGAGCGCGTGGGCCGCGATCTGCGCCGCCACAGCGCCTCGGGCCGCACCGTGACCTTAAAGGTGCGCTACGCGGACTTCAGCCTGATCACCCGCTCCCGCTCCCTGCCCGGCCCCACGGCCTCCACCCGGCGTATCCACGAGGTGGCCTGCGACCTGCTCGACCGCCTGGACCCGCAAAAGCCCATCCGGCTCATCGGCCTGGGTGTGTCCAGCCTGACCTTTGCCCAGCGCCAGCTCTCGCTTCTGCCCGATCCCACGGAGCGCAGCGAGGACATGGACCGGGCGGCCGACGCCGTGCGGAAACGGTTCGGGGACAAGGCCATTGTTCGGGCCGCGACTTTGCGGGAAGCTGAAGAGCCCAAGAGATGATAAGATCAAACTGACCGAAGAAACCCGACAAGAAAGAAGAATAAAAATAATTATTTCTTATTCTTATCCTCTTGCGAAGGCTGACGCCAATTTCCAAACGCAACGCTACTGAGCTTCCAATCCGCACAGGCGCACGAACTCGGCCAATTCTCGCCAGTACCCCTCCCCGGCCACGAAACGAAGGTCCTCGTGCCCGGCCTGGGGCAAAAAGAAGCCCCGTTTGGGCTCCCGGGCCCGGGCCAGGAGGTCGTGGCCGTGGGAGGGCGGGATGACCCGGTCCTGGCCGCCCTGCAGGATGAAAACCGGGGCCTGCACCCGGTCGATCTTGTCGATGTTGCGGAAGCGGTCGCCGGGAAAGAGGTCGATGCCGGTCATGACCCGGTAGGCCGTGCTGAAGGCCGCCTCCAGGACCAGGCCGCCGGGCTTGACCTGGGAGGCCAGGTCAATGGACGGCCCGCCGCCCAGGGAATAACCGTAGATGATCACCTGCCGGGCCTCTATTCCGGGGCTCGGTCCGGGGCCGTCCGCCGCCTCGGCTCCTGCCCCCCCCTGCCCGGTGAGCCAGTCCCAGGCCACCCGGATGGCCGCATTGGTCCCGGCCTCCGATGGCTTGCCCCCGCTTCGGCCGTATCCGGGATAGTCGTAGGCCAGGACCGAATATCCCCGCCTGTTCAAGTCCAGGAGCGAGGGCAGGGCCGTGCCCAGGTCCTCGGCATTGCCGTGGCTGTAGAGGATGACCGGGGACTGCGGGCCAAGCGGCCCGGCGGCCGGGAGCCAGCAGGCCGCGATGGGGGTGCCGTCGGGCATGCGCAGGAAAATCAGCCCGGGGTCTTGGCCATAGGACGGGGCCGGGGCCGGGAAGATCATGGAGTCGGCCACCAGATGGGCGGTCAGGGCCGCAGCCCCGTACACCAGGACCAGGACGAGAACGGCTTTGAGCATGGAGCCTCCCTTTTTCCCCTTGACAGCCCCCTTGGGCCGGTATTAGGGCTCATTCCACGAGCAGCATCATGAACAGCACGTCTTCCAGAATATCCAGGGGCCGCCGCGCCCCCCGCGCCTTGCACTCCGTTCGCAAGGCCGCTTCGCTGCTTCTGGCTCTCGCTCTACGAGAGTTCTAAACTCTCGTAAACACCACCTCCCCTCTTTGGGCGGGTCTTCCGCCGTATTCCCATCATCCATCGCCAGCATGCCAGGCTTTGCATTCGTGCCCGCCTCGTATACCATGAACGACCGGCGGACAACGGTCCACCGGTCACAGCCCTCCCGGAGGGAACATGTCCGAGCGTATCTACATCTTCGACACCACCTTGCGCGACGGCGAGCAATCGCCGGGCGCGACCATGAACACCTTTGAGAAAATCCGCCTGGCCCACCAGCTCGAAGCCCTGGGCGTGGACATCATCGAGGCCGGTTTCCCGGCCGCCAGCCAAGGCGATTTCGAGGCGGTCCAGGCCATCGCCAGGGCCTTGGGCCGGTCCCAGGTGGCCGGGCTCTGCCGGGCCATGCCGGGCGACATCGACCGGGCCTGGGAGGCGGTGAAAGAGGCAAAGCACCCGCGCATCCACACCTTCCTGGCCACCAGCGACATCCACATGAAGCACAAGCTGGGCAAGACCCGGGAGCAGGTCCTGGTCATGGCCGAGGCGGCCGTGAAACGCGCGGCCTCCTACACCACCAACGTGGAGTTCTCGGCCGAGGACGCCTCCCGCTCGGACTGGGACTTTTTGGCCCAGATCGTGGAACTGGCCATCGCCTCCGGGGCCACCACGGTGAACATCCCGGACACCGTGGGCTACGCCCAGCCCGCCGAGTTCGCCGAACTCATCCGCTTTCTGTTGGACAAAGTCCCCAACAGCGGCCAGGCCGTGTTCAGCGTGCATTGCCACAACGACCTGGGCCTGGGCGTGGCCAACACCCTGGCCGCGCTGAAAGCCGGGGCCAGGCAGGCCGAGGTGACCATCTCCGGCATCGGCGAGCGCGCGGGCAACGCGGCTCTCGAAGAGGTCATCATGTCCTTGAACACCCGCCGGGACTATTTCCAGATGGAGACCGGGATCAAGGCCGAGCTGCTCTTCCCCACCTGCCGCATGCTCTCCAGCACCATCGCCCAGCCCATTCCGCCGTACAAGCCCATCACCGGGGCCAACGCCTTTGCGCATGAGTCCGGGGTGCACCAGGACGGGATGCTGAAAAACCGCCTGACCTACGAGATCATGACCCCGGAGAGCGTGGGCCGGAAGGGTTCGGAAATGGTCATCGGCAAGCATTCGGGCCGCCACGCCATCAAGAAGAAGCTGGCCGAGCTCGGGTTCGCGGACTTAGACGAGGATCAGGTCGGCGTGGTCTTTGACGCGGTCAAGGCCCTGGCCGACCGCAAGGAGCGCATCTTCGACGAGGACGTGGAGGCCCTGGTCCACGAAAAAGTCTACCAGAAGCCCGACCGCTTCGAGCTGATCGACTTGATCGTGACCACCGGGACCGGCACCCTCAAACCCACTGCCGCCGTCTGCCTCAAGGTGGACAACGAGATCATCCAACAGAACTCTTTCGGAGCCGGCCCGGTGGACGCGGTGTTCAACGCCGTGTCCCAGGCCGTGGGCATGACCCCAAAACTGGAGCGCTTCCAGGTCAACGCCATCACCGGGGGCGCCGACGCCCAGGGGGCCGTGACCGTGCGCATCGAAAAGGACGGCAAAAAGGCCGTGGGACGGGGTTCGGACGAGGACATCATCAGGGCCAGCGCCAAGGCCTACGTCCGGGCGCTCAACCGCCTGGCCAAAATGACACAGGAGATTGCGGAATGCAGCACACTTTAGCCCAGAAAATCCTTGCGCGGCACACGGACCAGGAGATCACCGAGGCCGGGCAGATCGCCCGCTGCCGGGTGTCCCTGGTCCTGGCCAACGACATCACCGCGCCCCTGGCCATCAAGTCCTTCAAGGGCATGGGCGCGACCAAGGTCTTTGACCGGGACAAGATCGCCCTCGTCTGCGACCATTTCACGCCCAACAAGGACATCGACTCGGCCGAGCAGGTCCGGGTGGTGCGAGAGTTCGCCCAGGAGATGGGCGTGACCCACTACTACGAGGGCGGGGACTGCGGCGTGGAGCACGCCCTTCTGCCCGAGCTGGGCCTGGTCGGCCCTGGCGACCTGGTGGTGGGCGCGGACAGCCACACCTGCACCTACGGCGGCCTGGGCGCCTTTGCCACGGGCATGGGCTCCACCGACATCGCCGGGGCCATGGCCCTGGGCGAGACCTGGTTCAAGGTGCCGCCCACCATCCGGGTGCTCATAAGCGGCAAGCTGAAGAAATGGGTGGGGGCCAAGGACCTGATCTTAAACCTCATCGGCCGCATCGGCGTGTCCGGCGGCCTGTACAAGGCCCTGGAGTTCGACGGCGACACCGTGGCCGACCTGTCCGTGGAAGGCCGCCTGACCATGGCCAACATGGCCATCGAGGCCGGGGCCAAGGTGGGGATCTTCCCCTCGGACGACAAGACCGTGGCCTACGGCCAGGCGCATAATCGGCCAAACGCCGAGCGCCTGACCGCTGACCCGGGCGCGGTGTACGAGTCCGTGGTCGAGATCGACGCGGCCGCCCTGGCCCCCCAGGTGGCCTGCCCGCACCTGCCGGACAATGTGAAGCCCGTGTCCGAAGTGACCGGCGTGCGCATCCACCAGGCGGTCATCGGCTCCTGCACCAACGGCCGCATCAGCGACCTGCGCGAGGCCGCCCAAGTGCTGAAAGGGCGCAAGGCGGCCAAGGGCGTGCGTCTCATCGTGCTCCCGGCCACCCCGACCATCTGGCGGCAGGCCATGCACGAGGGACTCTTCGACATCTTCCTGGACGCGGGCGCGGTCATCGGACCTCCCACCTGCGGCCCCTGCCTGGGCGGCCACATGGGCATCCTGGCCCAGGGCGAGGTGTCCGTGGCCACCACCAACCGCAACTTCAAGGGCCGCATGGGCAGCCTGGAGAGTTTCGTGTACCTGTCCAGCCCGGCCGTGGCCGCAGCCAGCGCGGTGACGGGCGTTCTGACCGATCCCGGGAGTCTCTAAGCCTCCAAGGAAACGGCAATTTAAAACTCTTCTCTTCCTCCCTGCCGGGTCTCGTCCGCCGGACGCAGCCCTGCCTGGGACAAAGGAGCACGACATGAGCATTCGCGGCAAAGCCCACAAAGTGGGCGCGCATATCGATACCGACGCCATCATCCCGGCCCGCTTCCTGGTCACCACGGACAAGGACAAACTCGGGGCCAACTGCATGGAGGGCCTTGAGCCCGGCTGGATCAAGCGGGTCACGGCCGGAGACATCATGGTGGCCGGGGAGAACTTCGGCTGCGGCTCCAGCCGGGAACACGCGCCCATCGCCCTTCTGGGCGCGGGCATCCCGGTGGTGGCGGCCAAGAGCTTCGCCCGCATCTTCTACCGCAACAGCTTCAACATGGGGCTGGTGCTGCTCGAAATCGGGGACGAGGTGGACAAGATAGGCGACGGCGACCAGTTGGAAGTGGACATCGAAAAGGGTCTGCTCAAGAACCTGACCACCGGGGCCGAGATCAAGGTCCCGGCCATCCCGGCCTCCATGCGCGAGCTGGTGGACGCGGGCGGCCTGGTCCCCTACGTGAAGAAGCGCATCCAGACCGGAGCCTAGCCTGGGCCAATCGAGCAAGGACCGCAGGAACGGGGAGCAAGAACAAGATGAAGAATACAATAATTATTTCTTGTTCTTCGCTCCCAGGCATTCCATGAACCCCAAAGGGAGATCGACATGAACATCTGCCTTCTCGCCGGTGACGGCATCGGCCCGGATATCCTGAAGCAGGCCCGCAAGGCCTTCTCGGCCGTGGAAAAGAAATTCGGCCACTCCTTCGCCTTCACCGAGGCCCTGATCGGCGGCGCGGCCATTGACGCCACGGGCGGCCCCCTGCCCGAGGAGACCGTGACCAAATGCAAGGCCAGTGACGCCGTGCTCCTGGGTGCGGTGGGCGGCCCCAAATGGGACGACGTGGCCATGAACATCCGGCCGGAAAAGGGCCTGCTCGGCATCCGCAAGGCCCTGGGGCTCTTCGCCAACCTGCGTCCGGCAGCCCTGTTCAAGGAGCTGGCCCCGGCCTGCTACTTAAGGCCCGACATCGTGGCCCAGGGTATCGACGTGCTGGTCATCCGCGAACTCACCGGCGGGGTCTATTTCGGCGAACCCCGGGGCGAGGGCCAGCGGGACGGCGAACGCGCGGCCTTCAACACCATGATCTACAAGGAGTCAGAGATCCGGCGCATCGCCAAGGTGGGATTCGAGTCCGCCCGCAAGCGCCGAGGCAAGCTCTGCTCCGTGGACAAGGCCAATGTCCTGGACGTGTCCCGCTTCTGGCGCGAGATCGTCATCGACGAGCACACAAACTACCCGGACGTGGAGCTGTCGCACCAGTACGTGGACAACGCGGCCATGCAACTGGTGCGCGCGCCCTCCCAGTTCGACGTCATCGTCACCGAGAACCTGTTCGGCGACATCCTCTCGGACGAGGCTGCGGCCATCACCGGGTCCATCGGCATGCTGCCCTCGGCCTCGCTGGGCGCGGCCAATCCCGGGCTGTACGAGCCCATCCACGGTTCGGCCCCGGACATCGCCGGGCAGGACAAGGCCAACCCCCTGGCCACGATTTTGTCCGTGGCCATGCTCCTGCGCTTCTCCCTGAACCTGGCCGTGGAGGCCGAGGCCATCGAGACGGCCGTGAAAACGGCCCTGGCCCAGGGCCTGCGCACCGGGGACATCATGCAGCCGGGCCAGCGCCTGGTCGGGTGCGAGGAGATGGGTGAGGCCGTGGCCGCGCTCATCTAGGGACGAATGCCAGGAATTGGATGAACCAGGCCTGAAGAATAAGAAGGAATCTTCTTATTCTTCAGGCCTGGCCCGCAAACCCACTCTTGCGCGTATTTCCTGCCCCAGGCCCCTTTCCTTCCCCTTCCACTTCTTGCTATTGTGCGCAAAGGCGGAAAAGAATCCGCCCCCTCGGTCCGTCCGGCGGCCCAGACGGGCATGGGACTGGCTTGGGATTGGCTTTGAACTGGCGTAAAAGAGGCGTGGACCCGCATGGTACAGGCGCGGCAGGACAATCGATACAAGATCGGACAGGCGGCCAAACTCCTGGACTTGAAGCCCTACGTGCTGCGCTTCTGGGAGACCGAGTTCCCGGCCATCGCGCCCATCCGCACCCCTTCGGGCCAGCGTCTGTACACCGAGGACCAGATCGAACTGGTGCGAGCCATCAAGCACCTGCTCTACGACGAGGGCCTGACCATCGAGGGCGCGCGCAAGCGGCTTCAGGAAAAGGGCCAGGGCGACGTACTGCGCGGCATCCGGGACGAACTCCTGGGCATCAAGCGCCTGCTGGAGACCGGGGCGTAAGGCCCGGCCCTTCCCTTCTCAGTTTCGGACCTTGCGCCGCCCACACCCCCAAGACCCCAGTCCCCACAACCCAGCCGCACCCACCGGCAGCAGCCATTCCCAGCCCAGCCCGGCCTCGGGCGAGAGCAGGCAGCCGCCGTTGCCCGAACTGATGGACTTGGGCGCGGCCAGGACCGTGGGGTCCTGGATGCGGCCCAGGGTGGGGTCCAGGTCGAAGTTCCCGTTGTCCTTGAGGCAGAGGTGCACCACGTAGGTCCCGTTGGCCGCCAGCACCGAAGCAGGGAGAAGATAGGTCCCGCCCGTGTCCGTCAGCCACCATTTCCCGTCCCCGTAGTCCGTGGCGTTGCCCGCATAGGTGAAGCCCAAGGTGGCCCGGACGTTCCCGTTGAGCTTGAACAGGCTTAAGCCCTGGGCCGCGATCTGGCGCGAGGAGGTGAAGGCGTACTCGAAGGCGGCCAGGTTCCCGGCCAGGCTCACCGAGGCGTTGAAGGCCATGGGGTCGGTGAACTTCTCCCAGGAACTGGCCGGAAAACCATAGGTGGTGGCCAGTTCGGCCTCGCTCTTAAACTGGGCCGACTGCCCCAGGATGGTGGCGGTCTGCCCGGCCACGGGCTGGGTGGAACTGGCCTGAATAACCGGGGACATCTGGAGGAAATCCAGGGTGTTCAGCACCGTCTCCCCGCTCGGCTCAAAGCCCCCGCCAGCCAGGAGCCCTCGGCCGGGGATGTAGCCCAGTCCGGCCCAGGCCCGCTTGCGCAGGGGCTCATTGATGGTTCCGGTCATGTTGACCCAGGTGTTGGTGGACGGGGTGTAGGTGTAGAGATAGGTCTGGCCCGTGGGCCGGGTGCCGTTCCAGATGAAGCCCGTGGTCACATAGATGGTGCGGTTCACGGCCACGGCCCAGGCGTCGGTCATGTTGAAGGGCATGGCCTTGGCCGTCACGGTCCCGGCCGTGGTGTTGTAGACCTCCAGGTCCGAGATGGGCACGCCCGCCCCGTTCGTACCGCCGAAAACGTACAGGCTGTCGCCCACGCCCACGGCCGTGTGCCGGTGCCGGGCCGTGTTCAGGTTGGGCTTGGGGGCCAGTGCGCAGGTCGAGGGGTTGAGACTGTTGATGGCGCTTGACGCCACCCCCGTGCCGGTGCCCCCGCCCGCCACCAGGATGGTCCCGGCCACCACCCCGGCGGCCGTGGCGTTCACGGCCAGGGGGGGATTGCAGGTGGACCAGGTCCCGGTGGAGAAATTGTAGGTGTCCACGGTCCCCACCCGGGCCGCGCCATTGCTCCCGCCGATGAGCGAGCTGGTGGCGCCCGTGCTGGCGCTGGCCGCAAAGGCCCGGGCCGTGGGCGGGGCCGTGAGGGCGGTCCAGGCGTTGGCCTGGGGGTCGTAGCCTTCGGCCGAGGCCAGGGCTGTCCCGGCCGATCCCTGGCCGCCGAACAGGTAGAAACGGCCATTGAACACCACCGAGGCCGGACCCATGCGGGCGGCCGAGGACGAAGCCCGGACGCTCCAGGCCGTGACCTCCAGGAAATTCGAGCCCGCGCCGCCCCCGTCCTTGACCCGCACGAAGCGCCCGGCCTGGTTGGGCACGGTCCCGCGCACGCTTATGTCGTCCCAGGAGGACAGGGACCCGGCGACCTCGGTCCCGGGCGAGTCCTCGAAGGCCAGCCGTCCCGAGGCGGTTCCGAACCCCAGGCCGTTCAGGGTCAGGGAGCTTCCGGCCACCAGCCCCTGTTGGGTGGAGGCGTTGAGCACAAAGGGCATGAGCGTGGGCGAAGGGGCCAGGGCGGCAGCCACGTTCAGGCGGCCGCCGGTGAGCACCTTGCTCGCGAGCGCAGGCAGGGAATCCACGGTGGAGAGCACCCGGCGGATGCGGGTCCAGCCCGTGTCCGTGGGATATTTGGCGGCCAGAAGGGCCAGGCTGCCGCTGACAAAGGGCGTGGCCATGGAGGTGCCGTTCAGCACCTTGTAGATGCTGCCGAGGTAGGTGCTGTTGATGTTGAAGCCCGGCGCGCCCAGGTCCACGGTGCGGCGGCCGAAATGGGAGAAATCGGCCAGTCCACCGGTGGAGTTGGTGGCGGCCACGGAAATGATGTTGGGCAGGTCCGCCGAGGCCACCATCTCCCGGACCCGGGACACGTCGTTGTTCTGGGCGTCGTTGCCGGCCGCGGCCACCCAGACGATCCCGGCCTGGCCGAGCTGGACGATCTGGTCCAGGACCAGGGGATTGCGGGCCGGCCCGCCATAGGAGGCGCTCACGGCCACGATGTTCACGCCCCGGCGCTTCTTCTTGAGGATGTAGGAGATGCCGCTCAAGGTGTCCGAGTCCGTGAACTCCTTGCTGGGGCGCATGAGCTTCAAGGCCAGGATCTTGGCGTTCCAGGCCACGCCGGACAGGCCGATGCCGTTGTTGCCCACGGCCGCGATGATGCCCGCGCAATGGGTGCCGTGGCCGTCGATGTCCATGGGGTCGTCGGAGGTGGCCCCGGAATTGTCCGCGGAGAAATCCGCCCCATAGGTCCCGTCATAGGTCCCGTCAATGTGCGGGTTGGGGTTGACCCACATGTTGGCCGCCAGATCCGGGTGGGTGTACTGCACCCCGGAGTCGGCCACCACCACGACCACCTGGTTCGATCCGGTGGTGATGTCCCAGGCTGCGGCGGCCTTGATGTCCTCGCCGCTGGTTCCCACGCTGGTGCCCAGAGCCTGGCCGGTGTTGCGCAGGCCCCACTGGGTACCGAAGCCCGGGTCGTTGGGTATGGCCCGCTTCTGCCTGCGGGAATTGAAGGCCACGGAGTCCACCAGGGGGTCGTCGGCCAGCAGGCCGGCCATGGCCGAGGCGTCCAGGCGGTCGGAGCGCACCAGAACGATGAACTGGCCCTTGGCTTCGGCAGGCTCGGCCAGCACGGTCTTCAAGGTCAGGCCCAGGGATTTGAGCCGGGACTCGATGTCAGAAAGCCCCACCCCGACCTTGAAGCGCACGATGAGCTCGTCCTCGATTCGGGAGGATTCGCCCCCGAAGGCCGGGGCCGTGGCGCACCAGGTCCACAGCAGCAGGCCCAGACACAGGAGGGGAAGAAGGGATCGGAGCGGGCCGCCTCCGACCCTCTGGAGCACTGGATCAGTCATGGTTCTCCCTGTGGGCCGCCGCAGAGCGCTCGTGATGATTTATCCAATAATGCGCATCAGGCGCTGTGTCTATTCTTCTGGCCTGCCGGATTCCGCCTGGCCGGGAAGGGGCAGGCCCTGGTGACCGATCATGGCCTCCCGGGGGGGAAAGCGTCTGGAGGAGTGGCCCGACAGAAAGAGGCACAGGCTCCAAAAGGAGAGCAGAAAGCCTGCCAGAAAGGGACGCCAAGGGAGAAAGGCCTGCTCACCGCCCACCAAGGCGATGAGCACCTGGGCCGGATAGAGCAGGACAAAGGCGGACAGCGGGGAACGGCTGAGCACCGCGCCCAGCACCGCCGGAACCATCCAGAGCATGTCCACGGGTCCGGCCCGCAGCACCCCGCCGTATTGGGACTCCACATGGCTCAAGCTGAGCACGCCCAGAACAGCCACCACGGCGCTGACCACCCGGGCCAAGAGCCTGTCGCCCATGAGGCCTTCGATGACCCGGGGGAAGAGCAGAAAAAGGAACAGGCACTGCCCCAACACCCAGGGGAAGAGGAGGAAGGCGCATTTGAGGACCCGGGCGGACAAGGGAATGGCTTGCCCGGCCAGAAAGGTCAGATCCAGAGACAGGCATCGACCCGCCGTCGCTGCAACGATGAGGGCCAGCCCGCCCCAGAAGGCCATGCCCCGGGGCCCGGCCGGGCGATAGGGGGACAGGCCGGACCAGCGGGCCAGGAGCAGGGGAAGGCCAACCCCGAACAGGGAAAGGTGCAGGAGGCAATAGGCCAAGAGCCCGAGTGAACGGGCATCCAGTTCCTGAACCCGGACCAGGGGATGTTCGAGGAGCCAAAAAGGCAGGGAGAATTGGACCTGGGCCAGTCCACTGGTGAGCAGGAATCCCGACCAGGCCAGCAGGACCCAGAGGACCGGCCCTCGTTCGTTTCGCATCCAGACATTGTGCCGCAAAGCCCCGGGCTTGGCAAGAAGAGCCGGCCGATTCGCCTGGACTTCAGCCCGCAAGCCCGTTCCTGGCCCCATCTTCCGGCCCGCTCCTGATCCGGGAGAGAAAACCGCCCATGCCCGGCTTGTTACCTGAAGCCCGCCAGTATAGGCTGCATTCCTGGACCTGGAATAGGCCGCCGCTGCCGGAGAAACGCTCAAGGCCCGGACATATCCAGGCCCTTGAGGACTGAGGAATAATGGACGCATCCACCCTGATTATCACGGCCCTGGCCGCAGGCCTGGCCGGTTTCACCCAGGGGTTCGCCGGGTTCGGCTCCACCCTGGCCGCCTTGCCTCTGCTCGGCGCGATCCTGCCCGTGCGCACGGCCGTGCCCGTGTCCTGCCTCATGGCCCTGTGCATCAACCTCCTGCTGACCAGCCGCCTGAAGGCGGACATCCGCTGGCGGCCACTCGTCCGCATCCTGGCCTGCTCCCTGCCGGGCATGGTCCTGGGCGCGCTGGTCCTGGGCCTGGCCCCGGCCCTGGTGCTCAAGGCCATGCTGGGCGCGGCCGTGCTGCTCCTCTCCCTGCGCACCCTGCGCGCCCCGCTGGCCGCGCCCAAGCCCGGCCCGCTGCTGACCGTGGGGGCCGGGTTCCTGGCCGGATTCTTCGGGGTGTGCATCGGCATCAACGGCCCCCAGGTGGTGGCCTGGGCCACCCGCCAGTCCCTGGGACGGGACGGGTTCAAGGCCACCCTGGCGGCCTATTTCCTGCTGGCCGGAGTGGTCATCGTGGGCCTCCAGGCCTGGGATGGACTCCTGGACCAGGAGGTGCTCTCTCTGTTTGTGTTGAGCCTGCCAGCCCTGGGGGTCGGGCTTTGGGCCGGATACGCGGCCAGCGGCCGGATGAGCGAGGAGGGATTCCTGAAGATGGTGCAGGGGCTTTTGGGCCTGACCGGGGCCGTGCTTCTGGGCCAGGCCTTTCTGGCCTGGGTGACCGCCCTGCCCACCCCGCTCCCCTAAGGCCGGGCCAGCCAATTCAGCCGACCAGCGCCCAACACAACACAAAGAAAATATTATTCTTTTCTTCTTCCGGGTGGAGTGTTTCCCAGGCGCAGCCCTAGGAGACGCAGCCCAGCATGGCCTGTTCGGCCTGGGCCGAATAGGGGACGTACCCCGCGCCCGGCCTCTGGGACAGAACCGTGCGCACCAGGCGGGCCAACTGCCCGGGCCGCTCCAGGACCTCGGACAAACCGAGAAAATCCGTGCGGGTCAGAGCTGTAATCCCCCGCAAAAGCAGCGGGGCGTCAGGTCCGGGCAGGCCGTCGCCGACCACCACCACCCGCTTCTTCAAGGCCCCGGCCCAGCCCAGGCGCATATGCGCGGCCTCGGCCCGGACCAGGCGGCCGCTGCTGTCGCGAGGCAGCAGGGTCACAAACACGTCGCAGGTCTCCATCCAGTTGAACTCCCGGCGGGTCGAGGCCACCGGATCGCTTCCAGGCCCGGCCAGGGGGCTTGCGGGCTGGCAATGGCTGGAAAATACCTGCAACCCGGCCTGCTCCAGGGCCAAAGCCAAGCGGTCCGAAAGGCCGGAATGCATTTGGACGGGAAGGTCCAGATAGACACAGGAGCGGCGGTCGCTGCCGCCGGAAGAATACTCGTTCAGACTGGGGTCCATGCTGGCCTCCTCAAGGGATGGCCGGAAAATTGTCCCTTCCGGCTTCTGATCCAGCAGGTTTGCAAGGCCTGTGCCGTCCGGCAGCCCTACCCGCTGACCGCCACCCGGCTGAGGAGGAGCATGACCTCCCGCAGATTATCCGGCGCGCCAGCCTCGGGATGGTCCAGAAAGGCCCCGATGGTGTCCAGGCCCCGGATCAGGGCCTCGTGGATGCGCGGGCTGGGCTGAAGCATCTGGTTGCGGATCATGTCCAGGACATGCTCCATGCGGTGGGACAGGAACTCGATATCCTTGTATCCCAGCAGGTTGCTTGCGCCCTTGATGGAATGGGCATGACGGAACAGGGCGTTCACCAGGGCGTCCCGCTCATCAGGGTCGGCGTTCTGGAGGGCGATGAGCTGGTCCTCCATCTCCACCAGGCGGCTCCCGGTCTCCTCCACAAAGGAGTCCACCACCTCGTCGCGGGTCAGGGTCATGAACGTCTTCCTTGTCTTTTGTCCTGGGGGGTATCTGAGTGGCGCAGTGGCCCTGCAAGTCCCTGCGCAGCCAGCCTAGCGCGCTACGGCCCGGGCCTCGATGAGCCGGATGGCGTGGCTGGCCATCTGGTCCAGGTCCGGTTTGGAGACCTGCTCGTCGGCATGCACGGATTCGCCCTTGTGGCGCAGTTCGTCGGTGATGATCGAGGAGTACAGGATGACCGGAAGCACCTGGAGCACCGGGTCGCTTTTTATGGCCTTGGTCAGGGAGAATCCGTCCATCTGGGGCATTTCGATGTCCGAGATGACGATGTCCACGAATTCGGTGATGGGGCGGCCTTGTTCCTGGGCCTCGTTCTTCAGGCGCATGAGGGTGGTCAAGGCCTCTTGCCCATTGCCCGTGAGCAGGGGTTTGAAATTGGCCTGGGTCAGGTTGTCCTTGAGCATGAGCCGGATGGTCTGGGAGTCCTCGGCCACCAGGGCACTGTAGGTCCGGTCAGCCCGAACCGTGATCTTCCAGGGTGAGCGGTCCCCGGCCGGGGCCAGGTCCGCGATGATGCTCTCCAGGTCCAGGAGCTGGATGAACCGCCCGGCCCGCTCCACGATGCCGATGAGGCAGGCGGTGTTCATGCGGGCCAGATAGCCGCTGGGGGCAGCCACCTCGCCCCAGCCCACCCGGTGGATCTCCGTGACCCCGGAGACCAGAAATCCGGTCACGGACTGGCTGAACTCGGTGACGATGACCACCTCGTGGGGATGCTGGCGGCGCTTCATGCCCAGCCAGACGCTTAAGTCCAGCACGGGCAGGATGTGGTCGCGCAAGGGGATGGTGCCCAGAAAGCAAGGGTGCGGGGCCGAGGCCGAGGGCTCCAGGGACGGGGTCTCGATGACCTGCATGACCTTGGCCACGTTCACCCCGAAATGGCAGGGTTCGCCCGGCCCATCAGGCCCCAGGTCTTCGTTGATGAAGAATTCCAGGATTTCCAGCTCATTGGTCCCGGTTTCAAGCAGAATGCCGGTCTTCACCATGGTCTCCCCCTGGACTGGGCATCGAGGCGTTGCGTGGCGGGTATCCCCTTATCCAATCTGTAGCACCCTTTCCGGGTCCGGTCCACTCTTGATGGGACCGGAAGTCCCGCCAGGCCGAGGGACATTCCCCTTGCGCAGGCCCAGGACGCGCCACTGGCGGCGACTCCCATTCAGGCCTCTCATTTCGCGGGGGCAATCTGTTTGCGCTTGCCCTTGAAGAAATCCCAGATCGCGGTGGTCGCGTCCAGGGTCGACGCCGATCCGTCGTTCTCCCTCCGGCCCCCTGCCCCGCCCGGCCAGGCGTGCCCGATCTCTTCGACCAGGGTGAAGACCACCTCGGTCTGCTCCCGGCATCCTTCATAGCGGTCCACGGCCACGCGCCGGTCAACGTCCCCCTCCTGCACCGGACCGGAAGCACATCCGTCGGCGCCGGTCCAATAATGGACCGCAAAGGAGGCCGGGGCCAGGGGCGCGTCAAAAGCCTTGAAAATGCGTTTGCGGTCCAGGGAGCTTTTTCCCCCTGCCACTGGGACCAGGGTATCCTGGCCGCCGTTGATGAGCAGGGCCGAGACCGGGCGGGCCGGTTGTTTTTCGTCGCCAAACATCCCCCCGGCCACCGGGGCGATGGCCGCGATCAGGTCGGACAACTCCCGGCCCAGACGATGGGCCATCATGGCCCCGTTGGATATGCCGGTGACAAAAATGCGCTCGGGGTCCACGGGATAGTCCCGGACCAGGGACTGGATCAGGTCGCGGATGAAACCCACGTCGTCCACGCCCTGGCGCATGGCCGAGGCGCAGCAGTGCCCGGCGTTCCAGACCAGGAAACGGTCCTGGAGACTGGCCGTGCCGTCGGGAAACACCGCGATGAAGCCCTCCTGCTCGGCCTTGAGGTGAAACCCGGTCATGCGCATGACCTGCTTTCCATTGCCGCCCCCCCCGTGCAGGACCAGCACGGCCGGGACCTTGGCCTCGGCCAGGTGGCTGGGGATATACACAGAATAGGTACGCACCCGGCCCCGGTGTTCAAGGTTCACGGTCCGGGGATTCCCGCTCTGCGCCGGGGGTTGGACCGCCGCAGCCCAGGCGCAGGGGGCTTGGATCAACCAAAAGATCAGAAGGGCCGACACGAACAGAAGGCCTCCGCCGCTCAGCCAAAATCCAACGGGTCGAAATTCCCGAACACCGCTCCCCATCTAGTCCCCCGGCTCCTCGGTCTCGTCTCCGTTGCCGTCCCACAGGGCCGGAGGCGGACCGAAATGCTTCTTGGCCTGGCTGTATCCCAGGCTGAAGGCCTTCAGGTTCTTGTCCAGGACCTTGGCCGGCAGCGAGGCGGCCAGGGCTTTTTTCATCACCGCCTGCCGGGCAAAGGGCAGGAGCCAGGTCAGGGCGCCCAGGACCACGCTGTTCATGGCCTGGGGCACGCCGATCTTGTCCCGGGCCAGGCGGGTGAAGGGCAGGCCCAGGTAGAAATTGGACGGGGGCTGGCGGACCAGGTCGGATTCGATGACCAGGATGCCCCGGGGCTTCATGTTGCGGTAGTAGGTGTTGCAGGCCTCCTGGCTCAAGGCCACCAGGAGGTCCACGCTTTCGGCCTTGGGATAGCTGATGGGCACGGTGCTGACCACCAGGTCCGTGCGGCTGGCCCCGCCCCGGGCCTCGGGTCCGTAGCTCTGGGTCTGGGTCACGTGGAAGCCGTGGCCCAGGGCCAGGGCTCCGCCCAGGACCTTGCCCAGGGTGATGACCCCCTGGCCGCCCAGGCCCGAGAGCCGGATTTCGAAGCGTTCCAGGGCCGTGAACCGCTTCATGACTCGACCCCCTCCAGCTTGGCCTTGGTCGAGGCCGGATCATGGCCGTTCGGCTCGGGCAGGGCCTCCCGGGCCTTGGGCCGGGCCAGGAGCGCGGCCTGCATGACCCGGTAGCGCTCTTCCAGGCCCGGCTCGTCCCGCTCCACGAACACGCCCACGGGGATGCGCTCCTTGCGCTCGGCCTCGCTGAAGTGCTCCCAGGCCTCCCGGGGCACGGCCGCGTGCTTCAAGGCCTGGTACATGTCCACCGGGTTCTTGAACTTGTTCTTGCGGCCGTACTGGGTGTGGCAGGGGGTGAGCACCTCCACCAGGTTGAAGCCCGGCCGCTCGATGGCCGAACTGATGAGCCGGTCCAGGAGATGAGCCTGGAACACCGTGCCCCGGGCCACGTAATTGGCCCCGGCCGCCCGGGCCAGGTCCACCAGATCAAAGGGCTTTTCCAGCGCGCCGTAGGGGCTGGTGGCCGTGCGCGCCCCGCCCGGGGTGGTGGGCGAGGTTTGCCCGCCGGTCATGCCGTAGATGTTGTTGTTCAGCACCAGGGCGGCGATGCCGATGTTGCGCCGGGCGGCGTGGATCAAATGGTTGCCGCCAATGGCCAGGGCGTCGCCGTCGCCCATGATGCAGATGACCTTGAGCTTGGGGCTGGCCATCTTGATGCCCGTGGCAAAGGTCAAGGCCCGGCCGTGGGTGGTGTGCACGGTGTTGAAGTCCACGTACACGGCGATGCGGCCCGAGCAGCCGATGCCGGCCACCACCACCACCTCGTCCTTGGACAGGGACAGGCCGTGCACGGCCCGGATGAGCGAGCCCAGGGCGATGCCGTGCCCGCAGCCCGGGCAGAACACGTGGGGAAATTTCTTGTTGTGGCGCAGGTACTGGTGGATGAGCTGGGTGACGTCGGACATGGCGCTACACCTGGGTCAGGGCCTTCAGGATTTCCGAGGGGGTGATGATCTGGCCATCCACGCGGTTCAAGGTGCGCACCGAGGAGCGGCCGCCATTCACCCGCTTCACCTCGCGGGACATCTGGCCCATGTTCATCTCCGGCACGATGACCGCCCGGCAGGACGAAAGCAGGCGCAGGGCGGCCGCCTTGGGAAAGGGAAAGAGCGTGCCGAGTTTCAAGAGTCCGGCCTTGATCCCCCGCGCCCGGGCCTGGTCCACGGCGTAGCGGGCCGAGCGGGCCACGGACCCGTAGGCCACCACCCCGACCTCGGCGTCCCGGGTCTGGTATTCCTCCACCACCTGGATGTCGTGGAAAAACTGATCGATCTTGCGGAAGAGGCGGTGGTTTAAGTCCACGGTCTCGTCCGGCCGCTGGGTGGGAAAGCCGTTCACGTCGTGGGTCAGGCCGGTGACATGGAAGCGGTAGCCCGAGCCGATGGGCGGCATGGGCGGCACCCCGCGCACGGTCTCCTCGAAAGGCTTGTACCATTCCGGGGGCATGGTCGGCACCACCCGGTTAAAGACCTCGAACTCGCCGGGAAGCGGCAGGGTGATCTTCTCCCGGGTGTGGGCCGTGACCTCGTCCAGGAGGAGAATCACCGGGGTGCGGTACTTCTCGGCCATGTTGAAGGCGGTCACGGTCATGTGCAGGCATTCCTGGGTGTCCGAGGCCGAGAGCACGATGATGGAATGGTCCCCATGGGTGCCCCAGCGGGCCTGCTGCACGTCGCCCTGGGCCGGGGAGGTGGGCAGGCCAGTGGACGGCCCCCCGCGCATGACGTTGACCACCACCAGCGGGGTCTCGGCCATGCAGGCGTAGCCGATGTGCTCCTGCATGAGGGAGAACCCCGGACCCGAGGTGGCGGTCATGGCCTTGCGCCCGGCCAGCGAGGCCCCGATGACCGCGCCCAGGCTGGCGATTTCGTCCTCCATCTGGAGAAAGACCCCGTCTCTTATGCGGGGCAGGCGGCTGGCCATGGTCTCCATGATCTCCGAAGAGGGGGTGATGGGATATCCGGCGTAAAAGGAGCACCCGGCCAGGAGCGCGCCCTCGGCCACGGCCTCGGCCCCCAGGGCGAAGACTTCCTTGCGTTTCTTTCGGGAAGAGCGCGGTGTAGGCATGGCTCATTTCCCCTTGGCGGGCGGCTTGTAGCCCGGGGTCCCAGGGTCGGCCCCGGGCTCCTTGGTCCGTACCGAGATGGCGAAATCCGGGCAGTGCAGTTCGCAGAACCCGCAATTGATGCAATCTTCCTGGCGCACGGCCCGGGCCTTGCCCTCGGCGTCCAGTTCGATGACCTTTTCCGGACAAAAGGCGGCGCAGATTCCGCAGCCCTTGCACCAGGCCGGGTAGATGACCACCTCGGTCAAACCCTTGTGTCTGTCGGTCATGTCCCCCACCCGTTCCGCGCCCTGGCCCGCCGGGTCCGGCCCGGATTCTCGGGCCGAGTCAAGGCCTTGGTATCACCTTCGGCGTCCTTACGGCAATACAAAACCCTGCCCTGAATGGGGGTTGAGACACGGTGGCGGGCCGGGAGAAGCGGGAAGGAAAGGCGGCGGCAGGCCTTACAGCGCGATCCGGTTCTGGCAGATATCTTCAACGAAGCGCACGGCCGAGAGCAACTGCTCGGACCCGAAGGGCTTGGCCAGGACCTGCTGCGCGCCCAGCGTTTCGGCGTGATAGAGCATGTTCACGCCCATGCCCTCGCTGCCCTTGGAGATGGCGATGATCCCGCAACCAGGCGCGATCTTCTTGATCTCCAGAATGGTCTCGATGCCGTCCATCTCCGGCATGAAGATGTCCACCACCGCAATGTCCACCGGGGAGATGCGGAACAGGCCCAGGGCCTGGCGACCGTTCCCAGCCTCCAGCACGCTGTAGCCGCTGCGTTCCAGATCGTACCGGATGCTCATGCGCATCAGGGGGTTGTCATCAATGACCAGGATCGTCTTCATGTCCACGCGTTCGTCTCCTGCCGGTTCACGCATTCGCGTCTTTTTCGACACATACTCCCTTTCCATCCCTCCGCCAACCCCCTCGGCTGATTTTCGGGCCGGAATGATCCTGGGAAAGGCCAAGGGCTGGTGGCCGGGCACGAAAAAAGACCCTCCCCCGCGCGGGGAAGGGCCTTATGAGGGGGCAGGGCTCTGTGCTAGGCTGCGGGAGCGACCTCGGGGGCCGCCTTGAGCTTGAAGCCGAGCAGGATGGGGGAGGCGATGAAGATGGAGGAATAGGTCCCCACCACGATGCCGATAAGAAGCGCCAGGGCGAAGTCCCGGATCACGTGCCCGCCCAGGAGGTACAGGCACAAGACCGTGATCAGCGTGGTGCAGGAGGTCAGCAGCGTGCGGGACAGGGTCTGGTTGATGCTCCGGTTGACCGTCTCTTCCATGGTCTTGTATTTTTTGTTGTTCACGTTCTCGCGGATGCGGTCATAGACGATGATGGTGTCGTTCAAGGAATAGCCGGTGATGGTCAGCAGCGCGGCCACCACGGTCAAGTCGAACTCGATGTTCAGCATGGAGAAGATGCCCACGGGAATGAGCACGTCGTGGACGCAGGCCACGATGGCCCCCAGCGCGTAATTGAGCTTCAAATAGAAGGACATCCCCAGGGCGATGACCACCGCGGCCATGATCATGATGCCCATGGGCATATCGAAGAACTTGAGTACGAAGATCCCGCCGAACAGCGCTGCGGCCATGAGCCCGGCCACCATCCAGCGCTTCTCGAACCGGCCGGAGATGTAGATGGAGATGATAAGGACCGAATAGAACAGGGCCTCCAGGGCCTTGGATCGCAAATCCGCGCCCACCTTGGGGCCGACCATCTCCACCCGCTGCACGCTGTAGCCGACATCGCCCATGGAGGTTTTGAAGGCCTCGTCAATGGTCTTGCGCAGGGTCTCGGTGGGGATCTCCGAGGTGGCGGTGCGCAGGAGGAACTCGGAGTCGCCCTCGGCGCCCATGCGCTGGACCACCAGCCCGGGCATGTCCGCCTGGGCCAGGGAGGTCTCGATCTTCTCCAGGGTCACGGGCTTCTCGAAGCGGACCTGGATGATGGTGCCGCCCGCGAAGTCGATGCCGTATCTGGGCCCGCCCTTGAGCGTGAGCGAGACCAGGCCCGCCAGGATGAGCAGGCCGGAAAGGGCCAGCATGAGATAGCGGTTGCCGATGAAGTTGATGTTGATGTCGTGCCGAATCAGATGCAATCCCATCGTGTTCCCCCGAATGCTTCAGAATTATCTAGGCGTCAGGACTAAATGGAAAGCCGGGCTTCGGCCGGGCGGCCCGACATGTACATGTCCAGGACGATGCGGGACATGAACACGGCCGTGAACATGGAGCACATGATGCCCAGGATCAGAGTCACGGCGAAACCGCGCACCGGGCCTGTACCGAACTGGTACATGATGATCCCGGCGATGATGTTGGTGACGTTGGCGTCCAGGATGGCCAGCATGGCCCGGGAATAGCCCTCGGCGATGGCCGCCTTGGTCGTCAAACCCCGCCGGATTTCCTCGCGGATGCGCTCGTTGATGATCACGTTGGAGTCCACGGCCATGCCGATGACCAGGATGATGCCCGCGATGCCCGGCAGGGTCAGGGTGGCCCCGAAAAAGGCCAGCCCGGCCATGATCAGCACCATGTTCAGGACCAGCACCAGGTCGGCCACCAGGCCGGTCAGGCTGTAGAACACGACCATGAACAGGACCACCAGCGCGCCGCCGAGTAAGGCCGCCCGCACACCCGAGTCGATGGACTCCTGGCCCAGGGAAGGACCGACCGTGCGCTGCTCCATGACCGTGACCGGCGCGGGCAGGGCCCCGGCCCGCAGCACGATGGCCAGGTCCCGGGCCTCCTCCACGCTGAAGCGGCCGGTGATGCTGGCCCGTCCGCCACTGATCTTGTCCTGGATCGTCGGCGCGGAATAGACCTTGCCGTCCAGCACGATGGCCATGCGCTTTTTGATGTTCTCGCCCGTGATCCGCTCAAATATCATGGCCCCGCGAGGGTTGAACGTCAGGGCCACATAGGGCTGGTTGTAGGAGTCGAAACGGGTCTCGGCGTCGGAAATGTACTCGCCGGTCAGGGCCACGTTCTTTTTCAGCACGATGGGCCGGTCGACGTAGCTGCCGTCAGGGCTCTTGGAGCGCAGGACGGTCATCTCGTCGCCCGGGGGCAACACGCCCTTCTCCACCTTGGCCGAGTCCACCTCTTCGTCCACCATCTTGAATTCCAGATGCGCGGTCTGGCCGATGACCTGGATGGCCCGCTCAGGGTCCGAGAGGCCCGGGAGCTGGACCTGGATGCGGCCGCCTTCCTGGCGGCGGATGTCCGGCTCGGCCACGCCGAACTGGTCGATGCGGTTGCGGATGGTTTTCAGCGCCTGGTCGATGGTCAGCTTTTCCAGGTTCTTGCGGTAGTCGGGCGTGAGCACGAACACGTACTCGACCCGGTCCCCACCCTTGCCCTGCTTGCCTTCCACCGCCAGCGTGCCCTTGAAATTCTTTTCCACCAGCTTCTCGAAGTCCACCTGCTGGGAGGCCTTGAGCAGGGTGATCTGGAGCTTCTCGCCCAGCACGCCCTGGGCGCGCAGGACATTGATCTCCTTTTCCCGGGCCGTGGCTTTCAAGTCATCGCCCATGCGGTCCAGGGAATTCTCCAGGGCCTTCTTCATGTCCACGCCCAGGGTCAGGTGGATGCCGCCCTTTAAGTCCAGGCCCAGATTGATGGTCTTGGAGGGCAGGAACCTGCCCAGGGGGGAATCGGCCACCCCGGGGATGGACGGCAGCACATACAGGGCGGCGATCAGAAGGACCACCAGGCTCAAGCCCATTCTCCAACGCAAACTTCCGGTCATTTAAAACCTCTCACCAGGCTTATGTGGGCAGATTTTCCTCAACGAATGAAGGCAAGCACGGCCGTTTGACGCCGCGCTTGCCCTCGCAAAAAGACCGGACCAATCCGAGATCAGTCCTTTTTGTCCTTCTTCTCTTTGGGGGCCTCTTCCTTGGCCTTGCCCGTAGCGTCGGTCTGGGAAGACACGAAGCTGCGGTTCACCTTGACCCGCACCCCGTCGGCGATCTCGATGGCCAGGACGTCTCCGTCGATCTCCTGGATGCGGCCGTAGATCCCGCCGCCGGTCAGGACATAGTCGCCCTTGCGCAGGGTGGAGAGCATCTCTTTATGCTGCTTGGCTTTCTTCTGCTGGGGCCGGATGAGCAGGAAGTAGAAAATGGCGAACATGAGGATGAGCGGCACGAAAGCCCCGATGGGGTTCGAGGCCTGTCCATCCGCGCCCGGAGCGCCGCCCAGGGAGCCCATGGCGTGCGCCACGCTGTCAAAGTTCATAAAGCCTCCTCAAGGATGCGGTTACGCCCTTCACCCCTCAAGCCGGGACGTACATGTTGCCGTACGGCCGGTGGGAGAACGGCTTCACTTTCACAAACGGTTTGGACAAAATGGTCTTGGCGCTGACCTTAAACTCCGTGGCGAAGTCCTCGGAAAGCTCCCGTATCATCTTCATATCCGTCTCGTCCACGGGCTGGGTATGCAGGCCCGGGCCGAGCTGGTAGTCCGGGACCTCGCCCCGGACGTAGATGACCCCGCCGTGCATGCCTGTTCCCAGGCTGCGTCCGGTGATGGGGTCCTCGGGCTTGTCCGTGAACATGCCCAGCAGCAGAATCACCCCGCCAGCCATGTACTCGCCCAAAAAATCCCCGGACTTGCCGCCGACAACGATAGTGGGCAGCTTCTCCTTGTAGGCCTTCATATGAATGCCCACCCGGTAGCCCACGTCGCCCTTGATCATGATCCGGCCGCCGCGCATGGCGTACCCGATCACGTCTCCGGCCAGGCCGTTCACGATCACCCGGCCGTCGTCCATGGTGTTGCCCACGCCGTCCTGGGCGTTGGCCTCAACCCGGATCACCGGCCCGCGCATGAACGCGGCCATGTCCTGGCCCGGCACGCCCTGGATAGTGAATTTCACCTCTGCAGCCACGCCGTCAGCGATGTACCTTTGTCCGTTGACATTGACAAGTGTTATTTCCTTGGCTCCGGCCGCCACGGCCTCGCGGATGCGCTCGTTGAGCTGCTTGTAGTAGACCCCTGCCGCGTCAATGGTCACGGCCTTGCCGGGCGTCGCGGTCTTAGCCACGGCCTTGGTCCCGGCCTTGGCCACGGGCTTGGCGGGCTTGGCCGCCTTGGCCACGGGCTTCGCGGCCTTCTTGACCCCGCTCTTGGGGGAGGATGCCTTTGTCATACGCCTCTAGACCTCCGTTTCCACGATCACGGGTTCGCCCGCCTTGGGCATCCAGACCCTGTCCAGGTCCGGCTGGACTTCCCGGATGGCGCTCTCTTCGCTGGACATGAAGACCATGTCGCCCTTCTCGGCCACCACCAGCGGACGCAGCTTGACCCGGTCGTTCAAGCCCCACAGGCATTTGGAGCTGCCCACCAGGATGGCGAAGGGGCCGTTCAGCATGGCCGAGCCGTAGGTGGCCCGCAGCGCGGTGTACATGCGCTTTTCTTCCGGGGGCATGCGGTCGATCTCGTCCCAGAAGGGCGGGGCAAAGACCTTGCTGCACAATTTGCGCGACAGCCCGTGGCGACGGACCAGAAGGTCCAGCAGATAGGCCACCACCTCGGTGTCGGTCATGAGCGTGCACAGGTAGTCGTTCTCGCACAGGTAGCGCATGTTGATGCCGTAAGAGGAGATTTCCCCGTTGTGCACGATGGACCAGTCCAACAGGGTGAAGGGGTGGGCCCCGCCCCACCAGCCCGGGGTGTTGGTGGGAAAGCGGTTGTGAGCGGTCCAGATATAGGCCCGGTAGTCTTCCACCCGGAAGAACTCGGCGATGTCCTCGGGAAAGCCCACGCCCTTGAAGGCGCCCATGTTCTTCCCGCTGGAGAACACGAAGGCCCCGTGGACCTTGGCGTTGATGTGCATGACCACGGCCACCACGAAATCCTCTTCGCCCAGGTCCCGGAACGTGGGCCGCTCGCCCTTGCGCTTGGGCGTGAGGAAGAAGCGCCAGACAATGGGCGCGTTCTTGATGGCCAGGACCTTGCGGGTGGGAATGGGCTGGGAGTCGTGGATGGTGAAGAACTTGGTGATCACCTCCCGGGCGCTCTCCAAGGCCCCTTCGGTCTCGCACATGAGATGGAAGGCGTACTTGTCCGCCTGTTCCGGATAGATGCCATAAGCCGCGAACCCGCCGCCCAGGCCGTTGCCCCGGTCGTGCATGGTGGCCATGGCGCAGGAGGGCATGTGTCCCGGGATCAGTCCACGCTTCTTGTGGATGACCCCGAAAATGCCGCAACCGGAGATGTCCTTGTCGAATTCGTGATACCTAAGAGGAGCCTTCATCGTTCAACCTCTGTATGTTAGGCGGCGGAGCGCTTGCGGGGATTCCAGGTTTCCTTGAGGAACTCCTCGGGCCAGAGCAGGACCCCGGGTTCGCCAGCCAGGAGACGCTTCTTCACCTCGTCGGAAACCGGGAAGCCGAATTTCACGAAGGAGGTGAACAGACCCGAGTTCTCGATATTGCCGACCAGCACGTAGCCGATCAGCTTCCCGCCCTTGAACACCAGCTTGCGGTAGGTGCGGTTTTCCTGGTCCAGCACGGCCTCGACGCTGATCTTCTTGTCCTCGGCCGGGGGATTGACTAGGCCCACGGACTGGGTGGGCAGGCCGTAGAAGCTGATGGAGTTCATGGGCAGCCCACCCAGGTAGTCGGCCTTGTCCCCGGCCATGTTCCGGCCCGCGTAGAAGCCCTGGTCGTAGGCGTTGGGCCAGATGGGCACCACCCGCTGCTCGCCCGAGAGCAGGTCCGGAGCCTGGGCCACGTCACCGGCCGCGAACACGTGCTTGTCGCTGGTGCGCAGGTGCTTGTCCACCAGGATGCCGCGTTCCGTGGCGATGCCAGCGGCCTTGGCCACGTCCATGGCCGGGGTCACGCCGATGGCGATGACCACGGCCTCGGCCGGAAGCACGCGGCCGTCGGTCAAGGTCACGCCCTTGATCTCGCCCTTCTTGCCCCGAGTGATCTCCTTGGCCGAGACATTGCAGAAGACCTTCAGGCCCACCTGGGCCAGACGCTCGGCTACGATCCCGCCCGCCGCGTCGTCAAAGGCGGCCGAGAGCACCCGGGAGGCCAGCTCCACGATGCTCACGTCCACGCCCCGGTCGAACAGGCTCTCTCCGGCTTTCAAGCCGATGAGCCCGCCGCCGATGACCACCACCTTCTTGACCTTGCCGGCCAGCTCGATGAGCTGGTCCGCATGGGCCTTGGTGGTGAAGCTGTACACCCCGGAGCCGTCCTTGCCCGGGATGGGCGGGACAAAGGGCTTGCCGCCCGTGGCCACCAGAAGCTTGTCGTATTTGATCTCGCCCTTGTCCGTGACGGCCTTTTTGGCCTTCAGGTCCAGGGAGGTGACGGTCTCAGCCAAGCGCAACTCCACCTTCTTGTCCGTGTAGAAGGAGTCGGGCCGCAGCGGCAGGCCCTCGGCCCCGATCTTTCCGGCCAGGTAGTAGGAGATGAGCGGGCGGCCGTAGGTGGGGGTCGGCTCCTGGCTGACCACCACGATCCTGCCCTTGGGGTCCGTTCTGCGGATGCCCTCGATGGCCCCGACCGAGGCCACGCCGTTTCCGATGATGAGATAGGTCATGTTAGCGCTCCTCGTACTTGAGGGCCAGATTGGGACAGGCGGTCACGCAGGCCGGGACCTCGCGGTCCGGGCAGCGGTCGCATTTCACGATCTTGGCCTCCACCGGGTGGCGGCTGATGGCCCCGTACGGGCAGGCCATCATGCAGGACCAGCAGCCCACGCACTTTTCCTTTTCATAGATCGTGCGACCGGACTCCAGGTCCTTGTACAGCGCGCCGGAGATGCAGGCGGCCACGCAGGCCGGTTCGTCGCAGTGGCGGCAGCCGATGGAGGCGCATTCGGTCCCGTCCCGGTGCACCTTCTTGCAGGAGCGCAGGCCCTCGCCCGTCTCCTGGACAAAGGCCAGGATCAGGTCCTTGCTTTTGGAATGGACCGTCAGGCAGGCCAGCTCGCACAGGCCGCAGCCGATGCAGAAATCCTTGTCCATGTATACCTGTTTCATAGCGCCCTCTTACTTTCCGGCGTGCTTCACGCCCAGGATGTCCATTTCGGCCTGGGACAGGCCCACGGCGCGGAGCTTGTCGCGGTTGCCGCGCAGGCTCTCGATGGAATTCAGGCCCATGCCGCCCAGCATTTCCTGGATTTCGTGGCTCCAGGCCTGGATCAGATTGATGAGCTTCTGCTCGGCCACTTCCGGGTTCTGGCGCTTGGCCAGTTCGGCGTCGTTGGTGGCGATGCCCCAGGGGCATTTGCCCGTGTAGCAGCGGGCGCACAGGGTGCAGCCCACGGCCAGGAGCGCTGCCGTGGCGATGTACACCGCGTCCGCGCCCAGCGCGATGGCCTTGACCACGTCCGCGCTGCAGCGGTGTCCGCTGGCGGCCACGATGGAGGCCCGGTGGCGGATGCCTTCGTCACGCAGACGCTGGTCCACGGCGGCCAGGGCCAGTTCCACGGGGATGCCCACGTTGTCCCGGATCATGCCCGGGGCCGCGCCCGTGCCGCCGCGCATGCCGTCGATGACCACGATGTCCGCACCGGCCCGGACCACGCCCGAGGCGATGGCCGCCGCGTTGTGCACGGCCGCGATCTTGACCGACACCGGCAGGCGGTACTCGCTGGCCTCTTTCAGGGCGTAGATGAGCTGGAGCAGGTCCTCGATGGAGTAGATGTCGTGGTGCGGGGCCGGGGAGATGGCGTCGGACCCTAAGGGGACCATGCGCGTCTCCGAGACCTTGGCGTTGATCTTCTCGCCCGGGAGATGGCCGCCGATGCCCGGCTTGGCCCCCTGGCCGATCTTGATCTCGATGGCCGCGCCCGCGTTCAGGTAGTCGCGGTGCACGCCGAAGCGGCCCGAGGCCACCTGCACGATGGTGTTCTTGCCGTACATGTACAGGCTGGGATGCAGGCCGCCCTCGCCGGTGTTGTAGCAGATGCCCAGCTTGGTGGCGGCCCGGGCCATGGCGATGTGCAGATTGAAGTTGATGGACCCGAAGCTCATGGCCGAGAACATCAGCGGGGTTTCCAACTGGATCTGCGGGGTCAGCTTGGTTTTCAGGATGGGCTTGCCGTCCTTACCCTTCTCGAACTCCAGGCGATCCGGCTTGGCCCCCAGGAAGGTGCGCAGTTCCATGGGCTCCCGCAAGGGGTCGATGGAAGGGTTGGTGACCTGGCTGGCGTCGAGCAGGAGCTTGTCATAGTAGATGGGAATGTCCACCGGGCTGCCCATGCCGGTCAGAAGCACCCCGCCGGTGTCGGCCTGCTTGTAGATGTTCTTGATGAACACCGGCCGCCACAGGGCGTTGGTCCTGAACTCGGAGTCGTTCTGCCGGATGTTCAAGGCCGCAGTGGGACAGAGGGCTTCGCAGCGATGGCAGCCGACACACTTGGAATTGTCGTGCATGACCTTCTTGCGGTTCTCGTCCCAGTAATGGGCCTGATACGAACACTGCCGGACACAGACCTTGCAGTTGATGCACAGGTCCTTGTCCCGGTCGATCTTGAAGTCGTGGTAGTTGCGGTTGATGGGTGTTAGGAGCAAGACTCTCACCTCGCGTTGCAAGATTTTCGACACCGCCGCCCGTCCCCATCCCGTCCGGCTGGATCGGCGACTTCCCCCGAGACGCGAACCGGCGACCTTCCTGCCCATTCCAAAACCAGGGGAACCGGAGGACGACCATTTTTCGCAAACGGGGTTGCCAGCTAACAACAGAGGGGAAGACCTGTCAAGAATCACGGCCGACAAAACCGCCTGAATTGCCGAATAAAATTCAATTCGATATATATCTGTAACATACAGTAATATTATAAATTAAAATTGAGATCGGAGCTGAAAGAGGTTCTGTATCAACTTTATACAGAATATTGTTCGGAACAATTTTGGACATTTTTTTTGTCCGTTTTTTGACACCAAAAATTATTTTGCCATATTTGTTATTTTTTGCCATTTTTATTTTTGCAATTTTGCATAGTTCACATCGGCTAACAAAGACCTCCCCCTCTCCCTGATCAAAACCGGAACCGGCCAGGGGCTTTCCTGACCGCAACCCGGTGAAAAGGCCCGGCCCAGACCTTCCTGACCGGAACTCCGTCGGAAATATCCTATGGAGACAGAAGGATATTCGTTTCTCGCCCCTGGAACCGAAGGAAGGGGGGCCGGGATCAGGGCAAAAAAAAGCCCGCTGGAAGCGGGCTTGGGAAGGACAGGCGGCGATCCGCCGAATGATCTTGTGCTTTCGTTCCGGAACTGGCGGCGCTGTTGACGAGCGCGTAACAGCAAGAATTTATTATTTTTATCTTTCTTTCTTGCTTCCGGTTCTTTGGAGAACGCGGTCCTAGAAGGGCACGTCGTCCATGGCCCCGGCCTCGGAGGGGAAGGCCGGTCCCAGGTCCTCGTCCCGGTACTGCTGAGGCGCGGCGCCCGCGCCCTGAGCCGGGGCCTGGCGCTGGTTCTGGCTGGCGGGCCGCTGGGGCCGGTGGCCGCCTTCCTGGGAATCGTGGGGCGCGTCGCCGCCCTGGGCGCGGTCCAGACCGGCCACCCGGGTGGCGATGACCTCGGTCATGTAATGCTTCTGGCCGTCCTTTTCCCACTGCCGGGTTTGCAATTTGCCTTCGACCAGCACCAGCCGCCCCTTGGACAGGGAGTTGGCGCAGCGCTCGGCTTTTTCCCGCCAGACCTTCACCCGGTGCCATTCGGTGGAGTCCACCCACTGGCCGTCCTTCTGATAGCTCTCGTCCGTGGCCACCGAGAACTCGGCCACGGCCTGGCCCGAGGTGGTGTAGGAAAGCTTGGGGTCCTGGCCCAATCGCCCGATGAGAATCACCTTGTTCATGCTACCGGCCATATGCGCTCCTTGATGTGATCGTGCAGTGCTCGTGCAGTGCTCGTGCTGTGCCCGTTATGGGCCAGGCCTAAGGCTAGTCCTTGGGCGCTTCTTTTTCCAGGTCGTCCAGGGCAGCCTCCAGGCGGTCGCTGGCCATGTTGGCCTCGGCGGGCTTCCAGTCGGCCAGGGCCGCTTCCAGGCTTTCCATGATCTCATAGACCCGGCGCACCGAAGGCTCCAAGGCCCGGGCCAGGTCCTTGGGCAGGTCGCCGAAGCTGACCTGGTCGGTCAGGGTCTGGACCAACTCCAGGACTCCGCGCTCGCCCTTGGCCGGGCCGCCGGACGCGCCCTGGTCCGGATGGTCCTGGGGCCAGGCCAGACGGCAGAGCCGGGGCCAGGCCTTTTGCACGTCTTCGGGCCGGAAGGTCTGGGCCATGACCCGGATTTGCAGCAGCCGCCCCATGCTACTCCCTCTCTTCCCATTCGGTCTGGACCCGGGCCACCACGTCCTGGATCAGGGACAGATGGTCCTCGGGGCAGACCCCGATGAGCGGGCCGGACACGTCCACGTTCTCGCCCGCGCTGAAATACACGGCGTAGATGATGCCCTCGGGGCCGGAGTAGACCACCGGGGTCTCCCGCTTCATGCGCGAGGCGATCATGATCTCCTGCCCGGGCCGCACGGTCACCGAGCGTTCTCCCGAGGCCTTGATCTTTAAGTCGATCTCCGGGATGAAATAGTATTTGGCCCTCTCCGGGGCCAGGAAGATGCTCAAGGTCTGTTTGAGGATGCGCTGGATGACCTCCTCCTTGGACAGGAAATGACGCAGCCGGACCAGGACCTCGCCGGACTCCACGAAGCGGCCTTCCATCTCCCGGGCCACGAAGACCACCTCGCCCTTCTGAGGGGCCAGGATGGGCTTCTTGTTGCGCTCCCGGGCCAGGTTGGCCAGCAGGGTCCCGGGCTTTTCCTTGAAGGTGCCCGAAGCCCCCACCACCCGCTGGCCGGGGTCAAGCTTGCAGAACTCCACCACCCCGGTGTGCGGGGCCTGGATCTCGATCTCCTCATAGGGAGAGTTTTTAATTTCTTCCAACAATTCACGTATATTGAACAACGGCGATCTCCTTTGTCCCCAAACGAACCAAACGTGGCCCCCGCTTTTACAGGGCCGCGCCTGGCCTGTCAAAGTCCTGGTCCGGCCCCAAGCGGGGCACGCGGCGCACCCGCCCCTGGTTCAGGCGGCTATTCGTTTTCCTTCTTGGCCTTGCGCATGTCGATCATGCGTTTCTGGACCTCCAGCACCAGCTTGTCCAGCCGGGCCTCCTGGCGACGATCCATGGGCTCGAAGGAAAAGCCCACCACCAGTTGGGCCGGGATGATGCGGCGCACCACGGACAAAAGACCGGTGACATAGACCTGGTCCTTGATGAGCAGCTCCACGGTAAATTTCTGGCCCAGGCTGAAGGGCTTGCCGTCGCTTTCCAGGGCGAAGCCCCCGGCCGAGAGGTCCGTGACCGCAAAGGCCTGGCCGAGTTCCTGGACGCGCACGCCCAGTCCCGGGACCCTGGCCCGGAAGGTGCTGCGTCCCCCGGCTTTCTCGTCAGGGGCCTTGAAGGTGATGTCCATGTCTGTCTCCTTCGCGTCCGGCTATTTGCCGCCACCGACCACCCGGCGCTCCAGCACGAATTCCACCCGCCGGTTGCGGGCCTTGTTCTCCGGGGTGTTGTTGGGAAAAAGTGGCTCCAGATCGGCCAGGCCCGTGGCGGTCATGCGCGAGGGGCTTAAGCCCAGCTTGACCAGGGAGCGCAGCACGTTCACCGCGCGCATGGCCGAGACCTCCCAGTTGTCCCTAAACCGGGACCCGGCCGGAGGCGGGTCCGTGTCCGTGAAGCCCTTGATGTTGATGGTCTGGTCCACGTGCTTGATGAAGAAGTCCTTGAGCGTGGCCAGGGCCTGCTGGCCCTTGGGGGTCAGTTCGGCGTCGCCGGCTGCAAAAAGCACGTCCATGGGCGCGCGCAGGGTGATCAGCCCGTCCTGGAAATAGGCCCCCACGATGCCTTCGAGGCCCTTGGTGGTCTGGAAAAACTGCATGTCGGCAAAGATCTTCTTCTGGGACTCGATGATGGACTTTTTCAGCATGAGCTGGTCCATGAGCACCCCGACCTCGGAGCTGGAGACCTTGCCCGAGACCACCTTGGACTCCTTGCCGCCGATGGCCTTGCTCACCGAGAGCATGGCGTCGGACATCTTCTTGGTGTCCGGGCTGGACATGGCGAACATGAGGATGAAGAAGCTGGCGATGAGCAGGCACATGTCCGCAAAGGAGATGAGCCACTCCCTGGGATCGCCCTCTTCGTCCTCTTCAAACTGGATGGTGGCCTTGGTTTTGCCTTTAGCCATTTCCACGCTCCCGGGGCGACAGGAAGGAGGAGAGCTGCTCGTGCACCAGCCTGGGGTTGTTGTTCTCCAGGATGGATTTGGCCCCCTCGAAGATGATCTCCAGGTTCAGGGCCTCCTGCTGGGTCCTGGACTTGAGCTTCTCGGCAATGGGAATAAATATCAGGTTGGCCAGGGTGGCCCCGTAGAAGGTGCCGAGTAAGGCCACGGACATGCCCGGACCCACGGACTTGGGGTCGTCCAAATGGGAGAGCATCTCCACCAGGCCGATCAGGGTTCCGATGAGCCCGAAGGCCGGGGACAGGGCGGCCATGCGCTTGAAGATGTCCTGGCAGACCTTGTGCCGCCGTTTCATGGCCACGATCTCGATGGTCAGGGTGGAGTTGATCAGGTCCGGATCGGCGTTGTCCGCAATGAGCTGGCAGGCTTTTTTGAGCATGACGTTCTCGGTCTGCACGTGCTCCAGGGCCACCAGGCCCTCGCGGCGGCTGATCTCAGCCACCTTGATCATGATGTTGACCACTTCCTTGGCCTTGACCTTGCGGGAACCGAAGGCCTTGAGGCCAGCATAAAAGGATTGTATGATCTCTTCAAAGGGAAAGGCCACGCAACTGGCCGCCAGAGTCCCGCCGAACACGATGAACATGCCGGGCACATCCACGAAAAGAAGAAGGCTGCCGCCCATGAAGATGGCGGTGCCAAGCAGGGACAGACCGGCCAAAAGGCCCAGCAAGGTGGAGATGTCCATCCGATCCTACTTCCGACAAAAATAACAGGAACGACCTTCAAACCTTCCGCCAAACCCGTCGCCCGGCGGCAAGCAGCCCCGGCCAAGGACAATCGCATGGATTCCCCCCGCAGGGCCGAGCACGTGGCCTCGCTTATACAGGAAAAGTTGGGTATTGTTCAACCAGGAACAATCGGTCTGGTTTTAGGATCAGGCCTGGGCGACCACCTGGACCGTCTCACGGATGTCCGGGTCCTGCCCGTCAGCAATATCCCGGATTTTCCGGCCGTAACAGCCCCGGGCCACAGTGGAGCCTTCCTGCACGCCCGCCTGGGCGGAACTCCCGTGCTCATCCAGCGCGGCCGGGTGCATCTCTACGAGGGCTACACGCCCCAGGAGGTCTCCTTAGGCGTGCGGGCCATGGGCGTCCTGGGCCTCTCGGCCCTGATCCTGACCAACGCGGCCGGGGCCTTGAACCCCCTGTTCGAGGCCGGGGGGCTCATGCTCCTTTCCGACCACATCAACATGACCGGCGTGAGTCCGCTCACGGGCGCGAACCACGAGCCCTGGGGACCCCGCTTCCCGGACATGTCCCGGGTCTACGACCGGGAGTTGCAGGCCAAGGCCCTGGACGCGGCCGTTCGCCTGGGCCTGCGCCTGGAGCGCGGGGTCTATGTCCAGGTCCCTGGCCCGGCCCTGGAGACCCCGGCCGAAACCCGGGCCTATAGAAGGCTCGGGGCCGACGCCATCGGCATGTCCACGGTCCTGGAGGCCATAGCCGCCCGGCACATGGGCTTAAAAGTCCTGGGCCTGTCCTGCCTGACCAACAAGAACCTGCCCGACTGCATGGAAGAGACCTCGGCCGAGATCATCCTGGCTGCGGCCGCCCGTTCGGCCGACGCCCTGCTCCGGCTCATCGAAGCCCTGGTCCGGCAGGCATGAACGGTCCCGGCCATCCCAAAGCCCGAACATCCCCAGTCTTGACGCAGTCCGGGCTTTGTCCTACGATTTTTTCATGACTTTTTCAGCGCGCATTTTGGCCCTGGCCGTAGCCCTCATCCTCGCGGCCCTCGGTCTGACGGCCTGCAGCGGCACCCGCTACGACCTGCCCTGGAGTTCCAAGACCCCCTCCTTTTTCGACAAGGAGGACAACACCCCCATCGTGGAGTTGAACTATGCGGCGGCGGACAGGCTGACCGCGAACCTGAAAAAGACCCTGCCCCCGGGATCGCCCATCTATTTCGAGCCGTTGGCGGATATGAACGATCCCTCGGCCCAGCGGCCCTTCGGCCTGGTGGTCATGCGGCAGGTGGCCGCGCGCCTGACCCAGAACGGATTCCGCATCACCGAAGGTTCGTCCCAGGACCCGGCCAGGCCCGCTCCGGCCAAGCCCGGGGAGTTTGACCTGGCCCCGCGCAACAGCACCCTGCCCGACACCGCCCCGCCCCGGGAGGCCCTGCTGCGTGGGACCTATCTCCTGGGCAAGAACGTCATCTATCTCTCCGCCCAGGTCGTGCGCCTGGACGACCGGGCCGTGGTCTCCGGGTACGACTGGACCCTGCCCAACAACAAGAACACCCGCGAACTCCTGCCCCAGCTCAAGTCCTCGGGCATGAGCCCGGCGGTCAAGACCATGCCCGACCCCATCACCTCCTCGCCCATCATGACTCCCCTGCCCGGGGAAAAGCCGCTGAACGACAAGAAGAAGCAGTAGCCTGCTGATTTCGCTGGCGCGAGCCTAGAATTTTGTCAGGTCGGAAGAAGTCGAGGGAAGGATCTGGTCCGGGGCCAAGCCCGCCAGTTCGGCCAGGGCCGCGTGCACCCGGTCGAAGACCTCGGCCCAGTCTCCGGGCCGCTGCTGGCGGAACAGGCGCATGGTCGGGTACCAGGGGCTGTCCTCGCGGTGCAGGAGCCAGCGCCAGTCCGGGGAGAACGGGAGCAGCACCCAGACCGGGCGGCCCAAGGCCCCGGCCAGATGCCCCACGGCCGTGTCCACGGTGATGATCAGGTCGAGCTGCTGCATGATCTTGGCCGTATCCGCGAATTCCCGGCAGCCCATGCCCAGGTCCCGGATCAGGACCCCGCTGGCCTGCTCTTGGCGGTCCTTGGCCCGCTCCCCCTTTTGCAGGCTGAACAGGCTGACCCCGGGAAAGGCGGCCAGGGGCAGAAAATCCGTGACCTGGGTGGAGCGGTTGCGGTCGTTCTTGTGCGTGGGCTTGCCCGCCCAGGACAGGCCCACGGACAGGCGGGTCCCCTTGGGCTTGGCCACGGGGAATCCGGCCCAGGCCGGGGCCGAGAGATAGGGAATCTCAGCCGGGACCGTGTCCAGGGTGGTCTGAAAAATCATGGGCAGGCTGAGCAGGGGCAGATGGACGTGGAAATCCGGCAATCTCTCGCCCTTGGCCACCACCTGGGCCACGCCGGGCAGGCCCGTGATCAGGGAGACCAGCTCCGGCTGGCACTCCACCACCACCATGGCCCGGCTGCGCTCTGCGGCCATGGACGCGTAGCGCAGGAACTGGATGGCGTCGCCAAAGCCCTGTTCGGTGTGGATGAGCAGGGTCTGGCCCGGGATGGCCTCCCCTTCCCAGCGGGGCTGCCGAAAATAGCGTTTCTTCAGTTCCGGCCGGGACCAGCGCCACTCGTACTCCGTGAACCCCGTGCCCAGGTCCCCGGAAAGCAGGAGGGAAAGAGCCCGGTCCCAGCGCACGTCCTCGCGCTCGGGCCGCATGGCCACCACCCGGTCAAAGGCCGCCCGGGACTCGTCCAGCCTGCCCAAATCGTGCAGGATGAGGCCCATGTTGTAGATGCCTTCGGCGAACTCCGGGGACAGGGCCACGGATTTCTCCTGGCAGGCCAGGCCCTCCTCCAGCCGCCCCATCCAGCGCAGGGCGTTGCCCAGATTGGACCAGGCCCCATGGTTGGTGGGGTCCAGGGCCAGGGTCCGGCGGTAGCAGGTCTCGGCCGCCGCCACCTTCTCCTGAGCCCGCAAGACCACCCCGAGATTGCCCCAACTGCGGGCGTCCTCGGGATTCTCGGCCAGGGCCAGGCCGTAGCGGTTGGCCGCCTCTTCCAGCCGTCCCTGGCGGTGCAGGGCCACGGCGGCCTGGAAATGGCCCTCGGCCGGGGACAAGCCCGTGCCGATACGGACAGACTCTCCGACCGCTGGGGGCGAATCCGGGCTAGAGCTCATGCAGGGCGTACCCGAAAGTTTGCAGGAAGGGTTCCAGGAGGTATTCCATGATGGTGCGCTGGCCCACGTGGATGCCGGCCGTGACCTGCACCCCGGGATAGAGATTGTAGCGGTTGTGGCCGCGTTCGAAATGGTCCTTGTTGGTCATGATGAGCACCCGGTAATAGGTCTTGGTCCCCCCGCCCGGGCCAGCCCCCTGAGAGGTGACCGTGTCCGGGCTGATGTTTAAGACCCAGCCGTCCATGCTCCCGTAGCGCGACGCGTCCCTGGAGGCCAGCTTGATCACGGCCTGCTGCCCCACCTGCACGTAGCCGATGTCCCGCACGGGCAGATGGGCCTCGACCACCAGCCGGTCCCCGGCAGGCACGATGTCCATGATGGTGGTCCCGGGCCGGACCACCTCGCCCACGTTGACCACGTACAGGGTCTTGACCACCCCGTCCACGGGCGAGCGGATGATCATGCGTTGCAGGGTGTCCGTGTACTTGCGCAAACGCTGGGTGAATTCCTCCATTTCGCGGGAGGCCTTGCGCAGATCCTCCCGGGCCGTCTCCTTGTACAGGCTGGTCAGCTTGATCAGCTTCTCCTTCTCCGAGGCCAACCCGGCCTCGGCCCGTTTCAGGGCGGACCCGTCTTCTTCGATGCGGCTTTTTAAGTTGCTCTCTTCCTGGAGGAAGGACAGGTGCTTGTACTTAGTGGTCAATTGATCCTTGAGCAGGTCCGCGCTGATGGCGATCTGTTCGCGCAGGATCTCCAGGCCCCGGTGGTTATTGCGAATCCGGGTGGTGATCTCGTTGACCAGTTGCTCCTTCTGCTTGATCTCCTCCCGCTGGGAGGCCAGCTCGTTGTTCAGGCGGGTGCGCCTGGCCTGGAACAGCTTCCGGGCCTGGTCCACCATGTCCTTGTGCCCTGTCGCCAGCTCCGGGGGAAAGATCGGCTCGGCCTGGTCCTGGAGTTCGGCCTGGATGCGGATGATCTCGGCCTGGAGGGAGGCCATACGCACCTCCACTTCCTCCTTGCTGGAGTCCGAGGCCGTGGATTCCAGGACCAGAAGCTCCTGGTCCTGCTTCACCTTGTCCCCTTCCTTGACCAGGATCTCCATGATGATGCCGCCTTCCAGGTGCTGGACGCGCTTGACCTTGGTGCTGGGGATGATCTCCCCCTCGGCCTCGCTGACCACGTCCAGCTTGAAGAAGCAGGCCCACAGGATGAAGGCGGTCACCAGGGCCCCGCACAGATAAAAGAACAGACGGGCGGCCCGGCTCACCTCGGCCTCGGTGATCGGTCCCTCGCGCCTGGCCCAGGGGTTGAGCCCGCCCAGGGACAGCCCGGAAACCAGGCGCGAGACCAGAGGACGGGTTGTGGTGGAAGGGTCGTCGGTCATGCCTGGCCTCCTTCCTGGGCCGGGGCGCGCACCACCAGGGGCACGGGTTTCTCGCCCAGGTCCAGAATCAGGCGCGCGGCCTTCACGATATTCATGTCGTTGGTGAAGACCAGGATGGTCTTGCCCAGCCGAGCCAGTTCATTGATGGTGCTGTACATGGCCGTGGCCCCTTCCTGGTCCAGACCCTCGGTGGGGTCGTCCAGGACCGCCAGAGGGCCGTCGCCCACCAGTCCCCGGGCCAGGGCCAGTCGGCGCCGGACGCCCAGGGGCAGGTTGCGGCCACCCTCGCGCACCGGGGTCTCCAGGCCCTGGGGGCTTAAATCCAGAAAGCGCCGCAGGTCGGCCATGCGCAGGATGTCGTTTAAGCGCTCCCCGGGCAGGTCCGGGTTGGGAAAGAGCAGGTTCTCCCGGATGGTGGCGGACAGGAACAGGGCCTCCTGGGGCACGTAGATGAGCTGCTTGCGCCACCATTCCAGGGCGATCTGGCGCAGGTCCACCCCGTCCACCAGGATCTGCCCCCGCCCGGGATCGAGAAGTCCGGTCACCAGCCGGGCCAGGGTGGTCTTGCCCGACCCGTTGTATCCCCGCACCACCAGGACCGAGCCCGGATCAAGGACCAGGTTCAGGCCTTCGAACAGGGGGCCGCTGGAAGCCGGATAGGCAAAGCCCAGATCCTTGAACTCCATGCGGCCCGAGTAGACGCGCATGGCCGTGCCCGAAGACGACTCCCGGGGCAGGGCCATGAACTCCCTGAGTTGGGCCATCTTTTCCCCGGCCCGGGCGATGACGAAGCTGGTCTGCATGTAGGAGGCCACGATCTGCAAGGCCTTGGAGGCCAGGATGCTCACGCCGATCAAGGTGCTGGTGGTGATGACCCCGTCCACGGCCAGCTTGGCCCCCACTGCGTAGACCCCCACCCGCAAAAGGCCCGCGATGGTGGCGGACACGCCCAGGGAAAAGGTGCGGCTCCCGGACATGGACCGGGTCAGGCGGCCGATGTTGGCCAGTTGCCCTTCCCACTGGTGGGCGAGGAACGGGCGGCAGAGAAAGGCCCGCACCGTGTCCGCCCCGCCCACGGCCGAGGCCACCAGGGTGCGGTGGGCCACCATCTCCTCCTGGAGCCGGGCGGCCGGGGTCTTGCCCAGCCTTAAGCTCAACCAGCCGTTCACCAGGGTGGCGGCAATGGCCAGCATGGTGACCAGGGCCAGAAGCGGGCTGAGCAGGAAGGTGGCCCCGATGAAGAGCAGGAAGAACGGGGCCTCCAGCACGTTGATGACGTGCGCGCCCTCGTAGGCCGTGGCCACGGTCTGCACCCCGCCCAGGATCTCGTGCACCTTGGCCTGAGGGATGCGGTCCAGGGCCTGGGCCTTGGCCTGGGACAAGGCCGAGAGCACGGACGTGGAAAGATCGAAATCCGGCGTGAGGCTCACGGCCGAGGCCAGGGTGGAGCGCACCGAGGTGAACCCGAAGCTGAAGATCGTGGCGATGAGCACACCCACGGTCAGGGTGACCAGGGTGCCGTCGAACCCGTAGCCCACATAGCGGGAGAGGACCAGGATGACGTAAATGGTCGAGGCCAGGGAGAGGATGTTGATGAACAGGCAACAGCCGATGATCTCCAGGGCCAGGATCGGCTTGAGCCTCAGTCTGCGCAGAAGTTCCTTCATGGTCGTGAGTGGCTCGGGGGAACGCCCCCCTTGGCAAGGCCATTCCCCCCTGTGGTGGTCCGCGAAGTTCGTCGCAAGAAGCGGCTATTTGGTGAACATGTCAAGATTCATCTTGCCCATCTGGAAAAGGAGCGTGTAGGCGGCGATGTTCGTGTCGATGTCCGCGGTGACCGCGGAACTGGAGGCCTGGATGTAGTCACGCTCGCCGATGAGGATGTCCA
>CAILNX010000054.1 GCA_903835685.1 uncultured delta proteobacterium
GGAGTCTAGTACTGGAAACGGTTTCATTCGATCTACTGAAGCCGTCTTGATCGCACTGAAAAGTGTGATCGGGATGGGACTGCACAAAGACCTTGTCTAACAAGATAGGGTCTTTTTTTATTTGGTGCGGCAAGATTGTACTTTCGCATTATCAATATAGACATAATTCAAGTAAACAAACTTGGAGGTCTTTATGGGAGACAAGTATTGGGACATGGGCATGGTTCTTTGCGGTGTAAGCTTTGAAGCATATCGCGATTGGGAGCATGTGATTGATATTCAGGAAACAGAAAAACTAGAACAATATGTTGTTGGTGTTTGCCGTGAATGGTACGGCATCAAAGACGAAACACTTTTCAATCTTCAGGTCGATCTTGTTCTGGCTGAGGTATTCGAACTGTCCAATCACATGAATATTCCTGAAACGGATATTGATTTAATCGTGATGATTATTGGGAACATGCTTTCAAGCAAGCTTCTTAAATCAGGAAGGAACTGGTTCAAGATGGCTTATCCAGAATAATCTGCTGAATCTAAATTCTGCCGACTTCAAACAAGGACTATGTATAAAAACATGGTCCTTTTTTCTTTCGCGGCAAGATTCATCAAGAGAATTTTAACTATCTCCATTTGAGCATAGAAATATATATTATACACAAACTCTAATCGGAGGTTTTTATGAGTAAGAAGTCGGATGACAAGGAACTCGTATCACCTGTGGAAGGAAATGAAATTCCTGAAGGAGAACCAACCAATGACAAGAAGAAGCGTGTATTTGAAAGTAGGTACAATCCTATCGCGCTTCGCGATCTCATCTTTGCTGGCAATAATGCTTTTCAGATTTGTCAAGCATTGAACATCAAGCACAAGCAGACCTTAAAACAGTATGTCTTGAAGCTTATCAATGAGGACCAGACATTTTACGATGTCAAGGGCCTCATCATGAAAGATGCTCGCAGACCTCGAATCAATCCAAAAGGAGAGATTCGGATCAACTTAAAGAAGTTGAATATTCTGGGAGAACATTTTCAAGCAGGTGATGAGTTCCATACCATTGTCGATGATGATGGACGACTCATATTGACCAAGATTTGAGTGTTAAAAAGGGAGCTGCGCACGATTGGAAAATTGTGCGTAGCTCTTTCACTTGTGAGTAATTTGATCAAAATTCATCATGAATTTTGAATGTACGATTTTACATAGAAACGTACATTGGGAATAATTTTCTGGTAAAATCTATTGATGGCAATCGGTTATAAGGTTTTGTGAGGCGGCAAGATTGTCCCGTGCCATTTTGAAAGTAAGTTTTTATAGGAATATTTACAAATTCAAACATTGGAGGTCCAGTTATGCAGGTGCAACCGATTACTGATCTTAAGCATGTGAAGAGCATCAAAAGACTTCTTTCCGACAGACCTAGAGACCATTTGCTATTCGTGCTTGGGGTAAACTCCGGCCTTCGTGTTCAAGATATTCTAGTCTTGAAGATTAAGGATGTCATCGGATTAAAGGTCGGAGAAAGGGTCAGCTTGAAAGAGAAGAAAACAGGTAAAGACAATGTTTTCATCGTCAATTCTGACATTCACAAAGCAATTTCTGAATACTTTGCCTCGATTGACCTGGATGAAAATAATTTCATCTTTAAAAGCAGAAAAGGTAAGAATTCACCAATTACAACTTATGCGGTTACGCAAATGGTTAAAAGGTGGGCAAACGAAGTATCTTGTAAAGGAAACTATGGTGCTCACACACTTCGCAAGACTTGGTGTTATCAACAAAGGATGCAATATGGCGTTTCTTGGGAAGTGCTTTCGAAGAGATTGCAACACAGTTCACCATCGATCACCAGAAGATATATCGGTGTCGGCCCGGAAGAGGTCGAAGCAGTCTTACTGAACTCGATCTGACCAGACACGACAGACAGGGGCCTTCACCGGCCCCTTTTTCATGGCCGAAGGGAAAATCGGGGTCCAGGACGGAAATTTTGTTGGGGTGCTGATGAACGAAATATATTAATCATATAAGCTATTTGCCCCAACAGCCCAAAGATTGTCGAAAAAAACTTCAAAAAAGTTTTGGTCTCTGAATCGGGCAAAGTCCCCCTCTCAATCGGGCAATGTTTTCCAAAACAGTATGAAAGTGGAGCAAACAATGTCTGTAAATCGGTCTCACAGGGCAAGGTTAAGTCACTGAAACTATTGAAATAATATCTTGCCAGGGGGGGGTTTTCGGTTTTAGAGGAGGGGTGTCGGACCCTGAAGAATTCAGGCCGGTGCTGGTGGAGGTGCTTGCATGACCCTGAACGAGAAGCTCGGAAGACCCCTGAAAGTCGCGGAAATGGCGGCTCTCCTGGGTGTTTCCAAGAACACCGTCAGGCGGCACCGCGAGAGATGGGGCGGGGTCGAAGTGGCCCCTGGTGAATTACGGTTCTTCGAAAATATCGTGGAGGAGAAGATCAATGCCAACTTTAGTGAAGAAATACAGTGCACCCCGATTGAAAGGGGTCGTGACGGTCAACGGTCAGCGGCGGGAGAAGGTGTTCCCGGACAACTCCCAGAAAAGCTACCGCGCCGCCGTGCAGTGGGAGGACCTAGCCCGCAAAGGGCTTCTGATGGAGTCAACGTCAACCGCCACGGTCTCTGTGACCCTGCTGGCGTGGAGTAACGAGTACCTGGACTACTCCGACGAAGCCCAGAGCAAGAAGACCTATCTGGAGAAGAAGGCGACCTTCCAGCGGTTCGTGCGACAGATGGGTCCGACCACGTCGGTGGAGGACCTGACCCTGCCCGGGGTCATGCAGTTCCTGCGGGTACAGAACAGGACCCGCTCTGGATACGCCGCCAATCGGGACAGGAAGAATCTTGCAGCTGGCTGGGGCTGGGGACGCAAGTACATGGCGAACTTCCCCAGGACCCCGAATCCGTTCCTGGAGACGGATCGGTTCGCAGAAGTGCGTTCGCCCCGGTACGTCCCGGCGGAAGCTGATTTCTGGACCGCCTTTCACAAGGCGGAGGGCCAGGACAAGGTCATCCTGATGACGGCTCTGCATCTGGGGCTTCGGAAAAGCGAGCTGTACGGGATCATGCTCGATGATCTGGACCTGACGGGCAGAAACATCAGGGTGAGCACCTGCAAGCGTGAAGGCGGCACCACGGAGTTCGACACGCTGCCTCTGACGGAGACCCTGGCCCGGGCTCTGGAGGAGTGGATCAGGGTCCGTCCGGTGAATTCCGACCACCTGTTCGTGAATCTGGGGAAGGAGGAGTTCGCTCACCCGCACTACGGAAAGGCCATCGTGTCCCGGCAGCACTTCATGAACAAGCTGTGCGCCCGGTCTGGGGTGAAGCCCTTTGGACTGCATGCCATCCGTCATCTGACGGCGACCACGGTCTTCAACGAGGGCCAGCCCTTGTCGGTCATCCAGGCCATCCTTCGGCACAAATCCCCGGCGACGACCATGCGCTACTTGCACAGTCTGGGGCTGAACCAGACCCGTGAAGCCCTGTCGTCCGTGATGGAACGGCGGGATGGAACGGCTCCGGCCGCATCACTATAACCTGTAACCCGTGGGGGGGGCCGATTGGTCCCCCCCGCAACAAGGAGAAAACTGATGAATCTTATTTTTCGGGGCTCATGGATAAGGTTGGAAAGGAGATTTATTGAGGCGGGCATCAAAGGGTGGTGGGAGTATCCCAAACCCCAGATACACCATGTGTTCACCGCATACGGCAGGGGCTCGATGGACTGGTACATCACCAGCAAAAAGAGGCAGTTCATTTTCCAGGGTGCGGAGCCCGGAAAGACCTGGTTGGAGCAGGCTGTGACCCGGGCACTTGCTCCCAAAACTGCTCAGGAACACATCGATCAGATGGCCAACGACTGCAAGAACGATGTCGAGATTCTGCCCGGTGATCCGGGTTGGTTTGAAGTGTAGATCGGGCTGGGCGGCGATGAACAACAGGGGGTGTCCGAAAGGGCATCCCTTTTTTTGTGCCCGTGGACAACATGCGGTCAGAGATGGTTGCTGGATCGCACGAAGAAGGGTATGGACGAGGCAGAAATTTGTTACATGGGAGTGGGTTGCATGAACAAGAGCGAACTGATCGAAAAGCTGGCTGGAACCTACAAGCTCAACCTGCTGGACGCTGCCAACATCGTCAATGCCTTTGTCGACTCCATGGCCGACCAACTGAAAGCAGGTGGCCGGGTTGAGATTCGAGGGTTTGGTACGTTCAGCGTCAGGGAATATGCTGGCTATGCTGGTCGGAACCCTATGACCGGTGAAAGTGTTTCTGTCGCACCGAAGAAGCTGCCGTATTTTAGGGCATCACCGGCGCTGAAAGACTTCATGCAGGGGTAGCTGGGCTTTTTCCTCCATCACAGATATTTGGCCCGCTGCATCCAACAAGGTCTTCAAACTGCACGGGGCGATTCCATACGGTTTTGAGATGAAATAGCCGCGTGTCGCTGCGCCCGCCAGCATGAGCCCCAGCACCAACAAGAATCATAGGACAGCGGCGTGAAATCGGAAAATGTGTCCGGTCTTGTGTCCGAACGAAAAAAGGACCCCGGATTGCTCCGAAGTCCTTGATTTTCTTGGCGTCCCCAACGAGGTTTGAACTCGTGTTAACGGCGTGAGAGGCCGTCGTCCTAGGCCACTAGACGATGGGGACGTCTGTGTAAATTGGTGGGCCGTGAAGGACTTGAACCTTCGACTCTCTGCTTAAAAGGCAGATACTCTACCTACTGAGTTAACGGCCCCCGGATCAAAAAGGAAGGTTCACATACCTATCCCCACCGGAGCCTGTCAAGCAAAAAGGCGGCGGTATCTCGCCTGGCGCGGGAGCCCGTGGGCTTTTCGTCCGTCGCGGCCGTGACGGACAGACCTCTACCTGCCCCGGCCCCCCCCGTCAAGGGGGCGGAAACGGAAATTCCCCGAAACCCGGCTATCGGCCCAGGCCAACGGTTCCCGGTCCTTTAAAAAATTCTCCTTGCAATTTGCCCTTATGCTGTCTACGAAGCCTCTCTTAACGTATGATGCCAATTCTGCCTTTTGCGAGGAGAAATCGCCATGACCCGCAAGGATCGCACCGAGGGAATCTACAGCCGCCGCGAGGTTCTGGACGAGTCCGAACGCCGCCAGTACCACTTGATCCAGCTCAAGGAACTGCTGTCCTACGCCTACCGCTATTCCGAGGACGTGAAAAAGCGCTTCGACCGCTCCCAGTTCCACGTGGACAAGTTCAAGACCCTGACTGACTTAAAACACATCCCCATCCTCAAGAAGAAGGAGCTCATCTTCCTCCAGTCCATGGGTCCCCGCCTGGGCGGGCTTCTGACCAAGGATCTGGGCGAGCTGCGCCGGGTATTTCTCTCCCCTGGCCCCATCTTCGATCCTGAAGACCGCCACGACGACTACTGGGGCTGGACTGAGGGCTTTTACGCCGCAGGCTTCCGCTCCGGGGACGTGTGCCAGATCACCTTCAACTACCACCTGGCCCCGGCCGGGCTCATGTTCGAGGAGCCGCTGAAAAACCTGGGCTGCGCCGTGATTCCGGCCGGCCCGGGCAACACCGGCACCCAGCTCGACATCATGCAGAAGCTGCGTGTCACCGGGTACATCGGCACGCCCAGCTACCTCATGCACCTGGCCCAGAAGGCCGAGGAAGGGGGCATGAGCCTGCGCAAGGACTTCTTCATGGAGGTGGCCTTTGTCACCGGCGAGAAGCTCTCCGAGAAGCTGCGCAGCACCCTGGAGAAGAAGTTCGACATGATCATGCGCCAGGGCTACGGCACGGCCGACGTGGGCTGCATCGGCTACGAATGCTTCCACAAGACCGGCCTGCACATCTCCAACCGGGTGTTCGTGGAGATCTGCCATCCGGACACCGGCATCCCGCTGAAAGACGGCGAGGTGGGCGAGATCGTGGTCACGGCCTTCAACAAGACCTATCCCCTGATCCGCCTGGCCACCGGCGACCTGGGCTATGTGGACCGCTCACCCTGCGCCTGCGGCCGTTCCACCCCGCGCCTGGGCAAGATCGTGGGCCGGGTGGACACCACGGCCCGCATCAAGGGCATGTTCGTGTACCCCCACCAGGTGGAGCAGGTCATGAGCCAGTTCGAGGACGTCAAGCGCTGGCAGATCGAGGTCACCAACCCGGGCGGCATCGACGAGATGACCCTCCACGTGGAGGCCAGCAACTTCAAGCGCGAAGACGAGATGCTGCACATGTTCCGCGAAAAGATCAAACTGCGTCCCATCCTCAAGATCGTGGCCCCGGGCACCCTGCCCCCGCAGATTCGGCCCATTGAGGACAAGCGTTCATGGGATTAGACCGGACCCCAGCCGCGCGGGCGGCGTCCCCCTCCTGTGGGGGGGGCGCTGGCCCGGGCGGCCATTCCGGCTTCATCTTTCCAGCCATCGCCTGCCTGCTTCTGGCCCTGCTTTCAGCCTGCGCGAGGCCCATGACCCCGACTTGCCCGCCTCCTCCCCTGCCAGCCCCGGGCCAGTTCTTCACCGCCCTGGGGAAGCCCCTGGACCTGGCCGACCTGGCCGCCCGGGTGGCCAGCGCCGCGTACGTGCTCGTGGGCGAGTCCCACACCAGCCCCTGCGACCATCAGGCCCAGGCCCGCATCCTGGAAGCCCTGGCCCTGGGACCCAATCCCCCGGCCCTGGGTCTGGAGATGGTGGCCGAGGACCAGCAGGGGGTGCTGGACGCCTTCAACGCGAAGGCCCTGCCACTCACGGACCTGGAGGCCCGGCTGAACTGGAAGGAGAACTGGGGCTTTCCCTTTCCCCTGTACCAGCCGCTCTTCGCCCTGGCCGAGGCCCATGGTCTTCCGGTGTGCGGCCTGAACCTGCCCCCCCGCCTGGTGCGCAAGGCCACCCGCGAGGGCCTGGAGGCCCTGACTCCCGAGGAAAAAGCCTCTTTCCCCGCCCGGGTGATCCCCCCGCCCAAGGACCAGGAGCCCATGCTCCTGGAGATCATCTCCCAACACAAGGGCAATGCCTCCAAGCCCTCCCCCGAGCGCATCCAGAGTTTTTTCCGCACCCAGGCCACCTGGGACACCAAGATGGCCGAGCGGGCCGTGGCCTGGCGCCAGCAGACCGGTCGGCCCGTGCTGGTGCTGGCCGGGGACGCCCATGTGGAGAACGGCTGGGGCATCGCCCATCGTCTGGCCCTGCTGGACCCGGGCGCGTCCGTGGTCCTCGTGGTGCCCTGGCGGGGCGAGGACTCCCGGGACCCGGACGCCGGGCACTATCATTTCTACTGCCCCCTGACCCACAAGAGCCGCCTGGGCATGCTCCTGGAGGAGCGCGGCGGCCGGGTGGTCATCACCCAGGTGGAGGCGGACTCCCGGGCCGACAAGGCCGGGGCCAAGATGGGCGATGTGCTCGTCTCGGCCCTGGGCCGGAAGGTGGCCGGGCTGAGTGACTTGCACCAGGCCGGGGCCAAGGCCTTCAAGGAAAAGGTCCCGTTCGTCCTGGGCGTGGAGCGCCAGGGGAAGCCTCTGATTCTGGATTTCGGGCCGCTGGGGCAGGGACAGTAGGGTTGCGTTCCGAAACGCGTCCTCTTTGGGCCGTGCAGAAGAACCAAGAATAAATAATAAATATTTCAGTTTGTTGTCCACAGGTCTGGAGCCGACGCTGTGTCCCGTTGGTTGTTGGAGTCCTGTTGGAGTCTTGCGGAAGCCCTGCGGGGGATCGTGAGTCACCATGCCCGAACTGCCTGAAGTCGAAACCGTGGTCCGCACCCTGCGGCCCCGCCTGCAAGGCCGCCGCATCCTGAGCGTGGACGTGGCCGCTCCGGCAGCCGTGGGCGGCCAGGCTGCCGCCTTTGTCCGGGCCGTGGCCGGGACCCGGGTCACGGGCCTGCGCCGCCGGGCCAAGCTGGTGCTCATCGATCTGGACAGCGGCGGAACCCTGGCCGTGCACCTGAAGATGACCGGCCGCCTGCTCATCAAGTCCGAGCACGAACCCCACCGCCACGACCGGGTCCGCCTGGGCCTGGATTCCGGCGACATCCTGGTCTTTGCCGACATGCGTACCTTCGGCTCCCTGCGCCATTTCCCGCCGGGCGGCCTGGAGTCCTGGCCCTTCTACCGTGATCTTGGGCCAGAGCCCCTGGGCATGGCCGAGGCTGAGTTTGTGGACCGTCTGGTCGGCCGCAACTCGGCCGTCAAGGCCCTGCTCCTGGACCAGACCGTGGTCGTAGGCATCGGCAACATCTACGCCGACGAATCCCTGTTCCGCGCCCGCATCCACCCGGCCGCCCGGGCCTCGTCCCTGACCCCGGCCCGCCTGCGCCGCCTCTTCGCCGCCGTGCAGGCCGTCCTGACCCAGGCCATTGCCGAGAACGGCAGCTCCATCCGGGACTACCTGGACGCCGAGGGCAATGCCGGGGGCTTCCAGAACTCCTTCAAGGTGTACGGGAAAAAGGGCGAACCCTGCCCCGTGTGCCGAGCCGAGTTGCAGGCCACCAAGGTAGCCGGACGGACCAGTACCTTTTGCCCCCAGTGTCAGAAGGGCGAGGTTCCGGCCGGGAGAAAAGGCGGGCGATCCAAGAGGTAGAGGGGGGACGTTTACGGAATGTATACTGTACTGCGTGGTAAATAAAGAGTAATATTTATTGTGGTTGCATCGTCGTGCAGGCCGAGGGCGATCCTTCCTGGCCATGGACGGCAGGCCCGGGAGTGAGAGCCCCTCCGGGGGCCAAAGGGGCGCGCCCCTTTGGAATCCCCGTTTATGGGGAGGCGACGCGGGGTGGCTTTCGTATGCAGGGAGCGGGTGACGCCCGGAGAGAAGAGCGCTCCATGAAGAAATAAACTCTTATTCTTGGGCAACGTCGGCCCAACCGGAGAGAACGCAGCGGGCCGAGTCCTCGCCTTCATCTCCAATTGACCTTAAAGCCCCAGCCGGCGCAATTCTTCCTGTTTTTCTTCCATGTCTTCAATCATATTGGCCAGATCAAATTCTCGCAGGCGCGTCAGGGCGGATTGTGGATATTTGTGGTTCAGCTTGTGCTGGTTGCCCAGGCCGTTGCCCGTGGCTGCCGGGCTGACCTTGGCCAGCTCTCCGCTGCGTTTCAAGTGCGGCACGGCCAGATGCCCGGAGTACACCGCAGGTTTCCCGGCCAGGCAGGAGGCCAGGTCCCGGTCCAGGTCGTCGTACTGGGAGGGCGAGAAGCGGATGTCGAAACCCTTGGCCGCCGTGAGTTCCTCCGTGCGGAAGAGGTGCAGGCATCCGGTTACGGACACACAGGGCCGCAGGCAGTCGAATTGACCGAAATCCAGGGATTCCAGGTGCATGTCCGTGGTCCGCACCTGGCCCGGGGTACGTTGCGGATCGTTGTGGAGCGGAGCAGGGGTCTGGTGGCCGGAAGGCGCGGCCTGGGCGTCCTCGGGCTTCAAGTGCAGGTCCGCGCTCTGGATGATCCGGGGCAGGGCCGCGTCAACCACCTTGCAGCCCCAGGCCCCGGCCTGGGGAAAGCGCTGCACGGCCGCGCCCAGCTTGCCCAGCCAGTCGGCCGGGGGTAGGGCGTCGTCGTCCACATAGGCCACGAAGTCCGCGGCCTGGACTTCCGGCCGGGCCAGCAGCCAGTTGCGCGCGGCCGGAGCCCCGATGTTCACCGGCAGGTCCACCCGGATGAGCTGGCCCTCGGCCCGCCCATTCACCCGCTCATCCCAGGCGTCCAGAACCTGGCCGGTCCCGTCCGTGCTCCCGTTGTCCAGGACCAGGACCTTGGCCCGGGGCAGGTCGCTGGTGAACAGGGCCGCCAGGGTGGCCGCGAGTTCCGTGGCCTTGTTGTAGGAATAGAGGAGCACGGCCACGCGGCCGGGCAGCAGGGCGGTCTCCAGGTCCACTTCCTGGGCCAGGTCGGCCAGGCGCAGCAGGGCGCTCGTGTTCCAGGGCTGGGCCTGGCAGGCCGCGCGGTATTCCAGGATGGCCGCCTCCCGCTGGCCCTGGCGCAAACGGCATTCGGCCAGGCGGGGCCGCAGGGCCGGGAAGGCCCTGCTGTCCAGGGCCTGCTCGTAATAGTGGGCGGCCGCCTCCCAGTCCTGGCGGAAAAAGGCCAGGTCGGCCAGGATCGCGGCCTGCAGGGGCTCGGCCGCCGGGGGCCAGGGACGGGAGAGCAGGGCCGTGGCCCAGTCCAGGCGGTCCTGGCGCAGGCCCAGATCCATGACCTGGCGCAGGAGCGGAGCGCTCAAGGGGTCCCGGCCTAGGGCCGAGGCCAGGAGTTCCTGGGCCTGGTCCACCCGGCCGCGCGTGACCAGGCCTGCGGCCCGCTGGGCCTCGGGACTGGGCCGGGAGGCCTGGACCACCATGTCCGCAAAGGTCCGCAAGGGGTGGGCCTGGCCCTGGCCCTGGCTGGTCCCGAGCAGGGAGAGCACCTGTTCGGCCGCGCGATGGTCCAAGGGCGACCAGGCCCAGGCCGAGGCCACGGTGTCCAGGGCCAGGCGGCCGTATACCTGCGCCTGCCCGGGGTCGCTGGCGGCCAGTTCCAGGCAGCGGCGTCCCACGGCGCTCAAATGTCCGGTGCCCACGGACCCGGCCAGAAGCTGCCCGGCCAGGTCCGGGGCCAGTGATCTCCAGTCGAAATTCATGCTCACCTCGACGCTCCCGGAATGCGGGCGGGTTAGGGTGCGCGGCCCGGGCAGAATCCCATTCCGTTTTCAGCCCGGATGGCCTATCGTAAATCTCGCTGTCGGGCTTTCTGGAGCCCGGACGCCGCGTCCTGAATTCCGGTGATTCCAGCGCCTGTGCACAAGAAGCAACTTTACTCTTTTTTCTCTTTTCTTGTGGCGGTTGCCTGGACTCCACCTTAGCAGGCTGGGCGCAAAACTTCCAGGGCGCACAGGAGGGTGCATGGCCGAGAGGCGACTTGCCGAAAAACGTCTGGCCGTGGTCATCCTGCATTACGGGCAGCCCGAGCTGACCCGGCGGCTGGCCGACCAGCTCGCGGGATCGGACCCGGACTGGGCCGTGCGGGTCCTGGACAACCACGCGCCCATCCCTTTTCCCGGGGCTTGGCAACGCCTGCCGGACAACCTCTTCTGGGCCGGGGCCTTGGCCTGGTGCCTGGACGAACTCGGCCGCGAGGGCTTTACCCATCTCTGGTTCCTGAACAACGACCTCTATTTCGGGTCCGCGCCCTCGCACCTGGGCCGGGCCTGGGAGCGGCTGCACCGCCTGGACCAGATCCTGGGGCCGGTGGGCGTGTATTCCCCGAGCGCCACGGCCAACCCCTACCACCCCCAGATGGTCCAGCAGCCCGGGCTGCAATTTTCCCGCGCGGCCCTGATCGACGGCATCGCCCCGCTCTTCAACCTGGAATGCCTGACCGCCCTCGGCGGGCTGGATTTCGCGGACAACTCCTATGGCTACGGGGTGGATGTCTGGACCTCTCTCTGCGCCCACCGGGCTGGCTGGCCCGTGGTGGTGGACCACGCGGTGTGCATCCGCCACGTGTATCACAGCACGGCCCGCAAGGTGGAAGGGTTCCTGGCCCAGGCCGCCCGGGCCGAGGCCGCCTATCTCAGCCGCCGTTTGGGGCCGAATTACGCGGCCGAGCTCATGGCCCTCAAGGCCGAGGTCCAGGGGTTTGAAAAGTTATAGCCGGACAAAGAGCCGGTAATACTCCCGCGCTCCCTCGCCCAACAAGTCCCACGCCTCCTCCAGGCCCTTGGCCAGATGCCGGTCGTCCGCCCCGCGCGAGGCCGCGTTCATGGCCGCCAGCTCCCCCACGCTGAATTTGTGCTCCATTTTCATGTGGTTGCCCCAAACATGGCCTTGCAGGGCCAGGCTCTGCAATCCCTTGGGGCCGGACCCGCGCACGTGGGTCACGGACATGCGGCCGTCGTAGAGCACCTCGGCCCCGGCCTTCCAGACCTGGAGGTCGTGCTCGATGTCGTCCACCTGGGAGGGGGTAAAGCGGATGTCGAAATCCGGCACGGCCAGCCCCTGGCAGAGACGGCGGTTGAACAGGTGGCAGCAGCCCATGACCGAGAGGCAGGGCCGCCGGAAGGCGTACTGGCCCAGGTCCATGACCAGGGGGGCGTTGTCCGTGAAGCGGATGAGGCGCGGTCCCGTGGCCAGGAAGAAGCGCGAGGCGTACTGCACCGTGGGCAGGGCCGAGGGGTTCAAAATCTTGGGGCCAACCACGGCCGCCCGGGGCCAGAGCTCCAGGTCTTGCAGGAACGCGGCCAGCCAGTCCCGGGGCAGGAGCACGTCGTCGTCCAGAAAGGCCACGTAGTCCGCCTCCCGGGTGGACGGCAGGTGCCAGAGCCAGTTGCGCGCGGCCGGAGCGCCCACGTTGACCGGAAGCTGGATGATTTCCACGGGCCGCCCCTGGGCCGTGGCCGCGATCCCGGCCGCGAACTCCTCAGGCGTGAAGGCCGTGGACCCGTTGTTCAGCACCGCCACCGTGGCCGGGCCGATGTTCGAGGCCAGGAGGCTTTTCAGGGTGTCCAGGGTCAGGCCGAGCTTGTTGAAGGTGTAGAAGAGCACGGCCACCTTGCGCTCGCTGGGCAGGCCCGGGGGAGGCGGGGCCATGTCCAGCTCCCGGAGCCGGGAAAAGAGAAAGGACTGGCCGGGCTCGAACTCCAGGGACTGAAGGAACAGCCGCCGGGCCTCGTCCTTGTCCCCGGCAGCCAGGGCGGATTCGGCCGCGAGGTTCAGGGTCAGAAAGCTGGGCGGACCCAGGCGGGCCAGTTCGTGCGCCAAGTCAGCCCGGCCAGCGGCCCAGGCGGCCCAGGCGAAAAAGGGCGCGGCCAAGCTCAAAGGGGCCTGGGCCAGGACCTTGGGGGCCAGGGGGAGAAGATGTTCGGCGTCGCCCATCTGCCAGAGTTGGACCAGGGCCATGAAACGAATGAGGGGCGCGGCCGGGCTTGCGGCCAGGGCGGCCAGGCCCGGCGCGTCAGAGTCCTCGGCCAGGGCCTCCACCCGGTCCAGGTCGGCCTGGCAGGGGGCCGGAGCCGGGGGCGCTTCGGCCAGGGTCCGCGCGGCCTCTTCCATCCAGGCCGCAAAGCCCGGCCGGGGCGCGCACAGGGGAGCCAGGGCCTGGAATTGGGACCAGAGCGAGGGGTCCAGGGGATTGAAGATCAGGGACTGGCGCAGGAGGCTTGCGGCCAGCTCCAGCCTGGGCCGGGCCTGGTCCGGCGGGCAGGCCTCGATCCCGTCCAGGAGGCGGCCCACCATCCAGGTGGCCCGCTGGGGCGGGGAATAGCCGTGGGCGTGGTGCAGGCGGAAGAGATCGGCGCTCAAGGGGTCCATGGACATGGCGGCTCCCGGGGATTGGTGGGCCTTTTGTAGATGAAACCCGGGACGATGGCAAAGGGCTTCGACTTTACTCCCCGGCCCCAATCCCGTACCAGGGGGGCCATGAGCACGCAGCGGTCCATTGCCCACAACACCATGATCGTGGCCGGGGCCACCCTGGCCTCGCGCATCCTGGGCTTCGTGCGGGACACGGTCCTGGCCTACGTCCTGGGCGCTGGCCTTTTTTCCGACGCCTTCTACGTGGCCTTCCGCATCCCCAACCTCCTGCGCCGCCTGTTCGCCGAAGGCTCCCTGACCATGTCCTTCATCCCGGTGTTCACCCGCACCTTGAAAGAGCAGGGCCAGGAGGCGGCCTTTGCCACGGCCCGCTCGGCCCAGGCCTGGCTGGTCATCATCCTGTCGGCCATCACGGTCCTGGCCCTGATCTTCGCCGAGCCCCTGGTGCACTGCATCGCGCCCGGGTTCGCGGCCAAGCCGGAGCAGATGGCCCTGACCGTGCAATTGGTGCGCATCACCTTTCCCTACATCCTGTTCGTCTCGGCCGTGGCCCTGTGCATGGGGATACTCAACAGCCTGGGCCATTTTCTGACCCCGGCCCTGTCCCCCTGCCTGCTGAACATCTGCATGATCTGCGGCGGGGCCGTGGGCTATTTCCTGGGCCTGAACGTGGCCGTGACCGTGTCCTGGGGGGTGCTGGTGGCCGGGCTGTGCCAGTGGCTGGCCCAGCAGCCCTTTCTGTCGCCCCACGGATTCTCCTGGCGCGGGGAGTGGTCCCTGAAGAATCCCGGGGCCTTGCGCATCGGCCGCCTCATGCTGCCCACAGTGTTCGGGTCAGCCATCTACCAGGTGAACATCCTTCTGAGCACGCTCCTGGTCTCCTTCCTGCCTGCCGGGAGCGTGACCTTTCTCTATTACGCCGACCGGCTGGTGGAGTTCCCCCTGGGCGTGTTCGGCCTGGCCGTGAGCACGGCCGCCCTGCCCAATCTGTCCCAGTTGGCCACGGAGAACCGGGACCAGGATTTCGCGGCCGCCCTGCGCTCGTCCATCAGCCTGACCCTGTTCATCGGGATTCCGGCCATGGCCGGGCTCATGGCCCTCTCCGAGCCCGTGGTCTCCCTGCTCTTCGGCCGGGGGGCCTTCACCCCCGAGGCGGTCACGGCCACGTCCAATGCCCTTTTGGCCTACAGCCTGGGCCTGCCGTTTACGGCCGCAGCCCGGCCCATGGCCTCGGCCTTCTACGCCCTGGAGAGCACCCGCACCCCGGTCTATGCCGCCCTGGCCAGCCTGGTGGTGAACATCGGCCTGGGGGCCCTGCTCATGGGACCCCTGGCCCACGTGGGCCTGGCCCTGGCCGTGGCCACCTCGTCCGTGGTCAATGCGGTGATCCTCTGCTGGCTCATCACCCGCAGGCTGGGCCGCTGCCCCATCGACTGGGTCACGGCGGTCAAATGCCTGGGCCTTTCCGCGCTCATGGGCCTGGCCGCGCATACCACCGGGGGAAGTCGCTGGCTGTGGATACCCCTGCTCCCGCTCTGGCCCCTGCTCTATTTCGGGGCCGCCCGGCTGGCGGGCCTGGCAGAGGCCAAGGCCTTGTGGGGGGGCTTGAGCAGGCGGCTGGTGAAGAAGACGCCGCAGACTGTGACCGATCCGGCGGATTCAGCGGGGAAGAAATAGAACTTGTGCAAACTCTTCTGAGGCACCAATGCATATCACGGAATTTGGGCTCAGCCATGAACAGCGTATAGTGGACACCTGTTTTTCGGGTTACGTTCAGCTTGACGACAATAATGATGAGCTGGCTATAGGAGTGAAGTTCCACGAGCCATTTGAAGGAGATGGGATACTTTATGTTGAGCTGTGGACTGATAGCGACGACTGCTTTTGCTCTGCGGATACAATAAGAAGAGTAGGGCCATTCAATTCAGAAAACATAGTCACAAGTGCAAGCTTTGATATACGGAATTTCATTCAAGAAGCACAAAGATACATATGTCTTCGTTATATTGTCACCAATGGGAGCTTCACTTCTGGAAGAATATCAGCACGAATTTCTTCAAATCTCAATGCCTGGTTTTTATATGAGGATGATTCTCGTTAGCCCTATGGGCTGGCAGCCGCTCGTCAGCGTTCAGACCCAATAAGGAAACGGCTCAAGGGTTGGCGGCCCTTTTGTACACGGCCCAGGGCTCGGGACCGGCGGCGTAGACCACCAGGGCGGGCACGCCTTCGTCTTTTAAGCGACGGGCCATGCCCCCGGCCTCGCGGGGGTCGCGGTAGGAGGCCACCAGGGCCGTGCCCGAAAGGTCCGGCCGACCCCAGTTCTCCACCCGGACCATGAGTTCGCGCTGGCTTGGGGCCTTGCCCGGGGAGGTGTCCAGGCTGGCCGAAGGGCTGGTCGCGGCGGCTGGCGCAGGGACGTTTTCATCCCCAGGGGCCGCGTTTTCCGGGGTCCACAAAGAGCGGGCCAGGGTGCGGCGGGAGGAGGCGTGGATGGTGGGCTCCCGGCCCGTGGCCGCGCGCACGATATCGGCCCGGGCCTTGGCCTGGCTGTGTTCGGCAAAGGCCCCGGCCTGGACCACGTACCAGCCGTGCATGTAGGCGATGGAGGTGTCCAGGCCCTGGTCGGCCAGGGTCCGGGTCAGTTCCAAGGCCTGGCCAGGCTCGTTGAACCCGGCGGCCTGCACGGCGTAGACCCAGTCCGAGGGCTGGGCGGCATTGGGGGTTGCGGGCTCGACTTTGGTGCGGCCGCGGCCCAGGACCACTTCCACCCCGGCCCGGGCCAGGCGGTCCATGGGCGCGGCAGGGGCTGTGGGCGGGGCTTCCTGGGTCTTGGCCTGGGTCTGGACCTGGGGCTTGGCGGAAATCTTGGGCTTCACCTGAGTCGGTGCGGCAGCCGTGGGCCGGGGGGCAGCCAGGGGCGCGGTCTTGGCTGCGGGCGCGGCCAGGGCCGGTTCCTGAGTCGATCCCTGAGCCGATCCCTGGGTCAATTCCTGGGCGGGCGGCACGGTGTTGCGGGCCAGAAAAGCGCGGGACAGGCGGCGCACCAGGGTGGGGGCCCCGGTCAGGGTCTGGGCGGTTCGGGCCAACTCCCGGGCCTGGGCCTGGGTGGTATATTCCCCGGCCCGCACGGCGTACCATATCTTGCCGGAGTCCCGGGCGCGGGTGGACAGGATTTCGGCCTCCAGGCCTTTGGTGCGCAGGTCAGCGGCCAGCATCCCGGCCCGGCGCAGGTCCTTGAAACTGGCGATCTGCACGGTGTATATCTTGACCTGGGCCTGCGGGGTCTGGGCGTTCGGGGACGCGGGCGCAGGCGCGGTCGAGGCCTGGACCTGGGGAGCCGAAGAGGCCTCCTGACTGACCGGAGCCGGATCGGTCTGGGGCAGGGCGGCCGGGGAAGGATTCTCAGCCGTGGGCTGGGCCGCAGCCGGGGCTTCCGTGGCCCAGGCCGTGGAGCCCAGGCGTTCGGACAGGGTGGTTCCGGTCCACAGGCCGGTCATCAGTCCGGCGCACAGGCTGAACACCACGGATGCGATCATGAGGGCAAGGCGAGGGCGCTGCATATCCCTTCCTCCAGGTCCAGGGCTTGTCGCGCCTGGAACAATAGGGGATGTTTTCCTCCGGCTAGACCAAATCGCCGGACGAGTAAAGGCAATTATCTAGACTTTGTCTGGAATTTGTACTCAGCCCGCCAGAGAATATCAGAGGACGCGCATCATGCCTGACCACAACCCGACCCTGTCGGCCGCAGCCCGGGAGCGGTTCCCCCGGGGCCTGGTCCAGCCTGCCTCGGGTTTCCGCTTTTCCGTGGACGCCCTGCTCCTGGCCAGCTTCGCCCGGATCAAGGGAGCGCGCGGCCTGGACCTGGGCTGCGGGTGCGGAGTGGTGGGCCTGGGGCTGCTGCTGCGCCATCCCGAGCGCGGGTTTACGATGCACGGTCTGGACCTGAACCCGGACATGGTCGCGGCTGCGCGGAGCAATGCGGCCCTGCTGGGGTTTGGGGAGAGGTACACGGCCGAATTGGCCGATCTGGGGGATCTGGGCGATGTGACTGATCCGGCCGTGGTTCCGGCAGAAATAGGCCCGGCTCTGGCCCCGGAATCCTTTGACCTGGTGGTGTCCAACCCGCCCTACCGGCGGCCGGGGCAGGGCCGGGACTGCCCGGACCCAGGCAAGAGCCTGGGCCGGTTCGAGAGCGGGGCGGGCCTGCCCGACTTCACCCGGGCCGCCGGGCGGCTGCTCAGGAACCGAGGCCGGGCGGCCTTCGTCTTTCCGGCCGAACGCCTGGCCGACCTGCTCCTGGCCCTGCGAGAGTCCCGACTGGAGCCGAAGATCATGCGCCTGGTGCATTCCCGGGCCAAAGAGGCCGCCCGTCTGGTCCTGGTGGGGGCGGTCAAGAACGCGGCCCCGGGCCTGGGCGTGCAGGCCCCCCTCGTCCTCTACGGCCAGGGCGCGGCCAGCCGGGAGTTAAGCCCCGAGGCCCTTGCCTTTTGCCCGTTTTTAGGGTGCAATCCGGTCCGCGAATAGGACCAAGGCAACGGAAGCCGGAAAGGCCGCCCCTCCTCTTGGAGGCAGCGTCACAGACACGAAGAAAAGATTGTTCTTCCCGTCGCGGCTTCCGGAAGAGCTGTTGTTCAGACAACAATATAACAAGCAGATATTTTTAATAAATTATTCCTAGTCTTCAATCTTGCGGGGCCATTTTTCCTGGATGAAGTTGTCGCGCCGATCCTCCTTTGCCCATCAACCCCCAACCCGAGAGCCGACCACCATGCTTCGTGATCGCATCGCCCCCTGCGGCCTGGACTGCGGCAAATGCCTGGCCTTTGCCGGGAGCGAGATCCAGGTCCACGCCCGGGCCTTGGCCGACCTCCTGGGTCCGAATTTCAGCGCCTACGCCGAGCGTTTCACGGCCATGAACCCGGTGTTTACGGGCTATCCGGCCTTCCGGGACCTCCTGGACTTCCTGGGCCAGGGAACCTGCCAGGGCTGCCGGGGCTCGGGCTGTCTGCTGCAAGGCTGCGTGGTGCACGCCTGCGTGCAGGAAAAAGGCCTGGATTTTTGCTTTCAGTGCGGCCAGTTTCCCTGCGAGAGCACGGGCTTTCCCGAGCGGCTCAAGGCCATCTGGCGGCGCAACAACGAGCGCCTGGCCGACATCGGGCTCGAAGCCTACGCCGCATTCATCAAGGACAAGCCCAGGTATCCATGATCGTCCGGCTCACGCTCACGGATTTTCTGGCCCATGGCCACAGCGTCATCGAGTTCGGACCCGGACTGACCGTGCTCACCGGGCCGAACAACACCGGCAAGTCTGCCGTGGTCGAGGCCCTGCGCTGCCTGTGCCAGAACCCCACGCCCAAGCATTTCATCCGCCACGGGGCCAAGGAGGCCCGGGTGGAGGCCGAGATGTCCGACGGGACCCGGGTGCTCTGGATCAGGACCAAGACCCACGCCCGCTACGAGCTCACCCGGCCGGGCCAGGAGCCCGAGACCTACGCCAAGTTCGGCCGCAAGCCCCCGTCCGACGTGCTGGACGTGCTCCGCCTGGACCCGGTGGAGCTGGAGACCGATGAGCCCATCGACGTGCACATCGGCAATCAGCGCGACCCCATCTTTCTCCTGAACCGCTCGGGCTTCACCACCGCCTCGTTCCTGGCCTCGTCCACGGAGAGCGCCCACCTTCTGTCCATGCAGCGCCTGCTCAAGGACCGTATCCAGGCCGCCAAACGCGAGGAGCAGGGCCTGTCCGGCCGTCTGTCCGTTCTCGAGACCGACCTGGACCGCCTGGCCCCTCTGCCGGACCTAGGCCTGGCCCTGGACCGCGCCCGGGAGGCCGAGGCCGGGGTCCTGGCCCTGGATGGAGCCATCCCGGCCCTGGACCGGGACCTGGGGCGGCTCTCCCGCCTGGGCTCGGCCCTGGCCGCCCTGGGGCTTCGGCAGGAGGCCTGCCGGACCCTGTCCCCCGCGCCCCGAACCGAGGACTGCCGCCCCCTGGCCCGGACCCTGAAAACCTTGGCCGGGCTCAGGGATCAGGCCGCGACCCTGTCCGTCCGCCTGGCCCGCCTGGCCGCGACCCCACCCCCGGCGGCCTGGCCCACGGCCCTTTTGGGGGATTGTCTGGCCCGGGTATCCCGCCTTTCCCGGCTCCTGGACCGGACAGAGGCCCGGGGCCAGGCCCTGGCCGGTCTGCGGCCCCTGCCCCAGGTCCAGGACACCACGGCCCTGGCCACCCTGGTGCGCGCCTTGGGCCAGGTGCGCATCCGCCTGGCTGCCCCGGCTGCCCGGCTCAAGATTCTGGCGCCCCTGGCCGGACCCCAGGCCCCGGTCGAGATCGGGCCTCTGGCCCGGCTCCTGGCCCGGCTGCGGGACCTGCGCGGCCAGGCCTTCAGCCTGGAAGCCGATTTGGACCAAAAGGCCCGGACCCTGGCCCAGGCCGAGGCCCGCATGACCGCCCGGCTGGCCGAACTGGGCCGTTGCCCCTTGTGCGGGAGCGGCCTGGACGCCCGGACCTTCTTCACCCGAGGGGCCGACCATGACCATTGAGCGCGAACTGCCCGTGGTCCGGGCCGAAGGGCTTTTCTTCATCGGCGACCCGCACATCTCGGCCGTGCCGCCTGGCCAGCGCCTGGAGGGCTTCCAGGACCAGGTCCTGGCCAAGATCCGGGCCTGCCTGGACCGGGCCGTGGAACTGGACATGGTCCCGGTGTTCCTGGGCGACCTGTTCCACTGGCCCCGGGAGAACCCCAACCAGTTGCTCGTGGAGCTCATCAGGCTGTTCGGGCCGCACAAGCCCTTTGTTTTGGTGGGCAACCACGACAAGCACCAGGCCCGGCTCACGGCCGACGTGTCCCTGGCCGTGCTGGACGCGGCCGGGGTGGTCCGGGTCCTGGCTGACCCGGGTCCGGCCTTTGTCCTGGACGCAGGCGGGGTGCGCACCCTGGTGGGGGCCTCGCCCGACGGCTCGCCTCTGCCCTCGCGTTTTCCCCGGGAACCGGGCGGCCCCCGGTACGTTCTGTGGCTCTCCCACCACGGCCTCGCCTTTCCAGAATTCCTGGACCGGGCCCACCGCATCCGGGAGATTCCGGGCGTGGATTTCGTGGTCAACGGGCACATCCACCGGCCCCAGGCCACGGTCCAGGCCGGGGGCACCACCTGGACCAACCCGGGCAACATCACCCGCCTGACCTTCACCCGGCGCTCCCAGACCCGGGTTCCGGCGGCGGCCATCTGGACCCCGGGTTGCACGGACCTGGAGAAATGGCCGGTGCCCCACCTGCCTTTCGTCCAGGTGTTCCCGGACCAGGATTTCCCGCCCGAGGAGGAAGAGGCCCGGGGCCAGTCCCTGTTCATCCAGGGCCTGGAGCGCCTGGCCTGGCGGCGCACCCGGGAAGGGGTGGGCCTCAAGCAGTTTTTGTCCGTCAATCTCAACCCGGAGAGGCCCGAGACCGGCCTGATCTGGGAATTGTACGAGGAGGTCACCGGCGATGCCCCATCCAAATGACCCGGCCAATGTCCGACCCGGGGGTCCGGCCGATCCTGACGCCGAACTCGAACGCGAACTGGCCGCCCTGCGCGCCGAGTACGAGACCTTGAAGGACGAGAAGGTCCGCACCGAGCAGAACCTGGCCAACATCCGCCAGCAGCTCGGCGAACTGGAGACCCGGGCCACGGCCGACTACGGCACGGCCGAGGTGGGGCGGCTGACCGCCCTGCTGGAGGAGAAGCGCCGGGAGAACGCCCGGCTGGTGGAAGAGTACCGCGCCCACATCCTCTCCATCCAGAAGGGCCTGGCCGATCTGGACAGGCAGGACCAGGGCCAATGAACGGGCTTGAGCCACAGGCTGACCAGGCCCCGGGGGCTGGCCGCCTTGAACCGAGCAGCTTGCGGGATTTGGAGCGGGCCTACGACCGTCTCCAGGCCCGGGCCGAGGAGGCGGTGCGCGAGCACGGGATGTCCCGGACGCGGCTTGCCTCGGTGCGCGCCTTCCTGGACCTGGCCCCCGGGGCCGCCTCCACCCTGGAGGAACTGTCCCAGGCCCTGTTCGGCGAGGCCCTGGACGAGATCGAGACCAATCTGACCCACGCCATCCGCGAGATCCTGGGCCAGGACCGGGAGGTGCGCTCCCTGCGCGAGGTCAAGAACAACCGGCTGCACGTGCAGTTCCAGATCATGAACCAGGGCCAGGCCGAGGATGTACTGGTGGGCCAGGGCGGGAGCGTGTGCAACATCCTGTCCGTGTCGCTTCGGCTCATCGCCCTGTCCCGCCTGGACCAGGCCCGGCACCGGCCCTTCCTGGTCCTGGACGAGCAGGACTGCTGGCTCAAGCCCGCGCTGGTGCCGAAATTCATGAAGATCATCGCCGAGATCGCCTCCCGGCTGTCCATCCAGGCCCTGGTCATCAGCCACCATCCCCTGGACCTGTTCCAGGGACAGGCCACCACCATTTACCGCCTGCGACCGAGCAAGGAGACCGGGGTGGTTCTGGAGCGGGCTTCGGGAATGTAACTTATTTGTCGCATAAGGGCGATGAGTTGAGAGAAAGCCACCCTGACGGGAGTTTCATTCCGACGGGAAATAGGCTAGTCAATTTCTCGGAGGCCACCCATGCCTGCAGACAAGGTCCTCATTGTCGAGGACTCCAAACCCATCCATATGACCTTGAAGCCCGCGCTGGAGAAAGCCTGCGGGGCCGAAGTGGTCGTGGCCGAAACCTATGAGGAGGCCGTGGGGGTCATCGAGGAACAGGGGTCGACCTTCTTTTTGTCCATCCTGGACCTGGCCCTGCCGGACGCCATGAATGGCGAGATCGTGGATTTCGCGGCCTCGCGCGGCCTGCCGGGCGTGGTCTTCTCCTCCACCTTTGATCCCAGGACCCGGGAGCGCATCCTGTCCAAGGGGATCATCGACTACGTCATCAAGAACAACCGGGCCGTGGAGGAGCTGGTGCGCACCGTGCGCCGCCTCCAGCTCAACCGTCTGGCCCGGGTGCTGGTGGTGGACGACTCACTCACGGCCCGAGGGATCATCCAGTCCGCCCTGACCCTGCACATGTTCCAGGTCCTGACCGCGGAGAGCGGCCAGGAGGCCCTGGGGGTCCTGGCCCGGGAAGGGGGCGTGGACCTGGTGCTCACGGACTACGAGATGCCGGGCATGCACGGGGTGGAGCTCACCGGCCGCATCCGCCGCTCCTTCAGCAAGGACGAGATGGCCATCGTGGGCGTGTCCGCTGCCGAGGACGACACCCTGGCCGCCCGTTTCCTCAAGACCGGGGCCAATGACTTCATCCGCAAGCCCTTTGGCCGGGAGGAGTTCTATTGCCGGGTGCTGAACAACATCGAGACCCTGGAGAACATCCGGCGCATGGCGGACCTAAACGCCTTGAAGGACAAATTCCTGGGCATGGCCGCCCACGACCTGCGCAACCCGATCAACGCCATCAACGTGTTCAGCCAGATGATGCTGGACGGCCTGTCCGACGGGCCTCTTTTGCCCAAGCAGCAGGAGATGATCGAACTGGTGCACACGGCCGGGACCCAGATGATCAACCTGGTCAACGACCTGCTGGACATCTCGGTGATCGAGTCCGGGAAGCTGGAGCTCAGGCTTCAGCCCTGCCCGATCAAGGGGCTGGTGGCCGAGCGGGTGCGCATCGCCGCGCTTCTGGCCGGGAAGAAGTCCATCTCCCTGGAGTTGCGTCTGGGCTGCGCCCCCACCGTGCCTGCTGATCCCAACCGGCTGTCCCAGGTGTTGGACAATCTGTTGTCCAACGCCGTGAAGTTCTCTCCGCCCGGGGCCACGGTGGTGGTCAGCCTGGAAACCACGGCCCATGAGGTCATTCTCTCGGTCAAGGACCAGGGGCCGGGCATCCGCGAAGAGGAAAAGGCATCTCTTTTCAAGACCTTCCAGAAACTCTCGGCCCGCCCCACGGGCAATGAGACCAGCACCGGGCTGGGCCTGGCCATTGTCAAGAAGATCGTTCAGGCCCACAACGGCCGGGTCTGGGTGCATTCCGAGCCCGGAGCCGGGGCCACCTTTTCCGTGGCCCTGCCCCTGGGCTGAGCCTTAAACCCCCATGGCGCACACCCCTCACCATTCCCACGGGCATGGCGGCCGCGACGCCAGCGGGATGCGGCTGCTCTTCACCCTGGGCCTGAACTTCATCATCCCCACGGTCCAGATCATCGGCGGGCTGGCTGCCGGGAGCATGGCCCTCATCTCTGACGCGGTCCACAACTACAGCGATTTCGTGGCCGTGTTCATCGCCTATGTGGCCCACCGCCTGGGCCGCAAGGGAGCCACGCCCCGTCAGACCTTCGGCTATCGCCGGGCCGAGATATTGGCCGCCCTGGGCAACACGGCCCTGCTCCTGGCCGTGTCCGCCTTCATTCTGGCGGAAAGCGTCAAGCGGCTGGCCCATCCCGAGCCCGTGGCCGGGGGCATCGTGGTCCTTATCGCCAGCCTGGGCATTGTGGGCAACGGCCTGTCCGCCTGGCTTCTGCACCGGGACTCCAAGGACAACCTGAACCTGCGCGGGGCCTTTCTGCACATGTTCGGGGATATGCTCACCTCAGTGGCCGTGGCCGTATCCGGGCTGATCATCCTGTGGCGGCCTTGGTACTGGCTCGATCCCCTGCTCTCGGCCGCCGTGAGCCTGTTCATCGCAAAAAGCAGTTGGTCCATCCTGCGTCAGGCCGTGAACGTGCTCATGAACGCCGTGCCCCTGCATCTGGATCTTCTGGAAATCCACGCATTCCTGGAAGGGCTCGAGGGGGTCAAGGGGGTCCACCATCTGCACGCCTGGAGCCTGTGTTCGTCCCAGGCGGCCTTTTCCTGCCACGTGGTGGTGGCGGACCAGATGGTCTCCCAGACCGCTGCCTTGACCGAGGAGATCACCCGGGGTCTGCACGAGACCTTCGCCATCGAGCACGTCATGGTCCAGTTCGAAACCACGGCCTGCGGCCAGGGGGAGCTTCTGGGCTGCGACCTGGGTCAGGGTCCGGCCGGAAAATAAAAGGGCCGACCAGCCTCTATCCCTCGATCTCGATGCGCCGGGCGCAGAACTTCTGGTCCTTGGGGATGCGCACCGAGAGTACCCCGTTCTTGTATTCGGCCTGGACCTTGGTCTCCAGGCAGGTCGTGGGCAGGCGGATGGCCCGGGAAAAGGAGCCGTAGCTGCGTTCCACCCGGTGGAACCCCTCGCCCTTGTGCTCCTCCTCCCGCTTTTTTTCTCCCTTGATGACCAGCACGCCCTGATCCAGGGTCAACTGGATGTCGTTCACGTCCATGCCCGGGAGTTCGGCCGCCACCCGGACCTCGGTTTCGGTTTCGCTCACATCCACCACCGGGGCCACCCCCGAGGTATAGGGGGACATGGCGTTCTGCCAGAACTGGTCCATGCCCATCCATGGGTCCCTGCGCCCCTGGGCCTCGTCCTTGGGTTTTGAGGCCGGAAAGTGCTTCTTGAACATGGTATCACCCCCCGACTGCGCAGAATGGCTGGGCATTCTGGCTGCGCAGGCCAGCTCTGCAGACCGGTCAACCGGCCTGGATTTCAATCCTCCGGGGCTTGGCCTCTTCGGCCTTGGGCAGGAACAGGTCCAAAACTCCGTTCTTGAGCACGGCCCGGATGCGGCCCCGGTCCACCACCGAGGAAAGGGTCAGGGTCCGGGCGTACTGGCAGGAGCAGAACTCGCTGTGGGTGAAGCGCACGTCCCCTCTGGGTTTTTGCGCGCTCGTGGCCCGGATGGAGATTTCCTCGTCGTTCAAATCAATGACCAGATCGTTCTTGTCCACCCCGGGCAGGTCCATGAAGATGTGGAATCCGTCTTCCTTCTCCAGGATGTCCGTGGCCGGGATCACCTGCGGGAGCTGCCGCTCCTCGGTCTGGGTGCGTTCGTTGTCCATGATGGGTCCTCCCTTACGCGGATTCAATGCTGATGCTCTTGGGCGTGACGACCTCGGCCTTGGGCAGGGACACTTCCAGCACCCCGTGGACCAGGCGGGCCTTGACCCCTTCCCGGTCAATGGGCAGGTTCAGGTTGATGATGCGCTGGAAGAACCCGCCCGGGCGTTCCTGCCGGTAATAGCTCCCCTTTTCCATCTTGCGCTCGCCCTTTAAGGTCAGGGTCTTTTCCGTCAGGCTGAGCTCGATCTCGCTCATCTCCACGCCGGGAAGGCTCACGTCCACATAGATATGTCCCTCATCCTCACTGATATTCAGTGGAGGATAGGTGCCCCGTCTCTGGCTGATGGCCAGCGGTCTGGAAAACTCATCGAACAGACGCTGGAATCCGCCGGGCAAATCATAGAAGGTACTGAAATCAATAACCATGGTTGGCCACCTCCGTTCAAATTTCACCTATCGGAAAATAATAACCCAGGACGGGCAGGAGTCAAGATTCGGGGGAAAAGCGGGGTTCTGATCTCGACAGGGGCGCGATCCGGGACGGTCCGGGCCTTGACGGCCAGATTGAGGGGCGCGTTCGAAGAATAAGAATAATTATTTCTTATTCTTGCATCTTGTGAAGGCCCAGGCTCATTCCTCTTCCCCTCATTCGGGCTTGGCCGTCCCCAGGGCCTCGGCCGCGCCCCGGGTCTCCGGGGCCTCCAGGGTCAGGGCCATGATGTAGCGCTCCACGGCCTGGAGGATGACCACGTCGGGCTTTTCCTTTTCCACCAGGGCGGGCAGGAAGTCGAAGGTCCAGACATAGACCGAGCTCTGGAAGCTCTCGGCCAGGAAGGGGATGAGCTGCCAGCAGAAGGAGTCCCGGAAGACCAGGGCCTTGGGCAGGCTCACGTCCCCGGTCTCCTTGACCACCATGGCCCGCCCGGCCTTGGCCACGGGGTCCGGGTAGTCCCGCCCGGCGTCCCTGGCCCGGGGGGTGAAGCGGGGGTTCATGAGGATGCGCTCCTCGGGCAGGTCGGCTTTCAGGGAGAGCTGGCCCGCCAGGTCGCCGCCCGGGCCGTTCTCGGCCGCCACCTCGTAGTCCGCATAGTCCAGGGGCCGCACGGCCGGGAAGTCCCGGGCCACCCGGGCCATGATCTCCCGGTAGCCCGCAAAGGCCCCGTAGGCGTTCCAGTGGGTGTCCGTGTAGTCATAGGTCCGGTGCTCGGCCTTGGCCCGGCGCAATGGCTCGCGCAGGTCCAGGAAGTCCAGTTTGGGGTTGGCGGCCAGGACCTCGGCCACCTGGTCCAGGCGGGAGCGCGGGCCGAGCTGGCGGATGCTTTTGGGCAGAAATTCGCGGTAGGCGTCGCTCTTGTTCGGGGCGATGGCCACGTAGAAGCGGATGCCCCGGGCGGCCAGCCAGGCCCGCCGGTCCTCCATGTTCCGGGCCAGGGCGGCCAGGCCTTCGGGGGAAATGGGCATGACGTTCTCGTAGTCCTCCATCTCCCATTCGTCGGCGTAGAAGAGCCAGCGGCCCTGGCCCTTGCGCACGGACTTGGACGGGGACTCGTCGAACAGGGCCAGGCGGGCCAGGTTGTTGGCCCGGATCATCTCCGTGCGGGGCCGGAAGGACTCGTTCACCCAGGCCTCGAAGGCCGAGGTGAAGCCCGGGAAATCCTCCAGGAGCAGACGCGCGACCGGGGGAGCGGCCCCGGTCGTTGGAGCGCCGGGCTTGGGATCGCCGGAGGTCAGCGAGGCCACGGTCAGGATCAGGGGCAGGCCGATGCAGACCAGAAAGGCCAGGGTGGCGAGGAGGGCAGGGGTGCTGCGTTTCATGGCTAGAACTTGGCGTAAATGAAGGGGGTGAAGGTGCTCACGGCCATCTGCATGGCTGCGGCCGCGAACAGCAGCGGCACGGCTGCGGCCCGGCCCCAGGCCAGAAGGCCCTGTTGGAACGGGGAGCCTGTCGAGAGCCTCTCGGACAGGGCCGGGGCCACGGGCAGGGCCAGGACCGCGCCCAGAATGAGGACCAGCACGGCCTCGTGGGTCAGGAAATTCATGGAGAAATACTCGATGCCCCCGGCCCGGAAGGAGAACAGGGCCTGCATGTAGGCCCAGGCCTTGGGCAGGGACTCGGCCCGGAAAAAGACCCAGCCGAGCATGACCATCAGCAGGGCATAGACATGGCCCACGGGCCGGGCCGCCCGGCGCAAAACCTCGCCCAGGCCCAGGCGCTCCCCGGCCAGGAACAGGCCGTGCCACAGGCCCCAGACCAGAAAGGTCAGGCTGGCCCCGTGCCACAGCCCGCAGACCACGAACACGGTGATCAGGTTCAGGTACACCCGCCAGGGGGCCACCCGGCCGCCGCCCAGGGGGATGTACAGGTAGTCCCGGAACCAGGAGGACAGGGAGATGTGCCAGCGCCGCCAGAATTCCTGTACCGAGCGGGAGGCGTAGGGGTGGCTGAAGTTCTCCGGCAGATGAAAACCGAACATGCGCCCCAGGCCCAGGGCCATGTCCGTGTAGCCCGAGAAATCGTAATAGATTTGCAGGGTGTAAGCCAGAAGCCCGATCCAGGCCGTGGGCATGTCCAGGCCCGAACGCTCAAAGGCCGCGTCGGCCACCCGGCCCACGCAGGCGGCCACCAGGACCTTCTTGGCCAGGCCCACGGCGAAACGGAAGGCCCCCTGGCTGAAGTCCTCCAGGGTCACGCTGCGGGTCTTTAAGGCCTCGGCCACGTCCTGGAACCGGGCGATGGGTCCGGCCGTGATCTTGGGGAACAGGGTGATGAACAGGCCCAGGTCCAGGATGTTGCGCTCGGCCTTCAAGGTGCCCTTGGCCACGTCGGCCACATAGGCCACGCAGGAGAAGGTGAAGAAGGACACGCCCAGGGGCAGGTGCGCGGCGGCCAGGCCGGAGTCCTTGACCCAGGCCGAGTCCAGGCCGATCAGGTCCGTGAGCAGGAAGGCCAGGTACTTGGTCCAGAGCAGGGGGACCAGGTTGGCGATGATGGCCAGGGCGGCCAGGGGCTTGCGCGCTCCTTCCGAGGCCCGCTCCAGGATGAGCCCGGCCGCGTAGTTGAAGGCCACGGAGCCCAGGAGCAGGGGCAGGGCGGCCGCGTCCCCCCAGGCGTAGAAAATGAGCCCGGCCGCCAGGAGCAGGGGATTTTTCAGACCGCGCGGGCACAGGAAAGAGGCCAGCAGCAGGGGCGGCAGGAAGAAGAACAGGAACAGGGCGGAATTGAGGACCATGCCACTCCCGGACGATGGAGGTGAAAGCCGCGTTTTTCTTGAGGTATCCGAGGGCCAGGGGGAAGGCAAGGGCCTGGAACGGACATTGCAAATATTATCAAGCCGGTCGGTATGGCTTTGGCCGGGCAACCTTTGCCGGAGCACCCATGTCCCTCATCCCCCGCGCCAAGAGCGAGAACGCCGCGAAAGTCCTGGCCCAGGCCCTGGCCAACGAGGGCCAGGTGGACAGCGTGCCCCAGTCCCTGTCCCTGACCATCCTGGAGCGCTGCAACCTGGCCTGCCGCATGTGCGACCAGGGCCACCACTCGGATCGGGAACTGAGCGCCGAGGCCCTGGCCCGGCTGAAGGACGCCCTGGCCGGGGTCCAGTCCGTGTGCCTCACGGGCGGCGAGCCCCTGCTGCATCCCGGACTCATGGATTTCCTGGACCTCTGCTTTCAGAACAACTGCCAGACCGTCATACAGACCAACGCCACCCTGCTCACCGAGAGCCGCGCCCGGCTGCTTATCGAGCGCGGGGTGTCCCGGCTAAAAATCAGCGTGGACGGGGCGCGCCCGGCCACCTACAACCGCATCCGGGTCCATGCGGACTTCACCCGGGTCATGGCCAACATCGCGGGCCTGAACCGCCTGAAAGTCTCCCTGGGCAGCCGCAAGCCCGAACTGGAGTTCAATTTCGTGGCCATGCGGGAGAACATCGCCGAGCTGCCCCGGCTGGTGCGCCTGGCCGCCGGGCTGGGCGTGGTCCAGATCAACGTCTTCCCCCTGCTGGCCCACACCCGGGAGCTGTGCGGGCAGAGCCTCTATTTCGCGCCGGACTTAAGTGACGCCAGCACGGTGGCGGCCATGGAGGAGGCCCGGGCCCTGGGGGTCAAGCTGAACGCTCCCCCGCTGTTCGGAAGCCCCGAGGCCCCGGCCGAGACCCACGCGGCCCGGCGTTGCACCGCGCCCTGGGACGAGCTGACCGTGAACGTCACCGGGGACGCGGCCCTGTGCTGCGGGGGCGCGGGCCTGGCCGGGAACTTGAATGAGCAGTCCTTTGCCGAGGTCTGGAACCACCCGGCCCGGGTCTCCCTGCGCCGCCGGGTGAACACCCCGGCCGAACCGGCTTGCTGCCGGGATTGCCGCCTCATCCGCCAGGACCCCAAGCGCATCCATTCGCACATCCCGGACCCGGATTTGGCCCGCCAGGCCTTGGCCGAACACGGCCGTCAGGGCGCGGCATGAGCCTTGGACCGATCCTGACCCGGTCTTGGGCTGATGTTGGACTGGTCCTGAACCGGGCCTGAACCGGTGCGGAATCGGCGTTGCATGGGGAGCCGGACCTGGGCGGTCCCAGGCGTTCCGATCCCCAAAATGCCTGATCCGGGCCTCTGGCCCGAGGGCACAGGGAGTGTTTATTTCCTCTTGTGGTTTATTTCCCCCGGGAGTACCTGATAACAACCTAAATTTTATTTCCATTGCGACCGAAGAATTGAGGGAGGCGCAAGACCACGGTTTCTCAGCGCAAAGGGCTGAAAGCCGGGTCGGCATCGCCGGAACACCTCAACCCGGGCGGTATCTATGTCTCCCCGCAGGTTGCTTCTTCCTCTTCTGGGCCTCATTCTCCTGTGCCAGACCGGCTGCGGGGTCCTGGCCGCCGTGGGTGGCGCCACCTTTTGGCAGAGCCAGCTCATCGGCGCGCCGTCGAGCCTGTGTTCGGCGGTCAGCTACGTGACCCCGGATCGCAACGCCACGGACGAGGAAAAGGATCAGCTCCGGCTGGCCTGGAGCAAGCAGACCCCCTGCCCCTTCTGCTTCGGGTATCGCTGATCCGCCCCGGCCCACTCACCCTGGGTGACCGGGCATGAGAAAGATTGCGCCGAGCCGTAAAAAGATCGGGCGGCGGATGTCGCGCGGTTGAAAGTCCGTGCGGTTCGGGGTAAGAGCCTTTGCATGTCGGTAGGTACCCTCCTCTTCATCGCCGAGCCCCAGGCCATCACCGGCCTGTTCTCCAGGCTCAAGGAGTCCGGCTACGAGGCCGGGCTGGCCGACAATCTCACCGGGGCCATCAATTTCATCAAGAAGTCCAAGCCCTGCCTGGTGGTCACCCGGCCCAGGCTCCAGACCTACAAGGCCGAGGACCTTCTGGCCCAGAAGGACGGGGCCGTCGATTTTCCGCCGGTCATCGTGTTCGCCAAGTTCGGCTCGGCCGAGGACGCCCAGCGCTATCTTGAACTCGGAGCCAAGGACTACTGGCTGGACCCCCTGCAATGGGAGAAGATCAAGCTCCTGCTCCCGGCCCCGACCCCGGAATCCGAGGAGGACGAGGAGGACACGCCCGAGCCCGCGCCCCGGGCCGCCCGGCCTGCGGCTCCGGCTCCCTTCGCCATCATCGGCGGGCACCCGGCGGTGAAGCGGGTCCTGTCCCTGGCCCGGCAGGTGGCCCGGTCCAAGGCCACGGTGCTCATCGCGGGCGAGTCCGGCACGGGCAAGGAGATGTTCGCCCGTTTCCTGCACTCCCACAGCGACCGGGCGGACAAGCCTTTCATCGCCATCAATTGCGCGGCCCTGCCCGAGCATCTGCTGGAGTCCGAGCTGTTCGGCCACGAAAAGGGCTCCTTCACCGGGGCCATTGCCCGCAAGATGGGCAAGTTCGAGCTGGCCAGCGGGGGCACCATCCTGCTGGATGAGATCACCGAAATGGACATGGGCCTTCAGGCCAAGCTCTTGCGCGTGCTCCAGGAGGGCGAGATCGACCGGGTGGGCGGGGTGGAGACGGTGAAGGTGGACGTGCGGGTCCTGGCCACCACCAACCGGGACATCGAGGAGACGGTCAAGGACGGGAAATTCCGCCAGGACCTGTTCTACCGCTTGAACGTCATCCCGCTCAAACTGCCTGCCCTGCGCGACCGGGGCGAGGACTCCATGCTTCTGGCCAAGTATTTCGTGGAAAAATTCATCCGGACCTACGGCCTGCCATCCCTACGCTTTTCCGACGAGGCCCGGGAGTGGATCTTGTCCTATTCCTGGCCGGGGAATGTGCGCGAGCTGCAGAACCTCATGGAGCGGGCCGTGCTCCTGGCGGGCAAGGGGGTCATCGACCCGGCCCATTTCCTGCTCGACCCGGACTCCTGGCAGCCCGACGAGCCGGACCTCCTGTCCGATTCCCCGTCCCAGGACTGTTCCCAGCCACCGTCCGGAGCCCAGGTGGTCCAGTCCCCGGACGGCCCGGTGTACGAGGGCGCGCTGGCGGTCATGCCCTTGCACGAGATGGAGCGCCGCCTGATCATCAAGAGCCTGGACCAGACCAGCGGCAACCGCACCCAGGCCGCCGAACTCCTGGGCATCTCCGTGCGCACCCTGCGCAACAAGCTCAATGAATATCGCGGCCAGGGGCTGATCATCCCATAACCAAAAGTCTTTGGAAGGGGGCCTGGGGGAGAACCTTTCTCCAGAAAGGTTTCCCCCAGTCTTCATCTTATGAAAGCCAAACACGTCTACGACTGCACCTCTTGCGGGGGCCGTTCCTTACGCTGGCAGGGCCAATGCCCGGCCTGCGGGGAGTGGAACACCCTGGCGGCGGTCACGGCCCAGGCCTCGGCCAAGGGGCGCTCCTCCGCACCGACCAATGCCGCCCGGCTCCTGCATGCCGTGGAGGACGAGAACCTGTTCGCGGTGTCCACGGGGTTTGCGGCCCTGGACCGGGTGCTGGGCAAGGGCCTGGTGCCGGGATCGGCGGTGCTTTTGGGCGGGGAGCCGGGCATCGGCAAGTCCACGCTCCTGCTGCAACTGGCCGGACGCCAGGCGGAGCTGGGGCGCAGCGCGGTGTATTTGTCGGGCGAGGAATCCCTGGTCCAGCTCAAGCACCGGGCCGGGCGGCTGGGGCTGCTTGGTGGCGGGCTCATGGCCCTGGCCAGCACCAGCGCGGACGACGCGGTGGGCATCCTGGCCCAGGGCGAGGCCCCGGACCTGCTCATCGTTGACTCGGTGCAGACCCTGGCCTCGGGCCGGGCCGAGGGCCTGCCGGGTAGCGTGTCCCAGGTCAGGGCCGTGGCTGCGGAGCTGGTGGAGCAGGCCAAGAAGTCCAGATCGGCCGTGATCCTGGTGGGGCACGTGACCAAGGACGGGCAGATTGCCGGGCCGAAGCTTTTGGAGCACATGGTGGACACGGTGCTGTCCCTCGAAGGCGACCGGCGGGAGTGGTACCGGGTCTTAAGGGTGCTCAAGAACCGCTTCGGGCCGAGCGACGAGCTGGTGCTGTTCCAGATGCGGGAGGAGGGCATGCAGGTGGTGGAGGACCCCTCCACCCTGTTCCTGGACCACCGGGACCCGAGTTTGAGCGGCTCGGCCCTGGCCCTGGCCGTGGAGGGCAACCGGCCCTTTGCCGTGGAGGTGCAAGCCCTGGTGGCCCGGTCGCACTTGAGCATCCCGCGCCGGGCCTCGGTGGGGTTCGACGCCAACCGGCTGCATCTGCTCTTGGCCGTGCTGGAAAAGAGGCTGAACCTGAACCTGGGCCAGTCCGACGTGTTCGTGAAAATCGGCGGCGGCCTGGCCATGCGCGACCCGGGCCTGGACCTGGCCCTGGCGGCGGCGGTGCTCTCCTCCTTCTACGACCGCCCCCTGCCCGAGTCGGCCGCCTTCTGGGGCGAGCTGGACCTAAACGGCCACATCCGTCCGGCCCCGGGGCACGAAACCAGGATCAAGCAGGCCCAGAGGCTGGGGTATGGCCCGCTGTTCTATGCCGGGAACGGGGGCCGGGAAGGGTGCAAGACGCTTGGGGAGTTGCAGCAGGCTTTGTTTGGGCGGAAGTAGGGAGAGGTTGACATGATATCAAAAAGTAATATTATTATCCCATGAACGCCAAGCACCGGAAGACGCTGGCCGCCGTGTTTTCCAATCCGCTTTTGGCGGGCATATTGTGGGCCGACATAGAGGCTTTGTTCGTGGCTCTGGGCGGCCGGGTCGAGGAAGGGCGCGGGTCGAGAGTGACCATCAGATTGAACGGGGTGAGAGTGGTTTTTCATCGCCCGCACCCGCATAAAACAACGGTGATCGGCGCACTCAAGGCGGTTCGCCGGTTTTTGGATGAAGCGGGGGTCAAGCCATGAACGCGATTCAGTACAAGGGATACACCGGCGTTTTCGAATATGAGCCGGATGATGAAGCGTTCCACGGCACGGTTTTGGGCATCCGGGACGTGATCCACTTCTGCGGCGGTTCCATTGCGGAACTCAAGACGGCCTTGGCCGATTCCGTGGAGGAATACCTGGATATGTGCAAGGCGGACGGGGTTGAACCCCAAAAGCCGTTTTCGGGCAAGTTCGCGTTGCGCTTGGACCCGGAGATCCACCGCAAGGTGGCTGAGGTGGCCAAGGCCTCGGGCAAGAGTCTGAACGCCTGGATGGCCGAGGCCATTGCCCAACGCCTTGACGGGGCGGCTCGGTAGCCCGGGAATCAACGGCTGACGAGCTTTCCCCTAGAAATCCACCCCCACCCTCACTCCCCCCAAATAACTCTCGTTCTGCGGTTCCACATACCCCTTGTCCTTGCTTGATTCCTTCACGTACCAGGACTTGAACCAGGGCTCCACGAAGATGCCCCAGCCCGGGCCGCAGGCGCGTTTGAGGCTGGCCGACACCGTGGAGCCGTAGCCCGTGCCGAAATTCTGGCGGTTGTGCACGTCCTCGTAGATCGAGGACACGTCGGAGAGCCGACTGGTCACCCAGCCCTGGACCAGGAGGTCGAACTCGGCCCGCACCGTGGCCCGCCACTTCTGCTCCAGCTCAAAGGTCCCTTCGGCCCCCAGGGGCACGTAGGCGTAGGTGATCTCCCGCCGGTATCCGCCGGTGCTCTTGATCTTGTCCTGCCAGTCCCGGAACCCCAGGCCGCCGTACGGGGTCAGGACCCAGTCCTTGAACAGGATGTCGCCCCCGGCCATGATTTTCAGGTCCGCCAGCAGGTCGTCGCTGCTGGCCGAGGCCGACTGGCCGTTCTGGTAGCGGCCCGAGTAGTTCAGCCCGCCCGCGAGAAAATCCCCCTCGGCCCGGAACATGATCTGGCTTGGCGTGTGCAGGGTGAACTGGGCGTGGGCCCCGTGCAGGATGCCGGTCTCCTTCATGATCCCGGGCTCCCGGTAGTGCATGTAGGCGGCCTGGTAGCTGATCTCGGTCTCCATGGGCAGCAGGGGGGACTGGACGGTCTTGTTCCCGGCCCAGGCAACGGGCGCGAGGGTCAGGGCCAGAAGCAGGGCGCACAGGGCGGGAAAACGGGGGGAATGAACGGTCATGGGGAGACTCCTCATTGCTCGGGGCAGGGCGCGCCTGGTGCCGCGCAAATACCTTCCTTCTCGACAGCAGTGAACTGCAATACAAAGAAAATATTATTCTTTATCTTTCATCCCGCTACGGGATATCCGTCCGTCCGGCTGGGGTCAGGCCACCGGCAGCTCCAGGGCCAGGACCGTGCCCGTGGGCTGGTTGGCCAGGACCCGGATCACGCCCTGGTGGTCGTTGACAATGCTTTTGACGATGGTCAGGCCCAGGCCCGTGCCGCTCTTCTTGCTGGAGAAATAGGGCTCGAACATGCGCGAGCGCTCTTCCGGGGAGAGGCCCGGGCCGTTGTCCTTGATCTCCACCCGGATGATCCCGGCCCGGGGGTCTTCCTGGGCCAGGATGGCCACGGCCGGATTGGCCACGCCTTCCAGGGCCTCCACGGCATTGGTCAGGATGTTCAGGAACACCCGGCGCATGCCCTCGGGGTCCAGGCGGGTCTCGGGCAGGTCCTCGGCGATGTTGATGTCCCAGGCTATCCCTGGGTGGCTGTTCTTGAACAGGGTGGCCACTTCTTCGAGAATGGGGGCGAGTAAGCCCGGCCGGGCCACCACCTCGGGCAGCTTGGCGTAGGAGGAGAACTCCGTGACCATCTGCTGCATGGCCTCCACCTGGCGCACGATCATCTCCGTGCATTCGTCAAAGACCGTGTCCCCCACCCGGGCCCCGAACTTGCGCTGGAGGCGCTGGGCCGAGAGCTTGATGGGGGTGAGCGGGTTCTTGATCTCATGGGCGATGCGCCGGGCCACCTCGCGCCAGGCGGCCAGGCGCTGCATCTTTTCCAGCTCGGTGATGTCCTCGACCACGGCTACGTACCCGTCCACCCGGCCCTCCTCGTTCTTGATCGGGACCACGGTGACCAGGAAGGTGGCCTCGCGCCCGGCCACGGGCAGGGCCAGTTGGCGCTGCCACTGGGAAAAGGGGTTGGAGCGCATGTGCGCGAGCATGTCCTGCATGATCTGGGAATGCTCCCCGCGCAGCAGGTCCAGGGGATTCTTGCCCACCAGCCGCGACCCGTCCAGGGCCAGCATTTTTTCGGCCGCCCGGTTCACGGTGTTCACCCGGCCCGCGGCGTCCAGGGAGATGACCCCGGCCGTGATGTTGTTCAGCACGGCAGCCATGTACCGGCCGTGCTCGTCCAGTTCGCGGTTCTGGCGGCCGAGCTGCTCGTTGGCCGCGTGCAGGTCGGACTGGCTGTGGGCCAGGTCCTCGGCCATGCGGTTGAAGCTCTGGACCAGAAAGCCCAGCTCGTCGGGCGAGGAATCCACCAGGCGCACGGAAAGATCGCCCTTGCCCACCCGGGTGGTGCCTTCGGCCAGGGCCTGGATGGGCGAGGAGATCTCCTTGGCGATGCGCAGCCCGATCCAGATGGCGCAGAGGATGATGAGCAGGGTCATGACCGCAAGGGTCAGGTACAGGCTCAGTTTCCAGGGGGACTTGTTGCGCACCATCTTCTTGTATTCGCTGAAACCGCGCACGATCTGGTCCAGGTTGTACATGAGCCCCTGGCCGATGCTCTCGCCGAGCACCAGGTAGCCGCCCCGGCCTTCGTCCACCGGGGCCAGGCCCACGATCAGGTCGTCCCCGGGCTTGGGCTGGATGGTGGACCACCAGCGGGGGTTCTCCGCCAGGCTCTGCCAGTCGATCTTGTTCTTCACCTCGGGCCAGGTCTTTTCCCAACTCGGGCCGGCGGACCAGGCCAGCTCCTCGCGCTTGGGCGAGAGCAGGCCGATCATGTCCAGGTCGTACTCTTTCAGCTTCTGGGCCAGAAAAGTCTCCAGCTCCTTGCCTTCCGGGGCGTAGCCCTTGGTCCGGATGACCTCCAGGATGTGGGCGGCCCGGCGTTCCAGCCGGTTCTGGGCCGACCCGTAGAAGGCCCGGCCCAGGTCCAGGGCCTGTTCCAGGGAGTCGCCCACCTGATTCTTGAACCAGTAGTCGGCCGAGGTCTGTACGAATTTGATGGAGATGAAGAAGAGCACCACCGTGGGCACGATGGACAGGGAGATGAAGGCCAGGACCAGGCGGGTGCGCAACTGGGAGCCCAGGGTCTTGCGGCGGCGCTCCAACAGGAGCTTGACCCCGTTGCGGCCCACGATGAAAAGCACCAGGACCAACAGGATCACGTTCAAGTTGACCACGGCCTGGAACAGATAGGAATTGATCCCGATGATCTGCTGGATGATGGTCAGGGCGATGACCAGGACGAAAAAGAAGAGGCCGACAAATATCTCGCGCCGACGCCTGCGGCTTTCCTTGATTTCTTCGCTGGTTTTGACAAGTTCCGGCGCGTTCATGGATTTGGGGGGGGTCAAGGCCGGGTGAGCCCGGGTCGAGGTTGTAGGCGCGAGTTCGCGGGGCTTCCCGCTGGCGTCATTTGGAATGGTGGCCGTGGCCGGGGTGGGGCTTGGCCCTCTCCTCGGCCGTTTCCATGACCCCCTGGGTCCAGGTCAGGGCCTGGACATAGAGCCGGTCGGCCGTGGCCAGCTTGATCCCCAAGCTCCCGGCCAGGGAAGCGGCCGCTTCCCAATTCCCGTGCTCGTAGGCCCGCACCAGGTCCAGCCAGGGGGTGAAGGGGCTCTTGGTCCCGGCCAGGGCGGCCCGGACCTGGTCGTTCAAGGGCAGATGCTCCAGGATGGACTCCATGGACTGGCCCAGCATGGCGTCCAGGACCGAGAACATGCCCAGCAGGAACATCATTTCGGCATTGAGCCTGCCCGAGCGGTCCCGCTCGGCCACCCGCTCCAGGAACCGGCCCCGGTCCACGGAGATGAAGGCCAGCTCACTGGCCTTTTTGGAGGGGTTCAAGTCCGAGAGGATGATGGCCCGCAGCCATTGCACGAGCTGGCGCTGGCCCATGAGCATGACCGCCCGCTCCACGGAGTCGATGCGCTGGCCGTACCCCTGGGAGGCCATGTTCACGTACTTGAAAAGCCGGTAGCTGATGGAGGGGTCGGTCTTGATGATGCCGGACACCGTGGGAAAGGCCAAATCCTCCTTGCCCAGTTCCTGGAGGAGCTGAAGCTTGGAGATCTCGTTGGCCGAGACCTTCTTGCCCGGGATGATCTCGGGCTTGGAGAAGAAAAAGCCCTGGAACAGGGCAAAGCCCATGTCCCGGGTGGCCCGGAAGGTCTCTAAGTCCTCCACCTTCTCGGCCAGGAGGGTGAGCTTGTACTTGGCGAGATTGTCGGCCACTTCCTTGATCTTGACCAGGTCCGAACCCAGGCCCAGGATGTCCACCTTGGCGATGCTCACAAAGGGCAGGAAGGGCAGGAGTTCGGGCTGGCCTATGAAGTCGTCGATGGCCAGGGTGTACCCGGCCTTTTTGAGCCGCTCCACGGCCGCCAGGACCTCGGGTTCGGGCAGCACATCCTCCAGAATCTCGATGATGCATTTGTCCGGGGGCAGGGCGAAACCCGCGTCCTCCAGCAGGAGCTTCTGGGGGAAATTGACCAGGGCCCGGTGTTCGTGGCGCATCCCGCCGCTGGCCAGGAGAAATCCGTCGGCAATGACCCGGATGGTGGCCATGTCCGCGTCCGTGACATTGGCGGTCTTGGCCGAGCCCGAGGTGCGGAAGAGCAGTTCGTAGCCCCAGACCCGCTCCTCGGCGTCGAAGATGGGTTGGCGGGCCACGAAGACATCTTCGCTGATGGTCTGGTCCAGGGTTTTGTCTTGTGTGGACTGGTTCATAGGTCGCGCGATCTTGGCCCCTTGCGGTTATGGCCTTTTCCAAGGCTGACCCTATGCTACCCTTTCCGGGGCCGGGAATCCATAAAAATGTGGGACCGTGCCTGTACGTCTTGCCTCGGGCCTGGGATTCCCCTACCTAGAGAAGCCGGGAGGGGCAAGCGTGCGAGTCAAACACCTCATCATTGGCGCCGGACCAACAGGCCTGGGCGCGGCGCACCGGCTGCGGGAGCTCGGCCAGGAGTCTTTCCTGGTCCTGGAGCAGCAGGCCTACGCCGGAGGCCTGGCGGCCAGTTTCAAGGACCAGGCCGGGTTCACCTGGGATGTGGGCGGGCACGTGGTCTTTTCCCACTACCCCTATTTCGACCGTCTCCTGCGCGAGCTTTTGGGCGAAAAATTCCTGGAGCACCAGCGGGTGGCCCGGGTCCGCCTGGCCGGGGGCTGGGTGCCCTATCCCTTTCAGAACAACATCCGCCACCTGCCTCCGGACCTGGCCTGGGAATGCGTGCGCGGGCTCCTGCCCGGCCACCGGAAGGAACGTCCCGAGGGCTGGCGGCCGGACAATTTCCTGGAATGGATCGAGCACGTCTTTGGCCCGGGCATCGCCCGGGTGTTCATGCGGCCGTACAATTTCAAGGTCTGGGCCACCCCGCCCGAACTCATGAACGCCCGCTGGGTGGGCGAGCGGGTGAGCGTGGTGGACCTGGAGCGCACCCTGGAGAATATCCTCCTGCACCAGGACGACGCCACCTGGGGGCCGAACAATTCCTTCCTCTTCCCAGTACGCGGCGGCACCGGGGCCATCTACGCCACCCTGGCCGAGCGCCTGGGGGACAGGGTGCGCCTGGGCGTCAAGGTGCGCGGCGTGGACCCGGTGGCCCGGGAGGTGGTGGCCGAGGACGGGCAGCGCTTCGGGTACGAGACCCTGCTGAACACCGGCCCCCTGGACAAGCTGGTGCGGGACTGGCTGCTCCCCGCGCCTGGCCTGGACCTGCCTGCCTTGTCTGCCGCAGCCAAGGGCCTGGCCCACAGCGGGACCTTCATCGCCGGGGTGGGCGTGGAGGGAATGCGGCCCGATCCCACCTGCTGGATGTACTTTCCCGAGAGCGACTGTCCCTTCTACCGGACCACCAATTTCCACAACTATTCGCCCAACAACGTGGCCCGGCCCGGGCTCCAGCGCGGATTCATGTGCGAGACCTCCTTTTCCGGGCACAAGCCCGAGAATGTGGACACCCTCCTGGATTCGACCATCCAGGGCCTGCTGAACACCGGGCTCATGGAGGCCGGGGACCGGGGGCGGGTGGTCAGCACCTGGACCATGGCCGTGGATTACGGCTATCCCGTGCCCACCCTAGACCGGGACCGCTGCCTGGCGGCCATCCAGCCCGCGCTGGAAGCCCTGGGCATCTTTTCCCGGGGCCGTTTCGGGGGCTGGAAGTACGAGGTCAGCAACATGGACCATTCGGTCATGCAGGGCGTGGAATGGGCCGAGCGCATGGCCCTGGGCCAGTCCGAAACCACTTATCGCTTGTGAGGCCTCATGTCCCCTTCGTTCATCCCCTTTGAAGACACGCCGACCACCTGCGACGTGTACGCCATGCGCCGGGAGCGCCTGCGCGAGGCCTTGAAGGCCAAGGGCCTGCCCGGGCTTTTGGTCAGCCAGGCGGCCAACCGCTACTACTTGAGCGGGTTCGAGCTGCACGACCCCCAGTTCAACGAATCCGCCGGGGTCCTGGCCGTGTCCGCCTCGGGCCAGGACTTCCTGCTCACGGACCCGCGCTACGAGGATGCGGCCAAGCGGCTGTGGGACCCGGAGCGGGTGTTCATCTATTCCGCCGACCGGTTCCGGGCCATGGGCGAGTTTTTGAAGGGCCAAGGCCTGGGGGCCCTGGGCTTCGAGCCCCGGGGACTCACCGTGTTCACCCATTCCCGCCTGTCCGAGCACCTGACCCTGACTCCGGCCGAAGGGCTGGTGGAGGAGCTGCGCCAGTCCAAGGACCCGGAGGAGCTGGCCCGGATGGCGGCCTCCTGCCAGCTGAACCACTGGGTCATGGCCCGGGTGGAGGAGATGCTCCCCTCTTTCATCGGCCGAACCGAGCAGGACCTGGCCTGGGCCATCGAGAAACTCTTCCGGGAGAACGGAGCCCAGTCCCTGTCCTTTCCCTCCATCGTGGCCGTGGACAAAAACGCGGCCCTGCCCCACGCCATTCCCGGACCCGAGATCATCCGGGAGGACTGCCTGGTCCTGGTGGACGTGGGCGGACGCCTGGCCGACTACTGCTCGGACCAGACCCGGACCTTCTGGGCCGGGGACAAGCCCTCGGATCGCTTCCGCACAGTGCAGGCCCTGGTGCGCCAGGCCCAGGACGCGGCCCTGGCCACCTTGAAGCCCGGTCTGCCCGCAGCCGAGGCTTACCTGGTGGCCCACCGGTTTTTCGAGAGCCAGGGCGTGGCCGAGCGCTTCACCCACGCCCTGGGGCATGGCATCGGCCTGGAGACCCACGAGGCCCCCAGCCTGGGCACCACCAGCCAGGCCGTGCTGGCCCCGGGCATGGTGGTCACCGTGGAGCCGGGCCTGTACTGGTCGGACTGGGGCGGGGTGCGCTGGGAGTTCATGGCCGTCATCACCGAAGACGGCTGCCGGGTGCTCTGATGCCCCCGCGCCGCCGCAAGGCCCGGCCCATCCCCTGTCCGCCGCCGCCCCGCTGGTCCGACCGGTTGTACCTGCGCCTGGAAAAGGCCCACACGGCCCTGTTCCGCTTTCTGCTGGAGGCCCACGACAATCTGGCCCTGTTCACCATGGCTGATTCCGGGGCGGCCATCCTGCAACTGCGCTTCAGCCCGCACCAGGCCGGTCAGGTCCTGGCCTTTTTGCGGGAGATCGAGGGCCTGGTGCCCCATGAGTTGATCCTTCGGCCGAGCACGAAAGAGCCATTTCTCCCCTCGGGCCGATAAGGCTCTCGGGCTGCGTTCCTCCAGATCTGGAGCGCGGCTCTTCGCGGCTCTGCCCGTCCAGGCACCGGTTCCGCCCTCCCCTACCCACCCCACCCTCTGGCCCCATCGGTGGGGCAAAGGCCGTTAAAAGCCTTGTATTTTTTCAGCAGGAAGAGCAGTTACAAATAATAATCCCCTGACCCAAAAAAGCGCTTGCCAGGGCAAGGGCTGCAGTTTACAGAAATAATAATCGTTACTGATAAAAGGGAGGAGGGGTATGGATGCATTGCTGCTTTCACGCTTGCAGTTCGCGGCGGCCACGATTTTCCATTTTTTCTTTGTCCCGATGACCCTGGGGATTTCGGTCCTCATCGCCTACATGGAGACCCGGTTCGTTCAGACCGGGGACGAAACCTGGCGAAGCATGGCCAAATTCTGGGGCAAGCTCTTTCTGATCAATTTCGCCCTGGGCGTGGTCACGGGCATCACCCTGGAATTCCAGTTCGGGACCAACTGGGCCCGCTACTCGAAATACGTGGGTGACATCTTCGGGTCGCTTCTGGCCATTGAGGCCACGGCGGCCTTTTTCCTGGAGTCCACCTTCATCGCGGTGTGGCACTTCGGGTGGAGGAAGCTCTCGCCCAAGGCCCACATGATCTCGGCCTGGCTGGTGGCCCTGGCCAGCAATCTTTCGGCCGTGTGGATTCTCATCGCCAACGGCTTCATGCAGCACCCGGTGGGCTACGTGCTCAGAAACGGCCGGGCCGAGCTGTCGGACTTCCTGGCTGTTGTCTTCAACCCCTTCGGATGGATGGAGTTCTTCCACGTGGTCCTGGGCGCTCAGGTCCTGGCCGGATTCTTCATCATGGCCATTTCGGCCTGGTGGCTGTTGCGCAAGGAACAGGTGGAGTTCTTCACCCGCTCCTTCCGCCTGGGCATGTACGTGGGCCTGGTGGCTTCGGTCCTTCTGGCCCTCCAGGGACACTTGCACGGCAACGAGGTGGCCGCGCATCAGCCCGAGAAGCTGGCGGCCATGGAGTCCCATTGGGAGACCCAGAAGAACGCGCCCATGTATCTCCTGCAGGTGCCGGACGAGGCCAACGAGCGCAACGCCATCCAGGCCCTGCCCATCCCCTCCATGCTGAGCATCCTGGCTTACAGCAACCCGAACGCCGAGGTGAAGGGGCTCAAAGACGTGCCCAAGGACGAGCGGCCTCCGGTGCTGCTGACCTTCCTGTCTTTCAGGCTCATGGTCGGTCTGGGCACCCTGTTCCCACTCCTGGCCGCCCTGGGCTGGCTGTGGCGCGATAAGCTCACGGACAAGCCCGGATACTTAAGGATCATGCTCCTGGCCCTGCCCCTGCCCTACCTGGCCATGGAGGCCGGATGGATCGTGGCCGAGGTGGGACGCCAGCCCTGGATCGTGTATCGGCTGATGAAGACCGCTGACGCGGTCTCCCTGGGGGTGGGCACAGGCCAGGTGGCCTTTTCCCTGACCGCCATGGTGGCCCTGTACACCCTGCTCGGCGTGGCCGGGATCTGGCTCATGGCCAAGTACGCCCGTATCGCGCCCAAGGCCTGAGCCGCACCAACAACCAAAGGAGTCAGCCATGCTTGAGACCATATGGTTTTTGCTCTGGGGCGTTCTCTGGGCCGTGTATTTCATGCTGGACGGGTTCGATCTGGGCATCGGGACGCTTCGACCCTTCCTGGCCAAATCCGAGGCCGACCGGCGGGTGATGCTGAACGCCGCCGGGCCGTTCTGGGACGGCAACGAGGTCTGGCTCATCGCGGCCGGGGGCGTGACCTTTGCCGCCTTTCCCACGGCCTACGCCATCATGTTCAGCGGCCTGTACACCGCGCTCATGCTCCTGCTCTTTGCCCTGATCCTGCGCGGGGTGTCCTTTGAGTTCCGCAGCAAGGTGGAGTCTGCCTCCTGGCGAAGCCTCTGGGACACCTGCCACCTGATCGGGAGTTTCCTGCCCGCCCTGCTGCTGGGCGTGGCTTTCGCCAACATCTTCGAGGGCCTGCCCCTGGACAAGGAAGGCATCTTCCAGGGTGGCCTGTTCACCCTGCTCAACCCCTACGGCCTGGCCGGGGGCGTGCTCTTCGTGCTCATGTTCTGCATGCACGGGGCCTTGTGGCTGGCCATCAAGGCCGAGGGCGACCTGCACGACCGGGCCGGGGCCATGGCCGTCAAGCTCTGGCCTGCGGTGGCGGGCATGACCGTGATATTTTTGATCTACACCTTCCTGAACACCAAGCTGTTTTCCAACTACTTCCGCAGCCCGGTGCTCCTGCTCGAACTGCTCATCCCGGTGGGCGGGCTGGTCCTGACCCGGGTGTTCATGGCCTCCCGCAAGTGGTGGGCGGCCTGGGGCGCGTCTGCGGCTTATATCGCGGGCACGGCCCTGTTCGGGGTCATCGGCCTGTATCCGGCCATCCTGCCTTCGAGCCTGAACCCGGGCTGGAGCGTGACCATCGACAATTCCGCCTCCAGCCCCTTGACGCTGAAGATCATGCTGGTGGTGGCCTTGATTTTCGTGCCCATCGTGATCATCTATCAGGCGTGGGTCTACAAGACCTTCAGTCATAAGATCACCCAGGAAGACCTGGACTACGAAGAGGCCTATTAAAGGAGCACACCATGGAACGCAGTGCCGCCATCACTATTCACGGCAACCCCATGACCCTGGTCGGGCCTGTGCTCGCGCCCGGAGACAAGGCCCCGGCCTTCATCCTCCTGGCCAACGACCTGACCCCGGTGACCCTGGATTCCCTTTCGGGCAAGGTGCTCATTGTCTCCACCGTGCCCTCCCTGGACACCCCCACCTGCAACCTGGAGACCCGCCGGTTCAACCAGGAGGCCGCCACCCTGGGCGACTCCGTGCGGATTCTTACCGTGAGCATGGACCTGCCCTTTGCCCAGGCCCGCTGGTGCGGGGCCGCCGGGGTGGACAAGGTCCAGACCCTCTCGGACCACCGGGACGCGAACTTTGCCATGGACTGGGGCGTGCTCATCAAGGAGCTTCGGCTCCTGGCCCGCTGCCTGTTCGTGGTGGGCAAGGACGGCCGGATCACCTACGTGCAACTGGTCAAGGAGGTGTCCACGGAGCCGGACTACGCAGCGGTTCTGGACGCAGCCAGGAAGGCCCTATAGGGAGGCTTGGACCAAGAGGCCCATCCTGAAATAATGGCACAAGAATAAGAAATAATTATTCTTTCCCATCTGGGTATCGGACCCTGGCCGCAGAAGAACATTCAGGCCGCCCGTATTCCGGGCGGCCTTTTTTCTTGGCCTGCCGGGCTTTGTTCCTCTTTCTAGGGAGTTGCCAATAGCCCCAAGCAGTACTATAGGGAAGGAGAAGACAAATGGCTTGGTCAGGCCTGGCAAGGTCCTGGCGAGCCGCGCGGGAGCGGTATGAGTCTGCCCAACCCCATCGTCAACGAGACCGTGAACTTGAGCGGCGAGGTCCAAAGCTGGGCCGTGGCACAGCAGGCCATGGACCAGCGTTTCGGCGTGGCCGGGAACATTCCGATATTTCGGGTGGCCACCGGAACCCTGGTGGCCAAGGTCAATTCCGTGGGCGGGCATTACGCCCCGGGCCTGGGCGGCGGCGGGAACATCAGCGGCAACCGCCTGTATCTCCCCTCGGACCTGGGCACGGTGGTGGTGGCCCAGCAGCCCAACAAGCCCACGGCCCTGGCCCTCACCGATCGTGTCCTGGGGCTCACCGAGTCCGGGGCCATCGTGAACGAGGCGGTCTGAGCCCGGCCTGGGCCGAGGTCCGTGACGGCTGGTGAAAGTTGGTGACGGCCGGGCCAATTCCTGGTCCTGGGCTTGCCACTGGGCGCAGTGAGTGCTATTTTATTGGTGAATGGTCCGAACCTTCAGCAAGGTGGAATGGTCATGAACCCCATTGGAAAGCCGGTCACCGCCACGGTCTACCTGGCCAACTCCCGGGCGAATTTTCTTCAGGGAGATGTGGACATGTCCGCGCAGCGGAGCAGGATGCGCAGCGCCATCACCGGGTATCCCAATCCCCTGACGGACGTCCTGATCAAGAATATGGCCGAGGCCAGGAAGTTCACCGCCACCAACACCATCAACCTGCGCGGCTCGGGCATTATCGTGGACGAAAACGCGTAAGGCCCGGCGCGCGTTCCGGGTCGCCCCGTATCGGCCCAGCATCCAGAGATTTTCAAAAAAATAAGACCCCTGCCCGTGACCGGACAGGGGTTTTTTCGCGCCTGAAATGCGGAGTGTTCCGGTGATCCAGAATCCGCGGGCTCCGGCTCGGTCCATTCCGGGACAGGCCAGAGGCCCTCGGGCTAGGACTCCTCGATAAGCACGGCCCCGTCGCCCGGATAGGAGGCCCATTCCTCCTGGGGCGTGGGATGGGCCACCTCGGGCCAGACCTTGGGCTGGGGCTCGGGTCCTTGCAGGGCCAGGGCTGTGGGGGACTTATCGGCCATTTTCGGATGTCTGCGGATGTCCAGGGGGCCGGGGGAACTGAACTCGATGGCGATGTTGTTGGGGTCGTGGGCGTAGATGGAGTGGATGAACCCGTGGTCAATGACCTCGGAGACCCAGAACCCGGCGGCCTCGAGCTTGTCCTTCAGGTTCCACAGGTCCTCTTCCGTGGCCACGCCCATGGACAGATGGTCAAAGGCAAAGGGTCCCTTGACCGGGGCGCCGTGCTCCTTGAGGATGAGCGGCTCCACCCCGGGCCATTCGAAAAAGGCGATGAGGTCGGTCTCGGACAGCTCGAAGAAATAGTGCCGGTAGCCCGGATGCCCCAGCCCGGCCACCAACCGCAGGCCCAGGAGGTCCCGCCAGAAGCGGATGGTGGCCTCCATGTTGCCCGTGGCCAAGGCCAGATGATTGATGCCGGTATACGTGACCATGATGCCTCCCGGTCAGCCCGGTCAGGGCTTTTCCAGTTCCTTGCGGGCCAAATCAGCCACCCGGCCCTCGGGCTCGGAGTCCAGCACGGCCTTGAAATGCTCCTTGGCCTCCACGGTCTGGTTCAGATAATAGCGTTTGATGACCCCCAGATTGAAATGGGCCGTGCCGTTCTTGGCGTCCTTGGCCAGGATGGCCGCAAAGGACTCGCTGGCCGGGCCGTATTCCTTGCGCTCAAAGGAGAGCATGCCCTTGTCCCGCAGGAGCCGGAGATTGCCCGGGTCCAGGCGGGCGGCCTTGTCGAAAAAGACCAGGGCCCGGTCAACGGCGTTCATGGCCATGAAGGCCTCGCCCAGTTCAATCAGGGCCTGCACGTCGTCGGGCTTGGACTGGATCTGGACCATGAGCTCCTGCACCCGCAGCATGTCCCGGTTCTCCGAGGATTTCTCGGCCGGGACCTCGCGCAGGGTGGCCGACAGGCTCGGGTGGCGCATGCGGTAGATGAAGGAGGTGGCGAACATGGCCAGGATGACCACGGCCATGACCGCCAGCACGGGCTTGCGCGAGCCCTGGCTACTCGTGGACATGCCCGCCCGCCTGTTCGAGTTGGGAAAGCCGCTGCTCCAGCCGGGCCGAGCGGGCCTGCAAAAAGGCGGCGTACCCGCCCAGCCCCAGCCACACGGCGATGTTGGCCAGCAAAAGATAGGTGTCGGTCTGCATTACCTGTCCTCCTCGTCCCAAACCATGAGAGCATCCAGGCGCTGGGCCTGGGACAGTTGGGCCACCCGGGCCAGGAGCATCCACAGCCACAACAGGCCGAAGGCGCTCACGCTGACCAGGACCGTGGTCCACATTTCCGGTTCCAATCCCCCGCCCTTGGCCCCGAACACGGCCGGGTGCACGCTGCGCCACATGCGCGCGGAATAAAAGACCAGGGGCACGTCCAAAAAGGCCACCACGCCAAGCACGGCCCGCACCGTGGGGCCGCGCGCGCCACCGGCCTCGGCCGAGCGCAGGAGCAGATAGGCCGCGTACACGAACCACATGATGAGCGTGGTGGTCAGCCGGGGGTCCCAGGTCCACCAGGTGTTCCAGATGGGCCGCGCCCACAGGGAGCCGGTGACCAGCGCGAGCGTGGCCAGGAGCACCCCGATCTCGGCGGCCGCCCCGGCCAGGCGGTCCCAGCGGGGGTCGCGCTTGACCAGATAGGCGATGCTGGCCGCGAATACGATGAAGAAGCTGACCATGGCCCACCAGGACATGGGCAGGTGATAGTAGAAGATCTTCTGGACCAGGCCCATGGTGGCTTCCACCGGGGCGTAGCGCCAGATGGCGTACTGGGCCGCGGTGAGGGCCAGGGCGGCGAGAAGAGGCAGGACTTTGGTCATGGGTGCGTCCGTTGTGCGCATGTTATTCCTCCCCGCCGTAGACAAAGGGGAAGAGGAAGATGGCCGCCCCGGAAAACAGGGCGTCAAAGGCCAGGGCCATGCCCAGCCACTGCTCATACCCCTCCGGGGCCTGGCCTGAAAAGACCCCGGCCGTGAGCTTGATGGCCGACAGCAGCAGGGGCAGCAGCAGGGGGAAAAGAATCACCGTGAGCAGGGACTCCCGGGCGGCCTGGCCCTGGGCCAGAGCGCCCAGAAGCGATCCCAGGGCCACCAGGCCCCAGTCCACCACCAGGACCGTGAGCCCCCAGGTGGGCCAGTCCAGGATGTCCTGGCCCAGGAAGACCACCACGGCCGGGGCGAACAGGACCTGGCAGGCCAAGAGCAGGAAGAACCCGGCCAGGGCCTTGCCCAGCCACAGGGCATGCCGGGGCGCGGGCGAGAGCAGGAGGCCCAGGCGCGCGCCGGTCAGCTCCTCCAGGCTGTAGAGCCCGTTGAAGACCAGGACCTGGCCAAAGGCCGAGGCCAGCCAGAAGATGGCCGCCGCGCCCTGGGCCGGAACAACCTCGCCAGCGGGCCGGGACAGGCTGAACACGAAAATGAGCAAAAGGCCCAGGAGCGCGGCCTGGATCAGGCCCTGACCGCCCGAGGCCATGAGCTTCAAGTCCTTGCGGGCCAGGGTCAGGGTGGGCCTCAGCACGAGGCCTCCGGAACATAGGCCGAGGCCGGGCCGAAGCTCCAGCCCTGGCCACTCGTGCTGCCCGTCGCCCCGCCCGAAAGCGAAAGCACCAGGTCGGCCCGGGCCAGGTCCTCGGATATCTGGTGGCTGACCCAGACCACCAGGGCCCCGCGCTCGCGGGCCTGGGCGATCTCCCGGTGCAGCACGGCCAGGGAGGCCGTGTCCAGGCCCGTGCCCGGCTCGTCCAGGAAGAGCAGGTCCGGCCGGACCAGGAGCACCCGGGCCAGGGTCAGGCGCTGGGCCATGCCCCGGGAGAATATCCCGGCCTGTTCATAGGCCGCCCGGGCCAGGCCCACCCGGGTCAGCGTCTCCAGGAGTTCGTCCTTGGAGGGGGAAAGCCCGTACATCCCGGCCCAGAAGGCCAGGTTCTCCAGGGCGGTCAAGCGGTGGTAGAGAAAGGTGTTGTGCCCCAGATAGGCCGTGCGCTCCAGGGGCACGTGGCGTTCGACGGCCCCCAGGCTCAACGGGGTGAGCCCGGCCATGGCCTTGAGCAGGGTGGACTTGCCCGCGCCGTTGCGGCCCACGACCAGAAGAACCTGCCCGGCAGGCAGGTCGCAGGTGATGTTCTTGAACACCGGGCGGGCGCCGAAGAACTTCCCGGCCCGCTTGAGTTGAAGGGCCATGGTATGGGCCAGAGGCGGGGTCATGGGCGGGGGGCCTTGGCCCGGTCCAGGTCCCGGCCCGGGGTGGGATTGCGGAAGAGCAAAAGGCCCAGCAGGCACATGAGCGTGCCCCCGATCCAGATCCAGTTCACCAGGGGGTTCACCGAGATCTTGACCGTGGCCTCCTTGTCGTCGGTAAAGGCCAGGAGCGTTGCGTAGAGCTCGTCGCTTAAGGACGGCAGGACCGAGACCTCGGCAAAGGGGGACTCGAATCCCCGGTAGATGCGGCGCTCCGGGGCCAGTTCGCCCAGGACCAAGCCGCCCCGGCTGACCTCGAGCTGGGCTGTGGCCGCGAACATCTCCAGGCTGGTGTTTTCCGTGATGTCCTTCAGACGGATGGTGTACCCGTCGATCTCCAGGGGCTTGTCCGGGGTGAGCACCGCCTCCCGGACCACCTGGTAGGGGCCGGACACGGCCACGCCCAGGATCATCAGGGCCACGCCCAGGTGCACCCCGGCTGCAGCCAGGGAGGAGCGGCTACGGCGCATGCCCGCAACGCGCAGGGGAACGAGCACCCAGCCCACGGCCACGGCCACCCCGGCCGCGCCGGAAATCAGCGCCAGCGGCAGGGTCACGCCCTTGGCCCAGAGCACGACACCGGCAGCCACAAAAACCGTGAGGGTCAGGCCCAGGCCCAGTCGGTCCCGGATGCCTTCTTTCCATCCCACCCAGGGGCAGACCACCAGGACCAGGGCCAGGAGGGCGAAGAGCGGCAGGCAGACCCGGTTGTAGAAGACCGCGTCCAGGCCGATGGGCTTGGCGCTCCAGAGCTTGCTGATGACCGGCCACATGGTGCCCAGGATGACCACCAGGCCCAGGGACAGGAGCAGCCAGGCCACCAGGAGCAGGAGGCCCTGGCGGCTCATGGGGTGCGACAGGGCGCGGTACAGGGGCCTTTCACCGGTCAGGATGGTCAGGACCACCACCAGGCCGCCCGCGACCAGGCTCCAGAGCAGGGGCTGGCCCACCCCGCCTTCGCCAAAGGCGTGCAGGGACTGGATCACCCCGCTGCGCACCAGGTAGGTGCCGAAGATGCACAACAGAAAGGTCAGGCCCATGAGGGCCACATTGGTGCGGCGCAAGGCCCCCCGGCTGGACTCGATGAGGGCCGTGTGCAGAAAGGCCGTGGCCGAGAGCCAGGGGATGAGCGAGGCGTTCTCCACCGGGTCCCAGGCCCAGTAGCCACCCCAGCCCAGCTCCATGTACGACCACCAGCCGCCCAGGATGATACCGGCGGTGAGAAAGATCCAGGAGGCCACGGTCCAGTTGCGGGTCACCGTGACCCAAGGCCGGGACTCGGCCGTGAGCACGCTGGCCAGGGACACGCAGGCCGGGATGGTGAACCCGGCGTAGCCCAGGAAGAGCAGGGGCGGGTGGAAGATCATGCCCGGGTTGCGCAAAAGCGGGTTCAGGCCCTTGCCGTTCATCTGCAAGGGAGAGAGGGTGACAAAGGGATTGCTCCAGGAGGTCAGGAGGAGCAGGAAAAAGGCCTGGACAGCCAGGAAAAAGACCCAGAAGAGCAGGCGGGTGGACGGGTTCAGGCTTTTGTAGCCCGGAGTGGCCAGGCACAATGCCCCCATGAGGGCCACCATCCAGGACCAGAACAGCAGCGAGCCCTCCTGCCCGGCCCAGAAGGCGGTCAGGGCGTAGAACAGGGGCAGGACGTTGTCCACGTGCTCGTAGACGTATTGCAGGCTGTAGTCCCGGGTCCACAGGGCGGTGATCAGAAAGAGCGAGGAAATGGTGATGACCCCGGCCACGGCCAACTGGGAGAGTTCCACCCAGAGCAGGCCGCGTCCGTCCCCTTTCCAGGAGGAGACCAGGGCCGTGGCCGCAGCCGCCAGGCAGGTCAGCAGGGCCACGAGCAAGAGCAGATAGGCGATCATTTGCATGGATGAGGCTCCCTGGGGCCGTCCTTCCCGGACAGCCGAAGTGCACTGGTATAAAGCGGGCCGAGTGGAAACACAAGGAGCCCGAGCCTGGGGTCAGGGGCGGAAGGGCGGGGGGATGCCGCCGCTGGCCGATCCCGGCCTTGCCCCAGGCCAAAAACGCGGGTATGGATGGGCAAACCTCAACCTCGATCCAGGGGGAACGGCATGGAAGGGACCAGGAATGGGATCACGGGATGGGCCGTGGGAAGGGCCGTGGGATGGAAGGTCTGGGTGATCGCGCCGCTCTTGGCCGGGATGCTTTTGACCCAGCCCGGCTGCTCGGACATGACCAAGGCCCAGAAGGGGGCCATGGTCGGCACGCTTGCGGGCGCGGCCATCGGCGGGCTCTTTGGCGGCAACCACCTCCTGAGCGCCGGGATCGGCGCGGGCATCGGCCTGGCCCTGGGCTACATGATCGGCAACGAGTGGGACAAGAGCGACCAGTCCAAGCTGAACAAGAGCCTGGAGTCCGACAAGGCCGGGGCCGCCAGCCGGTGGTCCAACCCGGACACGGGCAAGCAGTACACGTCCACGCCTCAGCCCGCCTATCAGCAGGACGGCCGGACCTATCGCAACGTGAAGATCGAGACCGTGGGCGAGAATGGCCAGAAAGAGACGGTCAACGCCAAGGCCTGGCGGGACCAGAACGGCCAGTGGCAACTGGTCCAGTAGCCCCAACCCCCGCACATCCACGAGGTGTTTCATGAAAGCGAAATCCGTCTGCATCGCCCTGGCCGCCTGCCTGATATTCGGACTGACGGCTGCGGCCGCCCTGGCCGGGGAGTTCCGCCAGGAGGGCTGGCCCCTGCCGGACCTGGCCAAGGCCCGGCGGCTCATTGACCTGGACAGCACCAGGGACCTGATCGACGCCTGCCCGGGCGAGGAGATCTACCAGGAGGTCTGGGCCATCAAGGTGGCTGACCTGTCCCCGGCCTTCAAGGCCGCCTACGGAGTCGTGCGCAAGGACGATGTGTACCTGACCTTCAACGTGAACAAACTGAACAAGGGCCGCAAGGTGGTTTCCTATTATTTCGACCTGGACGGGGCTCCGCCCATGGACGTGGAGGTGGTGGACCTGGAGGGCAAGGGCGTGTTCCAGCTCAAGGCGGGCGAGGAACAGACCCCGGCCCCGGATTGGGTGCTCAAGATCTGCAAGTAGATTTTCACGCAAATCAAATCAAAGAGGCGGCCCCAGCATGGGGGGCCGCCTTTTGTCATTCTACGGCAACCACAAATAATAGAACCCGGCGCTGGGCGCGTGCAGCCAGTTCTGCATGCCCAGGTCCATGAGCACCGGCGAAGTCCCGGCCCTGGTGGTGGCCGAGTTGTACACATTGTCGTCGGGCGAGGGTGTGCGGCGGTAGATGACCACCTTGGCCTTGTCCGGGAGCCCGGCCAGGCTCTTGGCCGCGTCCAGGGCGTCGGGCAGGTAGCCCACCTGATCCACCAGGCCAAGGCCCACGGCCTGGTCCGCGCTGAAGATGCGGGCCGTGGCGATCTCGGCCATGGCCTCGGGCGTGGGGTTGCGGCGCTCGCGCACCAGGCCCAGGAAGCGGTCGGCCTCGGACCGGACGATGGACTGGAAGATGCCCCTCTCCTCCTCGGTCTCCTCCCGGAAGGGCGAGCCGATGTCCTTGTTGGTCCCGGACTTGGAGACCTCCACGCCCAGGCCCACTTTGTCCATGAGTCCGTAGGCCTTGGGCCGCACGAAGATGACCCCCACGGACCCGGTGATGGTGGTGGGGTGGGCCAGGATGCGGTCGGCGGGCAGGGCCACGTAGTAGCCCCCGGACGCGGCCACGTCCATCATGGCCGCCACCACCTTGGCCCCGGTTTTCACCTTGAAGCGGGTGATCTCGTGGTACAGGATGTCGCTGGCCGTGGTGGTCCCGCCCGGGCTGTCGATTTTGAGCACCACGGCCTTGACGTTCGTGTCCTCGGCCGCCAGGCGCAGCTGGGACACGATGTCCTGGACCATGCTCGGGCGCGAGCTGAACCAGCCCTTGCGGGCCTCGTCGGAAATGACCCCGGCTACCGGGATCACCAGGACTTTCTTGTCCTGGTCGCCTTCCAGCACGCACTCCTGCAATTCGTCCAGCTCGTCGGAAAAGAGTTTGATCTTGGGCGAACAGGCGGCCAGGGCCAGGATCAAGACCAGGGCGCAGGCCGGGGCCAGGCGCGCGGGGGTGCCGGACATGGGGGGGCTCCTTGGGAAGCGGGGTGGATTCAGGCTAGCAGATCAGGCCGGGGGCGGCAATAAAGGCCTGCCCGCTTCACTCCTCCAGGGCCGAGATGTCGCCCAAATCCTGGCTGATATCCTGGCCGGTCTCCTCGGCCCGGAGCACCCGGCGCAACAGCTTGCCGCTTCTCGTCCGGGGCAGGCGGTCGCGGAAGACCACCTCGCGCACCGAGGCCACCGGGCCAAGCTCCCGGCGGATGTGCTGGCGCAGCTCCTCGGCCAGGGCCGGGCTGGGCGCGGCGGTCTGGTTGAGCACGGCGAATCCCTTGGCCACCTCGCCCTTGATGGGGTCGGCTACGCCGATGACCGCAGCCTCGGCCACGGCCGGGTGGGAGACCAGGGCTGACTCCAGCTCGGCCGTGCCCAGGCGGTGTCCGGCGATGTTCAGCACATCGTCGGCCCGGCCTTGAATCCACAGATAGCCGTCCTCGTCCCGTCGGGCCACGTCGCCCGCGAAATAGCAGCCGGGAATGAGCTTCCAGTAGTCCTGAAAATAGCCTTCGCGGTCGTTGTGCAGAGCGCTCATCATGCCCGGCCAGGGTTTGGTGACCACCAGATAGCCGCCCTTGCCCGCGGGCGTGGGGTTGCCCTCGCGGTCCACCACGTCCACCTCCACCCCGGGCAGGGCCTTGCCCACGCTCCCGGGCTTGAGCAGGGACACGGGCAGGGGGCTGATCATGAACATGCCGGTCTCGGTCTGCCACCAGGTGTCCAGCACCGGGCATTCGCTGCGGCCGATGTGCTTGTGGAACCACATCCAGGTCTCCGGGCTGATGGGCTCGCCCACGGACCCGAGCAGGCGCAGGGTGGCCAGGTCGTGCCGCCTCGGATATTGGCTGCCGAAGCGCTTGAGCATGCGGATGACCGTGGGCGAGGTGTACAGGATGGTCACCCCGTACTTGGACACGATGTTCCAGAAGCGGTCGGCCTGGGGGTAGAGGGGGTGGCCCTCGTAAATGAGGGTGGTGGTCCCGGCCATGAGCGGGCCGTAGACCGCGCCGGTATGCCCTGTGACCCAGCCCAGGTCCGCCGTGCACCAGAAGATGTCCGTGGCCTTGATGTCGAAGACCCAGGAAAAGGTCCGGTTCACGCCCACCATGTACCCGCCGTGGGAATGGACCACGCCCTTGGGTTTGCCCGTGGCCCCGGAGGTGTGCAGGATGAACAGGGGATCATTCGCGTCCATGGCCTCGGTCTGGGCCTGGGGTCGCTCGTGGCGCACCAGGTCCTCGTACCAGAAGTCCCGGCCCTCGACCATGTTGGCCTGGACATTGGCCCGGTGGACCACGATGACCCGGCGCACCCAGGGGGAGTCCTCGCCGGACAGGGCCTCGTCCACCACGTTTTTCAGGGCGATGACCCGGCCGTTGCGGTAGAAGCCGTCGGCCGTGATCACCGTGCTGGCCCCGGTGGAGCGGATGCGCTCGCGCAGGGCCTTGGCCGAGAACCCGGCAAAGACCAGGCAGTGGGGAGCGCCGATCTTGGCCGAGGCCAGCATGGCGATGACCGTTTCCGGGAGATTGGGCAGGTAGAGCACCACCTTTTCGCCCTTGGACAGGCCCAGGCCGCGCAGGGCGCTGGCCAGGCGGTTCACGGCCCGGTACAGTTCGTAATAGGTGTATTTGCGGCTGTCCCCGGGCTCGCCTTCCCAGATGAGGGCCAGGCGGTTCTTGGCCGCGGTCTCGATGTGCCGGTCCAGGGCGTTGTACACGATATTGCATTGCGCGCCCGGGAACCAGCGGTAATGGGGCGGGTTTGAGTCGTCGAGCACCTGGTCCCAGCGTTTGAACCAGTACAGCTCCTCGGCCGCCTCCTCCCAGAAGGACAGGGGGTCGTCAGCCGCGAGCTTGCGGGCCGCCTCGCATTTCTGGGGCGAGAGGTTGGCCTGCCGGACCATCTGGGGCAGGGGCCGAAACACCCGCTCCTCGGTCAGTAGATTGTCCACGGTTCCGGTCTGGTCCATCCTGTTTCCGTCTTCCTCTTGCTTGGCCCGCTGTCTGAAGCGGGCATTCACCCTGTCAGTGACTCTGGCACTCCTGGCCCGGTGTTTCCAGTGGGCCGGGGCCGGATTTCGGTCAAAGGCCGAGGTCGGGGGGTGAACGGTCGCCCCTGGAGTCCCCCCTTTCGGGGACCATGACCCGTCTGAAAAATCAGCAAGAAAGAAAAAATCAGCAAGAATTTGAATAAATATACTTTTTTCTTGTTTCTGTTTCTGTCTTGCGCGGGTCTCCAACGAAAACATCCCCAGGCTGAAAGCTCATCCTACAAGCCGAGAATCTGCTTGAGTCCCCCGATGCGCCGACGGCTGATGGGCAGCTCGATGCGGGTCTTGCCCGTGGTGCGCAGCACAAAGGTGCTGCCGGGCAGGGAGGCGATCTCCGTCACCGTGTCCAGGTTGACCAGGTATTTGCGGTGCACCCGGAAGAAGCGGTGGGGCATGAGCCGGTCCTCCAGGTGCTTGAGCCGGTACGAGGTCAAAAATTTCTGGGTGGCCGTGTGCACGTAGGAATAATCCTCGTAGGCCTCCACGAACATGATCTGGTCGTAGGGGATGAGCATGAGCTTGCCGTCCTGGGTCACGGGCAGTTTCTCGATGATGGGCGAGGTCGGGCGGTTCACGTCCCAGGCCTGGCGCAGGGCCTGGATCATATTCTCTTCCTCTTCGTCGCCCAGGGAGAGCTTGACCGTGGTCTCCTCCGAGGCGTCCCCGCCCTCGCCGCTTTCGTCGGACCAGTCCGGTGGCGGGGCTGGCACCACCCGGTACAGGTCCTTGAACTGCTTGAGCTTGTCCAGGGTCATGGCCAGGCGCTCCCGGGGCGCGGGCCAGATGAGATAGTCCGTGGCCCCCAGCTCAAAGGCCCGGTAGGCCTGGGCTCCGTCCTGGGCCAGAAAGACCAGGGCCGGGCGCATGGATCGTCCGGCCAGCATCTGGGCCAGCTCGAACCCGCTCACGGCCTCGGGCAGGTCCACGGACACGAACATGACCGCATAGCCCAAGGCCTCGTGCAGGGTCAGGGCCTCAAAGGCCGAGACCGCCTCGCCCACCACCTGGAGAAAGGGCTCGCCCGCCAGCAGCCCGCGCAACTCGGCGCGGACCCGGGGGTCAGGATGGAGGAGAAGGGTGCGTAGGGTGGCCATGGGCCGGTGCGCTCCTGGTTCCCGGATGAACCCGGGCGGGAATTTCACCTTTTTAGCCCCCTAGCCTGAAAGGGCCTCGGGCGCAAGGCGTTCCTGGCTTGCCATCTCCGTCTGGCGTGGCTAGAGTTCCAGGATGGAACGCGTCGGATTCAGCCCACGATTGTGGGCCTATCTTTTGGACGGATTTTTGGCCGCGCTGGGCGGGCTGTTCTTCAGCCTGGTCTTTGGTGGGATTCTGGGTGGGACGGTCGGCGCGACTGTCGGCGGCCCGGGCGCAGGCCCAGAGGGCCTGGCCCTGGGCGCGTTTTTGGGCAGCCTGCTCGGGGCCATCCTGGGCGTGGGCCTCATGTTCCTGCTTATCTCCTCGGCCTACGGGCTCATCGAGGCCCTGACCGGCCGCTCCCCGGGCAAGATGCTCCTGGGGCTGACCATCCGCAACCAGGACGGGTCCCGGGCCACGGGCCGGACCCTGTTCTGGCGCTACGCCCTGAAAAACAGCGCTCTGCTGGCCGCGCTCCTGGGAGCGGGCACGGGCCTGCTCGTTCTCTCGGCCCTGGCCAATGTCCTGTATTTCGGGTTCCTGCTCGGCTGCCTGGCGGCCATGAACTACAACCACCAGGCCCTGCACGACATCCTCATGGGCACGGCCGTGTACCGCAGGGCCGATCTTGCGGCCTTCGACTCTCCATTAGACACCGGCCCCCAAATACCGTAAACAAGCCTCGCCCCGGACAACCCGCCCGGGGCTCGCCTTTTAATCTCATGTTGCCGGGCGCGTGCGCCCGTCCCCGCGCAGGGTCTATGCTTTTACAAAAGAATATCCGCAATTTCAGCATCATCGCCCACATCGACCACGGGAAATCGACCCTGGCCGACCGCATCCTGGAAGTCACCGGGGTTTTGACCGACCGGGACAAGAAGGACCAGTACCTGGACCGCCTGGAACTGGAGCGCGAGCGGGGCATCACCATCAAGGCCCAGTCCGTGCGCATCCCCTACAAGGCCAAGGACGGCCAGACCTACATCCTGAACCTGATCGACACCCCGGGCCACGTGGACTTCAGCTACGAGGTGTCCCGCAGCCTGGCCGCCTGCGAGGGCGCGCTGCTGGTGGTGGACTCAAGCCAGGGCGTGGAGGCCCAGACCCTGGCCAATGTCTTCCTGGCCCTGGACCATAATCTCGAAATTGTGCCGGTCTTGAACAAGATCGACCTGCCCAGCGCCGACCCGGACCGGGTCTGCCAGGAGATCGAGGACATCATCGGCCTGGCCGCGAAAAACGCCGTGCGCATCAGCGCCAAGACCGGGCTGAACGTGGACCAGGTCCTGGAGCGCATCATCACCGACCTGCCCCCGCCCCACGGCGAGGAGAATGCGCCGCTGAAAGCCCTCATCTTCGATTCCTGGTACGATTCCTACCAGGGAGTGGTGGTGCTCTTCCGCATCCTGGACGGCCGGGTGCATCACGGGGACAAGATCCAGATTTTTTCGACCAAGGACATTTTCGAGGTCACGAAACTCGGCGTGTTCTCCCCGGACGCCGTGGCCGTGAAGGAACTCGGGCCGGGCGAAGTCGGCTTTTTGTGCGCCTCCATGAAGGAGCTGGGCGACGCGCCCGTGGGTGACACCATCACCCGGCCGGACAACCCGGTGGTCCAGCCCTTTCCCGGGTTCAAGACCATCAAGCCCATGGTCTTCTGCGGGCTCTATCCGGTGGAGCCCTCGGAGTATGAGCCGCTCAAGGCCTCCCTGGAGAAGCTGCATTTGAACGACGCGGCCTTTTCCTACGAGCCCGAGACCTCCCAGGCCCTGGGCTTCGGGTTCCGCTGCGGGTTTTTGGGCCTTCTGCACATGGAGATCATCCAGGAGCGCCTGGAGCGCGAGTTTCAGGCCAAGCTCATCGCCACGGCCCCCTCGGTGGTCTACAAGGTGGACACCATCGACGGCAAAACCCTGGAGATCGACAATCCCAGCAAGCTGCCCGAGCCCAACGCCATGACCGCGCTCTACGAGCCGTACGTGCGCATGGAAGTGCACGTGCCCAACGAGTTCGTGGGCGCGGCCTTGAAGCTCTGCGAGGAGAAGCGCGGCATCCAGAAGGACATGCGCTACATCACGGCCACCCGGGTCATCGTCACCTACGAGCTGCCCTTTAACGAGATCGTCTTCGACTTCTTCGACAAGCTCAAATCCGCCACCCGGGGCTACGCCTCTCTGGACTACGAGATCATCGACTACCGCCAGGCCGATCTGGTCAAGCTGGACATCCTCATCAACGGCGACCCGGTGGACGCCTTCTCCACCATCGTGCACCGGGAGCGCTCCGAGCGGCACGGCCGGGCCCTGGCCCTGAAACTCAAGAAATCCATCCCCCGGCAGATGTTCGAGGTGGTCATCCAGGCCGCCATCGGCCGCAAGATCATCGCCAAGGAACGCAACGCCCCCTTTCGCAAGGACGTCATTGCCAAATGCTACGGCGGGGACATCTCCCGCAAGCGCAAGCTTCTGGAAAAGCAGAAGGAAGGCAAGAAACGCATGCGCAAGATGGGCAACGTGGAAATCCCCCAGGAGGCCTTCCTGGCCGTGCTCAAGGTGGATGTGGACTAGAAAGGAGAATCATGGAACCGAAATGGATGAAAACGCTCAAGGAATACGTCGAGGCCTTTGCCGTCGCCCTGGTGCTGGCCCTGGTCATCCGGGCCTTTGTGGTCCAGGCCTTCAAGATCCCCTCGGGCTCCATGCTGGAGACCCTTCAAATAGGGGACCATCTGCTGGTGAACAAATTCCTCTACGGCCTGAAGCTGCCCTTCACGGACAAGATCATGGTCCAGATTTCCGATCCCAAATTCCAGGACATCATTGTCTTTGAATATCCCGAGGACCCGGAAAAGGACTTCATCAAGCGCATCATCGGCCTGCCCGGGGACACCATCGAGATCAGGGACAAGGAGGTCTATCGCAACGGCGAGAAGCTCACCGAGCCCTACATCCAGCACCTGGAGTCCCAGGCCTACCCCTCCCTGGAGAGCATCCTGCACCGCAGGATTCCCGAGGAGGAGTATTTCAAGGTCAAAGACCCCCATCTGTTCAAGCGGGACAACATGCCCCCCATCACCGTGCCCGCGGGCAACTACTTCGTCATGGGCGACAACCGGGACAGCTCCCACGACTCCCGCTGGTGGGGTTTCGTGGGCCGGGAGCGGATCAAGGGCAAGGCCTTCATCCTGTACTGGTCCTGGGACGGCCCCCTGAACATCCGCTGGGACCGCATCGGCCGACTGGTGCATTGATCGGGGTGTGAAACCATGCTCGCCACGGTCCTCTCCGCAGCCCTGAAGGGCATCGACGCCTTCACCGTGCGTCTGGAGGCGGACCTGGCCCGGCAGGGCATGATGGCTTATTGAAGGCCGGGGGGTTCTTGCCCTCCGGCTTTTTTTCGGCGCAAGGCGGTTGGGGAGAGAATACGCGTGTTGGTGCTGCTGCTTCTCTGGCGTGGGGAAGGAGAGGGTGATGAACAGGCGAATTTTGATCTACATACTGTGTTTGGTATATTTGGCGGGGTCATCCCTCTGGCCCCATGGCGTTTTTGCTGATGACGATTACGATTTCACAACGGGGATATGTAACCGTACGACGGGTTATGCAGAATTTCGAAGGAAAACTGAGAGTGATGTCACCCGTGAAGACCTGAAAAAGAGGAGCAATGTAATTCATGAACATGATCTGCCAGGGCCTGGGGGAGAAAATTCCTGGCGATGCGATCTCGCTGATAACGCGACGGTTACTGTGCGGTATAGAATACCGCCATTCTATTATAGTAGCTGTTCACGGCAAATAGATCTTGCTATCTGGTTAAACGGAGTTGGTGTTTATAATAAAGAGTTTGAAAATTGTGAAGGGAAGGATGTCCTTGGCTTTTTCTCCGTGGACAAGGCTGGTTTAAAGATTTATTCTTGGAACAGTACATTTGACTATTCTCATCCAGAAAATGGGCATAAGACAACAAACAAAACTATAGCTATTTCATGGCCAAGCATTTCAGCAAAGACAGACCCGGCATACAAACCCGGTTGGGCGTTCGGGGAGCCAAAAGCCCAAGCGATCAAAGTTGCGCCTCGCTTAGTGACGGGTAAAGGAAATCCTCTGTGTGAAACAATTCAGTCCTGGTATTCTACAAATACTGAGAACGAAATTCATGATGGTTTATGGTGCTCAGGAAATCAGACAATTGAGTCTGTCGGGTGTGGGCCTAATTTTATATTGAATAGTAACGATGAGGCATTTTACAAAATTGATATCGATAATGATGGGAAAGAAGAGCTTGTACAAAAGGTGTTTGTTTTCTATAGGTTCATAACAGGGACAAGGTTTATAATTTATAAATATGGATTATTTGATAATAATAACCCCAAGGATTGCTCATTAAAGCCGAAAGAATATTGGTACAGAGAGACAACGAACGGTGGAAAATCAAATCCACATGAGAATGGTGGGGTGCCATTTGCCTACATGTCCCTCCCAGATGTTTATCATTTTTTTAATTCTGACTATATCTGCCACGATCAGAAGAAATATATCGTGGCTGTTGCGAATAATGAAGCAACATTTGTTTACGGCAAGAAGTATGACGAGATAACCAGAATCGTGTACGAATTGTTCCCCGACGAACAAATTAAAATTCTATGCGAGTTCACCCCTCCCTACTCGTATTTTGACGAAAAACCCACCAACAGCACCAAGGGAGCACAATAACCCATGCTCGCCACGGTCCTCTCCGCAGCCCTAAAGGGCATCGACGCCTTCACCGTGCGTCTGGAGGCGGACCTGGCCCGGCAGGGCATGCCCGCCTTCACCATGGTGGGCCTGGCCGAAGGGGCCGTGCGCGAGAGCCGGGAGCGGGTCTTTGCCGCGCTCAAGAATTCCGGGTTCAAGCTCCCCCCGGCCCGCATCACCATCAATCTGGCCCCGGCGGACATGCGTAAGGAGGGCAGCGGCTTTGACCTGCCCCTGGCCATGGCCCTCCTGGTGGCTGGCGGGAGTCTGCCGCCCGAGGCCGTGGCCGGGTATTATTTCGCGGGCGAGCTGTCCCTGACCGGGGAGATCAAGCCCGTGCCCGGCATCCTGCCCCTGGCCGTGCGGGCCAGGCAGGAGGGCGCGGCCGGGGTCCTGGTCCCGGCCGCAAACGCGGCCGAGGCCGCCGTGGTCCGGGACCTGCCTGTGTACGGGGTGGACAATCTGGCCCAGGCCGTGGCCTTTCTCACCGGACAGGAGGAGCTTACCCCGGCCAGCGTGGACGTGGACACCCTCTGGGACGAGCACCAGGCCTTCCCCTTTGACTTCTCCGAGGTCAAGGGCCAGGAGCACGCCAAGCGGGCCATCGAGATCGCGGCCGCCGGGGGCCACAACCTGCTCTTCATCGGCCCGCCCGGGTCAGGCAAGACCATGCTGGCCCAGCGCATCCCCACGGTGCTGCCGCCGCTGCGCTTCGAAGAGGCCCTGGAAGTCACCAAGATCTACTCCGTGGCCGGGCAGCTCGGCCGGGACATGGCCCTGGTGGTGAACCGGGCCTTCCGCTCCCCGCACCATACCATCTCGGACGCCGGGCTCATCGGCGGCGGGGCCTTTCCCCGGCCCGGGGAGGTCTCCCTGGCCCACCGGGGGGTGCTCTTCCTGGACGAGCTGCCGGAATTCAAGAAGCATGTGCTGGAGGTCCTGCGCCAGCCCCTGGAGGCCGGGGAGGTGACCATCTCCCGGGCGGCCGGGTCCCTGCGCTATCCTGCGGATTTCATGCTGGTGGCGGCCATGAACCCTTGCCCTTGCGGCTATTTCTCCGATCCGCGACATACCTGCACCTGTCGTCCGGAAGCGATTCAGCGCTACCGCTCCCGGCTCTCCGGCCCGCTTTTGGACCGCATCGACCTCCAGGTGGAGGTCCCGGCCGTTCCCTACGAGGATTTGAAGCGCACCCGGGGCGGGTCAGGCTCGCGCCAGATCAGGGAGCGGATCATGCGCACCCGGGAGCGCCAGGCCGAGCGCTACGCCGCGGCCGGTTTTTTGACCAATTCCCAGCTTTCCGGCGCGCTCCTGGAAAAACATTGCCCCCTGACCGAGACCGAGCACGCCTTTCTGGAACAGGCCGTGCGCGCCCTGGGGCTTTCGGCCCGGGCCTACACCCGGGTGTTGCGCATCGCCCGGACCATCGCGGACCTGGAGAGCGCCGAGCGCCTGGGCGTGGACCATCTGGCCGAGGCCATCAACTACCGCATCATGGACCGTCAGCGGGAAGCCTAGCATGGACGCCCCGGGTCTCATCCTCGGCCTTGGGAGCCTGGCCTTGGCCTTGACCCTGGGAGGACTTGGCCTGGCCCTCTTTCGCCAGGGCCGCGCCCGGCGGGGACTTGAGGCCAGCCTGGCCGTGGCCACCGAGCGCCTGGGCCATCTGGAAGAGGCCCTGGAGGCCTGCGGGGACCGGGCCTGGGTCCTGTATCCGGACCAGGAGCGGGGGACCATCTATTTCGGCCGTTCAGCCCAGACCAGGCCCGGGGAGGAGTCCCTCCTGCTGGAGACGGCCCTGGAGCGGGTGCATCCCGAGGACATGGCCGCTGCGCGCCAGATCCTGCGCGCCCACAGCCAGACCCCGGACGCGATCTGCGAGGTGGAGTACCGCCGGGCCTCGCTGACCGGAGACGGGACCTGGGTCTGGATGGAGCTGCGGGGCCGCGCCCTGGCGCGCCATCCCGACGGCCGGGCCATCCGGATGGCCGGGGTGATCCGGGACATCACCCGGCGCAAGGAGGCGGAAGAGACCCTCAAGGCCAGCGAACGCCTGTACCGCACCATTGTGGAGGACCAAACCGACCTCATCTGCCGGGCCACGCCCGAGGGGGTGCTGACCTTTGTGAACGAGGCCTATGCCCTGGCCTTTGATCGGTCCCCGGCCGAACTGATGGGCGTGAATTTCTTCGACCTGGTCCCGGAGGCCGACCGGCCGGACCTGTGTCGGCACCTGGACGGAATCTCCCTGGACCAGCAGACATCGGCCGTGGAGCATCGGGTCAATCTTCCGGGCGGGGGAGTCGGCTGGCAGCGATGGGTGGACCGGGGCATCTTCGACGCCCGCGGCCGTTTGAAGGAGTATCAGAGCGTGGGCCGGGACGTGACCAAGCGCAAGGAGGCCGAGCTGGCCCTGGCCCAAAGCGAGGACAAGTACCGGCGGGTCTTCGAGACCACGGCCGACGCCATGATCCTCATGGATTACGAGACCCGGCGCATCCTGGACGCGAACAGCGCCGCCTGCCGCCTCTACGGGTACCAGCGGGACGAGCTTGTGGGCCTGGACATGATGATCCTCTCGGCCGAACCGGCCCGGACCCTGGCCTCCATCAATGCGGCCGAGTCCCACGTGCCCCTGCGCTACCACGTGCGCAAGGACGGGGCCATCTTTCCGGTGGAGATATCCATGAACCGTTCGCGCCGAAACGGCCGCCATTTGGGCGTCTGCCTGATGCGGGACATCTCCGGCCGCATCGAAGCCGAGCGGGGCAAGGACGAATTCCTGGCCACCGTGGCCCATGAACTGAAAACCCCCCTGACCTCTTTGTACGGCTCCCTGGGGCTGTTGCAGGCCAATGTCGAGAAGATGCCCCGGGACAAATTGCTCTCCCTCCTGACCATCGCCCACGGCAACAGCCGGCGGCTCATCCGGCTGGTCGGGGACATCCTGGACAATGAAAAGCTCCAGTCCGGCAAACTGGTCTTTCACCGGACCCTGGTGCGCCTCGGCCCGGTGCTCCAGCGGGCCACGGAGGAGATGCGTTTCTACGCCCAGACCCGGGAGGTGGGCCTGACCCTGGACCTCCCCCTGGGGGACGTGCAGGTCTGGGCCGATCCGGATCGGGTGGAGCAGGTGCTCATCAACCTCCTGTCCAACGCCATCAAGCACGCGCCCGGCGGGTCCGAGGTGGGCATCGGGCTGGAAGCGGCCGCAGGCCTGGCCCGGATCAGCGTGCGGGACCAGGGGCCGGGTATTCCGGCCGAGTTCCAGGGCCAGATTTTCGAGCGTTTCGTCCAGATCGGAATCTCCGGCACCTCCTCCCGGGGAGGCTCGGGCCTGGGCCTGACCATCGCCAAGGCCCTGGTGGAGAGAATGGGCGGGCGCATGGATTTTGAAAGTCAGGACGGCCGGGGCGCGGAGTTCTGGTTCGAGCTGCCCCTGGCCGGGTCCGAGGCCGCCCATGAGCGCTGATCCCCTGCGCCGCATCCTGCTGGTGGAGGACGACCTGGACATCCAGGCCGTGATCCAGCTCAGCCTGGAGATGAACGGAGGATTCACGGTCGCGACCTGCGCCCGGGCCAGCCAGGCCCTGGACCTGGCCCGGAGCTTTGGCCCGGACCTCATCCTGCTGGATGTGATGATGCCGGACCTAAACGGCCCGGCCCTGCTGGGGGCCATGCGCCAGGACCCGGACCTGGCCGGGATTCCAGCCGTGTTCCTGACCGCCAAATCCCTGGACGAGGACCCCTGGCTGGAGCGCCTGCCCGGGGTCCTGGCCCGCATCTCCAAGCCCTTTGATCCCCAGGAGCTGGTTCCGGCCCTGCTGCGCATCTGGGCGGGCCGGGTCCGGGACCCGGGGAGTCCCCGGCCATGACCGAGGAATTGACCTCGGACATGGCCCCGGAAGACGCCTTTTTGGCCCAACTGGACGTCCTGCGCCACAGATACCTGGCCCGGCTGCCCGGCCTTGTGGCCCGGATCGCGGACCTGTCCGGGCTGGCGCTGGAGACCAAGGAACGGGAGCAGTGGCGGGAAGCGCACCGTCTCCTGCACTCCCTGGCCGGCACGGCCCCGACCTATGGGTTTACGGCCGTGGCCCAGGCGGCCAGGGGCTTGCTGGCCCTGATGACCGTTGTCCTGGACGATCCCTCGGCCTCTTTTCCCGGCCCCAAGGAACTGGATCAGGCCCTGGAACGACTCCGACAGGCCGAGGCCGAATCCGAGCCCTTGCCTAACCCCGAAGGTCCGATTATAGCACCCGCACCATGACAAAGGACCTCATCATCGTCGAGTCACCGGCCAAGGTTAAAACCATTAAGAAATTCCTGGGCCGCAACTACGAGGTGGCTGCCTCGGTAGGACATGTGCGCGACCTGCCCAAAAAAGATTTCGGGGTGGACGAGGGCAACAATTTCGCCCCCCGCTACGAGATCATCGAGGGCAAGGAGGAGGTGGTGCGCAAGCTGCGCGCCGCTGCGGCCAAGGCCCACACCGTGTACCTTGCGCCCGACCCGGACCGCGAAGGCGAGGCCATCGCCTGGCACGTGGCCCAGGCCATCAAGGACAAGAACTCCAACATCCGGCGCATCCGCTTCAACGAGATCACGGCCCGGGCGGTGAAAGAGGCCTTGAACGACCCTCGGGACATCGACGAGAATCTCTTCAACTCCCAGCAGGCCCGGCGCATCCTGGACCGGCTGGTGGGTTACAAGCTTTCCCCCCTGCTCTGGAAAAAGGTCAAGCGGGGCATCTCGGCCGGACGGGTGCAGTCCGTGGCCCTCAAGGTGGTGGTGGAGCGGGAGAAGGAGCGCCAGCGCTTCGAATCCCAGGAATACTGGGTGTTCAAGGCCCTGGTGGAAGGCTCGGTGCCGCCTCCCTTTGCCCTGGAGCTGTGGAAAGTCGGGGGCAAGAAGCCGGTCATCAGCTCGGCCGACGAGGCCCTGGCCCTGGAGGCCGCAATCGCCGGGCACCCCTTCACCGTGTCCGAGGTGGAGCCCAAGGAGCGCAAGAAGACCCCTCTGCCGCCCTTCATTACCTCCACCTTGCAGCAGGACGCCAACCGCCGCCTGGGCTATTCGGCCAAGAAGACCATGACCCTGGCCCAGAGGCTCTACGAGGGCGTGGAACTGGGCGAGGCCGGGACCGTGGCGCTGATCACCTACATGCGCACCGACTCCGTGCGCATTGCCGACGAGGCCCGCCAGGCCGCCCAGGAGTTCATCCTGGAGCGTTTCGGCCCGGAATTCTATCCGGCCAAGGCCCGGGTATTTAAGTCCAAGGGCTCGGCCCAGGACGCCCACGAGGCCGTGCGGCCCGTCGAGGTGTCGGTCACCCCCCAGGACGTCAAAGGCCATCTGCCCGCCGACCTGTACCGACTCTACACCCTGATCTGGGAGCGGTTCATGGCCTCCCAGATGGCCGAGGCCCGGTTCCACGACACCGTGGTCACCGTGGCTTCAGGCCCGGTCCAATGGCGGGCCAAGGGCGAACGCCTGCTCTTTCCGGGCTTCCTCAAGGTCTACGGCCGGGCCGAGGAGGAGGAGAACGCCGAACTGCCGCCCCTGGCCGCTGGCGAGGTCCTCAAGCTGGACCGGGTGGACAAGGAGCAGAAGTTCACCCAGCCCCCGGCCCGGTACACCGAGGCCACCCTGGTCAAGGAGCTGGAGGACAAGGGCATCGGGCGGCCCTCCACCTATGCCGCCATCTTGTCCACCATCCAGGACCGGGAATACGTCCGGCTGGAAGAGAAGAAATTCGTGCCCACTGAACTCGGGTTCACGGTCAGCGACCAGCTTTCCGACCATTTCACCGAGCTCATGGACATCGGGTTCACGGCCCAGATGGAGGACCGCCTGGACGAGGTGGCCGAGGGCAAGCAGGACTGGGTGACCCTGCTCAAGGATTTTTCCGCAGGCTTTGGCGCAGCCCTGGACAAGGCCCAGGAGGGCATGACCCGGGGCGGACAGGCCACGGGCATTGTCTGCAACCTGTGCGGCAAGCCCATGCAGATCAAGTTCTCCAAGTCCGGGGGCGAGTTTTTGGGCTGCACCGGGTTTCCGGAGTGCAAGAACATCCTGAACTTCACCCGCACCGAGTCCGGCGAGATCAAGGCCACGGAAAAGGTGGAGGAAAAGACCGACATCGTGTGCGACAAATGTGGCGCACCCATGCTGGTCAAGCGCAGCCGCATGGGGGATTTCCTGGGCTGCTCGGCCTACCCGGAGTGCAAGAACATCAAGAATTTCACCCGGGACTCCGAGGGCAAGATCACGGTCCAGGAGGCCCGGGAGCCGGAAGTGGTGGGCGTCTGCCCGGATTGCGGGGGCAACCTGGTGCTCAAGCGGGCCAAGACCGGCAGCCGGTTCATCGCCTGCGCCAACTACCCAAAATGCAAGCACACCGAGCCCTTTTCCACGGGCGTGCCCTGCCCGGTGGAGGGCTGCGGGGGCCTGCTCATGGAAAAAAGCTCGGGCAAGGGCAAGCTGTTCTATTCCTGCGGCCGCTACCCCCAGTGCAAGTTCGCCTTGTGGAACTGGCCTGTGCCCGGGACCTGCCCCCAGTGCGGGTCCAAGATTCTGGTCAGGAAGACCCTCAAGGGCCGGGGCGAGGTCGTCGGCTGCCCGGAAAAGGGCTGCGGCTACGTCCTGGAACCCGAGGAGTAAAGGCGGCCTCAAACTCCCCAACCGGCCAGTCTCGGAGGTTCCATGCAGGCGATGGGCATCCATGAGCGCATCGAGTGGCTGTGGCGGCTGGGCCGGGAGCATTCCCTGGACTACTGCCAGCCCGAGGCCGACCTGGCCCGCAGGCGCTACCTGGCCGAGCATCCCACGCACATCATGGTGCTCAAGTGCATGGACGGCCGCATCCACATCCCCTACGCCACCCGCACGCCTTTAGGGATCATCGAGCCCTTCCGCAACCTGGGCGGCATGTTCAACCTGGGCTGGCCCTATCTGGGCGAGGTGGTGGCCAATTCCGTGGCCGAGGCCGTGGACGCGGGCAAGCGGGTGCTGCTGGTCATCACCTACCATTTCTCCAAGGGTGATCCGGCGCGGGGCTGCGCCGGGTTCAACCACGACACGGCCGCCTCCATCCGCTACGTGCAGGACATCCGCCGCCAGGTGGAATACACCTTCGGGGCCGCGCACCAGACCGTATACCCCCTGGTCATGGGCTTTGAGACCGACGAGGACGCGCTCATCCTGCACGGGGAGGGCGACCCCCTGAATCTGGCCGAGGTCCGGGAGGACGACGAAGGGGTGCTGACGTCCCACCTGGCCGCCCTGTTCCCGGACATGCCCGGCCGCATCCTGGCCGACCTTGTGCCCCTGGTTCTGGGCAACATCCGGCATGTGGCGGAGACCCGGGCGGAGACCCGGGCCTCCAGGCGGAACCTGGCCACCGAGCACCGGGAATGGATGATTTGCATCGGCCGGGGCTTTGATTTCCTGCACGTGCCCAACGTGGCCCTCATCGTGGGTCCCTACAGCCCGGACTTGAGCGGCCCCATCATCAAGGCCGCTGGCATCATCCAGGCCAACATGCAGGCCGGGCGCGTCCCGGACGACGGGTTCCTGCTCCTGGCCTCGGCCCCCTATCGCGAGGGTGGGGTGGACCGGGCCAGGGCCGAACTGAAATCCCGTTTCCTGTCCGCCTTTGCCCACGAGGTCATCGCCCGGGAATTGCCGGACCTGCACCCGCGCATGATCCGCCGCACGGCGGTCCTCCACTGGGAGACCCGGGCCTTGGAGCTCATCGAACAGGATTGATTGGGCGGGCGTTGGGGCCGGGGTCGTTTCTGCCGTGTTCAGGCCTGACGGCCCAAAGAAGCGGAAGAAAAAATATTTTTCTTCTTCGTTTGCAGTGGCCGAAGGCCGCGCGGGATCTGGCCGGATAACGGGAGGCTAGTCGTGGGAATGGTCCGGGCAGCCGCAGGCCGGGATGCCCCGGTCCTGGTGCGGTCCCAGGACCCGGTGGGGGATGGGGCCGTGGGCCAGAAGCTCCACCGGGCAGGCATGGGCGCCGTGGCCGTAGACAGTCTGAAACATCTCCTCGGTCAGCTTCGATCCCTGGTGGTAGTGCAAGGTCTGGTTCACGCAGGCCACGGACTTCACCGCGCTTGAGATCACCGACAGGTCGTGGCTGACCATGACGATGGTCATGTCCTGGTTGAGCTTGGCCAAAAGCTCGTAGATGCAGTGCTTGCCCTCGTGGTCGATGCTGGCCGTGGGCTCGTCCAGGAGCAGGAGCCGGGGGCCGGCGGCCAAGGCCCGGGCCAGGAGCACCCGCTGTTTCTGCCCGCCGGACAGGTCCGAGACCCGGTGCCCGGCATGGGCCAGCATGGCCACGCTGTCCAGGGCCTGCCGGGCCTTGTCCCGGTCTTCCGGGCTGGTGCGCAGGCCCTTGGCCCCGAAAAGTCCGGGCCGGGTCAGGCCCAGGAGCACGGCGTCCAGCACGGTGATGGGAAAGGAGGGCGAGACGTGGGTGTGCTGGGGCAGATACCCGGACAGGCCCCCGCTTTTGCCCGCCGGACGGCCGTACACCCGGATGGAGCCCGAGGCCGGGGCCAGGAGGCCCAGGATGAGCTTGAGCAGGGTGGTCTTGCCCCCGCCGTTGGGACCGAGGATGGCCAGGAATTCGCCGTGGGGCAGGGCCAGATTGATATTGGAAAGCACCGGGACGCCGTTGTAGGCAAAGCTTGCGTCAATGATTTCGATGGCCGGGCTCTGGTCCATGGGGGCGGTGTGCATGGGGCCAGTGTAGCCATGCGGCCGGGCTTTGTAAATCAGGCCGAAGCCAGATGATCCCGAGGGGAGCCCGGTTGATTCGGCCTCCTAGCCCAAGAATCCACTTGACGGTGCGGGAGGGCTTGTTTTACTTGCTTGTCCCTCACGTCCGCCAGCGTAGCTCAGATGGTAGAGCAGCTGATTCGTAATCAGCAGGTCCGGAGTTCGAATCTCCGCGCTGGCTCCAGAGAACGAAACGGGTCAGGACACCATGTCCTGACCCGTCTTTCTTTTTTCCTGATTTGGTCTGAGGCTTCGCACCGGTCCCGGCCGGTTTTTCCCGGGCGTCCTTGGATCGGTCGGCCGCTCTCAGCCCGGCCCCTGTGACGCAGGCGGTTATCAGTCCTTGCCCGCCACATCTTGCTGCGTTTTGGCCAGATTTTCGTGTTTGAGCACAAGATTCCGGATCTTCACTTCCAGGCCTTCCCAGGGGCTTTGCACCAGGCCCTTCTTCAGCAGGCCCGCGTGCGTGGATTCCTTGACCTCGCCGACCAACTGGCCGACGGGATTGAAAATCCTGGCCTTGGCCCAGCGCGCCTCCTGGGGATTCAGGTCCTCGTCGCCGCTGTCTTCGGTGTCGATCCGATACCCGTGAATATGATGAGGTTGCGCAGGAAGCGCACTGGTTTTCACGACCTTCCTGGTATCTTCCCCGGCGTTCAGGCGTTCCCTGATCTTGCGTGACAGGGCCAGGTGTTCGTCGCGGTATTTGCGGAGCCCGATCAGCAGGTTCAAGACCGTGTTGGCCATGTCCTTGTCCATCCGGCCGATGGCCTCCGGGGCGACCTCGAAACTTTCATAAAGCTGCTGGGCCTGCTGCATGGTCGCGCCCCCGGAGATGCCCGTGGTCCAGGCTTCACGCCGTCTTTTGGCCAAGGCCTCGTTCTCGGCCCGGGTCTGGCGCTTTCTGGAGTGCGGGATTTGGCGGGCGGGCTCCTGTTCAGAAGCGCCTTGCCCTTCCATGCTGGTGTCTGGTTCGGTTGAAACATCTTGTGTGGTGGTCATGTGCTGGGCTCCCGGTGAGGGTATGGAATCGGGCACGGTCGCCCCATCCTCTGCTCTTTGATCTCTTCTAGCCTGTCCTGCGCAAAATGCCCACCGAAGAAGTGAGTGACCCCCAGATTTCTCTCTGTGCGTGCTGAACAAGGAATTGAGGCCGGGGGGGAAGAAAATGTTGACAGGCCCCAAGGCCGTATTTATATATCGCCATATGACGATATGGAGGTACAGATGAAGGCGCTGCTCAAGGCCACCAAGGCCCTGTCTGACGGCAACCGGCTGAAGATGCTCAAGCTTCTGGAAGCACGGGATTTGTGCGTCTGCGAACTCACGGCCGCCCTGGGCCTGGCCCAGTCCACGGTGTCCAAGCACCTGGCCCTGCTGGAGGACGCCGGGCTGGTCCAAGGGATCAAGGAAGGGCTGTACGTCAATTACCGCCTGGTGCGGGAGGGGGACTCCCCCTACGCCCGGCCCCTGCTGGACCTTTTGGCCGGGTGGCTCAACCAGGAGCGGGACATCGCGGCCCTCAAGGCCTCCCTGCTCGGCATCGACCGGCAGGTGCTGTGCCGGAGGCCTGCGTGAAACCCTTGCAGCCTCTTCAGTCCCCCGGGCCTCGCCAAACACTCCAGCCCCTCGGCCCCCTCGGTTTTTTTCCAGGAGCGCCCGCAGCCGCCCCGGCCCGGGAGGCGTTGGGCGGAAAAGTCTCCTGGGGCAGGCCCCTCTTGCTGGTCCCGATCCTGGTCCTCTGGGTCCTGGTCTATGGCCAGTTGGAGGACTTTTCCCGGGTCCTGGCCTTTCAGGTCCTGGGGCTTGAGCCCGGCAGCCATCTGGGCCAGGCCGTGCAGTTCTTCGCCTACGACACGCCCAAGGTCCTCCTGCTTCTGGCTCTGGTGGTCTTCGGGGTGGGCGTCCTCCGCTCTTTTTTCACCCCGGCCCGAACCCGGCGGATTCTGGCCGGGAAACGGGAGTCCGTGGGCAATGTCCTGGCCGCCCTGCTGGGGATCGTCACCCCGTTCTGCTCCTGCTCGGCCGTGCCTCTGTTCATCGGATTCGTGACCGCCGGGGTTCCCCTGGGCGTGACCTTCTCCTTTCTCATCTCCGCGCCCATGGTCAACGAGATCGCAGTGGTCCTCCTTTACGGCCTCCTGGGCTGGAAGGTGGCGGCCATCTACATGGGTACCGGCCTCCTGGTGGCCATGGGTGCTGGTTGGGTCATCGGCCGGATGGGCATGGAAGAGCACATCGAGGACTGGGTCCGGCACATCCGGGCCGGGGCCGACGACTGCTCCGAAGGAGCGTTGGACCTCGCCGCAAGGGTCCAGTTCGGACTGGACGCGGTGCGGGACATCCTGCGCCGGGTCTGGAAATGGGTGGTGCTCGGGATCGCCGTGGGCGCGGCCATCCACGGCTACGTGCCCGAGGGCTTCATGGCTGACGTGATGGGCAAGGGGGCCTGGTGGTCCGTGCCCGTGGCCGTGCTGGTGGGCATCCCCATGTATTCCAACGCGGCCGGCATCGTGCCCGTGGTCCATGCCCTGCTGGAAAAAGGCGCGGCCCTGGGCACGGTCCTGGCCTTCATGATGAGCGTCATCGCCCTGTCCCTGCCCGAGGCCATCATCTTGCGCAAGGTGCTGAAACCCCGCCTCATCGTGACCTTTTTCAGCGTGGTCGGGGCCGGGATCGTCCTGGTCGGGTATCTTTTCAATCTGTTGTTCTGACCCGGGAGACGGGCAAGGAGACACCCATGGAGATACAAGTCCTGGGGCCGGGATGCCCCAAATGCCATCAGACCTTGAAGGTGGTCCAGGAGGCCCTGGCCCAGGCCGGGGTTGTGGCCGAGGTGGAAAAAGTCACTGATTTTCAGGCCATTGCCTCGCTCGGGGTCTTCGCCACGCCCGGGGTGGTCATGGACGGCCGGGTGGTCTGCTCGGGCCGGGTCCCGACCCACGCGGAAGTCCTGGGCTGGCTCGGGAAATAGCCTTTGGCTTAAATTCTCATCAAGGGGGAACATCATGTCGAACGCTTGCGCTTGCGGTTCGGAACCGCTCATGATCCTGGCCTGCTCCGGAGGGTCCAACGTGGGACAACTCACCAACCAGGCCGCCGTGGAGCTGACCAGGGAGGGGCAGGGCAAGATGTTCTGCCTGGCGGGGATCGGAGCCCAGTTGCCCCCCATGGTCAAGGCCGGAGCAAAGGCCTCCGGCGTGGTGGTCCTGGACGGTTGCCCCATTGGCTGCGCCAAAAAGATCATGGAAAACGCCGGGCTTTCTCCAGGCCGTTATGTGGTGGTCACGGACCTGGGCATCGAAAAAATCAAGGATCAGGCTTTGGCCATCCAGGCCAGGGATGTGGACGCGGTCAAGGCCGCGGCCCTGGGTTGCGCCCCGGCCCCGGCTGCTGAGTCCACCTCTGGGGGATGCGGTTGCCAAGGCTGAGCCCGGCTCCCGGCCAACTTCTCCCGACAGGCGACAAGGAGCATCTGATGCGCTATTTTTCCCTGGCTTTGTGTGCTTTTCTCTCGCTCATGGCTTTCCCTGCCGAGGGAAAGGATGAGGGGCTTCCGGCCGAGATACCGGCCCCAGGCCAGGTCACCATGGTGGACCTGGGAGCCAAGTCCTGCATCCCATGCAAGATGATGGCCCCGATCCTGACGGAATTGGAAAAAGAATATGCGGGCCGGGCCGTCATCGCCTTCATCGACGTGCGGGAGCGGCCGGAACAGGCGGAAAAATACCATCTCCGGGCCATCCCCACCCAGATATTCTATGAGCGGGACGGCCGGGAACAATGGCGGCACGAGGGGTTCCTGGATAAGGAGAGCATCGTGGCCAGGCTCAAGGGCCTTGGGGTGGACGGGGGCCAGTGATGGACCAGGCCTTCCTCGCCATCAACGCCTGGATCACCCAGGCCGGGGCCATGGCCGCCCTGGGTGCTTTTCTCTGGGGCCTAGTCAGCGTGCTCTTTTCCCCCTGCCACCTGGCCTCCATTCCCTTGATCGTGGGCTATGTGGCCGGACAGAACCGCATCCTGGAAGGCCGGGAGGCGGCCGGGTACGCGGGCTTGTTCAGCCTGGGGCTCTTCGTGAGCATCGCCCTGGTGGGCGTCCTGTGCGCGCTCCTGGGGCGCATGCTCGGGGACGTGGGGCCGTTCTGGACCATGCCCGTGGGGGCCGTGCTCCTCTGGGTGTCCCTGGACATGCTGGGCGTGGTCACCTGCTCCATGCCCGGCAGCGGCCTGTCCCGGTTCAAGCCCAGAGGCCTGTCCGGGGCCTTCGCCCTGGGCCTGGCCTACGGGGTCCTGTCCGGGGCCTGCACCTTCGGGTTCATCGCGCCCATCCTGGCCATGGTCACAGTACAGAAGCAGGTGAGCATGGGTCTTGGCCTAATTCTGCTCTTCGCCCTGGGGCACTGCCTGCCCATCCTGGCCGCCGGAAGCTCGGCCGCTCTGGCCCGGCGAATCTTGGAAACCCGCGCGGTGTCCACGGGCGGGGCATGGGTCAGAAAATGCGCGGGCGGCATGGTGGCCCTGCTGGGCGTCTATTTCCTGATGCAGCCCTTCTTCACTGCCTGACCGAGGAGGACCGATTCCATGAACACGGCCACGACCAAGAAATTGTCCTTTCTGGACCGCTTTCTGACCCTGTGGATCTTCTCGGCCATGCTGGTCGGGGTGGGCGCGGGATATTTCCTGCCCGGGGTCAAGAATTTCATCAACAGCTTCAATGTGGGGACCACCAACGCGCCCATTGCCGTGGGCCTCATCCTGATGATGTACCCGCCCCTGGCCAAGGTGCGCTACGAGGAGCTGCACCGGGTCTTCCGGGACGGCCGGGTCCTGGCCCTGTCCCTCGTCCAGAACTGGGTCATCGGGCCGGTGTTCATGTTCGTCCTGGCCGTGGTTTTTCTGGGCGGGGCCAGGGAGTACATGGTCGGGCTCATTTTGATCGGCCTGGCCCGGTGCATCGCCATGGTCATCGTGTGGAACGACCTGGCCGAGGGCGACCGGGAGTACTGCGCCGGGCTGGTGGCCTTCAACTCCATCTTCCAGGTGCTCTTCTTCTCGCTCTACGCCTGGGTGTTCATCACCGTGCTGCCCCGGGTCCTGGGCCTGGAAGGGGCCGTGGTGGACATCTCCATGGGCCAGATCGCCGAGAGCGTGTTCATCTACCTGGGCATCCCCTTTCTGGCCGGGGTGCTCTCCCGGTTTATCGGGCTCAAGACCCGGGGGAAGGAGTGGTACGAAACGAAATTCATACCGGCCATCAGTCCCTTCACCCTGATCTTTCTGCTCTTCACCATTCTGGTCATGTTCTCCTTCAAGGGCGAGGTCATCGTGAAGCTGCCCTTGGACGTGCTGCGCATCGCCCTGCCCCTGGGCATCTACTTCCTGTCCATGTTCCTGGTCTCCTTCTGGCTCTCGCGCAAGGCCGGGGCCACCTACGAGCAGTCGGCCACCCTGTCCTTTACCGCCGCCTCGAACAATTTCGAGCTGGCCATTGCCGTGGCCATCGCCGTGTTCGGCATTGACTCGGGCCAGGCCTTTGCGGCGGTCATCGGCCCCCTGGTGGAGGTGCCGGTGCTCATCGGGCTGGTCAACGTGTCCCTGTGGATCAGGCGCAGGTATTTCCCGCACCAGGTGGCGACCCCTATCGGGGTCTGCCATGTGGCCTGCCCGGTCCCGTCTGAAGCCGCCCCGGCCAAAACCCATGGAGGCCCGGCATGACCGCGCATCTGCGGGTTCTGCCCTTGGCGGCCAGGCTGTTTGCCTGTCTGGCGGCCCTGCTCATGACCGCCGGGATGGTCCAGGCCGGTGAAAAGAAGGTGGAGATCCGGACCCTCAAGGAACTGATCGCCAAATACAGCTCCAAGCCCTGCCAGAAGTGCCACCCGGAAATCTACGGGCAGTGGGAGAAATCCCAACACGCCAAGCCGCTCATGGGGTTGGGGGGAGATGTATTCCTGGCCCGAATCCTGAAGAACGGGCCATTGGCGATCAAGGACGGTCACAAGGCCACCAAGGAAAACCTCATCTGCGCCAAATGCCACCTGCCGCAGCTTCTGGGCGCTTCGGACGCCGTGGCCGCCGAACTGGCCAGCGCCATCCTGAACGGGGACACGGCCACCTTGGGCCAGCTCAACATCGGCTGCCCGGTCTGCCACCAGGACAAGGCCGTGGTGCACAGCCGCCCGGAACGCGGGGTGCTCTACGGGTCCAGGGACCTGCCCAACCACCCCGGAGCGCCGGTCAAGAAAAGCCCGCTGCTGAAGGACCCGTTGGTCTGCGGCCAATGCCACGGACTGGGGCCGGTCCTGGAATTCGAGCATCCCGAGCAGTGCGCCACTCTCTATGGCAGCTATCTGCACGCCTACATCCCCAGCGGCGGGACCCAGACCTGCCAGGACTGCCACATGAAGGGCAAGAACCATTACCTGCCCCCCAACTTTGAGAACAGGAACGAGACGGCGGCCTTGTACCGGGCTGCCCTGCCCCTGGAGGTCCAGGCCCTGGGCTATGTGTTCGCGAACGGGAACGGGGAATCCGTGCCGAAAGTGGTGGTCAAGACCAGGATCGCCAACAGGGCCGGGCACCGTATCCCGGACGGCTGACCGACCAAGACCGCAGTCGTCCTGGATGTGACGGCCCAGACCCCTGAAGGTATCCCCCTGTATCAAATCACAAAGATGTACATGCCTCAGTCTACAAACGCCCTGGGATCGGCCATGGTCCTTGGCCCGGACAAGAAGCTGGGCCTGATCCGGGACACCAGCATACAGCCCTTTGCGCCCCGGGAGGAGACCCTGGAATTTGATCTGCCCCCGGGCGTCAGGGCGGTGGTGGTCAAGGCCGCCTTGAGCTACCAGCTCCGGCCGGGAGACGGGTACCCCTTGCAGGAGCAGGTGGTGAGGGTGAGCCTGGACCGGTGAAAAGGCGTGCTGATGAGCGCCTCTTGACAAGGGATCGTAACAAACTGGCGGTATGAGAGGGAAAACCCCTATTGCCAGGAGGATCTTCCATGGACCGAGTCTTGTTCGTCTGCGTGCATAACAGCGCCAGGAGCCAAATGGCTGAGGCCTATCTGAAACTGCTGGGGGCCGAGGAATTCACGGTGGAAAGCGCCGGGTTCGAGCCCACGGAGATCAACCCCTTGGTGGTCGAGGTCATGCAGGAAGAGGGCGTGGACCTCTCGGAAAAGAAGACGCAGAAGGTCTTTGACCTGTTCAGGGCCGGGAAAATCTATAACTATGTCATCACGGTCTGTTCGGAATCAGCAGCAGAGCAATGCCCGATATTTCCGGGCATGACCCACCGGCTCCATCTGCCCTTTGAAGACCCCGCCAGTGTTCAGGGGAGCCATGAGGAACGCCTCCAGAAGACCCGGATCATACGAGACCAGATCAAGGCCATGATCCAGGAATTCGTGGACTGGGTCGGTTCAGGAGGCACAACACCATTGGGGGACATGTGGGGGCTGAAAAAACCGTGAAGGGATGGGCGAGGAACTCGCCGGGAAGCTGCGGGCCTTGGTCCAACGGGTTCAAGAGAACATATGAGAACGATTTCGTTTCTCGTAGTCGAAGACAACAACTTGGCCATGGATGTGGTTGGAAAACTCCTTGTATACATAGGGGCTTCCCATGTTCAAACTTTCTGTGAACCAAAGAAAGTGGTGGATGTCGCCCTGTCCAAGCATTTCGATTTGATCATCGCGAATTATCGCGTTTCGAGCAAAAAAGAGCTGGAATTTTTCAAAAAAATCAGAAAGGCAGGCTGCGAGACACCATTCTTGCTCATCACGACTGACCTCGACAATGATCGGCTGCAAAAACTTGCTGCATCTGGTCTTCATTATGTGATTCAGAAGCCTTTTGATCTGGAAACTTTTTCTGAGGCGGTTTATGCTGCGCTGTGGAATAAGTGGGTACCCGGACACCGGAAGGATTCACTGGAATGACAGGCATTGACCAGATATATTTGAGATCAGACCAGAGAGATGATCCAAGGCTATGTGATGAGTAGTGCTCGGAAACAGTATCATTGGGGGGGATTGTGAGGCCTGAAGAAGTCGTAAGAAAGCGGGTGCTTTTCCTGTGTACTGGCAACTCCTGTCGCAGTCAGATGGCCGAGGGCTTCGCCCGGATGTTCCGAGCCAAAGACATGGAACCGTACTCGGCCGGGGTGGTGAAACACGGGATGAATCCTCTGGCCGTGAAGGTCATGGCCGAGGCCGGGGTGGACATCTCGGCGCAGTTCTCCAAGACCGTGGAGGAACTGCCGGTCCAGGAGTTCGACGCCGTGATCACCCTCTGCGGTCACGCGAATGAGAACTGCCCCTATTTCCCGGGCAAATTCCAACGCCTGCACGCCGGGTTCGACGACCCTCCGGCCCTGGCGAAGGACGCCAGGACCGAGGAGGAGGCCCTGGGCCACTACCGCCGAGTGCGGGACGAGATCAGGGAGTTCGTCCGGACTCTCGCCCTAGAATAACCCTCGGATGAAGGCAGTTATATTTTTTTCGCTTGCTTTCATCCGGATATCCGAATTAAGGAATAAATATGGAGACAACCATCAGGTCGCTCAAGGCCCTGGCCGAGGAGACCCGGCTGCGCATCGTCATCCTGCTGACCACGGGGGAGCTTTGCGTCTGCGATCTCAAGGAGGCCCTGCTTCTGCCTCAGTCCACGGTTTCCCGGCATCTCTCCCTGCTCAAAAGCGCCGGGATCATATCCGACCGCAAGGCCGGAGTCTGGACTTACTACCGGCTGGCAACCCCTTGCCCGTCACTGCCTTCGGGCATGCCGGAGGGACTGGCCGTTCATCTGGTCAACAGCGGGAGGGTGCAAGAAGACTTGGCCCGGCTCCGGGCTTTTAAGGCAAGCAAAGAAAGGAAGTGTTCGTAAACCGCAACGCGGAGGAACGTCATGGGTAGGACGCTGCCGATCGAGGACCCGTTGATCCGGATGCAGCGGGATTTGAAAAAAGCCAAGGCCGCCGACCCGGCCAAGGTCCGTTGGATCATGGTCATCGATCAGGCCAAATGCGCCGGGTGCCAAGCCTGCACCGTGGCCTGCGTGGCCGAAAACAAGCTCCCGCCCGGCGTGGTCTACCGCCCGGTCATCGACGAGGAGCTCGGCACGTACCCCTCGGTGCGCCGCCGGTTCCTGCCCCGCCCCTGCATGCAATGCGACAACCCGCCCTGTGTCGGCGTCTGCCCGGTCCACGCCACGACGAAGAACGAGCAGGGCGTGACCGTTATCGACTACAACCGGTGCATCGGCTGCCGCTACTGCCTGTCGGCCTGCCCCTACGGGGCGCGCACCTCGGACTTCGGGGAGTGGTACACGGCCAAGACCGCTGATGCCCCTGGCGTTCTGGTGGGCAAGACCGGCGCGGCCCAGGGCTATGAGGAGAATCCCGCCGCCGAGTACGGCAAGGAATGGGCCGCGCGCAGCCGCCGGGACTCGCCCATCGGCAACGCCCGCAAATGCCATTTCTGCCTGCACCGCCTGGCTGTGGGCATGCTGCCGGCCTGCGTGACCACGTGCATCGGCCGGGCCACCTTCTTCGGGGACCGCAACGACCCGGACGCGCTGGTGCGCGAACTCCTGGGCTCGCCGCGCATCCATCGCCTGAAGGAAGAGATGGGCACCAAGCCTGCGGTCTATTACCTGGGCTAAGGGGGGAGACATGGACGCAAAACGCAAGATGCTGATGATCCTGGCCCTGGCCGGACTGGCCGTGGGCGCCTTCGGCGTGGTCGAAGCGCTCATGCACGGAACGAACGCTACAGCCCTGACCTCCTCTGTGCCGTGGGGGCTTGGCGTGGTCGTCTACCTCTACTTCCTCGGCCTTTCCGCCGGGGCATTCCTGGTTTCCATCCTGGTCTACGTCTTCGGGCTGAAGCGCTACGAGCCCCTGGGCAAGATCGCGGCCTGGGCCGTGGTGGTCACCGAGGTCTGCGCGGGCGGGGCCATCGCTCTGGATCTGGGCCGCTGGGGCCGCATGTACCGCTTTGTGCTCAGCCCGAGCCTGGATTCTCCCATGCTCTGGATGTTCGTGTTCTTCACCCTGCTGCTGGTCATCTACCTGCTCAAGATCAAGGCCATCACCCAGGGGTGCGATGAGTGCGTGCGCAAGCTGTCCATCGTGGCCCTGCCCGTGGGTCTCCTCTTCTACGGGACCAACGGCTATTTCTTCTCGGTCCTGGCCTCCCGGCCCATATGGAACAACCCACTGGTGCCTTTCCAGTTCGTCCTGGCCGCGCTCCTGACCGGAGGGGCGCTTCTGGCCGTTCTGGCCCTGGCCTTCCCCCCGGAAGGGGATGACTATGACGGGCTCATGCGCGGCCTGGGCAAAAGCATCCTGTTCCTGCTCGTGGTCTTCCTGCTCGTGGAGGCCGTGACCATCACCTCCGGGCTCAAGTCCGGCAAGGCCGATGTGGTCGTGGCCATCAACGCTGTAGTCTGCGGGCCGCGCTGGTGGAGCTTCTGGATCATCCACCTAGTCCTGGGCGGGCTCCTGCCCTTCCTGCTTCTGGTCAAGAACGGAAGCGGCCCCAGGGACGTGTGCCAGGCCGGGCTGCTCATCCTGGCCACCTTTCCCTTTGCCCGCTACGACTTCGTCATCCCGGCCCAGGGCCTGCCCATGCTGCCTGGCCTGGATACGGCCTTCATTCATCCCCGCCTGAGCCTGTCCTACTCTCCGGACATGGGCGAGTGGCTGGTGACTGTCTTCTTCTTGGCCCTGGCCCTGTTCGGATTCCTGATCGGCCCCAAGCTCATCCCCGCCCTGTTCGGGAGCAAAGAAGGAGACGCGCATGCCTGATCGCACCCGCAAACATACGTCCGAGGCTGGGACCGAAGAGGTCATGGATCGCCGCCGCTTCATGAAGTGCGCGGCCATGGCCAGCGGAGTGGCGGCCGTGGCCGGTCCCGGGGCCTTCCTGTTCCAGCAGCCCGGGGCCGAGGCCTGGGCCGCTCCGGCCGAAGGCTCGGCCTATACCCATCACTTGCCGGAAAACCAGCTCTATACCGTCTGCCAGCAGTGCAACACCAACTGCGGCATCAAGGTCAAGATCGCGGACGGCCGAGTGGCCAAGATCGACGGCAACCCCTTCAACCCCTGGACCCTGGCCCCCCACCTGCCGTTCAAAACCGCCATGGCCGATGCGGCGCTGGTAGAGGGTGCCCTGTGTCCCAAGGGCCAGGCCGGAATCCAGACCCTGTACGACCCCTACCGCATCGTGAAGGTTCTCAAGCGGGCCGGGAAACGCGGTGAGAACAAATGGAAGTCCATTCCCTTCGACCAGGCCGTGGCCGAGCTCGTGGAGGGCGGCGACCTCTTTGGCGAGGGCAAGGTCGAGGGACTGAAGGACATCTGTCCCTTGAAGGACTCGGCCGTGGCCAAGGCCCTGGCCGAGGACGCCGAGGAGGTGGTCAAGAAGAAGATGCCCCTGGACGAGTTCAAGACCAAGCACGCCGAGAACCTGAAGTGCCTGATCGACCCGGACCACCCGGATATGGGATTCAAGAACAACCAGTTCGTGTTCAACTGGGGCCGCCTCAAGGGCGGGCGCAGCGACTTCGTGCAGCGCTTCTGCTCCGGCCTGGGCACCAACAACCGCCACGGCCACACCACGGTCTGCCAGGGCTCCCTGTACTTCACCTGCAAGCTCATGAGCGACCAGTTCGTGGACGGCAAGTGGACCGCCGGAAGCAAATTCTACTGGCAGGGCGACATCGCCAATTCCGAGTTCGTACTCTTCGTGGGCACGAACCTTTTCGACGCCAACTACGGTCCCCCGTGGCGCGTACCCAAGGTCACGAGCGGGATCGCTGATGGCGGGTTCAAATTCGCGGTCATCGACCCCCGTTGCTCCAAACTGGCTTCCCGGGCCTGGAAATGGCTCCCGGTGACGTCCAACGGGGTCGGCGCGACGGCCATGTTCATGATCCGCTGGATCATCGAGAACGCCCGCTACGACGCCCGCTACCTGTCCAATGCCAACAAGGCCGCCGCCAAGGCGTCCAACGAACCCACCTGGACCCAGACTGCCTGGCTGGTCAAAGTCGGCGAGGACGGCAAGCCTGGGGCTTTCCTGCGCGGTTCGGACCTGGGCCTACCCAAGGATATTCGCCAGGACAAGGACGGCAAGGACTGGGAGTTCGACGCCTTCGTGGTCCTGAAAGATGGCCAGCCCGTGCCCTTCGACCCCAACAGCGAAGACAAGCCCGTGACCGGAGACCTCCTGGTGGATGCCGAGGTCAAGGGCATGAAGGTCAAGACCGTGCTCCAGGTCTACAAGGAGGCTGCTGCCGCCAAGACCGGGGCCCAGTGGGCCGAGATCGCCGGGCTCAAGGAGTCCGATCTGGCCGAGGTGGCGCAGGAGTTCACCAGCCACGGGAAGAGGGCGGTGGCCGACATTCACCGGGGCGTGTCCCAGCACACCAGCGGATTCTACAACGTGCTGGCCTGGATGTTCGTGAACATCCTCATCGGCAACCATGACCACATGGGCGGCATGTGCAAGGCCACCACCTACGATCCCTCGGGAACCAAGAAGGGCCAGCCCTACGACGTTGGCAAGCAAAAGGCCATCAAACCCTATGGCATCGACATCATCCGGGGCGGCAAGGTCTTCGACAAGAGCACCCTGTTCGACAAGTTCCCGGCCAAGCGGGTCTGGTATCCCTTCTGCTCGGACGTGTACCAGGAGGTCATCCCCAGCATCGGCGACGCCTACCCCTATCCGATCAAGGCCTTGTTCCTGTACATGGGCACCCCGGTCTACTCCCTGCCCGCCGGGCACGCACTCATCGACATCCTCTCGGACGTGAAGAAGCTGCCGCTGTTCTTCGTCTCGGACATTACCGTGGGCGAGACCAGCATGTACGCGGACTACATCTTCCCGGATCTGACCTACCTGGAGCGCTGGGAGTTCTCGGGCTCGCATCCCTCGGTGCCCTTCAAGGTATTCCCGGTGCGCCAGCCCGTGGTGGCCCCGCTGACCGAGACGGTCACGGTGTACGGCCAGAAGATGCCTTTGTCCCTGGAGACCGTATTCCTGGGCCTTGCCGAGAAGATGAAGCTGTCCGGGTTCGGCGAGAACTCCTTTGGTGAGGGCAAGCACCTGAAGCGCGAGGAGGACCTCTATCTGCGCATGTTGGCCAACGTGGCCTTCGGCGAGAAAGAGGACGGTTCGGACAAGGTCCCGGCCGCGAATGCCGAGGAGATAGCCCTGTTCGAGAAGTCCCGGCGGCATCTGCCGGACACGGTCTTCGACGCCAAGCGCTGGAAGGAGGCCGTGGGCGAGGAGCTTTGGCCCCATGTCGTCTATCTGCTCAACAGGGGCGGACGCTTCCAGGACTTCGCCAAGGCATACAAGGACGGGCAGTTGGCGAACAAGTACGGCAAGCAGCTCGGCATCTACATGGAGAACCTGCTCAAGACCAAGAACTCCATGACCGGCAAGACCTACCTGCATTTCGCCGACTACGTGGCCGGCCCGGTGGACTGCACGGGCAAGCCTTTGGATGACGAGAAGCAGGGCTTCGAGTTCACCCTGATAACCTACAAGTCCGTGGTCCAGACCAAGAGCCGCACCACGGGCAACTATTGGCTCCAGGCGACCTACCCCGAAAATGCCATGGAGATGAACAGCGTCGATGCGGAAAGGCTGGGCATCAAGACCGGCGACCTGGTCAAGGTGGTTTCCGCCTCCAACCCGGAAGGGACCTGGATGCTCCAGCCGGGCAAGCCCAAGCCCATGATCGGCAAAGCCAAGGTCATCGAAGGCATCCGTCCAGGGCACGTGGCCTTCACCCTGGGCCATGGACACTGGGCCAACGGTGCCGGGGCGGTGACGGTTGACGGGGTGCTGGTGCCGGGCGACCCCAGGCGGGCCACGGGCATCCACGCCAACGCGGCCATGCGCCTGGACCCGGTCCTGAAGAATACCGGCCTCGTGGACCCGGTGGCCGGGAGCGCGGTCTTCTACCAGAGTCAGGTCAAGATCGTGAAGGCCTAATACTGGATCAGTGGCCCCTGGGAAACCCCGGGGGCCGCTTTCTTTTTGTCCGCCGGGAGAGAAGTCCGGCCAGCCTCCCCTTTCGTTTCGCGTCATCGCACCGGAGAAAACAAGTGAACATCGGCCCCCATACGTTTGCAGAGCTCAAGGAGAAAGCAACGGCATTCCACGGGTTGCCGGCTCCCGGTCTTCTCATCGGCGGTTACATGGTGGAAGAGGCCAAAGCTCAATTGCCGCCTGGAAGGGGCTCTTCTAGATGCTGCCCAGGGCGCTCTTGATGAGGCTGTATTTCTGGAGCTTGACGCTCTTGCCGGACAACAGGCGGTAGACCGTGCTCTCGTTGTTCGTGAGCGTGGCCTTGATCTCCCCCTCGTCAACGTGTCCGTCCTTGTTGACGTCGGCCTTGTCAAAGGCCTCGGCGGACCATTTGACCTCATCCTTGGTCAGAACCCCGTCCTTGTTGGCGTCGTTCTCCTTGATGTACTTCTGGGAGGCAGCCTTGAGCAGGGAGTCGGGGACGGCGGTCTCGCTTGATCCAGACAGATAGGACGAGGTCAGGGCACAGTAATTGGCTGCGGTGATCTTGGTCATACTTTCCCCCTTGGCCCATGCAAGCAATTCCTGTTCCATACGGCCCGGGGCCGCCCCGAATCCTCTGGCTGGATTCGTCTGGTCGCCCGGAGAGAAAACCTCGAATCCAGCCCTTGCCTAATGCCGGACAAAAAGGATAGTGGTACGGATTGTTTTGGGGATGACGGGGATGGAAGAAGTCCAAAACCCGTCGACGAGGAGGACGAGTATGCCCAAAGAGGAAGCCATTGAGGTCGAAGGGACCATCCAGGAATCCCTTCCCAACGCCATGTTCAGGGTGGAGCTGCAAAACGGCCACACCATCCTGGGCCACATTTCAGGCAAGATGCGCAAGCACTACATCCGCATCCTGCCCGGGGACAAGGTCAAGGTGGAGCTTTCCCCTTACGACCTGACCCGGGGCCGCATCACCTACCGCATGCGCTGATCGCCAAACGCCCCGGCCCGTCCCTTCGCGGCAAGGAACCCTGGTCATGAAACGGCTTGGAGTGGTCTCTTGGTTCAGCGACCCCAAGGGGTTCGGCTTCATCATTGACGAGGCCGAGGGCTTTGACGTGTACGTGCACTACTCTCAGGTCCGGCGTCAGGGTTTCTTGACCCTGAGCCCCGGCGAGCGGGTCAGCTACATCTTAAAAGACGAAGACGGGGCCTGCAAGGCCGAGGAAGTGGACATCCTGCCCGCCTGATTTTTCGCGTATTCCATCTGATCAAAGAGCCTGGTTCCAGGGCGGCCGTCCAGGCCGGGCCGGAGGGACTCTGTCCTGAACAGCATCCCCCCGGCTCCAGTCAGGCTTGAAGTCCCTTATCCCTTGGAGCAGCAACCGCAGGTCAGAGCTTGGCCGCCCCCTTCCTGGCTTCCGAGCAGGTCCCAGAGCAGGCCAGCCGCCCTGGCCGTGAGGCGCTTGCACTGCTCCATGTTCTCCTGGGGTCCCAGGGCCTCGAGCACCTCCTTGCAGCGGATGCGTCCGCACAGTCCCTCGAAGCGGCTCCGGTATTGGGCGGCAGAGGCCGCCACGGCGTCCCAGTTCTCACCAGCCTGGGAGCGGCCGTTCAGCAGGCCCAGGGCCATGAGCCCGCCCGAGAGGGCCCCGCACATCTCCTCCTGGCTCCGGCCCACCCCGCCCCCGAAGGCCGTGGCCATTCTGGGCGTGACTGCGTTGCCAGGGTTCCCTGAGGCCTCCATGATGGCCGCCAGCACGGATTCCGCGCAGTGCAGCCCGCCCTGGAAAAAGTCATAGGCCCGTTGCTCCACCTGTTCCGTGTTCATGATCGTTCTCCTGTTTTTGGGCCGCCCGGCCTGTCCTGCACGGAGGACCGGTTGACCGCGTGATTTGATCTTGATAATTGATTAAGAACTCGTATCGATCGTGTCCAACGATTGTTTTCGATAGGGCTGATCGGAAATCCAGAACAGGAGTCGAGCATGGAACTGCGGGATATCCGGACCTTTGCGGCCGTGGCCAAGCTGCTGAGCTTCCACCGGGCGGGCGAGGCCCTGCACGCGGCCCAGTCCACGGTGTCGGCGCGGGTGGCGGCTTTGGAGGGGGAACTGGGGCTGCGGCTCTTCGAACGGCTGGGACGCCGGGTGGCCCTGACCGAGGCCGGGGAGCGCCTCCTGGATTATGCGCGCAAGATTCTGGACCTGGAGGACGAGGCCCGGGCCTGGGTCATCGGGGCCTCGGAATCGCGTGGGACCCTCTCGGTTCGGGTGCCCGAGTCACTGTGCGCCTACCGCATGGGCAGCGTGATCCGGCGCTTCCGCGAGACCTTCCCGCACGTCAGTTTAAGCTTCACGGCCTGCACCATGGAGGGCCTGGACAAGGATTTGCGCCGGGGGGTGACGGACCTGGCCTTTCTCATGACCGACACCATTCGGGCCGGGGACCTGGTGGTGGAGGCCCTGGGCGTGGAGCGTCTGGTGCTGGTGGCCGCGCCCGGGCATCGCCTGGCCGGACAGGCCGGGGTGGGGCCAGAGGATTTGCAGGGGGAAACCCTGGTGCTGTCCAAGGCCGACTGCTCCTACCGCAGGCTCTTCGAAAGTCTGCTCTCTGATAAGGGCGTGGTCACGGCGGCCGGGGTGGAGTTCTCCAGCGCGGCGGCCCTGCGGGGCTGCGTCATGGGCGGAGTGGGGGTGAGCCTTTTGCCGGAATTGGCCGTGCGCACTGACCTGGCCGCCGGGCGATTGGTGGTCCTGCCTTGGGCCGAGGGCGATTTGGAGACCGCAGTGCTCATGATCCGGCACAAGGACAAATGGCTGTCCCCGCCCCTGACGGCGTTCATGGACATGGTGCGGGCCGGGCTCATGGACGGCGCGGCCACGGAGGCCGGGCCGGAAATCCGGGAAGGGGGAGGGGAAAACGTTCCGGCAGGCAAGGATCGCTGTTGTTGATCCCCAAAAAACTGCGAAGAAAAGAATAAGAAAAAATTTTCTTTTGCGTGTCGTTCTGCGTAGGGGACTTGGCCCTAGCTTCCGATCTCGTTCAGTAGCGGCTCCAGCACGTTGTCCGGCTTGACCTTCTTGATGCGCACCGAGCCCTTGCGCAGGACGTAGCGGGTCACTTCCCACTCCACGTGGTCGATGAAGTCCACCCCGCCCCAGCCGTTCTCGTCCATGAGCTCCACGACCTTTTCGATGAAGGGCTCCACGTCGATGTAGACGCCCTCGTGGTCCACGCTGAGCTTGCCGTTGGCGTACTTGACCTGGGGAAAGGGGATGTGGGGTTTGAGTTTCTCATAGGCCTCGGGTGAGATGCCCATGATGTCCCCGTAGGTCCGCACGTCGTCCATGGCCACCTTAAAAGCTCCTACCCCTGGTCCAGGGCCAGCAGGGGCGCGATGATGGCGCTTAAGGCCTTGCCCGTGGGGCTGTCCGGATGGATCTTGACCAGGGGAAAGCCCTCGTCGGCCGAGCGGACCACTTCCGGATCGATGGGAATCTTGCCCAGAAAGGGCACGCCCATCTCCCGGGCCAAGGCCTGGCCTCCGCCCGAGCGGAAGATGTCGTGGGTGGTCCCGCAGTCCGGGCACACAAACCCACTCATGTTCTCCACGATCCCGGCCACGGGGTTGCCGAGCTGGCGGCAGAAGGTCACCGAGCGGCGCACGTCGTCCACGGCCACGTCCTGGGGGGTGGTCACGATGACCGCCCAGGCCCCGGGTCCCAGGGTCTGGAGCGCGGTCAGGGGCTCGTCGCCCGTGCCCGGGGGGCAGTCCACCACCAGATAGTCCAGGTCGCCCCAGTCCACGTCGCGCACGAACTGTTTGATCATCCCGATCTTGGCCGGGCCGCGCCAGATGACCGCGTCCTCGGGCGAGGGGATCATAAATCCCAGGGACATGACCCAGAGATTGCTGCTGTAGGGCACGGGCTCGATGGAGTCCCGGGTGATGTGCGGCTTTTCGGCCGAAAGGCTTAAGAGCCTCGGGATGCTCGGGCCGTGCACGTCCACGTCCAGGAGGCCGACCTTTTTCCCGGCCAGGGACAGGGCCACGGCGATGTTGGTGGACACCGTGCTCTTGCCCACCCCGCCCTTGCCGGACAGGACCACGATCTTGTGCTTGATGCGGCTGAGTTTGCCTTGCAGCTTCTCCTCGGCCGGGTTGGGCTGGCAGTTGTCGCTGGGCTTGCCCACGGACCCGCAGGTGGGGGCCTTGCCACAGCTCTTGCAACCGTCCTTGCTCATGATGTTCTCCTCGTGGGGGAGGTCCTGGCGCGGAAGCGTCCAGATTCATCCCGCCACTTCATGGATAAGATGTCTGCGGCCAAGGGCAAGGGGCGGCCTTGGGGCCAGCCCCTGGGCGGCAGGCCTAATTCTTGGTGGCCCGGGCCGCGCGCAGCCAGGCGTACCAGTCTTCCAGCCCTTCGCGGGTGCGGCAGGACACCGGGAAGATTTTCAAGTCGGCGTTGAGCTTGCTGGCGTGCTGGCGGGCCTTGTCCATGCTGAAATCCACGTAGGGCAGCAGGTCCACCTTGTTCAGGACCATGACCGCCGAGAGGTGGAACATGAGCGGATATTTTTCGGGCTTGTCGTCGCCCTCGGTCACGGACAGGAGCGTGACCTTGGAGTCCTCGCCCAGGGAGAACTCGGCCGGACAGACCAGGTTGCCCACGTTCTCGATGAACAGGATGTCCAGGCCGTCCAGGTTGAGCTTGTCCAGAGCCTCCAGAATCATGGAACTGCTCAAATGGCAGCCCCCGTCGGTATTGATTTGAACGGCCTGGGCCCCGGTGGCGGCTACCCGGCGGGCGTCGTTGTCGGTCTGGAGGTCGCCCTCGATGACCGCCATCTTGAACTCACCGGCCAGGTCGGCCAGGGTGCGCTCCAGGATGGAGGTCTTGCCCGCGCCCGGGGAGCTCATGAGGTTGAGCACGAGCATCTTGCGGGAGGCGAAGAGTTTTTTGAGCTGGTCGGCCAAACGGTCGTTGGCCTCCAGAATGTTTCTGACCACGGGGATTTCCATGCGGGGCTCCTTGTCCGGGGGATTCGCGCCTTATTCGGCGTCGATGGAATCGATGTACATTTCCTTGCCTGAGAGGACCGTATGGCCGAGTTGCTCGCCGCAGGCCGTGCAGGGCATGAGATGGGAGATGGGATGATCCGGGGCGAACTCGTGCTGGCAGGCCCCGCATTTCAGGACCAGGGGGATTTCCTCCACCACCAGCACGGACCCGGCCAGGGGTCCGGTCTTGGTCAGCACCTCCCAGGCAAAGGCCAGGGAGTCCGAGACCACGCCCGCCAGGCGGCCGTTCTTCAGCACCACGCGGCTGACCTTGGTCAGGCCGTTCTTCTCCATCTCGTCCTGGATGATGGACGCGATGTTCTGGGCAATGGACATTTCATGCATGGGAGGGGGCAATACCTGAAAAGCCCGGGTGGGGCAAGGGCGGGTCGGGCAAAACCCAGGCCGGGACGGCCCGAGCTGCAAGGTTCCGGGAAAGGGGCGACCCGGGCGGGCCGCCCCTTTGGTTCAACTGATTCCCAGCTTCTTCTCCAGCGCGGCCACGGCCAGGGTGGTCTTGATCACCGTGTCGGGATTTAAGGACATGGACTCGATGCCGCACTCCACCACGAACTCGGCGAACTCCTGGTAGTCGCTGGGGGCCTGGCCGCAGATCCCGATGTATTTCTTGAGCCGCAGGCAGACCGCGATGACCTGCTTGACCAGCCGCTTCACGGCCTCGTTGCGCTCGTCGTACACGTGGGCCACCAGGGCCGAGTCCCGGTCCACCCCGAGCACCAACTGGGTCAGGTCATTGGTGCCGATGGAGAACCCGTCGAACACCTCCAGGAATTCCTCGGCCAGGATGACATTGGCCGGGATCTCGCACATGCCGATGATTTTCAGGCCGTTTTCTCCCTGCTTCAGCCCGTATTCAGCCATGGTGGCCACCACCCGTTTGGCCTCCTCCACGGTGCGCGGGAAGGGGATCATGATCTCCACGTTGGTCAGGCCCATGTCCTCGCGCACCCGCTTCATGGCCTTACATTCCAGGCCAAAGGCGGCCTTGTACTGCTCCGAGTGATAGCGCGAGGCCCCCCGCCAGCCGATCATGGGGTTTTCCTCCACGGGCTCGAAGGCCTTGCCGCCGATCAAGTTGGCGTACTCGTTGGACTTGAAGTCCGAGAGGCGCACGATGACCGGCTTGGGGTAGAAGGCGGCCGCGATCATGCCCACGCCCTCGGCCAGCTTGTCCACGAAGTATTCGGCCTTGTCCGAGTAGCCCAGGGTCATGTCCGCGATGGCCCGCTTGGTGATCTCGTCGTGCAGGTCCTCGTAGTGCAGAAGGGCCAGGGGGTGGATCTTGATGGAGGAGCTGATGATGAACTCCTCCCGGGCCAGGCCCACGCCCTCGTTGGGCAGAAAGCTCTTGTCAAAGGCCTGTTCCGGGCTGGCCAGGTTGAGCATGATCTTGGTCCTGGGCTTGGGCATGGCCGTAAGGTCGGTCTCCACGATCTGAAAGTCCAGAAGGCCCTGGTACACCGTGCCCCGGCTCCCGCTGGAGCAGTCCACCGTGACCTCCTGGCCGGTGGCCAGACGTTCGGTGGCGTTTGACGCGCCCACGATGCAGGGGATGCCCAACTCCCGGCTGATGATGGCCGCGTGGCAGGTGCGGCCGCCCCGGTTGGTGACAATGGCCGCCGCGATCTTCATGATCGGCTCCCAGTCCGGGTCGGTCATGTCCGTGACCAGGACCTCGCCCTTGCGGAAATCGCCGATCATGTCCGCGCTTTTGATGACATGGGCCGCGCCTCGTCCGATCATCTCGCCCACGGACTGGCCCTGGACCAGGACCTCGCCCGGGCTCTTGAGCACGTATTCCTTGAGCACGGCCAGGTCCTTGCGGCCATGCACGGTCTCGGGCCGGGCCTGAAGGATGAACAGCTCCCCGGTCTTGCCGTCCTTGGCCCATTCGATGTCCATGGGCTTGTGATATCCGGCCTTGGCCGAATAATAGTCCTCGATGACGCAGGCCATGCGGGCCAGGGAGACCACCTCCTCGTCATTGAGCACCAGCCTGCGGCGGTCCTCGTCGGGCACGGCCACGTTCTTGGTGGTCTGCTTGGTGTCCGTGCTGTAGATCATCTTGATGGCCTTTTTCCCGGCCTTCTTCATGATGATGGGCTTGAACCCCAGCTTGAGGGTGGGCTTGAATATATACCATTCGTCGGGATTCACCGCGCCCTGGACCACGTTTTCGCCCAGGCCGTAGGCCCCGGTGAGAAAGACCGCGTCCTTGAACCCGGATTCGGTGTCGATGGTGAACATGACCCCGCTGGAGGCCAGGTCGCTGCGGATCATCTTCTGCACGGCTACACTTAAGGCCACGGCGAAATGGTCGAAGCCCTTGTCCACCCGGTAGGAGAGCGCCCGGTTGGTGAACAGGGAGGCGAAGCAGCGGCGGCAGGCCTCCATGAGGTCCTCGGCTCCCCGGATGTTCAAATAGGTTTCCTGTTGTCCGGCAAAGCTGGCGTCAGGCAGGTCCTCGGCCGTGGCCGAGGAGCGCACGGCCACGTCGGTGTTCTTGCCGTACTCCTCTTCCAGCCTGCGGTAGGCGGCCAGGATGGCCTGGCGCAGGTCGTCGGGGAATTCCAGGCCCCGGATGAGATTGCGGATGCGGCTGCCCCGCTCGGCCAGATTGTCCATGTCCGAGGTGTTCAAGTCGGACAGGATGTTCCGGATGGTGTCCTGGGCGTTGGTCTGTTTGAGCAGGTGGCGGTAGGCCGTGGCCGTGATGGCGAACCCGTTGGGGATGCGCACGCCCTGGGGCGTCAGATTGGAGTACATCTCGCCCAGGCTGGCGTTCTTGCCACCCACCAGGGGGATGTCCCCGATGCCCAGTTCCTCGAACCACAGGACAAAGGCCTCGTTTCTGTTCATGATCGACTCCGGCAGGGGGTTTTGCGATCTTAGAAGCCTACGCCCGGTCCAGGGGCGCGTCAATATCCCCCGTGGTCGCGGCCACATTGACCCGCTCCCTGGTTGTCACGTAGAGGCAGGGAAAGAATCCCATTTTCCCGCAGCGAGGATGCATGTCGCGGATTAAGCACTCCACTTCGGCCCTGGTCCTGGGCTCCCTGGGCGTGGTTTTCGGGGACATCGGCACCAGCCCGCTGTACGCCTTCAAGGCCTGTTTCTTTGGCCTGGCCATGGTGGAGCCCACCCCGGCCAATGTCCTTGGCCTGGCCTCGCTCATCTTCTGGTCCCTGGCCCTGGTGCTGGGCGTGCAGTTCGCCTGGTTCATGCTCAAGGTGGAGGACGAGGGCGAGGGCGGGATCTTTCCCATGCTGGCCCTGTTGCAGCGGGCCTTGGGCAGCAAACTCGGCGGGCGGCTGGTGCTCACGGCCCTGTTCGGGGCGGCCCTTTTGTACGGGGACGGGGTCATCACCCCGGTCATTTCCGTGCTCTCGGCCGTGGAGGGCCTGGGCCTGGCCACCAAGGCCCTGGAACCGGCCGTGGTGCCCATCACCTGCGCGGTCCTGGTGGGCCTGTTCTGGATGCAGAGCCGGGGGACCCACCATATTGGCAAGCTGTTCGGGCCGGTCATGGTCTGCTGGTTCGTGGTCCTGGCCTGGCTGGGCGCAGCAGCCATCGGGCGCAAGCCTGAGGTGCTTCTGGCCTTGAACCCCGTGTTCGCCCTGGGGTTCTTCTGGGAGAACGGCATCCTCTCCTTTTTCATGCTGGGCAATGTGGTGCTCTGCGTCACCGGGTGCGAGGCCCTGCACGCGGACATGGGCCATTTCGGGCCTCGGCCCATCCGCCTGTCCTGGTTCTTCCTGGCCATGCCCGCCCTGACCCTGAATTACCTGGGCCAGGCCGCCAACATCCTGCTTGATCCAGCGGCAGCGGCCGAGCCTTTCTACGCCCTGGTCCCGGAACATCTGCTCTACCCCATGGTGGCCCTGGCCACGGCCGCCACCATCATCGCCTCGCAGGCCATCATCTCCGGGGTCTTTTCCCAGACCCGGCAGGCCGTGCAGCTCGGGTTCATGCCCCGGGTGCGGGTGGTGCATACCTCGGAAATGGCCGAAGGGCAGATCTACATCCCGGAAGTCAACGCCATGATGCTGGTGGCCTGCCTGGCCCTGACCCTGATCCTGCGCAAGTCCGAAAACCTGGCCGACGCCTACGGCCTGGCCGTGACCACCACCATGCTGGTCACCTCGGTGCTCTTCTACCATGTGGCCCGCAGGGTCTGGCGCTGGCGGATGGCTCCGGCCCTGCTCCTGTCCGCGGCGTTCATCGCCTTGAACGGGGCCTACTGGCTGGCCTGCCTGGCCAAGCTCTTCACCGGGGGCTGGCTGCCCATCTCCATTGGCATCTTCATCATGACCGTGATGATCACCTGGAAGGACGGGTGGCGGGTGGTGGGCCGCAAGATGTACCAGATGCGCATGCCCATTGATAAGTTCATCGAGATGCTCAAGATCTCCAAGCCCTTGCGCGTGCCTGGGACCGGGGTGTTCCTGTCCACCTTCAAGCGGGAGATCCCGCCCATGCTCCTCTACCACGTGAACCACAACAGCTCCCTGCACAAGCAGGTGGTCATCCTGTCCGTGGTCACCGAGAACGTGCCCCATGTGGACGCGGAAAAAACCCTGGACGTGGCCCCCTTGGGCCAGGGGGTTTTCCGGGTGACCATGCACACCGGGTTCATGGACATCCCGGACGTGCCCCACCTGCTGAAAATGGCCGAGGCCCATGGTCTGGTCTGCCATCCCAAGAATACCAAGTACTTCCTGGGCCGGGTCTCCCTGATTCCGGCGGCCCGGTCCAGCCTCATGCCCTGGCGGCGTTTTCTCTTCTCTTTCCTCCAGCGCAACGCGGTCAGTCCGGCGGTCTACTACCACCTGCCCCCGGAACAGGTCCTGGAACTTGGGGTGCAGCTTAAATTTTAAGGGTTTTCGGCCCGGATGGGGGGCTGTTCCCGCTTGACAGGGTCAGGACCCTGTCCTAGCTCTCGATTATGTCCAAAGTGCACAGACGCTACAAAGGCGAACAGAACCTGACCGGTCCCGAGGCCATTCAGCGTGACGTCGAGATCACTCAGAAGACCAACACGGAAGCGGCTGTGGAACGCAGCACCTACCGCAAGAAGGTCTCGGGCTACCCCGACCCTCTGACCGACTCCATTCTCAAGGCTTCGGCCAAAAGCCAGGCCCACGCCAAGGATATGAGCACATTTTTGATCGGGCTCGGCCGGGTCATCCAGGGCGACGTCTAGGCCCCGCCCATCCCGGCCTCGGTGGTCCAGGCCGGCAGGGGGGTGAGGGGCTTCTCTCCGATGAAATCCACGCGCACCACGGTGAAGGCCCCCAGGAACGGGGGGCAGATCAGGCTGTTCATCTGGCGCAGCCCGGGGCGGTCCTTCCAGGTGGAGGGGGGACCGGCCAGGATGGAGCGGGCCAGGGTCGGCTTGTGGCCCACGTGGGCGCAGATGAGGCGGCTGATTTCCGGCCAGGAGAACCAGCGGGCCTGGCTCAAGGTGGTGTCCAACCCATTCTTTTGGCCGTTCTTTTGGCCGACCTTGCGCTGTTCCCGGGCGTACAGGGACCAGCGGTTCAAAAAGGCCAGGACTAGGCCCTTCTTGGCTGTCCGGGTGGCCTCGCGCAGCACGGCTCCGGGGTCCGGGCAGAACTCCAGAAGGGTGACCAGGGCGGCATAGTCGAATTCCTTGTCCTCAAAGGGCAGGTGGTCGGCATTTCCCAGGAACAGTTCGGCCCGGTGGCCCAGCCTCTCCCGGCAGGCCGCGATCATGGCCGGTGAATTGTCCAGGCCGGTGATGTCCAGGCCTCCCCGCCAGAATTCCTCCAGGAAGATGCCCAGCCCGCAGCCGATTTCCACCAGCCGCTGGTTGCGCCTGGGCCAGTCGGCAATGACCGTGTCCACCAGATGCAGCTCTCGGGCCAGGGCGAAGCGGCCCACGGGGGAGTCGAACCAGGCCTCGTGGCGTTTGACGGTGTCTTGGTCCCAGGGCATGGCCGCTGTCCTTTGACGGTGATCCTTTTCCGGCTGGGCCTAGCCCTGATTGCGCAAGGAGCGGGGCTGGCCCGTGGATTCCAGCACGGCCCGCCAGAAATGGGACTGGATGTCGATCTTCTTGCGTTCCCGGGTGACCAGGGACATGGGGATGTGCACGTAGTGGCTGTTCCATTTGGTCACCACCATGCCGGTCTTCCCGGCCATGGCCGCGTGCACCGCGTTCTGGCCCAGAAAACCGCAATAGATGCGGTCGTTGGAGTTGGCCGGGATCGAGCGGATGATGTAGCTGGGGTCGATGTATTTCAAGGTGAAGGGCAGGCGGCCCTTGAAGTATTCGGCGATTTTCCGGCGCAACAGTCCGGTGATGTCCCCGAGCACCACGTTGCCCGAGGCGTCCGTGGCCGCCTCGGCCCGGACCAGTTCCTGGCCCGCGCCCTCGGCGCAGACGATGACCGCGTGTCCCCGGGAGCGGAGCCGCTTTTCCAGCACGGGCAAAAATCCCTTCTCCCCTTCCAGGTCAAAGGGGTCTTCCGGGACCAGCACGTAGTTGACTTCCTTCAAGGCCAAGGCGGCCTGGGCCGCGATGTAGCCCGATTCCCGGCCCATGAGCTTGACCAGGCCGATGCCGTAGGGCACGCCCTGGGCCTCCACGTGGGCGCAGCGGATGGCCTCGCAGGCCTTGTCCACGGCCGTGTCGAACCCAAAGGAGCGGGGCACGAAATTGATGTCGTTGTCGATGGTCTTGGGGATGCCGATGACCGCGATGCGCCGGTTGCGGTCCCTGATCTCCTCCACCACCGAGGCCGCGGCCTTCATGGTCCCGTCGCCCCCGACCATGAACAGGGCCGAGATGTTCATGCGCTCCAGAAAGTCCACGATGGCCGAGGGGGACTGGGGTCCGCGCGAGGAGGCCAGGATGGTCCCCCCGAATTCGTGGATGTTGGAGACCGAGCGCGGGGTCAGCTCCATGAGGGGATGCCCGTAGGAGGGGATGAAGCCCTGGAGCCCATAGCGCACGCCCAGGACCGAGGAGACCTTGTAGTTGAAATGGGCGTCCATGACGATGGCCCGGATCACGTCGTTTAAGCCCGGGCAGAGTCCGCCGCAGGTGACCACGGCGCATTTGGTCTTGGAGGGGTCGAAATAGAGTTTTTCCCGGGGTCCGGCTTCCTCGAAATAGGTGGGCTTGTTGTTGCACCGTTTCATGGCCTCGGGGGTGATGTAGGCCTGCACCCGGGAGTCGTCGGCAGTGAACTGGCCAAACTGCAAGGGGGATGGTATCTTGGCCGGACCCAGGGAGGCGATCAGGGCGTCCTTGGGCGTGAGATGGTCCGGGGGGCAGACGGTCTGGGCTTTTTTCACCATGCGTTCTCCCGTTCGCCTCGAATCGGTTGAGAAGTGTCTCGTTTTCGCGTATATTGTCTGTATCCTGCGTGGAATGAAAGATCAAGGCAGCATGGGACGACTATGGCCAAAATGAATCGCACCCCCTGGATGAGCTTGAGCGAGTTCAGCGAGCAGCTGGACCGTTTGGAGGATGTGCTGGACGCCGCGACCTTTGGCCTGGGCGTGGGCGACAAGGGCTACGTCTGGACTCCGGCCGCCGATGTGCTGGAAACCGAACAGGAATTCATCATCCTGCTCGAACTTCCCGGCCTGGACTTAAGCGACGTGACCGTGGAGGCCAAGGCCGGGGACATCCTGGTCTGGGGTGAGCGGCGCATGGAGCGGGACCAGGACCAGAGCGTGTACCATATGCTGGAGCGCTCCTACGGCCCCTTTGCCCGGCGCTTCAGCCTGACCCGGGAGGCGGACCCGGCCAGCATCCGGGCCACCCTGAAGGACGGGCTGCTCACCGTGGTGGTGGGCAAGAAGGGCGGGGGCGGTTCGGGCCGCATCCTGGTGGAATAGCCTGCTCGCCTGGAAGAGGGCGGCCCCCTTCCTCGGACCAGAGCCAAAGAATAAGAGAAGTTATTTCTTCTTCTTGCGCTTCGACGCAGGGCTTCCTTTTTGGGGTCTGCCTTGGATCTTGGCGGGTTCATCCCCGCTTTCCCCTGGTCCAGCCGGGACCGGCCTGATCCCCCAGATGTCCTTCGCGTATTCCTGAATGGTCCGGTCGCTGGAGAATTTGCCCAGGCGGGCCGTGTTCAGCACGGCCTTTTTCATCCACACGGCCGGGTTGGCGTAATCGGCCGCCAGGCGGGCCTGGGCCCGGGCGTAGTCCGCGAAGTCCGCCAGGTGGCAGTAGCGCTCGTTCATGGCCAGGAGCTTGTCGCTCACCCAGCGGAAGAGGTCGGGCTCACCCGGGGTGAAGCGGCCCGTGGCCAGGGCCTCCAGGACCCGGGCCAGACCCGGGGAGCGGGTCAGGAAGTCCCGGGGGTTGTAGGCCCCGCGACCGAGCATCTCGGCCACTTCTGGGGTTTTGAGCCCGAAGATATAGATGTTCTCCTCCCCCACTTCCTCCATCATCTCGATGTTGGCCCCGTCCAGGGTGCCGACGGTGAGCGCCCCGTTCAGCCCGAACTTCATGTTCCCGGTGCCCGAGGCCTCGGTTCCGGCCGTGGAGATCTGCTCGCTCACATCAGCGGCCGGAATGATCTTCTCGGCCAGGGTGACCCGGTAATCGGGCAGGAAGGCCACCTTGAGGAAGGGGTCGGCCCTGGGATCGGCGTTGACCACCCAGGCCACCCGATGGATCAGGTGGATGATCTCCTTGGCCTCGAAATACCCGGGCGCGGCCTTGCCCGCAAAGATGTAGGTCTTTGGCCAGACCGGAAATATTCCGTCCTCCACCACGGCCAGATACTGGTGGATGATGTGCAGGACGTTCAGGAGCTGGCGCTTGTATTCGTGGATGCGCTTGGCCTGGATGTCGAAGATGGAGTCCGGGGACACGACCAGGTCCTGGCGGGCGGCGATGTACTGGGCCAGGGCCTGCTTGTTGGCCCGCTTGGCCCGGGCGAAGCGCTCCCGAAAGCCCGCGTCCTCGGCCAGGGGTTCGAGCTGGCGCAGACGGGACAGGTCCGTGACCCAGTCCGGGCCGATGGCCTCGTCGATGAGCCCGGCCAGGGGCCGGTTGCACAGGTGCAGCCAGCGGCGCGGGGTGACGCCATTGGTCTTGTTGTTGAATTTTTCGGGCCACAGGGCCGCGAAATCCGGGAACAGCCGCTCCCGGACCAACTCTGAGTGCAGGGCGGACACCCCGTTCACCGAATGCGAGCCCACCACGGCCAGGTTGGCCATGCGCACCCGGCGCTCCCCGCCCTCCTCAATGAGGGACATGCGGGTCAGCTTGCCCGTGTCGCCCGGATGCAGGGCGGCCACCTGATCCAGAAAACGCCGGTTGATCTCGTATATGATCTGAAGGTGCCGGGGCAGGACCCGCTCCAGGAGGCCCACGGGCCAAGTCTCCAGGGCTTCGGGCAAAAGCGTGTGGTTGGTGTAGGCGAATGTCCGCCAGGTGGCCTCCCAGGCCTCTTCCCAGGGGAGGTGGTGCTCGTCCACCAACAGGCGCATGAGTTCGGCCACGGCCAGGGTGGGGTGGGTGTCGTTCAACTGGATGGCCACGAACTCCGGGAACTGGAGCAGGTCATCGTTCAACTGCCGGAAGCGGCGCAGGATGTCCCGCAGGGCGCAGGCCACCAGGAAATATTCCTGGACCAGACGCAGCTCCCGGCCAAAGGAGATGGATTCGTTGGGGTAGAGGACCTTGGACACGATCTCGGACTTGATCTTCTGCTCGATGGCGTGGATGTAATCGCCCTGGTTGAAGATATCCATGTCGAAGCTGGTGGAGGCCTGGGCCGCGTAGAGGCGCAGATAGTTCACGGTCTTGCCCCCGAAGCCCACGATGGGGATGTCGTAAGGCATGCCGATAATATCCTTCCAGTCCAGCCAGAGAGGCCGCATTCTTCCGTCCGATCCGGGCGCGAACTCCACATGCCCGTAAAGAGGGACCATGACCGCCTGGTCAGCGCGCTTGATCTGGAGCGGCATGCCCTCGGAGCGCCAGTTGTCCGGCAGCTCCTTCTGCCGCCCGCTCTCAATGACCTGGCGGAACAGGCCGAATTCGTAGTGGATGCCGTAGCCGCAGCCGGGCATATCCAGGGTGGCCAGGGACTCCAGGAAGCAGGCGGCCAGGCGGCCCAGGCCGCCGTTGCCCAGGGAGGGGTCCCGCTCCTCTTCCTCGATATGCTCCAGGTTCGCGCCCAGGTCCTTGAAGAGGTCGCCGCACAGATCCTGGAGGCCCATGTTGTTCAGGTTGTTGCCCAGGCAGCGGCCCAGGAGGAATTCGATGGAGAAATAGTACATGCGTTTGGCCCGGGACTGGCGGTAGCGTTCCCGGGTCGCAAGCATGCCTTCCACCAGCCGGTCGCGCAGGGCCAGGGCCAGGGCCTGGGCCAGGTCCCGATTGTCCCGGCTGTCCCAGGTCTTGGCCAGGGAGTAAAGCAGATGGGATTTCAAGGAACGCAACAGGCCGTTGGTGCTGTTGTCCTGGAAAGGGAAGGGCTCGGACATGGGGCCTCCAGGCTGGGGGCAGGGGGTGGAAGAAACGCCTCCAGCATATCGAGCGCATCTGCCTCTGTCCATGAGACTTGTTTGGTTCGGCAGCGCGTTTGGCCTGGCGGAGCAATTTTCTACAAGACGCCCGGCTTGATCCCCGGTAGGAAAGGGGCACAAGGAGCACCGCAGGCATGTCTTCCCTGGAAATGGTCCGTTTTCAGCGCGACCCGGACATGACCGGGCTGGAACTGGTGGAGGTGCGCGAGAGCGCCCACGCCTTCCCGCCGCACACCCACGACCACTACCTGATCGGGGCCATGGAGCACGGCGCGGTCTACTGCGACGCCTCCCGCGACAAGGAAAGCCTGAGGCCCGGTGAAATCTTTCTGGTCAATCCCGGCCAGATCCACTCCGGGGTCCCGGTGCGCGGGTCGCGAACCTCCTACCGGGTCCTCCACATCGAGTCCAAATGGATCAGACAAGTGGCCGGGGAGATTTCCCTCGGCGACCCCGGGAACTTGGAATTCAAAAGCATGGTGGTGCGCGCCCCGCTTTTGCACCGGCACGTGCAGCATTTCAGCCACTTGGTCGGAGCCGGGGCCGAACGTCTGGCCAAGGAGTCCACCATGGTCGGGGTGCTGTCCTCGGTGCTGCTCGGCTACGGCGAGATGCGCGCCCGGGTCCCAGCGCCGGGCCGCGAGCCCGGGGCCGTGGGCCGGGTGCGGGAGTACTTGGCCGCCCATCTGGATTCCCGGGTATCCCTGGACGATCTGGCCCAAGCGGCGGGCTTAAGCCGCTACCACCTTCTGCGGGTCTTCAAGCGCAGCACGGGCCTCACCCCCCACGCCTTCCACGTGCAGCGCCGGGTGGAGCGGGCCAAATCCCTGCTGCTCACCGGCCTGCCCATTGTCCAGGTGGCCATGGACACCGGATTCGTGGACCAAAGCCACTTCACCCGGGCCTTCAAACACCTGGTGGGGGCCACCCCGGGGCAGTACCTGGCGGGCTGACCCCCTTTCCCGCATCCGGGTCCGGCCCGGGCGCTGTCCAGCAGTCAACCGCAACGATCAGCAATTACCAGTCCGGGCTTGGGTATTGTTTATCTACTCAGATGTGACAATGAAATCTGTCCAGCCACCGGCCACGCCACGTGCCCTCTTCCGGCAAGAAGCACAATGAACAGCAAGAAGGTGCGGTCTTTTGGACAAATGTTCAACCAGGGCAATTTTATCCAATACCTGGCGGCTTCCGAGGGTTAGAACGGGCCATCACATCCGGAGGAACCCCATGACCGTTTCATCGTCCCTGTCCTCGGCCCGGCCTGACCGGCCCCTGGATATGCATCTGCCCACCCTGGCCATCCTGGCCGCCGTCATCCTGTGGGGCGGGTCTTTCTCGGCCATGAAGACCGCCGTGTCCGCCCTGGGCGTGTGGACGGTCATGTGGCTGCGCTTGACCATTGCCTGTGTGCTGCTCCTGCCCGCCGTCAAGTCCCTCCTGCTCTTCACGGCCCGGCCCGGGGACTGGAAGCCGCTCCTGGGGCTCGTGGCCGTGCAGCCCTGCCTGTACTTCCTGCTGGAGGCCAATGCCCTGAAATACACCACCTCGGCCCAGGCCGGGGTCATCTCCTCCTCGGTGCCGTTGCTGGTGACTTTGGGCGCGGGCCTGTTCCTGGGCGAGGCCTGGTCCTGGCGCTCCCTGGGTGGGCTGGCCCTGGCCATGCTGGGCGTGTCCGGCCTGACCCTGGCCGGAAGCCCGGACTCTCATGCCCCGGCCCCGCTGCTGGGCAACGCCCTGGAGCTTCTGGCCATGGGCTGCGCGGCCGGGTACATGCTTCTGCTCAAGGGCTTAAGCAGCCGCTACGGCCCCTGGACCCTGACCGCGCTCCAGACTTTGGCCGGAGTGGTCTTCTTCTCTCCCGGAGCCTTGCCTTTGCTGCGCGGGGAGGTGGCCTGGCCCGAGCCCCAGGTGCTGACCGCCCTGGTCTTTCTGGGGGCCGGGGCCAGCCTGGGGGCCTTTGGCCTGTACAACTGGGGCATGAGCCGCATCCGGGCCGGGCAGGCTGCGGCCTTTATCAATCACTGCGGGTTGATTCCTCGAAGCTCGCTTCGTTTACTCTTGGTTTGAGGAGTCTGTTCTGGGCCTTATGCCTTTGATGCTCCGCAGCTTGCTGCGGGGTAGTTCACTCTCGTGCCCGTGGTGGCCGTGCTCCTGGGCTGGGGGCTTTTGGACGAGGCCCTGAACCCGGCCCAGATCGGGGCCTCGGCCCTGGTGGGCCTGGGAATCTGGGTCAGCCGCAGGGGGGCAACCAAAGCGTGAGTTCAGAAGGCCTCGGCAGTCCGGATTTCATTCATTTGTGCGGTCTTGGCCCACGAAGATAAGACAAGAAAAATTACAATAAATACTCTGATCTTATGTCCCGGTCACGAAATGGGCCGGAGAGGAAGATAAGAAAAAATTATAGGAATGTATCAGTGTTGCACGCCGTTGCCCGGCAGAGGGAATGTGAGGACGCGACGCTGTCTTCAGGAGTTGGGAAAAGTCCATGCGTTCTCCGCAGACCAGGGCGGGAATGAAAAAGGCCCGGCGGATGGTCTCCGTCGGGCCGTGAATTTCAGGGGTGAGGCCAGGTCCGAGGTTTTCGGACCAGGCTGGCGGGCCTATTTCCCCTCCCGCTCCACGTACCAGCCGCCAGCCCGGGTGAGCAGGTCCTGGATGCGGCCGACCAGGGCGTGGGGATCGTTCAGATAGCCTTCCAGGAGCAGGGCGGACTCGAAAAGCTGTTCCGTGGACAGGCCCAGGAATTCGTCCTGGGGGTTCTTCTTGTACACGGCCAGGAGGTTGCGCAGCAGCGCGTGGTCCGGGTTCACCTCCAGGACCTTCTTGGGAATGCTCGCGTCCTTGGTGATGACCCGCATGATCTTGTCCATGCTTGAAGTGGTATGGCCATCGGGGTTCACCAGGCAGCAGGGGGAGTCGCTCAAACGCTTGGAGGTCTTCACCTCGGTGACCCGGTCGCCCAGGATGGCCTTCATCTGCGTGAGCAGGCCGTCGAAGTCCCGGGTGTCCTCCTCATTCATGGCCTCGGGCTTGTCGGTCTTGGCCTCTTCCAGGTCCGGGTAGGCCTCCAGGTCCGCAGGCTGCACGTGCTCGGCGGCCTTGATCTCGAACTCCTTGTGGCTGCGAATGGAGTCCATGACGAATTCGTCGATGGGCTCGTAGAGGTACAGGACTTCCAGACCCTTGCGGCGGAAGATCTCCAGGTGCGGATTTAAGCGCACGGCCTCGCGGCTGGGGCCAAAGGCGTAGAAGACCTGCTTCTGGCCTTCCTTGACCCGGGAGATGTACTCGTCCAGGGAGGTCAGGCCCGTGGCATCCTCGTGGATGGAGGAGTTGAAGCGGGTCAGGGCCGCGAACTTCTCCCGGTTGGCGTAGTCTGAATACCCCAGCTTGAAGACCTTGGCGTGCTCGGCCCAGAATTCATTGTAGCGCGCCCCGTCGTCAATGGCCACTTTCTCCAAATGGGAGAGCACCTGCTTGGTCAGGGTGGAGGCGATCTTCTTCAGGACCAGGTTCTCCTGCAGGGTCTCCCGGGAGATGTTCAGGGGCAGGTCCTCGGTGTCCACCACGCCCTTGACGAAGCTCAAGTACTGGGGGAGCAGGTCCTTGTCCTGGTGCTTGATGAGCACGCGGCGCACATAGAGGTCCAGGCCCCAGTTCTCCCGGTTCATGCCGAACACGTCCCATTCCTTCTTGGGCACGAACATGAGGCTGGCGAACTGCACCGGCGCGTCCACGGTCACGTGCAGGGTCTCGAACGGCGCTTCGGAGTCGTGGGTCAGGAAGGTGTAGAACTCCGCGTACTGTTCCTTCTTCACGTTGAATTTGGGCTCCCGCCACAGGGCGGACACGGTGTTCACCCGCTCCTCGCCCACAAAGATGGGGAAGGAGATGAAATTGGAGTGGCGCTTGACGATGTCCTTGACCGCGTCCGGCTCGGCGAAGTCCCGGGACAGGTCGTCCTTGAGATGGACCTCCACGCTCACGCCATGGGGCAGGTCCTCGTCCAGGGCGCGGATTTCATAGGCCCCCTGGCCGTCGGAACGCCATTCCAGGGCCGGAGCGTCCTTCTGGATGGACCGGGAGCGGACCACCACCTCTTTGGCCACCATGTACACCGAGTAGAAGCCCACGCCGAACCGGCCGATGAGCCCGTCCAGGCTCTCCTTGGACTCGGCGGCCTGGCGCAGGAAATCGGCCGTGCCCGAATGGGCGATGGTGCCCAGGTTCCTGATGAGCTCGTCCCGGGTCATGCCGATCCCTGAGTCGGTCACGGTCAGGAGTTTCTTCTCCTTGTCCAGGGTGATGCGGATTTCCGGGGCCAGGAGGGACGAGGAGTCGTCCTGCTGGCTGGCGGCCACCCGGGCCTTGTCCAGGGCGTCCGAGGCGTTGGACACCAGTTCACGCAGAAAAATCTCCCGGTTGGTGTACAGGGAGTGCACTAGGATATCGAGAAGTTGGTTGATCTCGGCCTTGAATTGATACTTTTCCTCGGATTTGGGCATGGGTCTTCTCCTTGGCTTTTCAGGCCGGTTCCCCCAGGGCAGACCTTGGGCGAACCGATGGATATTGTAGGAATAAAATGGTCCGGGCCAGGGGGCCGGAAGAAGGCTTTAGGTAGTCACGCCCTTGATTTTGTCAAGGATGAACTTCTCCAGCTCCCGGCGGTCCTTGCGCAGGCGGACCAGTTCGGCCTCCAGCACTTCCAGCTTGGAGCGGAACAGGGTGTTTTCCTCTTCCAGGGCCGTGAGCTTGGTTTCCTGGCCGGCCATGCGGTCCTGGTCGGCCTGGGCCAGGGCCAGGGTCGGGGCCAGCGGAGTGGACGCGCCCGCAGGCAGGCTGGCCTGGGCCCGGGCCAGGAACTCGCCCAGGTTCTGGGCCAGGGACCGGGCCACCTCGGCCCCGATCTGGGCCCCGATCTGCACGCCGATCTGGACGGGGTCCAGGGGCGGCTGGGCCGGAGCGGCAAAAGCCCCGGCCTCGGTGACCGAGGCCGGGGTCATGGGATAGATCGAGGACAGGTGGGCTGTGACCTCGGCCGGGGCGTGGCCCTGGCGGAGCATGCTGGCGATGGTGCGGAAGGCCTCCAGGGCCTCGGGCTTGAAGCGCTTCTGGCGGCCCTGGCCCAGGCTCGGCAAAAAGGCGGCGTAGCGGTTTTTCCAATAGTGGAGGGTGGACTCCGGGGCGTCAAGCTCCCGGGCGATTTCCGCTATGGATACGAGCCGCTTCCCAACCATGGCCGATCAGTCCAGCATGTCCGGTCGCACGATTTCCACCTTGGCCTGGGCAATGAGCTGGCGGATGAAGGCCTGGAACAACTCCTGGGACTGGCGATTCTCCACCAGGCCGAGCCAGGACTCCTTGTCCTTGCTCCAATCGCTGTCCGAGGGCGCGATGCGCTCGGCCAGGCGGGCCACGACAAAGCCTGAACCGGCCTCATAGGGCTGGGCCAGCCAGGCATTGGGCTTGGCGTTGTAGGCGTCGGTGACCAGCTTCAGATTGGTCCCCAGATTGGGGATGAAGCCCTGACGGGTGAAGGGGTCCGAGGTCTTCAAATCCTTGCGGACGTCCTTCAGGGCCGCCTCGGCGGTCTTGGGGTCGGACAGCCGGACCAGGGTTTCGGCCGCCTTGGCCTGGGCCAGCTTCAGGGCCTCGGCCTTCTTGAGAAAAACCTGGATGGTGGGGCGCATGGACTCCAGCGAGGCCAGGGACTCGGGGGTGTCCTCGATCTTCTGGGCCAGGATGTAGCCGCCTTCCACGGCCAGGGGCATGTCCGGGCTCTTGTTCAGGGGCAGGGCGAAGAGGGTCTCGGCCGCTTCCTTGGTCATGCCAAAGGCCTGCTGGACGGTGTCCTTGGTGAAGGCCTCGCTCTTCCTGCTCACCAGGCCGAGATCCTCGAAGATCTTGGGCAGGGGCACCGAGGCGCTGAGCTGGTCCACGGCCTTGTCCAGAAGCTTGTTGATCTGATCCGAGGCCCGTTCCTGGGCCAGGAGATCGCGGATGGTGGACTTGACTTGGTCATAGCCCATGAGCCCGGCTTCCTTGCGGTCCTCGGCCCGGATGAGATGGAAGCCGAATTTGGTGCGCACGGGCTGGGAGACCTCGCCGATCTTGAGGCCGAACAGCGCGTCCTCAAAGGGCTTCACGGTCTGACCCCGGCTCAGCCAGCCGAGTTCCCCGCCCTGCTCGGCATTGGGACCCTGGGATTCCTTTTTGGCCAGGTCGTCGAACTTCTCGCCCATCTGCAAGCGGGCCTGGATTTTCTTGATCTTGGCCTCGGCCTGTTTCACGTCCTGGTCCGAGGCGTCCTCGGCCACCTTGATCAGAATGTGCTGGGCCCGGGCCTGCTCGTCCTGGCGGTATTTTTCGGCATTGGCCGTGAAATAGTCCTTGATCTCCTGCTCCTGCACGTTCTGGTAGCGGCCCAGGTCCTTGGGCGTGAGCAGGGCGTACTCGATCTTGATCCGGGCCGGCTGGGTGAAACGGTCCTGATTGGCCTTGTAGTATTCCTCGACCTCCTTGTCCCCCACCTTGACCTTGTCCGTGAAGTCGTCGGCGTTGAAGAGGAGGTAGTCGATCTTGGCCTTTTCATTGACGAAATTGAAGATATCCCGGGCCTGGGCCTCGGTGGGCCGGGCGGGCAGGGTGATATAGGTCTCGAGCTGCTGGTTGCGGATGCTGGCCCCGAATCCGCCCTCGAACTGGCCCGGGGTCTGCCCGCTGCTGGCCAGGGCGGCTTTGTACAGGGCCGGATCAAAGGCCCTTTGTTCGTTCTGGAAGGCGGGCAGGTTGCCGATGGCGTAGCGCAACTCGGCCGGAGACAGGGAGAGGCCCGCCTTGGTGGCCCAGTTCTCCACCAGCTTGCTGTTGATGAGCTGGTTCAAGACCACTTTCTTGAACTGGGCCTTTTGCAACTCATCGGCGGTCACGCCCGGCTGCTGGCGGCGCAGGGCCTCCAGGCCCTGCTCATAGGCCCGGATGAAGGCCTGGGAGGAAATGGGCTCGTCGTTGACGTAGGCCACCACGGCGTCCCGGTTCTTGCTCAAGTTCCCGGCGCCGAAATAAAAAATGAAGACCAGGATGATGACTCCAAAGGCTATCTTGATGCCCCAGCCTTGGGCATGCCTGCGCATTGCTTCGAGCATGTACTCTCCAATTTTCTCGATCAGGTATTAGCGGGCGCTTGACTGGCGCACGTAGTTTAAAAGCCCACCGGCTTGAATAATTGCTAGTTCCTTTTCCGTCAAATCATTTGTGGCCGCAAACTTCCCGCCGGACCCCCGGGTGATGTCCACGGGCTGGCCGGGCCGGATGGACGCGGCCGGGATGGTCAGGGTCTCGCCCTGGGCCAGGCTTTCGTAGTCGGCCTTGTCCATCAGGAGCAGGGGCAGGATGCCGAAATTGACCAGATTGGCCCGGTGGATGCGGGCCAGGGACTTGACGATCACGGCCTTGACCCCCAGGTGGCGAGGGCCTAAGGCCGCGTGCTCCCGGCTGGAGCCCTGGCCGTAGTTCTCGCCGCCCAGGATGAAGCCCTGGCCCTCGGCCTTCATGCGGCCCACGAACTTTTCGTCCACCCGGTTGAAGATGTACTCGCTGATGGCCGGGATGTTGGAGCGCAGGGCCGTGATCTGCGCGCCTGCGGGCAGGATGTGGTCCGTGGTGATGTCGTCGCCCACCTTGAGCAGGATCTTGGCCGTGATGCTTTCGGGCAGGGGCGCGAAATCGCCCAGGGACTTGATGTTCGGGCCGCGCACGATGGTCACGGCGCTGCGGTCCTTGGGCGGGAAGGTGAAAAGCTTCCTGATGCTCGGGGCCTTGGCCGGGAGATGGACCTTGCGCGGCGGGGTGCCCCACTGGGCCGGGTCGGTGAACCGGCCGAACAGGGCCAGGTTGGCCGCGGTCTGGGGGCTGACCAGAAAGACCTGGGCGTCCTGGGTCCCGCTGCGGCCCTCGAAATTGCGGTTGAAGGTGCGCACGGACACGCCCGCGCTGGTGGGCGAGCCGCCCATGCCGATGCAGGGGCCGCAGGTGCATTCCAGAAGCCGCGCCCCGCAGTCCAGCAGGGGCTCGATGAGGTTCTCGGCGGCCAGCATCTTGAGCACCTGCTTGGAGCCCGGGGAGACCAGGAGGTCCACGTGGGCCGGAAGCCGCTTGCCCTTGAGGATGAGCGCCGTGGTCTTTAAGTCCGCATAGGAGGAATTGGTGCAGGACCCGATGGCCGCCTGGTTCACGGTCAATCCGTCCCCTTCGGCCAGGGAGGCCACGCTGACCACCCGGTCGGGCATGTGCGGCCTCGCGGCCAGGGGGACCAGGGCGGAGAGGTCGATGTGCACTTCGCCGTCGTAGCTGGCGTCCTGGTCCGCGGTCAGGGGCTTGTAGTCCCGCTCCCGGCCCATGGATTTCAGGAAGGCCTTGGTGCGGGCGTCGCTGGGGAAAATCGAGGTGGTGGCCCCCAGTTCCGCGCCCATGTTGGTGATGGTGGCCCGCTCGGGCACGGTCAGGGTGGCCACGCCCGGGCCGGTGAACTCAAAGACCTTGCCCACCCCGCCCTTGACCGTGAACTGGCCGAGGAGGTGCAGGATCACGTCCTTGGCCGAGGCCCAGCCCGTAAACCGACCGGTGAGCTCGACCTTGACCACCTGGGGGCAGGGGATGAAATAGGGTTCCCCGGCCATGGCCAGGGCCACGGACAGGCCGCCCGCGCCCATGGCCAGGCAGCCCAGGCCCCCGGCCGTGGGCGTGTGGCTGTCGGACCCGATGAGGGTCTTGCCCGGCTTGGCGAAATTTTCCAGGTGCAGTTGGTGGCAGATGCCGGTCCCGGCCGGGGAGAAGACCACCCCGTATTTGGCGGCCACGGTGCGCAGGTACTGGTGGTCGTCGGGATTGCGGAAGCCCATCTGCAAGGTGTTGTGGTCCACGTAGCTCACGGACAGCTCCGTGCGCACCCTGGGCAGGCCGATGGCCTCGAACTGGAGGTAGGCCATGGTGCCCGTGGCGTCCTGGGTCAGGGTCTGATCTATCTTGATCCCGATTTCCTGGCCGGGCACGAGCTTGCCCGAGCGCAGGTGGGAAGAAAGAATTTTCTGGGTCAGGTTCTGGGCCGGTTTCTTGGTCAGTTTTTGGGACATGAACGATTCCTCCTCAAGGGATGGATGGGAAAGACGCCCGTTCGGATCAGAACAGGGACCCTTCCTGGGTCGGGTACATGTTCTCTTCGGTGAGGCCGAGCTTGATGCGGTTGATCTTCTTGCGCTTGAACTCCATTTCCACGCCCAGCCGGAGCTTGTTCTGGGTCGTCTCGAAGATCTCCTTGGCATGGAAGACGCCCGCAGCCGGGTCTTCGGCCGCGAGCAGTTCGCGGATGCGGAGCTCGCAGGCCTTCTGTTCCTGGGCAAAGGCCTCCATTTCCGCCCGCAGGGCCAGGATGTCAGCGGATTCGCACACGGCGCTTCCTTTCCACCGGAGCCGTGGGTTCGGGCTCCTTCTTGGCGGGCATGCCGTGCAGATGCGGCAGGCTATTATACAGGACGAAGAACTTAGGCCACAAATTGGTCATCTCCCCGGGATTGGCCAGGCGCTGGCCCGGCGCGCCCAGGGCCGCCAGGCACAGGCCCAGGGTGAACCAGGGCGAGGGCGAGATGAAGGGTGGGGCCTGATCGTCCTGGCGGGTCGGCTCGGGCAGGATTTCCACGGCCTCGTCCTGCAAGCGGTGGGGCTTGCCCAGGGCGCGCAGGAAAGAGGCCACGGATTCGGCCAGGACCGGGTCCGCCGGGCGGTCCAGGCGCGCGCCTTCCTTGAGGCCCAGGCTCAGGGCCAGGGCCAGGGGGAGCAGGCGGGGTCCGTCTTCGCCTTGGAAAAGCTCGGCCGGGAACAGGGCCCGGGTCTCCCGCTTGATCACCCGGGAGCGGACCTCGCCGGACTCTACGGTCAGGTTCATGCCCAGGGAGGTCAGCAGGGTGTGCACACAGGTGGCCCCGGGGCTTCCGACCGGCCAGTTCCCGGTCAGGCGGACCTGGCCGCCGACCATGAAGGGCATGGCCAGGAAGGTGGCGCAGAGCACCGGGTCCAGGGCCAGGGACGGGGTGCGGGGGGCTTTGGGTTTGGTCTCGGGCACCCGGCACAGCCCGGGCTCCAGGGTGGCGGCCACGCCGCACTGGTTCAGGATGTTCACGACCTCGGCCAGGGCGGCCTCGTGCGCGCCGCCGGGCTCAACGGCCAGTTCCAGTCCGCCCGCATAGGACCAGGCGGCCAGGGCCAGGCCTCGGGCCAGGTCCACGGGCGCATCGGTCGGCAGGGTCAGGCGGGAGGCCATGAGGCCCCCGGACTCCAGCCGGGCCGGAAGTCCAGGCAGGCTCGGGTCCAGGGGGACCAGGCGCGCGCCCAGGGGCACCAGCAGGGCGTTCAGCTTGTCCGCCTCCAGGAAGCGCAGGTCCGGGCCGCCCACGAACTTGGTCTTGCCCAGGTTGGGCAGGGCCAGGCCCAGGAGCAGGAAGAAATTGAGGGAGTCGTTTCCGGCAAAGATCAGGCGGTTCTCGAACTCCAGGCCGCTGCCGGCCGTGGCCTCGATCTGCTCCTCTTCCCAGGCCAAGTGCGCCCCGTTCTGGTTGAGGCTCTTGGCCAGGTCGATGAGCGGGTCGTTCAAGACCACCGGAGTCAGGCGCAGTTCCAGGTTGGCCGCTGCGGCCAGCGCGGTCCACATGCGGGTCTGGCGCAGGGAGCGGGGACCGGGCAGGTCCACGTCCACGGTCTCCCGGCGGGGGATGAGCAGGAAGGGCTGGGCCCGGTTCTCGGCCGCGGGCGCTTCCAGGGCCAGGGAATTGACCACGCCGAAGAGGCGGCGCAAGGGACGGGCGTCCAGACCGGCCTCCTGCCAGACGCGGACCCACTGGGCCCAGAGGTGCTTCTCCCGCTCAGGGTCCACCAGGGGCGCCCCGCGCTCACGCCGGTTGGCCGCCTGGCTGGCGGCAAGACGGGTGCGCTGGGCCAGAAGCGAGAGCAGCCGTTTGTCCAGGGATTCGATGTCCGGGGGGCCGTCGTGCCGGGAGCCGTGAAAGCCGCCGGGAGAACGCGGTCGTCCTTTGAAGTCGTTGGGCATGAAGTTTAGATCCTCGGGTGAAAGATAAGGACAAAGCCCATAGCCTGAAAACACAGCGGGGGCAAGGCCGGGAAAAGGGGCTTTCCCGGCAGTCGCTTGGGGCTTGCGGGAGGGGCGGCGACAGGCATCGTCAGCAAGGCGGCGATGAAAAAAAGGGTGGAAATCCGCCCTTGACTTCCCCCTTTCTGTTGGGCTAACACTCTCTCTCTTTATTTCAATTCGCCCTGGCGGGCGGGACGCACGGAGACTGACCCCTTGTTCGACAGCTTGACCGACCGTTTGACGGAGACCTTTCGCAAGTTCGCGGGCCGCGCCCGGCTTGACGAGACCAACATCCAGGAAGGCCTGCGCGATGTGCGCCTGGCCCTTCTGGAGGCCGACGTCAATTTCAAGGTGGTCAAGGATTTCGTGGAGCGCGTCAAGCAGCGCGCCCTGGGTCAGGAGGTGCTCAAAAGCGTCTCTCCGGGCCAGCAGGTGGTCAAGGTGGTCCACGACGAACTGGTGGACCTCCTGGGCGGAACGAACACCGCGCTCGACCTGCGCGGGGCCGTGCCCGCAAGCATCATGCTGGTGGGCCTCCAGGGCTCGGGCAAGACCACCACGGCGGCCAAGCTGGCCCTGTTCCTGCGCCGGGAAAAGAAGATGAAGCCCTACCTGGTCCCGGCCGACGTGTATCGCCCGGCGGCCATCGACCAGTTGCACACCCTGGCCCGCCAGTTGGACATCCCGGCCTACCCGTCCACCCCGGACATGAATCCCGTGGACATCTGCGTGGACGCCGTGGAAAAGGCCCGGGAGCTGGGCTGCACCTTGGTGCTCTTTGACACGGCCGGCCGCCTGCACATCGACGAGCCCCTGATGGACGAACTGGTGGCCATCCGGCGCGGCGCGTCCCCCCAGGAAATTTTGTTCGTGGCCGACGCCATGACCGGCCAGGACGCCGTGACCGTGGCCCAGAGCTTCAACGAGCGTCTGGACATCACCGGCGTGGTCCTGACCAAGATGGACGGCGACGCCCGGGGCGGCGCGGCCCTGTCCATCAAGTCCGTGACCGGCAAGCCCATCAAGTTCGTGGGCCTGGGCGAAAAGCTCTCCGAACTGGAGATTTTCCACCCGGATCGCGCGGCCAGCCGCATCCTGGGCATGGGCGACGTGCTCACCCTCATGGAGAAGGCCCAGGGGAGCATCGACGCGGCCGAGGCCGAGGCCCTCACGCGCAAGATGGCCAAGGCCCAGTTTGACCTGGAGGATTTCCGCACCCAGATGCGCCGTTTGAAGACCCTAGGCTCTCTGGACGGGCTCCTCAAGATGATCCCCGGGGTGAGTCAACTGCGGGCCAAGCTGGGCGAGGTCAGCATGCCGGAGAAGGAGCTGTCCCGTACCGAGGCCATCATCAACTCCATGACCATGGACGAGCGCCGCCGCCCGGCCATCATCAACGTCAGCCGCCGCACGCGCATCGCCAAGGGCTCGGGCGTGGATCTCGCGGCCGTGAACCAGCTGCTCAAGCAGTTCGAGCAGATGAACAAGATGATGAAGAAGGTGCTCGGCGGGGGCAAGATGCCGGCCATGCCCAAGATGGGCAAAGGCCTGGGGCAGGGCATGGGGGCTGGAATGGGCCTGCCCCCGGGCATGGGCCTGCCTCCAGGCATGGGCATGGACGGGATGGATGGCAGCCAGCCGTCGGCCAAGAAGGAACTCAGCAAGAAGACCCTTTTGGCCCGCAAGAAAAAGAAGCTTTCCAAAAAACAACGTAAAAAACGCTCATAACCTGCCAAAAAAGAGAGCGCTTGCCTTTTGTTTGGCAAATCCGTATCAACAACTAATGGGGGTATAAAAACAATGGCTTTGAAATTGAGACTGACCCGTATGGGCTGCAAGAAGCGTCCTTTCTATCGCATCGTGGCCATGGACAGCGCCACCCGTCGTGATGGCCGCGCCCTGGAATACGTGGGGCACTACAATCCCATGGTGAACCCGGTCGAACTGACGGTGGACAAGGAAAAGGTCGCCGCCTGGATCGCCAAGGGCGCTCAGCCCTCGGACACCGTGCGCGCCCTTTTGAAGAGCGCTGGAGCGTAGGGCCTTAAAGCCCGGCATTTCGGCCAGAAGGCCCGGTGCGTGATTCCATGGGTCAGCCATCCTTGCGGATCAGGAAATACGGACGGAATCTCGGATGATCGGAGGTTGACGTCATGCTGAAAGGACTCATCGAATTCATTGCCAGGGCTCTCGTGGACAATCCTGACGCGGTGAAGGTTGCCGAGGTCGAGGGCGAACAGACGTCCGTCATCGAACTCAAGGTGGCCAAGGAAGACCTGGGCAAGGTCATTGGCAAGCAGGGCCGCACGGCCCGGGCCATGCGCACCCTGCTCAGCGCCGCCTCCACCAAGGCCAGGAAACGAGCCGTCCTGGAAATCCTGGAATAGCTCCGCAGGCCGCATGCCCGCCAAGGACTGGGTCGTTGTGGGCACGGTGGCCAAGCCCCATGGGATCACCGGGGAGTTGTCCGTGGTCTGCCATGCGCAGTCCCCGGACATCTTTGGCCGTGCGCCCCAGGTGTCCGTGCGTGGCAAGGATGGGGGCGTGGTCCAGCGCCGGGTTTTGTCCTGGCGCATGAACAAGGACCGGGTGCTGCTGCGCCTGGAGGGCTTTGAGGACCGCACCAAGGCCGAGGCCTTGCGGGGCGCGGAGCTGTCCGTGCGCGCGGCTGATCTGCCCAGGCCTGCTCCGGGCGAGGTCTATCTGCACCAGCTTGAGGGCTGCCGGGTGTTCCTGGAGGACGGGGCGGAAGTCGGGGTGATCCAGGGATTCTTGGAGTCGCCTGGCCAGGAGATCTGGGTCATCAAGGCCAAGGGCGGGGAGGAAGTCCTGTTCCCGGCGGTGAGGCAGTTTGTGCGCCGCGTGGACCTGGACCAGGCCCGGGTGGTCATCGCCCCGCCTGAAGGACTCCTGGAATTGTATCTGGGCGACCAGCCCCAGGGGTAAGGGTCCCGGTGCGCTTCAACCTGGTCACGCTTTTCCCCGAGTATTTCGACTCGACGCTCACGGCCGGGCTCATGGGCAAGGCCCGGGAGCGGGGCATCGTGGACGTGGCCCTGGTGAACCCCAGGGATTTCGCCCAGGACAAACACCGCGCGGTGGACGACCGCCCCTACGGCGGAGGACCGGGCATGGTCATGAGCCCGGGACCGTTGAGCGCGGCGCTGGAGAGCCTTAAGACCCCGGGCCGCCTGTTCTTTCTCACCCCGGCCGGCCGTCCCCTGACCCAGGCCCTGTGCCGGGAGCTGGCCCAGGAAGAGGCCGTGACCGTGATCTGCGGCCGGTACGAGGGTGTGGACGCCAGGTTGCTGGAGGCCTTTCCCATTACCCCGGTGAGCGTGGGGGATTTCGTGCTCTGCGGGGGAGAGGCGGCTGCCGCCTGCCTGGTGGAGGCCGTGGCCAGGCTCTTGCCCGGGTTCATGGGACACGAGCAGTCCGGGGACGAGGAGAGCTTTTCCGCCGGGTTGCTGGAATACCCGCACTACACCCGGCCCGAGGAATTTCGCGGAATGAGCGTGCCCGAGATCCTGCTCTCCGGGGACCACGCCCGCATCGCGGCCTGGCGGCGGGAGCAGTCCCTGGCCATGACCATGCGCCTGCGGCCGGATCTGTTGCGCCAGACCGAACTTTCCGAGGAGGATGCGCGGTTTTTGCGCACCCAGCCCCGGCTGCGGCGGGGCCGCAACCTTTTCCTGGCCCTGGTCCACTATCCGGTGATGACCAAATTCGGGGAGAAGGGAGCCGTTTCTTTGACAAACCTGGATATCCATGATATCGGCCGCGTTTCCCGTTCATACGGGATGAGTGGCCTGTATCTGGTCACCCCGCTGGAGGATCAGCAGGCCCTGGCCCACACCCTGCTGGACCACTGGACTAGGGGACCGGGCCGGGCCAGCAACCCGGACCGGGGCGAGGCCCTGTCCCTGGTGCGCGTGGCCGAGAACCTGGAAGAGGCCGTGCGGGACGTGACCGAGCGAACCGGGGTTCGACCCCGGGTGGTGGCCACCAGCGCCCGCACCCAGGGCGCCCTGGCCATGAGCCAGGTGCGGGAGTGGCTGACCGACGGGCCGGTGCTCCTGCTGCTGGGAACCGGGCACGGACTGGCCCCGGAGGTTTTGGAGGGGGTGGACGGCGTGTTGCCCCCCATACGTTTTCTGGACGGATACAACCATTTGTCGGTGCGGTCAGCCGCAGCCATCATGGCTGACCGGCTCTTGTCGGATACGGACTGATACCAAGTCTCCCAAAGGAGTAGAGCATATGAACGTCATTCATCAGATCGAAAGGGAACAACTGCGCATGGACATGCCGGCCTTCAAGGCCGGGGACACCGTGAAGGTCCACCTGCGCATCATTGAGGGTGAGAAAGAGCGCATCCAGGTCTTCCAGGGTGTGGTCATGCGCGTGCGCCGCGGGGCCACCAGCTCTACCTTCACCGTGCGCAAGATCTCCGAAGGCGTGGGCGTGGAGCGTATTTTCCCCATGCACTCGCCCTTCATCGAGCGCGTGGAAGTGGTCTCCGAGGGTCAGGTCAACCGCAGCCGCCTCTATTACCTGCGCAACCTGAAGGGCAAGGCCGCACGCATCAAGACCAAGACCCAGCAGTTCTCCGCTTAAGGCCTATGCAACGGCGGCGTTCCCTGATCGCTGCCGAGGCCGAGGGCCTGTCCGTAGGTCTGGTCGCGGGCGTGGACGAGGCTGGCCGGGGTTGCCTGGCCGGTCCCGTCGTGTCCGCTGCGGTCATCCTGCCCGAGGTCTATTCCCTGCCTGGGCTGACGGATTCCAAGAAGCTCACGGCCGGGAAGCGCCAGGTCCTGGCCGTGGCCATCAAGGCCCAGGCCCTGGGCTGGGCCTTGGGCCTGGCCTGGCCCCAGGAGATCGACCAGGTGAACATCCTGCAGGCCAGCCTGAAGTCCATGCAGCGGGCCGTGCTGCGCTTAAAGACCCGCCCTGGTCTGGTCCTGGTGGATGGCAACCAGAACATCCCCCTGGACATCCCCCAGGAAACCGTGGTGGGCGGGGACCTCCTGGTCCCGGTCATCTCGGCCGCCTCCATCCTGGCCAAGACCTTTCGCGATCATCTCCTGAGCAAGCTGGACCGGCGCTATCCGGGCTACGGCCTGGCCGGGCACAAGGGCTACGGCACGGCCGAGCACCTGGAGGCCTTAAGGCGTCTGGGGCCGTCCATCATGCACCGCCAGACCTTCCGGGGCGTGCGACCCCCGGACAAGCCCAGCGGGCAGCTGTTTCTGCCCGGGTTGTAGGACGAGGCAGGCGCGGCCATGCCCCCGGGACCAAAGCCCCTCATTCCCATGGACCCGGCCCAGGACCAGGAGCCCGAGGGGACCCCGGCCCATCTGCTTCTGGGCCGTCGGGGCGAGGACGCGGCCGAGGAATTTCTGCTGGCCCGAGGGTTTGCGATTCTGGAGCGGAACTGGCGCTTTCGCCAGTGGGAGATCGACTTCATCTGCGAGCAGGACGGGACCCTGGTCTTCGTGGAGGTCAAGACCCGGGGGCCGGGCTCCCTGGGGACCCCGGAGGACGGACTGACCGCAGGCAAGCGCAAACGGCTGGTGCGCGCGGCCAGCGAGTATTTGAGCCGCAAAAAGGCCTGGGAGCGGCCCTGCCGCTTCGACCTGGTGACCGTGACCGAGCGCCAGGGGGCGCTCTGGGTGGAGCATCATGAAAACGCCTTTGACCTCCAGACTTTACGTGGCGGCCACGCCCATTGGCAACCCTGGTGACGCCTCCAGCCGCCTGCTGGAGGTTCTGACCACGGCCGACCTGATCCTGGCCGAGGACACCCGCCGGGCCAGCGGCCTGTTCCGGCGTCTGGGCATAAGCGCCGGGCCGGTCAAGAGCTTCCACGACCACAATGAGGAGGGCCGCATCGAGCAGGTCCTGGCCGCCCTGTCCCAGGGACAGACCGTGGCCCTGATCAGCGACGCCGGGACCCCCCTGCTCTCGGACCCGGGCTATCGCCTGGTGCGGGCCTGCCGGGAGCATGGATACCGGGTCAGCCCCCTGCCTGGCCCCTCGGCCCCGGTGGCGGCCCTGTCCGTGTGCGGGCTGCCGCCCTATCCCTTCGCCTTCCTGGGGTTCATGCCCCGCAAGGCCGGGGCCGTGCGCGAGGCCCTGGCCCCCTATGCCCGGCTGGCCCTGACCCTGATCTTTTTCGAGCGCAAGGACCGGCTGGCCGCGACCTTGGGCCTGGCCCACGAGCTTTTCGGAGAACGGGAGTGCGCCGTGGCCCGGGAGCTGACCAAGGACTACGAGGAAATCCTGGTCCGGCCCTTGTCCGAATGGGCCGGGTGCAAAGAGGAGCTGCTTGGGGAGATCACCGTGGTCATCGGTCCGCCAATCGGCCCCTGCCTGGACCCCGAGGACCTGGCCCTGGCGGTGCTGAACGAGGAGCGCGTCGTGGGCGGAAGGCCCCGGGAAGTGGCCCGAAGGGCCGCCACCCGACTCCAGGGCTGGACAGTGAAGGCGCTCTATGAAAGACTGAAGACTTTGGGCTGAGAGCCCATTCCAATGCAAGGTGAGAGGACATGGACGAAAGGTATTCGGCGGATCAATCGGAAATCATGGCGGGTCTCACCCGCGACGTGGTAGTGGCCAACCAGCTCGGTCTGCACGCCCGGCCGGCGGCCAAACTGGCCCAGGAAGCGCAGAAATTCACCAGCGCGGTGCACATCCTGTGCGAAGGGCAGAACGGGTCAGAGCCGGTGGACGCCAAGAGCATCCTGGACATCCTGACCCTGGCCGCAGCCCACGGGTCACGGCTGACCTTGAAGGCCATGGGGCTTGACGCGGCCGACGCCCTGAACCATCTTGAGGGGCTTTTCTTGAGTCGTTTCGGCGAGGAGAGGTAGTGGCCAGACAGGTCATCTCCGGGATTCCGGTCTCAGCAGGCATTGCCATCGGCAAGGCCTTTTTCGTCAACCGCAGCCTGCGGGGGCGCCTGCCGCGCCAGACCGTGGCTTCGGCTCTCATTGGCGAGGAGATCGAGCGTCTGGAGCGGGCCTTTGTGGAAGCCGAGACCGAACTTATGGCCATCCGGGACCGCATCCCGGACGAGCTTCAGGAACACAAGCACATCATCAACTCCCACGTGATGATCCTCAAAGACCCCAAGATCCTGGGATCGGCCAAGAAGTACGTCAACGAGCACCAGCTCAATGCCGAGTGGGCCCTGGAAAAGGCCGTGGCCGACCTGGAAAAGGCCTTCAGCGCCCTGCACGACACCTACATCCGGGAACGCATGCAGGACGTGCAGGCCGTGGTCGAGCGGGTGCAGTCCCGGCTCCTGGGCGAACAGCGCGACGCCTCGGCCATCGAGGGCCGGGTGATCATCATGGCCCACGACCTGACCCCGGCCGACACCGTGGTCCTGGACGTGAACAAGATCATCGCCTTTGTGGTGGCCATGGGTGGCAAGACCTCACACACGGGCATCATGGCCCGGACCATGGGCATTCCGGCCATGGTCGGGGTCTCGGAGCTGGAAGCCGAGGTGTCTGACGGCGACCTGGTCATCATCGACGGGTTCAAGGGCAAGGTCATCATCGCCCCGGACGACGAGGAGCTGGCCACCTACCACGAACTCCAGGTCCGCTTCGACGTGTACCAGCGCAGCGTGGTCAAGGAATGCCTGCTGCCCGGGGAGACCAGCGACGGGTACCGGGTCAAGGTCCTGGCCAACATCGAGCTTTTCGAGGAAGTGGCCGTGGTCATCGACAACGGCGGCGAGGGAGTGGGGCTCTACCGCACCGAATACTCCTACATCAGCCGCACCGAGCTGCCCAACGAAGAGGAGCTGGTCGAGGAATACACGGACATGGCCTCCATCCTCTCCCCCCGCCGGGTGGTCATCCGCACCCTGGACCTGGGCGCGGACAAGTTCATGGCCCATTTCGGCAAGCTGGAGGAAGGCAACCCGGCCATGGGCCTGCGGGCCATCCGCTTCTGCCTGACCCATCCCGAGCTGTTCAAGATCCAGCTCCGGGCCATCCTGCGGGCCAGCGTGGTGGGCAATATTTCCCTTATGTTCCCCATGATCTCGGGCATGCGCGAGGTGGTGGCGGCCAAGGCTCTGCTGGACGAGGCCAGGACCGAACTGCGCAACGCGGGCATCCCCTACGACCCGGACATGCCCATCGGTATCATGATCGAGCTGCCCTCGGCGGTCATGGTGGCGGAATTTCTGGCCAAGGAAGTGGATTTTTTCAGCATCGGGACCAATGACCTGATCCAGTACAGCCTGGGCATCGACCGCACCAACCATCATGTCTCCTATCTCTACCAGCCCCTGCACCCGGCCGTGCTGCGCATGATCAAGCAGGTGGTGGACGCCGCCCATCAGGAGGGCATCGAGGTCAGCCTGTGTGGGGAGGTGGCCTCGGACCCCTATTGCGTGCCCATCCTCATGGGCATGCAGATCGACTGCTTGAGCATGTCGCCCAAGGCCATCCCGGGCATCAAGAGGGTCATCCGCCAGACCAGCATGGAGGAATGCAAGTCCCTGCTGCGCCAGGTCCTGGAATGCAACACCGTGAGCAAAATCAACAAACTGGTCAAGCAGACCATCTTTCAGCGCTATCCCGAGGAACTCACCTTCGTCACCTCCCTTCTGGATATTGACGAGGGCGTCCCGGAACATCCGCTCCGTCCTGCCTCATGAGCGCTGACCAGCACCCGACGAAGCTCATCGGGCAGAACAAGAAGGCCCGCCACCTTTACGAACTCCTGGAGTTCCTGGAGGCAGGCATGATTTTGACCGGCTCCGAGGTGAAATCCTTGCGGGCGTCCAAGGTGGCCTTCAAGGACAGCTACGTGGAGCTGGTGCGCGGCGAAGCCTATCTGGTGGGCATGCACATTGCGCCCTATGAGAACGCCGGGTACTCCCAGCACGACCCCGAGCGCCGCCGCAAGCTTCTCCTGCATACCCGGGAGATCCTGGCCTGGACGTCCAAGGTGGAGCAGAAGGGGCTCACCGTGGTGCCCATCCGGATGTATTTCAAGCGGGGCAAGGCCAAGGTGGAGATCGCCCTGGCCCGGGGCAAGAAGATTTACGACCGCCGGGACGACATCAAGAACCGGGACATCGCCCGGGAAACCGCCCGGGAACTCAGCCATTCCTGAGGCCTCCAGGCGGCCGGTCAGGGGAGGGCGCATGAGCGAGGCCAAGGCCCCCATGCTGCGTTTTGGCATCACCTTCAAGCTCCTGGCCTGGTGCCTGGTCCTGGTGGCCATCTTTTACGCCACCACCTCCTTTCTCTTCCTGAACATCCGCGACATCGTGCGGGAGTCCAGCCTGATCACCTCGGTGAACCACGAGATGGACCGTTCCGTGAAGCGGCTCATGCAGCTTCTCCTGTCCCTGGAAGAGAACCGCAAGCGCTACGAGATCCTCCAGCGCGAGGAGCACCTGGACGCCTTCATCAAGGACCTCACGGCCTTTGGCCAGGCGGTCAAGGCTGTGCTCACCACCCATCCCGAACTGGCCGAGTCCTGGAAGGATCTGACCGAAGCGTTCACCATCACCCTTTCGGCCGGGGCCTCCCCGGAACGCCTGCTCATCCCGGACAAGACCGTGAACACCTGGATGGACATCCTGACCCGCACCCGGCAGGCCAACCAGCAGGACACCGAAGCCCGCATCCTGGCCCTGACCGCCCTGGCCCAGCACGCGGCCGAGGTGGGCCTGTACGGGCTCATCGCCTCCCTGGCCGCCGGGGTGGGGGGCAGCGCCTTCATTGCTTTCCGCCTCAACCGCTCGCTCAGGGAGGTGCGCCGAGGCATCCGGGAACTGGGCCAGGACTCTCGCATGGACCCGGTGCGGGTCCTGTCCGGGGACGAACTGGGCGAACTGGCCACGGCCTTCAACCAGATGGTGGAGCGCCTGCGCCAGGAAGACCAGATGCGCACGGATTTTATCGCCATGCTCAACCACGAGATCCGCACTCCCCTGACCAGCATCCGGGAGTCCGTGGACCTGGTCACCGACGGGGTCTTTGGGGATTTGAACGAGCGCCAGGCGCATTTCCTGGGCATTTCCCGTCAGGAGATCGACCGGCTGACCGGGCTGCTGAACCGGCTCATGCAGGCCGCAAGCCTGGAGTCCACCCGCATGGTCCTGAACCGAAAAGCCGTGTCCGCAAACGCACTGGTCCTCTCGGCCGTGGAGCGCATGCGGGCCATGGCCCTGGCCAAGTCCGTGGACCTGGAGGCCGATCTTCCTCCGGCCGAGGCCCGGGTCTGGGCTGACGAGGAATACCTCCGCCAGACCCTGCTGAACCTGGTGGGCAATGCCGTGAAATTTTCCCCCGAGGGCGGGCGGGTGCGCGTGGGGTGCGCGGACGAGACCGGGGAAGAGCCCAGGGAAGAAGTCGTGCGGTTCTTTGTCCAGGACCAGGGACCGGGCATCCCAGAGGAGGAGCGCCCCCTGGTGTTTCACAAATACTACCGGGGCGAGGGGGTCAAGGACCGGGTGGACGGGGCCGGACTCGGGCTGTGCATCGCCAAGGAGATCGTGGAGGCCCACGGCGGCCGGATCTGGTTGGAAAGCGCCCCGGGACAGGGGTCGGTGTTCCGCTTCACCCTTCCCAAGGCCCGGGAGAAGGAGTAATTCGTGGCTATGACCGAAGCAAGGGCCGGAAGCGGTTTTTTCTGGGTTTTCGTCCTGGTGCTTGTGGGCCTGGTCGCTTTCGGGGGCTGCGCGGGGTCAAATACGCCCGGCGGTTGGGCAGGCGGCCAGTCCGCAGCCCTGGAACGGTTTGCTTCGGCCCGGGAGGCCTTTCTGGCCGCTGACTTCGAGCGGGCCGGGGACCTGTTCGAGACCCTGACCGGGAACCGGACCGAACCGGCCCTGGCCAAACGGGCCTTGCTGGGCCTGGCCTGTGCCCGCCTGGCTGTGGCGGATTCGGACCAGGAAACCACGGCGGCCCTGGAATTGTGGAAGGGCTGGCTGGGCCGGTCCCCCAGGCCCTGGCCCGAGGAGGACGGCGATCTGCTCCTGGTCCTGTTGACCCGGTTGAGCGCCCAAGGTCCGGGCCATGGAGGTCTGGGCAACCAGACCGCCCAGGTCCAGCCTCTGGCCGAGGAGCGTGAGCCTGGCGCCTGGACCAACCGCACAGTCAAGCGGGGCCAGCGGCCGGGGGGCCGGGCCGAAGAGCCTGCGGGCCTGCGCCTGCTGGCCCGGGACAAGGCCCGGGAGAATGAGAAGCTCACGGCCCAGGTCCGGGAGAAGAACCAGGAGATTGAGCGGCTGCGCAAGCAATTGAACGCCCTGGAGCGTCTGCACCAGGAGATGAACGCCAAGATGAAGGTTCTGGAATGATCGGAGAGAATCCCGTATGGCCCGCGTAAAGCCCATCCCCCGCACCATCCTCATCGTGGACGACGAGGAGAGCATCCTCCAGGTCCTGGAGGCGCGTCTGGCCTCGGCCGGATACACCCCGCTCAAGGCCCGAAGCGCGGAAAAGGCCCTGGACCTGCTGCGGGCGCACCCGGTGGACCTGGTCATCTCCGATGTCAAGATGCCGGGCATGGGCGGCAAGGGTCTGCTCCAGGAAATGGCCGCGCACTGGCCCGGGGTGCCCACCATCCTGCTCACGGCCTACGGGGCCATCCCGGACGCCGTGGCCGCCATTCAGGATGGGGCCGCCGACTATCTGGTCAAACCCTTTGACGGCAAGGCCCTTCTGGAAAAAGTTGCGACCCTGCTTGGTCCAGCCCGGGAAGAGGACGCGCCCAAGGGTCAGGGTCAGAATTTTAGCACGGTTCTGTGGGGCGGCCAGAGCCAGAACATGCGCGATTTTTACGACCTGCTGGCCCGGGTGGCCCCCAGCGAGGTGAATGTGCTCATCCTGGGCGAGTCCGGGACCGGCAAGGAGATGATCGCCCGCCTTCTGCACGACCAGAGCCCCAGGGCCAAGGCCCCATTCGTGGTGGTGGACTGCGGCTCCACCCCGGCCACCCTGCTGGAGAGCGAACTCTTCGGCCACGTCAAGGGCTCCTTCACCCACGCCCTGCGGGACAAGAAGGGGCTCATCGAGGAGGCCCACGGCGGGACCCTGTTCCTGGACGAGATCGGAAACATCTCCCCGGAGATGCAGACCCGGCTCCTGCGTTTCCTCCAGGAGCGGACCATCCGGCGGGTAGGCGATACCAAGCCCATCTCCGTGTCCTGCCGGGTCATCGCGGCCACCAATGCCGATCTCTCCGCCCTGGTCAGGGATGGACAATTTCGAGAAGACCTGTACTTTCGGCTCAAGGTGGTGACCTTGAGCGTTCCTCCCTTGCGGGAGCGGCGGGAGGACATCCCCCTTCTGGCCGAGCGGTTCATCACCGCCTTTTGCGCGGCCCAGAAAAAGCCGGTGCCGAGCCTTTCGCCCGAGGTGGCCAGGCTCATTGAGACCTACGCCTGGCCAGGCAATGTCCGGGAACTCAAAAACGCCCTGGAGGCCGGGGTGGTGCTCTGCCGGGCCGGGGTGCTCCGGCCCGAGGACCTGCAACTGGAGGCGGACGGGGGAGTTGGGACCCCGGCCCCCATAGACTCCCTGTCCCTGGAGGACAGTGAGCACCAGGCCATTGTCCGGGCCTTGAAGGAGACTGGCTGGGTGCAGACAGCGGCGGCGGACCTGCTTGGGATCAGCCGCCGGACCATTCATTACAAGATCAAACGATACGGAATCTCTCTGCCCAAGAAGACTGGCGGTTGAGCGCCGGAAAATTCATGGGCGAAGGACGTCCAGGAGGCCCCATGCGCATCGTGACCTTTCTGTTGACCCTGTTTCTGGTGGGCGCCCAGTCCGGAATATGCCTGGGACTGGAAGCCTCGGAAAATCCCGAAGCCAGACCCCTGGCCGTGGGCATGCCCTTCCCCTCCTTTGCCCTGCATGGGAATCTGACCAAGTCCGGGCGCGCGTATCTCGGCCTGCCCGGGGCCGGGCCGTATTCCCTGGACCAGATCAAGGCCAAGGTCGTGATCGTGGAGGTCTTCAGCATGTACTGCCCCCACTGCCAGAACGAAGCCCCGGTGGCCAACGAGCTCCATGCCCTGCTCAAAAGCCGCAAGCTGGACAAGAACATGAAGTTGATCGGCTTGGGAGCGGGCAATTCCGAGTTCGAGGTCAAGGTCTTCGCGGAAAAATACGAGGTGGAGTTCCCCCTTTTCGAGGACCCGGATTTCGTGGCCCACAAGCTCATGGGACAGGTCGGGACCCCGTTCTTCTACGTGCTGGTGGCTGATCCTGGGCATGCGGGTTTCAGGGTCACGGACACCTACCTGGGACGGCTGCCGACAGCCCGGCGGTTTCTGGACCGGGTGATTTCCGTGACCAAGACGGGCAAGGAGGCCAAGCCATGAATACCCGGCGTCTGTGGGCAACCGCTCTTTTGGGGTTGACCCTGTGCGTGTCTGTCCAGGCCCTGGCCCAGGAGGATGCCCGGTTCCAGGGGAGCATCTATCAGGTCGGGACGCTCAAGCCCGTGGACAGCGTGCTCAAGGTGCGGGTCGGGGACCCTGCCCCGGACTTCACCCTGCCGACCATCCAGGGAACCACGGTCAGCCTGGCCGAATTCAAGGGCAAGAAGAACGTGGTGTTGTCCTTTGTCCCGGCGGCCTGGACCCCGGTGTGTTCCGGGCAGTGGCCGGGCTACAACATCGTGCGCGAGATGTTCGAGGCCACGGACACGGCCCTCATCGGCTTAAGCGTGGACAACGTGCCCACCCTGTTCGCCTGGGTCAAACAGATGGGCGGGTTGTGGTTCACGGTGGCCTCGGATTTTTACCCGCATGGCCGCACGGCCGAGGCCTACGGGATCTTGCGCTCCACCGGCGAGGCCGAACGGAGCCTGTTTCTCATCGATAAGCAGGGGATCATCCGCTATCTCGACGTGCACGACATCAACAGCCGCCCGGACCTGGGGGCCTTGATCAAGGCCATGCGCTCCCTGCCCAAGTGAGACGGGACGCGTGTGGCCAGGGCAGGCAAAAGAGACGCCTCAGGCTGGGTCTCCGGGGGAAAGGCGCGGGATTCCCGCTGATTGGCCCTCCTGCGGCAGCCAGGGTATTTCACAAGGGAATTTGGGGGGATATTGCCATCTTGGCCCCTCAAGTGTATTCAGGAAAAATGGAAAGGCACCGGATATGACCCTTCCTGCGGGAGGCATCCTTCACGCGCAAGTCCGTGCCGGGTCTTTTCATCTTGAGTGAAATCCATTCCTTTCCCTCGTGGGGCCGGGCCAGGGTCTTTCCAGGAGGCTGGGGCCTTTCCTGGGCCACGGATGTGTTGGCAGCCAGCGGGACTATGCGTTGAAGCATCTTGTGACCTTTATTCTCTGGGCGGCGGCCTGGCTCTGGTTCTACTGGGCCAGCCTGACCGGTCTGGTCTCGGTCTGGAAGACCGAAGACTACGCCTATGGGTGGTTTCTCCCTTTTCTGGCCGCTGGACTGGGTCTTGAACGCTGGCGGAAATGCGCTGGCGGCGGTTGTGATCCCTCCCCTGTGAGCGGCTACATCTGTCTCGGCCTGACCCTGGGCCTGGGCCTGCTCGGCCGGGCAGGTGGCCTGGACAGCCTGAATTTCTGGTCCCTGTGGCTGTCCATCGTCACCCTGGTCTTGCTCTTATGCGGGGCCATGTCGGTCTGGAACCAGGGCTTGCCCCTCCTGATCCTGTTGTTTTGCCTGCCTGCCCCCTTGCCCTTGCGGCTGGAGATCGGCCGGACCAGCGCCATGTTTTCGGCTGAACTGGCCGCCCGTCTGCTGCACGCCGTTGGGGTGCCCGCGTTCCAGGCCGGAGAACTCCTGGATTTGGGCTTCATGCGTCTGAACGTGGCTCTGGAATGTGACGGATTCCGGTTCATGCTTCCGGGCATGATCGTGAGCCTTCTGCTCGGGATATGGGTGACCCGGGGGCTGGGACGACGGTTGATCCTGGTGGCGGCTGTTCCGTTTCTGGCTGTGCTGGCCAATGGGTTGCGCCTGGCTGCCGTGGGATATCTGGCCCGCCATGCCTCCATCCACTCGGCCCAGTCCTTTTATCATGAGGCTTCGGGGAGTGCGGTCTTCGGCCTGATGCTGGCGGCCATTCTCGGCCTGGCCCTGATCCTGCGGATGTCCAGCCGGGCCGGGGCCGGAGATCTGGAACGATTCGGAGGCCCGGGACGGGTCTGCCTGCTGACCCCTCCCCTGAACCGGGACTGCGTGCTGCATGTCCTGGTCGGGGCCATCTGTCTGGCGGCAAGCGCCCTGTCCTTTCCCCACATCGTGAGCGTCAAGGGGCAGTTCACCCGGGAGACCTTCGCAACCTTTCCGCTTGCCCTGGGAACATGGGAGCAGGATTCCGAGGCTTCGGCGCGGGAGCCGGGAGTGGTTTGGCCGGCCGACGACACCTTGCTTCGGGTGTTCGTCTCTGCGGACAAGCAGGACCGGATCGGACTGCGCATCGCCTACCGCCTGGTGCAGCGGCCCGCGTACCATCTCCAGAGTGGGGTCACCCCCCCGGCCGGAGAGGGCTGGACGATTCTGGACCAGGGGCTTCTCCCACCAAGCGAGTCCGAAGGGAGGGATTTTCCGGTCGCGTATAGAGTTTTTGATCGCGAAGGCAAAAAAATCCTGACCTATGCCTGGGCGCGCGGACGGGGCCGGGTCTTTGTGCTGGATTGGACCAATCGCCTGGCCCTGGCCTGGGACACCCTGCTCATGCGCCGGGCCGATGGCGCCCTGATCCGGTTGGACTTGCCCCTGCGGCCAGGGATGAGCGTGGCGGCCGGGGAAACAGTGTTGAACAGCTTTTGCCGGGAGATGAAAGACATCTTGCCCGGATTCATCCCGGAGCCCTAGCGTGCGCGCGGTATTTTTGCCCAGAACCGATGGTGGACGCATGAAAGCCCTCGTATTGACCAGATTCCTGGTCTCTCTGTTCGCGGCCCTGCTGTGTGTCGCGTCCTGCGCTCAAGGCCCGGATGATTTCATTCTTAAGGCCAAGGCGGCCATGGAGAATGGACAATGGACCGATGCCGAACTGGAATGGAAGAACGCCGTGGCCCGGGCGCCAGACTGTCTGCCGTGCAGGATATCCCTGGCCCGGACCCTCTGGCGGCAGGGCAAGGCCGCGGCTGCCGAGGAGCAGTTCCGGGCTGTCTTGAGCCGACAGCCCGAAAATACCGAAGCCCTGGTGGGCCTGGCTGAAATGCTGGTGGCCAAGGGGCGGTTGGATGAAGCCAGACAGCATTGCCGGGTCGTGCTGGCCCGGGAGCCGGGTCAGATGGCCGCCTTGATGTTGGAAGCGTATATTCTCATTGAAAAAGGTCTCTACGAGCAGGCCCGCCAGGATATCCAGGCGCTTCTGGGGCAGGCTCCCAACAGTCCCGAGGCCTACAGTCTGCTGAGCGAAATCCATGCCCGCCAAGGCCAGTACGAGCAGGCCCGGGAGGTTCTGGGCGAGGGGCTGAAACGGCTGCCCAAGAATGAACTGCTGAACCAGCGCCTCACCGTGCTGGCCTTGTCCGAGCACCAGGGAGAGGAACCCGAGATGGCCTTGCGCGGGCTGGTGGCCTTGGACCCCGAGCGTCTGGATTATCGCTTTGCCCTGGTGGATTATTACCGGAGCGAACGCAACCTGGCCAAGGCCCGGGAGGTGCTGGAGGAGATCCTGGCCGGACAACCCGAGAGCGATCGTTACCGGCTGGCCCTGGCTGGCCTGGACGTCAGCCTCAAGGACTATGACCGGGCGGAAATGATCATCAATGAAGGGCTTCGCTTAAGCCCTGAATCCATCCCCTTGCGGTTCGCCTGGGCTGATCTGGCGGCCCTGACCGGCCGGTCCCAGGAGGCCCTGACCCTGTTGAACGATCTGCTCCGCCAGGGGCTTGGCCAACCCGAGGGTCTGGCCGCGCATCGACGCCTGGCGGCCATGCACCTGGCTGCCGGAGAAATGCAGCAGGCCATGCGCGAGGTCACCCTGGTGCTGGAGGCTTCCCCGGGCGATGCGGACATGCACCTTCTTCTGGGGCGGATGTACCTGGCCCAGGGCAAGGGCGAGGAAGCGGCCGCGCGCATCCAGGCCGCAGTCCAGGCCCGGCCCGAGAATCCGGCCCTGCACCGCCTCCTGGCCCAGGCCCGGCTGGCCAAGCGGGACCGGGCCGGGGCTGTGGCGGCCCTGGACCGGGCCATCGCCATCGATTCTTCCTACTGGCCAGCCTGGGAAGGGCTCCTGGACGTGGCCCTGGATTTCGGGGACCTGCCCAAGGCCTTGGCGGAACTGCGCCGCCTGCGCCAGTTGCGACCCGACGACCCCCTGATCGGGGCCAAGATCGGCGATCTGGCCCTGCTCCTGGGGGACACCAAGGTGGCCCAGGAGGAGTTCGAGACCCTGGTGGCCCGCTTTCCCCGCAATGCCCTGGGATATTTGAAGCTCGGGCAACTGGCCCTCATGCGCAAGCAGTACCCCGAGGCCTCGGGCCTGTTCGACCAGGCCCTGTCTCTGGCGCCCAAGTCCGTGCTGGCCATGGAAGGCAAGCTGGCCGCGCACCTGGCTCGGCGCTGGCAATCCGAGGCCCTGTCCTATATCCGCCGCCGTTTGGACGAGACCCCCAACAGTCCGTTCCTCTACGCCCAGCTCGGCCGGGTGGAGACGGCCCGCAAGCTGTACGCCGAGGCGGCCGAGGACCTGGCCAAGGCCCAGGTGTTGGCCCCGGACTGGGCCGCGCCAATGCTTCAGCAGGTGACCCTGGCCGTGGAGTCCGGGCAGGTGGAGGCCACCCTGGCCAGATTCGAAGGGATGCTCAAGGCCCGGCCGGATTCCCTGCCCGTGGCCTTTGCCCTGGCCGTGCTGGCCGAGCAGGACAAGCAGTATGACCGGGCCAAGGACACCTATGCGGCCATCCTGGCCAAGAATCCGTCCTTTGCCCCGGCAGCCAACAATCTGGCCTGGCTTCTGGCCACCCGGACCGGCGGGCCCGAGGACCTGCGCAAGGCCATGGAATGGGGCAAAATCGCGGTTCGCTCCGGCCTGCCCGAGGCCTGGGACACCCTGGGCGTGGCCCAACTGGCCCAGGGCCAGATTCCCGAGGCCCTGCTCTCCCTGGCACTGGCCAAGGTGCTCAAGCCGGATTTCCCCTCGGCGGATTTCCACGCCGCCCAGGCCTATCTGAAGAAAGAGGATCGGGCCAAGGCCCGGGAGGTTCTGGCCGAGGCCCTGAAGTCCGAAGCGGATTTCCCGGAACGGGCTGAAGCCGAACGCCTCCTCTCCTCGCTCTAAGGGACCGGCCCGGAACGTCTCCCGCTCGCAGGCAGACTGCCTCCCAAGCCACATCCCTCCCCCCAGTTGAGCTTTGGTCTCTGGTCAACAGTTCGACACGTCAACGGGTCAGGGCTTTTTCCGGCCGGTGATGGCCCAGTGCACCTGGCGGCAGACGCCCATGAGCATGTCGAATTCCGTTCGGCGCAGAGTGAAGCGGGCCAGGAAGCGGCGGATGGGGATCATCCAATAGTCGTGGTTGTCCGGGGGCAGGAAGTCGATGGCCGCCAGGGTCTGGTGGATGTTGGCGATCAGGGCCTCCTGCTCGGCGTGGGAGCAGGCTTTCGGCCCTGGGGCCTCGGCTGCGGGCGCGGAGTCCAGGGCGGCCTTGCGGCATTCGTAGAGCAGGATGAGCACGGCCTGGGCCAGGTTCAGCGAGGTCCCCTGGGCGTGGGTGGGGATGGTGACCAACTGGTGGCAGAGCACGGTCTCTTCGTTGGTCAGCCCGGCGTCTTCCGGGCCGAAGACCAGGGCCACGCGGCTTCCCTCGGCCGCCTTGGCCAGAACCGCGCGGGCGGCCTGCTCCGGGGCCTGCATGGATTTGCGCCAGCCCCCGGTGCGGGCCGTGGTCCCCAGGACATACTGGAAGTCGGCCAGGGCCGAGGCCAGATCAGGGTGCACCCGGGCGCTCTCCAGCACATGTTGGGCCTGGACCGTGGCCATGGGCAGGGCGCGCTGAAGATCAAGCTCCCGGGGGGCCACCAGGACCAGATTCGGGCAGCCCATGTTCATTAAGGCCCGGGCAGAGGCCCCGATGTTCTCAGGGTACTTGGGCCGCACCAGGACCACGGCCAGAAAGTCCAGCATGCCCGCTACTTCTTGTCGCTGGGTTCCGGCGCGGGGTCTTCCGCCCCGATCACGGTGATGCCGAATTCCTTCAAACTTTCCGGAGGATTGGCAAAGATGAGCATGAAGGGAACGTCCATGCCCGGCTTGATGAAGGTGTTGTTGGTCAGGATGCCCACCTCGGCGTTCAGCCCTTTCTCGATCTCGTCCAGGGTCTGCACCTGGAGTTGGAAATGGGACAGGGTGTTGCCGCAGATCTGCTTTTTGGCCACCAGGACATTGCCCTGGGCGTCATAGATGGAGGCCTCCACCCGGATCATTTCCTTGGGGGTGGTGAAATCATTGCCGGCCTTGCCGTCCACCACGAAAATCTGGCCGACCTTTTCATTGGTCACGTAATATTGGCGCACGTTTTTCAGGGAGATGCTCTTGGTGCGTTCGGCCTGGGTCTGGGCCGGAGGCTGGGGCGGGGCGGCCAAAGCGGTCGGGGTTGGGGCGGGCTGGGCCGTGGCGTTGGCCATGGCGTCCTTGGTGGAGGTGCTCGGGGCCTGGGGCTTGGACAGGAAAAAGTATCCGGCCCCGCCTCCGCCCAGCAGCAGGAGGCCAGCAGCCAGGAGGATGACCAGGTTCTTGCGGCTCAGTTCGAATTTCTTTTTTTCAGGCTTGGGCTGCTCCAGGTTGAAGCCTTCAGTCGGAACGCCCTGGGCCTGGAAATTGTCGTCTTCCTGGCGGGATGACGGTTGGTCCTCGCCCCCGAAGTCCATGTCGTCAGCGCTGGGCCGGGACGGCCCAGGGGCCGGTGAAGTGGCCGGAGAGTCGGAGAAAAGGTCGTCCAGGGAATCGTCGTCGCTCTTCTGGGAGGGGGCTGGTCTTGAGCCCGAAGGACTGCCGCCCAGACCGGCCAGCTCATCGTCCAGGGAGGAGGACAGGGAGTCGGGCAGGTCGTCCTTTAAGGACTCGGGCCGGGGTTTTTGGGCCAGGAACACGTTCCCGCATTTGGAACATTTGACCTTGGCCCCAGCCTCGGGGATCTTTGCGTCAGGCAGGTTGTATTTGGTCTGGCATTTTCCGCATTGGACGATCATGACTGCTCTCTTTGTTGGGCAAAAAAGATCTATCCCTGCACCAGTTCGTACACAGCGTCCAGGCCCCGGTAGCGTTCGGCGTGATCCATGCCGTAGCCGACCAGAAAGCCCTTGGACAGTTCAAATCCGGCGAAGTCCACCGTGATGTCCACGGCCCTTCTTTCCCTCTTATCAATAAGCGCGCAAACTTTCAAACTGCGAGGGCCCCGCTGGCCAAGGGTTTCCTTGAGAAAGGCCAGGGAGCATCCGGTATCCACGATGTCCTCCACGATGAGGACATGGCGGTCGGCAATGGGTGTCTCTATGTCCGTGAAGGTCAAGGAGCCCGATGGGGCGCAGCCCTCCTGATAGGTGGACAGGCGCAGGAAATCGATGAAGGCCTCAATGGTCAACTGGCGCATGAGATCAGCGAAGAACAGGTAGGCCCCTTTGAGCACGCAGATGAGCACCACGGGCTCGGACCCGTAGTGTTCGGATACTTCCTTGGCCAGTTCCCGTACCCGAGCCGCGATGTCCTCGGCGCTGATGACTTTGTGCAGAAGCGGGGGCACGGCTACAAATCCATGACCATGGCGGTTTCGTCGCAGTCTGGGAATTTCGGGCAGTTCAGACAGTCGGCCCAGACCTTTTGGGGCAGGCTGTCCTTGCCCACCTCCTCAAAACCCAGGTGCTGGAAAAACGAGGTCTGGTTGGTCAGGACGAACACCTTGAATATCCCCAGGGTGAGGGCCTCGCTCAAGCAGGCCTCCACCAGAAGCTTGCCCAGGCCTTTCTTGCGGTGTTCCTTGGCCACGACCAGGGAGCGCACTTCGGCCAGGTCTTCCCAGCAGATTTGCAGGGCCACGCAGCCCATGACTTCCTCATCCTCGGACACGGCCACGTAGAAATCGCGCAGATGGCTGTAGAGATGGTTGAAGGCCCGGGGCAGGACCATGCCGTCGTCGCTGGCGGAGCAGCGCAGGATGATGCCGTGCATGGCCTTCACGTCCCGGATCAAGGCTTTGCGGATAATGGTCACTTCTTGGTCTCCAAAAGCTTGCGGATCGCTGCGTTGAGTTGGGCCGTGGTCAGGAAGCCGCTGTGCTTATATGCGATTTGCCCGTCCGGTGCAAAGAAAACGAATCCGGGTACGCCCTGGATGTCAAAGGCGTCGGAGGTCCCCCGCTGGGCGTGGTATATGGGGTAGTTGAGAGTTTTTGACCCGAAAAAGGCCCGGACTTCGTCCACGGAGTCATCCACGGACACGCCGACCAGGGTCAGCTCCTCCGGGGAAAAGGTCTCGCGCAACCCGATGAGTTCGGAAAATTCCATGCGGCATGGCCCGCACCAAGTGGCCCAGAAATTCACCAGGACGGCCTTGCCCTTGGACTTGGCGGCCAGATCCAGGATGGTTTCCGGACTGGCCGGGGGGTAGTCCTTGGCCGGGGGTGATCCGCCGCAGCCCCCTGCCAGCAGGCCGAGGACAAGGGCCAGAACCCCGAGAAACGCGCGCATGGGCATGGTGCTCCTTTGGCTTGGTTGGTGTGCTGTAGCAAAAAAGCCGGATCAGGCCAAGAGTCCGAAAAATCGCCGGGCGTTGGTCGCCGCTGCTTCCCAAACCTCACCGAGGTCGATCCCTCGGGCCTGGGCCACGGCCTGGGCGGTAAAAACCAGGTAGGCCGGTTCATTGCGCTTGCCCCGATACGGTTCCGGGGTCAGATAGGGGCAGTCGGTCTCCAGCAGCAGCCGGTCCAGGGGGATGCCCTGGACTGCGTCGCGCATCTCCGCATTGGCCGCGTAGGTCACTGGACCGGGCACCGAGAGGCTCCAGCCCTGGGCCAGGATGCGTCCGGCCAGGGAGGCGTCCCCTCCGAAACAGTGCCAGAGCAGGGGATAGCCGGAAAACCCCTGGTCCAGGAGCAGGGCCAGGGTCTCTTCGGTGGCGTTGCGGCTGTGGATGACCACGGGCCGCTCCAGTTCCCGGGCCAGGGCCAACTGGGCGCGGAAGGCGGCCGCCTGGGTCTCGCGCGGCGTGGCGTCCCAGTAGAAGTCCAGGCCGATCTCGCCCACGGCCCGCAGACGCTCGTCCCGGGCAAAGGCCTCGCGCATGGCCTGGGCCTCTGCCGGGCCGAATCCCTGGCAGTCGTTGGGATGGGCGCCCAGCACGAAAAACACCTCGGGCCGGTCGGCGAACAGGGCGGCGTTTTTCCGGTAGGCCTCGACCCCGAGAAAGACGTTGCCCACCTGGACCACCCCGCAGGCCCTGGCCCGGTCCAGCACAGGACCGACGCCTTCGGTGAAATGCTCCAGGTCCAAGTGGGCGTGGGAATCCACCCCGCAAGGAGGCAGGGCCAGGCTTTCCGGGGACGGGCGCTCGGTCTTCTTTTTTTTGCCCATACAGACGTGCGCGGGGGGCCACTTGAACAGCGGCCCCCCGATCTCCTTTTATCTCAAATGAAGTATGGCTGTTGGTCAGGGAGTCAACCGCTTCCAGAGGGCCAGGATCTGAGCGCGCTGCTGGTCCAGGCCATAGGCGGCCGCAGTCTGCTGCCCGGCCGCAAGGGTCCGGGCCAGCTCTTCGGGCCGGGTCTTCCACCATTCCAGGGCGGTTTCCAGATTCAGGGCCGCGTCCAGCACATCGGCATCGGCCGACCACAGACCGTTTCCGGCCCAGTGCACGGGCCGCAGGGGCCACCAGGGTCTGAACCGAGCCTCGTGCTCCCGGGCCTGGCGCATGTAATCCCAGCCCCCGAATCCGGAAAATCCCACCGGCAGGCAGCCGCAGGCCAGGGCCTCCAGAGGCGGCAGGGGGCAGCCCTCGGGAAAGCCCGAGGCCAGGAACACGTGGCTGTCCTGAAGGACCCGGGCCACGCCCGGGGCGTCCAGGCCGGAAATCTCGGCGAACTCCACCTCCCGGGTCAGGGTGCGGTTCCTGGACTGGAAAATGGCCCGCACCTGCTGGACCAAGGCCTTGTTCTTGCGGGGCATGTAGGCCACCCGCAGCCGGTCGCTTGGTTTTTCCGCCGGGGCGCAAAAGGTGGCCAGATCAATGCCCGGCCGCAGGATGTCAGGCCGCGGGATGTCTGGGGTCTGGCCCTGCATTCCGGGCACGGTCTGCTCGATGAACCAGGCCACGGGCTGGGACACGGCCAGAAAGCGCAGGGGCAGGCTGGCCAAGTTCAGGTCCGGGGGCAGGGAGGAAAAAAGGTAGGCCCAGTTCTGGCAGTAGAGCAGGCAGCGCGATTTGGCCGCAAGACCCGGGGCCAGAGCGTTCACCCACCCTTCCGGGACCAGCCAGATGTCCTCCGGGGTCAGGTTCAGCTCGGCCCAGGGAATTTCCGGGATCATCCCGGCATAGGCCTGGGGCGCCCAGCCGCCCTTTTCCCGGGGCACCAGAAAGGCCGCCTGTCCCGCCTGGCGCAGATGGGCCGCGATCTGGAACAGGACGGCCACCCCGCCCACGGGTTTGTGCACCGGGGGGAGAAAGATGAAGGTGCGCATGGCCCCAGGCCAAAGCACAAACGCCCGGGTTTGGCAAGGATCAAGTCGCGGGGCGTGGTCCCGCGAACCGTTCAATGAATGGTGGGCACACTCCCAGGCGCGGGAGAACAACGTATGGTATCCTGAGTCCTGGCCCTGGCCCGTGGCCTGGTGGCCGTTCCTGGGAATTCCTATTAGTTTTCCAGGAAAAGAGTATTCGCTGGACCTTTTCCTGGCTGTAACATTACGGTAACAAAGCAGGCTTAGCTTTCCAGTGCGCCCAGAATCACTCCAACCAACCAATCACTGGAGGCATTATGAAGAAGATCATTTACTCCCTTGCGGTCCTGCTCATGTCCCTGTCCGTGGTCACGGCCCAGGCCGACACCACCATTACGGTCAAAGGCTCCACCACGGTGCAGCCGGCCATGCAGAAGGTGGCCGAAGCCTACATGAAGGCCAAGCCCGGGGTGAACATCTCCATTTCCGCGAGCGGTTCCGGCGACGGGGCCAAGGCCCTTATCGACAAGAGCACGGACATCGCCATGATGTCCCGGGAGATCAAAGAAGGCGAAATCAAACAGGCCAATGGAAATGGCGTGACCCCAAAACTCACGGTCATCGCCTTTGACTGCATCGTGCCGGTGGTGAATCCGGCCAATAAGGTCAAGGACCTGACCCCGGCCCAGCTCAAGGACATCTACACCGGCAAGGTCACCGACTGGAAGGACCTGGGCGGCGACGCGGGCAAGATCGTGGTGGTTTCCCGCGACTCCTCTTCCGGGACCTATGAGTTCTGGGGTGAGCATGTCCTCAAGGGCGAGCGGGTTTTTGCCGGCGCCCTGCTGCAGGCCTCCAGCGGCGCGGTGGTCCAGACCGTGGCCAAGAACAAGTACGCCGTCGGCTACGTGGGTCTGGCCTATGCCCAGAACAAGGAAGTGAAGCCCGTGACCGTGTCCGGCGTGGTGGGATCGGTCGCCAACGTGCTGAACAAGTCCTACCCGGTTACCCGGACTCTGAATCTGTACACCGATGGTGAGCCCAAAGGCGAGCCGGGCGCGTTCATCACCTTCTTCCTGAGCCCCGAAGGCCAGAAGTTGGTCGCCGCTTCTGATTACGTTCCGGTCAAGTAGCAACGAGTTTCACGCGTTTGAAATCAGGCGGGGCGGTTCGCGCCGTCCCGCCTTACTCCCCGTCTTCGGGCGGGTTTCCTGTTTGACTCAACCGGGGATCATATGGCCAGCGCAAAGGACCGGCAGGGCAAGGAACGGGTCATCAAGGCCTTCTTTTTCGGGACCGCCTTCATTTCCGTCGTGGTCCTGGCCCTCATCATGCTCTTCTTGTTCATGGAAGGCCTGCCCACGTTCCGTTTCATCAGCCCAGGGCACTTCCTGTTCGGCTCCGACTGGTACCCCACGGACGAGAACCCGGATTTCGGGATTTTCCCCCTGCTCATGGGGTCCGTGACCGTGACCGCCCTGTCCTCGCTCATCGCCATCCCCCTGGGCATCATGACCGCCATCTATCTGGCCGAGATCGCCACCCCCCGGGTGCGGGAAGTGATCAAGCCCATGGTCGAACTGTTGGCCTCGTTGCCCTCGGTGGTCATCGGCTTCTTCGGCATGGTGGTGGTCGCGCCCTTCCTGCAGAACGTCCTGGACATTCCCGTGGGACTCAACCTGTTCAACGCCGCGCTCATGCTGGCCTTCATGTCCGTGCCGACCATCACCAGCGTGTCCGAGGACGCCATCCATTCCGTGCCCCGGGAATTGCGCGAGGCCTCTCTGGCCCTGGGGGCCACCCAGTTCGAGACCATCGCCAAGGTGGTCATTCCGGCCTCGCTCTCCGGGATCAGCACGGCCGTGATCCTGGGCATGTCCCGGGCCATCGGCGAAACCATGGTCGTGCTCATGGTGGCCGGAGGCGCGGCCTTGGTGCCCGGTTCGATCTTCGACCCCATCCGGCCCATGCCTTCGTCCATCGCAGCGGAGATGGCCGAGGCCCCCTTCCGCAGCCAACATTACTACGCGTTGTTCGCCATAGCCATCGTGCTCTTCCTGATGACTTTCCTCTTCAACCTGGCGGCGGACTATATCTCCAACAAGCACAAGCAGGTCGGGGCCGCGACCTTGTAGGCCGATTGGGAGCATGCCATGAATACCGGACAAAACATCATCGCCGGAATGCCCATGACCAATAAACTGGAAGCCCGTACCCCGACCGTGAGCGCTGGACGCAAACCGACTCCGTCGCATTCCTTCATCAAGGGCCGCACCCTGTTGCAGCACATTTTTTTCGGGATGTTTCGCGGGGCCGTGGTCATCAACGCCCTGGCCCTGGCCATCATCGTGGGCTTTCTGCTGTGGTATGGATTCCCGGCCCTGAGCTGGACCTTCATTTCTTCCCCGCCCACGGACTCCATGACCAAGGGCGGTATCCTGCCCTGCATCGTGGGCACGGTTCTGCTCAGCCTGGGGGCCATGTTCGTGGCCATGCCCCTGGGGGTGAGCGCGGCCATCTACCTGCATGAGTACGCCCGGCCGGGGAAGATGCTGCGGATCATTCGTCTGGGGGTCAATAATCTGGCCGGGGTGCCCTCCGTGGTTTTCGGCCTGTTCGGCCTGGCCCTGTTCGTGACCTGGATGGGGCTTGGCGTGAGCATCCTGTCCGGCTCCCTGACCCTGGGCTTTTTGATCCTGCCGGTCATCATCGGCACGGCCGAGGAGGCCCTGCGCTCCGTGCCCCAGACCTATCGGGAGGCCTCCCTGGGCCTGGGGGCCACCAAGTGGCAGACCATCTCCAAGGTGGTCCTGCCCGCCGCCCTGCCCGGCATGCTCACCGGGGCCATCCTGTCCTTGAGCCGGGCCGCCGGAGAGACCGCAGCCATCATGTTCACAGCCGCAGTGTTCTTCACCCCGGTCATGCCCAAGTCGATATTCAGCGATGTCATGGCCCTCCCGTATCACATCTACGTGCTGGCCACGGCCGGGACCAACATCGAACTGACCCGGCCCCTGCAGTATGGCACCTCGTTGGTGCTCATCTTCCTGGTCCTGGGCATGAACCTGGTGGCCATCGTGCTGCGGGCCAAGCTCCGCCGCAAGATGGGCTAAAGACCTTGCCTCCGGTTTGAGACCCGTCCCGGCAGGCCCTTGACAGCAGAGGCTCCGGGGCCGTAGCTCCCAGGAAGCATGCGCTTTTGTGGGGGGTGGGGTTTGAAAATCTGCTGGATCGGCGTCCCCTATTTTTCATCCGCCCTGAAGGACCTGGGGGTGGAGCTTCTGCCCCTTCCGGCCCGTTTCCCGAAATTCTGGACCTGGGAAGAGATCGTCCAGGCCCTGGGGACCGCCCCGGATCTCCTGGTCCTGGGTGACTTAAGCCTTCCGCCCTTCCTCCCGGGCATCGAGTCCTTTCCCTGCCTCACGGCCTTCTATTGCGTGGATTCCCACATCCATTCCTGGCACCCCTTGTACGCCCAGGCCTTTGACCTCTGCCTGGTCAGCCTGCGGGATCATATTCCCTGGTTTCTGGGGCAAGGGAGCGACCCGGCCCGGGTCCTCTGGTCTCCGCCCTACAGCCCGGACCAGGACGGCCCTGGCCCTGGCCCCAAGGAATTCGATCTGCTCTTCAACGGGACCGTGGACCCGGTGACCACCCCTGGCCGCAAGGCCTTTCTGGATATTTTGGCCTCGCGGCTGCCCGGGCTGGTTGTGCGGAAAGGACCGTACCGGGACTATTTTCATCGGGCCAAACTGGTCCTGAACATCGCCGAGGCCGCGGACTTGAATTTCCGGGTCTTTGAGGCCCTGGGCTGCGGGGCCTGTCTGCTGACCCCGGCCGTGGGCCACGGCCAGGACGAGCTGTTCACCGACGGGCAGGACCTTTTCCTGTACCAGCCCGGGGACGTGGAAGGCCTGTGCGCACACGTGGCTCGTCTGCTGGCTGACCCGGCCTTGCGGGAACAGGTGGGGGCCGCGGGCCTGGACCGGGTGCAGGCCGGGCACAAGGCCCGGCATCGGGCGATACGATTTCTGGAATGGGTGGGCGGGTTCACCGCCCGGGGCCTGGTCGCGGCCCGATGCGCCAGCGCATCGGCCATCCATCAGACCGTGCTGCGGCCCCTGTATCTGCATTGGAGCGAGGCCTTGGCCGACAACCCGGCAGCGGCCCGGGCCTATCTGACGGCCGCAGGACCTCGGCGGCGTCCGTCCGCCTGATCCACTGATATCAATAATGTTTCTTGATGCCGTGCTTGCGGAGCAGGGCGTAGAGGCGGGAGGGTGAAAGCCCGGAAATCGCCATGGCTTTTTTCATGTCTCCGGCGGCAAAGGCCACCAATTTTCGGAGATAGGCCTCTTCGGCCCGGGTGAACGTCTCTTCCCGGAACTGGCTTAAGGTCGGGAAACTCTGGGAAAAATCAGCCTCGCCCAACCCCGACGGACCAGAAGTCGGCCCTTGGCCCGGGATGGAGGCCTTGGCCGCCTCGATGCGGATGTGGGTGGGCAGGTGGTGGGGATAGAGGACCTCGGCGTCCCGGTGGGCAAAGAGGGTCTGCTCCAGGGTGTTGAACAGCTCGCGGATGTTTCCGGGCCACTGGTAGGATTGCAGGGCCCGATAGAATTCCGGGGATATTTCGCGCAGGGGGATGCCGTAGCGCCGGGACAAGACGGCCAGGCCGTAATGGGCCAGGGCCGGAATGTCCTCGTTGCGCTCGCGCAAGGGGGGCAGCTCCAGGGTGAAGCTGCGCAGCCGGTAGAGCAGGTCCTGGCGGAAGCGCCCCTTGGCGGCCAGGTCTTCCAGGTCCCGGTTGGTGGCTGCCAGCAGACGGAAATCGCTCTTGATTTCACCCCCGCCCAAGGGCCGGAAGGACCGCTCCTGAAGCACCCGCAAAAAGGATTTCTGCAATTCCGGCGGCAATTCCCCCACTTCGTCCAGAAACAGGGTTCCGGTGTCCGCCTGCTTGATGAGCCCGACCCGGGCCTTGTCCGCGCTGGTGAAGGCCCCCTTTTCATATCCGAAAAGCACGCTTTCCACCAAGGTGTCCGGGATGGAGGCGCAGTCCACGGTGATAAAGGGGCCTGATTTTCGCGGGCTGTTCAAATGCATGGCCCGGGCGAAGAGCTCCTTGCCCGTGCCGGTCTCACCCTGGATGAGCACGTTCATGTCGCTGGACGCGGCCCGGGCGGCCATCTCCATGCAGGCCGAGATTTTCGGGCCTTCGCCGATGATGCCTTCCCGGGTGAAAGGAGGGGCGCTGGTCTGGGCGGCTTTCTGGGCGCGATAGTCCAGGACCCGCTTGATGTGGGTGGTATACTCGTTGATCCCGGCCGGTTTTTGGAGATAGTCCCAGGCCCCGTTTTTGATGGCCTTTTCCGCGCTGGCCGCATCGCCCCGGCCGGTGATGACCAGCACCTCGGGCGGGTTGGGCAGGCCGAGAAATCGGGGCAACAGGTCGAGCCCGTCCCCATCAGGCAGGAGCATGTCCAAAAGGACCACGTCGCAGGGCGCGTCCTTGGCCATGGCCAAGCCCTGGGCAAAGGTGGCCGCCTCCTGGGACTGATGACCCAGACGGGCCACGATGGCGGCCAGCAACTCCCGCAGGCTCTCGTCGTCGTCAATGATGAGGATGGTGGCCATAAAGTTTACCGGGTCGCCACGTGTTCGATCTGGGTTTTGTAGGCCAGCACGCCGGTGACAATGCCCTTGGCCAGGAGATTCAGGTACTTGTCCGAGCCCAGGCGGCGGGCCTCGGCCCTGTTGGTCAGGTAGCCCAACTCCACGAGCACAGACGGCATCTTGGCCCCCATGAGCACGTAGAAGGGGGCCTCGCGCACCCCGTGGTCCAGAATGGGAAAGGTGGGACCCACGGTATACACGGCCTTGGCCTGGATGCTCCCGGCCGCGTCCCGGCTCTCCTTGAGTTTGGAGCTGAGCATGAGGTCGGTCAGAATCACCTGAAGATCACTGATGTTTTTTGGTTCCTGGGCGTTTTCCCGGGCGGCCACGGATACGGCGTGCTTGGAACTGGCCAGGTTCAAGCTGTAGGTCTCGATCCCGCTGATGCCCGGGTTTTTGTTGGCGTTGCAGTGGATGGATATGAACATGTCCGCCTTGTTCGCGTTGGCCTGCGAGGTTCTCTCTTCCAAGGGAATGTATTTGTCCGAGGTGCGGGTGTAGTGCACGGACAAGCCCCTGCGCTCCAGGAGCCCGCCCAGGATTCTGGCGAATTTCAGGTTCAGGTCTTTTTCCACCAGGCCATTGGCCTGGGCGCCCGGGTCATTGCCCCCGTGTCCGGGATCGATCATGATGCGGCGCACCGTCAGACCCAGTTGCTCCACCAGGTCGGCGGCCATCTTCCGGCTGCCTTCGGGAGGCACGTACCGGGGGGGCTTTTTGCCCTTGCCCGTGGCGGGCGGCGGCGAGGTCTCCGCCTCCTCCGCAACTCCTTCCGCAGGGGCAGCGCCCGGCGCGTACACGTCCACCAGCACCCGGAAGGGGTTGGTCAGGCGGGTGACCTTGAATTCCTGGCGATCCTTCAAGTCAAAGAGAACCTGGACCGTGTCCGGGCTGTTCTGCCCGGACCTGATCTTGTTCAGATGTCCATCGGCTACGGTGATCTTGGAAGGGACCTTGGAGCTCAAGGTCGCGCCCTGCAGGGTGAGGGACAGGTGTCTGGGCTGTTTCGACCCCTGGGGCAGGGACTTCTCGCGGCACGTGACCTCCCCGTCCAGGGCCAGGGTGACCCGGGTGTATTCCTTGCCGCTGGCGTAATTGATGGAGCCCAGCATGGCCGGGACCTTTGACTGGGGCGGAGTGGGCGATGCAGACGTGTCGGTCCCGGACTTGGCTCCCTTGTCTTTCTTGCCCCGGCTCTCGGTCTGTGGCTGGGGTTCCTGGAGGCTGGCTCCCATGCCGCGCAACTCCTCCCGGGCCTTGGGAGCCAGGCTGGAGTGCTTGTGGGCCTTGACCAGGGCGCGGAAGTCCGTTGCCGCCTGCTCGGGCAGGTCCAGCTTGAGCCGGATGCGGCCTCGGCGATAGAGGATATCGTCCATGTCCCGCTGGTCCGGGAATTCGTTCACTGATTTACTGTAGTATTCTTCGGCCTTGAGCAGGTCGGCCTTCATGCCGCTGGCCTTGCCCAGGCTTTCGTGCACGCGGCCGAGGTAGAAAAGAGATTTGGCCGCGTAGGGTCCCTTGGGATTGGCCTTGTACAGGGCGGAGAATTCCTGTTCGACCCGTTCCCAATGCACGCGCAGGGCGGCTTTCTTGCGGTTTTCAGCCACGGCCTGGAAATGCTGGCGGGCCTGATTATATCCCTCTCGTTCCGAGGCCGCCACGGCTTGGCCCGCATCCAGGCAGACCAGCAGCAGAAGGGGAACAAGGACCGCCAGGAGGAGTCCCGGCCTGGGCAGGGGTCGTTTTCCGACCGGAAGGGGAAAGGTGGTGGTCATGGGGCGTGTGCCCATCCTTCGGCCCGATTCCGGGTGCGGTTTGGCGCAGGGTGGCGCAGGTGCTTCCGATCCCCCGGAAGGGGTTTTTCTCCGATAGTATTTATTCTAGAAAAAAGCTAGATACTCCTGGTGAGATTTAAGACCCATTGGCATACTTGAATTTTTCACCATTGCATGCCGCCCCGCGATGGCGTAATGCAGGAAGAACATCAACCCCTGAAACCCCGGGTTGCACCATGAAGCGAGTGATTGTCACCGGAGGGACCGGGTTCATCGGTCGGCCCCTGTGTCGGCTCCTGGCCGAAACCGGCTATGAAGTCTTGGCCCTGACCCGCCACCCAGACCGCAGCCGCAAGCTCTTTGGCCGCGGCGTGGCCTGTCTGGGCTGGGACGGGAAAAGCGCCAAGAGTTGGGTGGACGTGGCCAGCGGGGCCTTGGCCATCATCAACCTGGCCGGGGACAACATCGGCCAGGGGCGCTGGAACACGGGGAAAAAGCAGGCCATCCTGCACAGCCGTCTGGAGGCCGGGCGGGCCGTGGCCCGGGCCGTGGAACGGGCCAAGGAGAAACCGCAGGTGGTGATCCAGGCCTCGGCTGTTGGATACTACGGTTCCACCGAGGCCTTGGTGGACGAGAACGCCCCGGCCGGGCAGGGATTTCTGGCCGAGGTGGCCGCCCAGTGGGAAGGCTCCACCGCCCCAGTGGAAAAGGAAGGGGTCCGCCGGGTGGTCATCCGTACCGGCATGGTCCTGGGCCAGGGCGGGGCCTTGGCCCAGATGCTGCCCTCCTTCAAAATGTTCCTGGGCGCGGTGTTCGGCAGCGGGCAGCAGGGCGTGTCCTGGATGCACCTGCGCGACGAGGTTGGGGCCATCAAACATCTCATGGAACTCAAAGAAGCCAGCGGACCCTACAATTTGACCTCCTTGAACCCCGTGACCCATGAAGCATTCTGCCAGACCCTGGCCTCGGTGCTGAAGCGGCCCTGCAAGCTGCGCATCCCGGCCCCCCTGGCCCGGCTGCTTCTGGGCGAGATGGCCGACCAGCTTCTTCTTTCGGGCCAGTTCGTGGATCCGTCCCGGCTCATCGCCTCGGGCTACAAATACGAGTTCTCCGGCCTGCGGGCTGCTCTCGAAGACATCCTGGCCAGGTGATCCATGCCCTGCCGCATCCTCATTGTTGACGACGAGAAACCCATCCGCTCTTCCTTGCGCGGGATTCTGGAGGACGAAGGGCACCAGGTTTGCGAGGCGGCCAGCGGCGAGGCGGCCTTCACCCTGCTGGACAGCGAGCAGCCCGAGCTCATCTTCCTGGATATCTGGCTCCCGGGTCTGGACGGCCTGACCGTCCTGGAACGAATTCGCCAGTTGGGGCTGGACACACCCGTGATCATGATCTCCGGGCATGGCAACATCGAGACCGCTGTGCAGGCCATCAAGAAAGGGGCCTTTGACTTCATCGAGAAGCCCCTGTCTTTGGAAAAGGTCATCATCTGCGCCAACAAGGCCCTGGAAATGGCCATGCTCCGACGGGAGAACGAGGCCCTGCGAACGCGTATCGGTCTGGCCCCGGTCATCGGTCTGACCGGCGAATCCTTAAGCATCGCGGCCCTGCGGGAGACCATCACCCAGGTGGCCCCCACGGACGCCTGGGTGCTCATCACCGGGGAAAACGGAACCGGCAAGGAGATCGTGGCCCGGTCCATACACCGGGAAAGCAGGCGCAGCGACAAGCCCCTGGTGGAGGTGAATTGCGCGGCCATCCCTGAGGAGCTCATCGAATCCGAACTGTTCGGGCACGAAAAAGGGGCCTTCACCGGCGCAGACCGAGCCCAGGCCGGGAAATTCGAACTGGCCGACAACGGGACCCTGTTCCTGGACGAGATCGGGGACATGAGCCTGAAGACCCAGGCCAAGATTTTGCGCATCATCCAGGAACAGCGGTTTGAGCGGGTGGGCGGCCGCAAGACCATCACCGTGGATGTCCGGGTCATCGCGGCCACCAACAAGGACCTACCGACCGAGATCAAGGCCGGGACCTTCCGGGAAGACCTCTACTACCGGCTCAAGGTCTTCCCTCTGGAGGTGCCGCCGCTTCGGGAGCGGGCCAGCGACATCCCCTTGCTTATCGACGAGTTCAACGCCGGGTTCGCCCGGCAGCATGGGTTTAGGCCCGTGGTCTTCACCCCCGAGGCCTTGAAGGCCTTGAACGTCCATCCTTGGCCGGGAAACGTGCGGGAACTGAAGAATTTCGTGGAGCGCATGATCATCATGCACGCTGGAAAGACCCTGGAGCCCGAGGATTTGCCCCCGGAGATCACTGCCGGACTTTTGGGCGCGCCTGGGGAAGAGGCCGAGGAAGCAGCCATTCAGGACGCCCTGGACAGCGAGTCCTCGGATTTGAAGCAGGCCCGGGCCAGGTTCGAGGCCCGTTTCCTGGAGGCCAAGCTCAAGGACTGCGGGGGCAATGTGAGCCGTTTGGCCGAGGCCGTGGGCATGGACCGAAGCGCCCTGCACCGCAAGCTCAAGTCCCTGAATATCCAGGCTGATTAGCCTCGGCTGCCCTGGGTCGCGGGGAGTATGGGGCGAGAGTGGGACCCGGGGCTGTCCGCGCCCGGCCGCCTCAGCCCGGCCAGGCGTACGCTCGGGTTCTACCCCAGAAGGCTGATGACCCAAAAGAGAAGAATAAGAATAATTATTTCTTATTCTTGCGCACTCATGAAAGACACTGTCAATTCGTGAGCGTGATGCTAAAGCGTGTGGATCAGGAGCAGGTTCACCAAGCCGTGAGCCAGCACGGCCAGGGCCACCACCTGCCCCATGCGGCGCGTCTCGCGATTGGTGCCCGTCTTGATCCGGTCCTTCAAGCCCTTGATGTCCACGCTGCCGGTTTTTCCCAATATCCAGACCATACGTCACCTCCTTGCTTGGTGAGGCCCGACCATATCCGGCGCGAGCGTCAGGTGGGCGTCAGGTCAATGCCGGGCGGGTGACGTTTGGGTGAGGATGCCAGCGAGGGGCTCAGGCTAGCGGCCCGAAACGGCCGACCTCCTGTTGCAGGGTTTCAGCGGCCTGTCCCAGGCGTTCGGTGATGGCCTTAAACGCCCGCACACTCTCATTGGTGCTCATGACCGTCTGGGCCAGGGAGGCCATGGCCTGGCTGATCTGATCCGCGCTCAAGGCCTGGGCGTCCATGCCTCCGGATACGGTCGTAAACTGCGGCCCCAGCCCGCCCACCTTGGCCATGATCTCCTCCAGGCGGTGGCCGATGCCCACCACCACCTCCACGCTGCCCCGCACCCCTTCCTGGTACTTGTCCATCTCCATGACTCCCTGGGTCACAGCCGAGTGCATCTCCTGGACCATGCCCTCGATGTCCTCGGCCGCCAGGGCGGTTTGATCGGCCAGGCGGCGGATCTCCCGGGCCACCACCGCAAAGCCCTTGCCGAAATCCCCGGCCTTCTCGGCCTCGATGGCTGCGTTCAAGGACAACAAATTCGTCTGATCCGCGATCTTGGCGATGGTGGTCAGGATGGAGTTGATGTTCGTGGCCTTGTCATTGATGACCGAAAGCCGTTTGGAGATAAGGGCCGTGGTGGTGATGAGCCCGCGCAGGTTCTGCTCCCGCTCGCTCACGCCCTGGCGCACGTCCTCGGCCATGGAGGCCGCTTCGCCCACGGTGCCGCCCACCTGGGCCATGGTCTCGGCCAGTTCGTGGGCGGTCTTGGATATCTGGCGGGAGGTGGCGGTCACTTCATTGGCCGAAGAGGCCTGAAGACCCACCGAGGACTCCAGGCTCTGGGCCTGGGCCGTTATCTGTCCGGCGCTGGCCGCGATGCGCAGCCCGGCCTCGCGCATGTCCGTGAGCAGGGTGGTCAGATGCCGGGTCATGTCTCCAAAGGCCAGCAGAAGATCCCTGACCTCCAGGCCGGGCTTCCCGCCCTGTGCCAGGCCGCCCTGGGCCTGGGCCGGATCGTCCTGGGCCAGGCGGGCCACCTTGTCCACCTGCCCCTGGGCCACCAGCCGGGCCAGGCCCGTGACCCGGGCCATGGGCCGAAAGACCCGGTTCAAGGCCACCCACAGGCCGCTTAAGCAGATCAGAAAGGCGGCCGCCCCGGTACCGGCCACCAAAAGGGCCACGTGACGAGCCTTGTCCGCCAGAGGGGCCAGGGGCAGGGTGACGATCTCCGCGCTCTCCACCCGCTCCTGGAGCCGTCCGAAGCCCCGGTCCTTGTCCGCAGGGTACTGGTCGCGCAGGGCCCTGGGCGCGTTTTCCGGTCGACCGTGGCATTGAAGACAGGCGGGCTTGTTCACCTCGCCAATGGCCATGACCAGGTATTCGGCCTGGTCGATGCGGCGCACCCCCTCCCACACCGGGTTCTCCCCCGCCCCCTTGTCCAGGGTGTCGAGGAGGGCGATGATCTCGGCCTCGGCCTCGGTGGCCAGGTTCCTGGGATTGCGCGGCTTGAGGGAGGCCGTGCGGAAGGTGGTCTGGCCCCGGTCCTCACCGCTCAGCCGGGCCGAGACCGCATTGGCCAGATGGGAGGAGGACTGGAGTTCGGGCATGAAGGCGTCCGGGCCAACCAGGGTGGTGGCCTTGGGGCGGACCACCTCCCGGGCCTGGCTGCGCACGGCGTGCATGGTGGCCAGCAGGAGCCGGGCCTTGCCCCGGCCTTCCTCGAACAGGGCTTGGCGGGCCGAGTCCGCCGCACTGAACGCGGCCACAGTGAAAAAGGCCGCCAGGAGCGCGGCAGCGGAAAGCAGAATGGTGGTCTTGGTGTTCATGCTCACGCCCTCATGCCCTGAAGTCGAACTCCACCATGGAAAAATCATCCATAAAGGCGTCATTCCCCTGAAGGCTTCGGGCCTTTTCAATGAGCCCGTCGATGGTTGAGGTCCCCGGGGAAACGGGTCGGGCCATGAATTCCACGAATTCCTCGAAGGTCCACATGAGCCCGTCCTCTTTCTTTTTCAGTTCGTACACCCCGTCGCTGAAAACCAGAAGCCGGGACGGGGCAGTGATAGGCACGGTGCGGCTCTCGTAAACCATGTCCGGCATGCCGCCCACGAACAACCCCTGGGTGCGCAGTTCCTCCACCTTGGATGGCTTTCCTCCAGATGAGGTGAGCAGCAGGGCCGGAGGATGCCCGGCCGTGGCAAAGGTCAGGGTCGCCGCTGATTTGTCATACATTCCGTACCACATAGTGAAATAGAGATCGTTATACTTTTCCATCTGAAAGGTGCTGTTCAGGGCGGCCAGGACCGCTTCCGGCCGGGTGAAATCCACGCCCGGCAGACTTTCGGTGGTCAGGACATTGGCCACGGTGGCCGAGAGCAGGGCCGAACCCACTCCATGGTCGCACACATCCAGCAGGTAGATGATCAACCGGTCCTGATCCAGCCAGTGGTATCCGAAGGAGTCCCCGCCCAGGGAGGAGGAGGGGATGAAGCGCCAGGTCGTTTTCAGAAAGGCCTCGTCCATCTCGGCCGGAAGCAGCGAGCGTACGTATTCAGCGGCCTTGGTCAGTTCCCGCTGCAAGGCCTGGTAGGCCTCGTTGCGTTCCAGCAGATTGATGAACCCCTGGGAATGATGGCGCAGCCGGGCCACCACCTCCACCCGATCCGGCAGTTTGACCAGGTAGTCATTGGCCCCCATGGCAAAGGCCTCGGCCTTGGTCGCGGGCTCCTCCTTGGTGGAGAGCACGATGAGGGGGATGTCCCGCAGGCGGGGGTCGGCGCGCATGAAGCGGACCAGGGTCAGGCCGTCGATGTCCGGCATGACCAGGTCCAGGAGGATCACCGTGGGCTTGAACTCAAGGGCCGCCGGGATGGCCTGGGCCGGGTCAGTGACAAAGGTGAAGACGATGTCCGTCTCCGGGGCCAGCATGCGGCGCACGGCCTCGGCCACGATGGGCTGGTCGTCCACCAGGAGGACCCGCACGCTATGCGCGGGAAGGGCGTTTAACGCGGGATCGGGTTGAGCTTGAGTCATGGTGCTCCTGTACAGCGTGGGCTGATGTGCTTCTTTGTGGAACGCGGCGCTAGAGCCGGGCCAGCCGTTGTTGGTGGAAATGGCGGACCAGGGCCGGGGCGATGCTGTCCAGTCCCAGAATTTCGTCCACCGCATCGAGTTCCACGGCCGCCTTGGGCATGCCGTAGACCACGCAGGTGCCTTCGTCCTGGGCCAGGGTACGCCAGCCCTTGCGCCGAAGCTCCAAGAGGCCCCGAGCCCCGTCCCGGCCCATGCCGGTCAGGATCGCGGCCACGGACCTGGGATAGCCGCTGTGGGCCAGGGAGGAAAGAAACACGTCCACCGAAGGGCGGTAGGGGGTGTCCAGGGGGTGAGAACTGTAGCCCAGGGTCAAATCCTTCTCCATGATCAAATGCTGGTCCCCTCCGGCCAGAAGGACCTCCCCGGCCCGGGGCTGGTCGCCAGACTGGGCCAGGCGCACCGTGAGCCGGGTGTGGCCGCCCAGCCACTCGGCCAGTCCTTGCACGAAACGGGAGTCCACATGCTGGACCACGACCAGGGGCGCGGGAAAATCCTCGGGCAGGCCGCCCAGGATCTCGCCCAAGGCCATGGGGCCACCCGTGGAGCAGCCCAGGGCGACCAGGGCCGGAGCAGGCCGCGATACCGGGGACATGGTCTGGGTCGGCAGGGGGGCTGGCTCCGCGCCCCGTTTGCCCAGGAGTTTGGACAGGAGGTCCAACTTGGCCAGAAGCTCGCTGGCCCCGGCAATGGACCCGTCGTCAGCCAGGGTCGGGGTGCACACCGCGTCCAGGGCTCCGTGGCCCATGGCCTCGAAAACCAGGGCCGCGTTGCCTTCCACCGTGGCCGTGACCACCAATACGGCGCAGGGGCACTCGCGCATGATCAGCCGAGTGCTCTCCACCCCGTCCAGCACCGGCATGATCAGGTCCATGAGGATGACATCAGGGGTGTCGGTGCGGCAGAGGGTCAGGGCCTGGCGTCCGTCCACCGCGACCCAGGCCACCACATGCTCCGGGGCCAGGGCCAGGGTCCGCTTGAGGATCTCCATGGCAATGGGCAGGTCGTTGACAATGGCCACCCTCATGGCCCTTCCTCCCGGTCCAGGGCCGGGCCGATCAAGTCGGCCACGGCCGTGAGCAGGGTCCGGTCGTCGAAGCTGGACTTGGTCAGATAGGCGTCGGCCCCGGCCTCAAGGCCCAGCAGACGGTCCTCCTCCCGGTCCTTGTAGGACACGATGAGCACGGGCAGGGAGGCCAGGGCCGTATCGCCCCGGATGCGCCGGATCAGTTCCACGCCGTTTAAGCGAGGCATGTCCACGTCCGTGATGATCAGGTCGTAGGTGGCGGCCAGGGCGGCGTTGAGCCCGTCCATGCCGTCCACGGCCGTGTCCACGGAATATCCCTGGGTTTCCAGGAGCTTGCGTTCAACTTCCCGCACCGTGAGGGAGTCGTCCACCACCAGGATGCGTTTGGGCGCGCGGTCCCGGCTGGCCTTGGCCTCCTCCAGCTTCTTCAACCGGCCGCCCTGGAGGAGATTGTCCACCGAGCGGACCAGGTCGTCCACATCCAGGATGAAGACCGGGGACCCGTCCACCAGCCGGGCCACAGCCTGAACGTCCGGGACCTTTCCCAGACGCGGGTCCAAGGGCCGGACCACCAGGTCCTCTTCGCCCAGGAAACGGTCCACGGCCAGGGCGTGCCGGGACAGGCGGTCGGAGATGACCATGATGCTTAAGGTCTCGCTTAAGGGGCGAACCGGAAAGTCCAGAATCTGGGCCGCGCTGACCAGGCCGATGTTCTGTCCCTCATAGGGAAGGTATTGGCGGTCCTCGACTATGAGAATGTCCTGGATGGGGACCGCGTCGATGCGGTCGATGCGGCTTAAGGGAACGGCGTAGGGATGCCCGGCCACCTCCACCAGCAGGGTGCGCAGCACGGACAGGGTGATCGGAAGTTGGAGGACAAAGGTAGTGCCTTGGCCTGGTTCGGATTCGATGCGAACCGTGCCGCCCACGGCCTGGATGGTGGAGTGGACCACGTCCAGGCCCACACCCCGGCCAGAAATCTCGGTCAGGGCCAGGGCGGTGGAAAAGCCCGGAAGAAAGAGAAATTCCATGAGCTCGGCAGGCTGCATGCGCTCGGCCATCTCCGAACCGGCCAGGCCTCGCTCGGCCACCTTGGCCCGGATGCGGGTCAGGTCCACACCCTGGCCGTCGTCGGCAGCGGTGATGGTCAGCAGACCAGCCCGGTGGCGGGCGCTCAGTTTGATGGTCCCGGTCTCGGGCTTTCCGGCCGCCAGACGCTCGGCCGGGGATTCCAGGCCGTGGTCCACGGCGTTGCGCAGGATGTGGTTCAAGGGGGCTTCCAGCTTCTCCAGGATGTCCCGGTCCACCCGGGTGTCCTGGCCCGTAAGGTCCAGCCTGATCTTTTTGCCCAGACTCCGGGCCAGGTCGCGCACCGTGCGCGGAAAGGCCGCGCACCCCTCGGAAAACGGGCGCATCCGGCTTTGCACCACTTCGTTATACAGACGGTCCACCAAATTGTCCGCCCGGCGCGAATAGGATTCGAAATCAACCATGAGTTCCGCCAGGATGGCCGTGCACCGCGCCGAGGCTTCCTTGGCCCCGGCAGTGATGGAGGTCTGTCCCTTTTGGGGGGCAACCGGCCCGTCGCAAGGGGTGCTGCCCTCATCCAGCCGTTCCAGGGCCAAGGCCAAGGCCCGATGGGAGTCCTTCAAGCCCGAGAGGCTGCGGGAAAAATTCGCCAGGCGGGCGGATTCGATGAGATATTCCCCGGCAAAGGCCATGATCCGGTCCAGATTCCGGGTGGACACGCGCACCATGCCGTCCTGGGGTGCTGGTCCCGAGGCCGGGGTCTGGGCCGGATCGGCAGGAGAAACGGGTTTTTGCGTCTCGGTCGGGACCGCTGGCTGGACTTCCCTGGTTGCCTGGGCCGGAGCCTCGGTCTTTGGGGCAGGTTCCCCAGGCGCAGGTTGGGCCGAGGACGCGGGAGCGGCCGGAGATGGAGGCGCGGCCAATTCCCGCGGGTCGGCCAGGCGGGTCAGCAGGGCGGCTATTTCCGGCTCAAGCTCGGCCAGGCGGCTCGGAATGCCAGCGGCCTCGCTCTCAGCCAGGCGGGAGAAGATGTCCACGGCCGTGAGCAGGACATCCACCCGGCCCGGGGTCAGGGCCAGTCGGCCCTTCTGGGCGGCCACCAGCATATCTTCCATCTCGTGGGCCAGGGTCACCACCCGGTCCAGGCCCACGATGCGGGCCGCGCCCTTGATGGAATGGGCCGCGCGCATGAGCGGCTCGATGCGCTCCGGAGGCAGGGAGGCCATGTCCTCGGCCGACTCCAGGGCCACCAGGCCCAGGCTCAAGGCCTCGGCGTGGGTCCGGGCCTCGGTGCGGAAGAGGTCGAGCATGAACAGGTCTTCAGGCATTTGCGCTCCTGGTTCAGCTCATGGCCCGGCGCAGGGCCGTAAAGAACAGATCCTCGTCCAGCAGGCTGACCCGCTCCTGGCCCAGGAGCACGATGCCCCGGGTATAGGTGGCCGGGGAGCGCAGGACGGTCGCGGGCGCGGGCTGAACGGCCGAGGGCAGGAAGCGGGAAAGGCCCAGGGCCTCGTCCACGGCAAAGGCGTATGGCTCGGGCAGGCGATCCGAGGCCTGGACCCTGTCGGGCTCCACCAGGATGAAGCGGGGGAACCCCTGCCTCGGCCCGGTTTCGGGCAGGTCCGTGACTCCGAGCAGGGCGCGTACCGAGATGCAGGGGACCACCTCGCCCTGGAGCACGGTCATGCCCTGAAAGATGGCTGCATTCCTGTGGGGCACGGGCCGGACGGGTCTGGGCGAGAACACGCCCCGGATGCAGCGGGGGGGCAGCCCCAGATGCTCCGCTCCCATGCGGAAGACCGCGGCGCACTGGGTCCCTTCCAGGGACTGGCGGCCTTCCTGGGCCAGGGTCTGGGTCCATTCCTCCTGGTAGCCTTCGGGAGGATCGCGGTCAAAAAGCCGCAGGCCCGCCTCGGTGAACACCGGACAGGTGCGGCAGTGGATGAAGTCGGCCAGATTGGGGCAGGACTTGTCCCCTTCGTGGCCGATGCGTCTCCAGCAGGGTGTGGTGCTGTTCTGGATCATGTCCGGGCCTGCCCGTTTGTGCCGCCTTTGGTCCGTTCAAGACGCTGGCGCAGACGCCGGGCCTTGGCCGGGTCCTGGCGGCTCTCGGCCAGCAGGGCCATGTGGGCCAGGGCCTCTCCCTGGTTCGGGTCCAGGTACAGGGCCTTGCGAAAGCATTCCTCGGCCAGGGCGGTCTGGTCCATGGCCTGGTGTATCTCGCCCAGCAGCAGATACAGGTCCGCGCTGGGGGCGTGCCGGGCCAGAAGCAGGCTGCACTGTTCGGCGGCCTCCTGCAACCTGCCCTGGTCCGCCCACTTACGGGCCTCGGCCAGCAGATCCAGGGGCACCGGCCGGGCCTCGGGCTTCCCGCTCGTCGCGAGAGATTCATGGTCGGCCTGGGCCGGGGCGTGGGGCGGCGTGCGGCGGGCCTTTGGGGCTGGCCGGGCCAGGGGTGTTCCAGGCGCGGCGGCCCGATCCGATGGCGAACGGGGGGTATAGGCCAGGGCTCCGGCCCGTCCCACGGGCTCAAATTGTTCCAGAAGCAGGGGCATGGCCTCGGCCGAGCTTACGAAGAGCAGCCCATCGGGCCAAAGAGCATGGGCCATTTGCTTCAGCAGGGCCGTTTTGTGCGCTTGGTCCAGATAAATGAGCAAATTTCGGCAAAATATGGCCTCGAATCCGGTCAGGTCCTTCCAGAATTCGTCCTGGACCAGATTGGCGAGGCCGAAGGTGATGGTCTCCCTGACCCGCTGGTCCGGGGTCAGCCCGTCCGGGACCGGGAGGAAATAGTCCTGAAAGGGCGCGGGCAGGCCCTGCCGGAAGGAGGCCGGGCCGTACACGGCCCGCTGAGCCCGGGCCAGGGCCAGGGCGCTGATGTCCACGGCCGTGATGCGGATGTCCTCAGGGACAAGCCCGGCCTGGAGCAGGGCCAGGGCGATGGAGCAGGGCTCCTCGCCCGAGGAGCAGGGTGCGGACAGGACCCGGAAGGGACGTTTGCCCGGGGATTCCCGGACCCGCTGCTGGAGCGGGACAAAGGCGTCCATGTCCCGGAAAAACCAGGTTTCCGGCACGACCACCAGTTCGACCAGGGCCGCAAGCTCATCGGGTTCACCGCGCAGGATGGGCTGATACTCCTGGGTTGAGCGGCAGTCTCTGGCCCGTACGCGTTCGGCCACCATCCGTTTCAGCAGGGGCAGGCCGATGGAGTGCGGGTCCAGCCCCAGGGTGGCGTTGAGCAGGGCCAGGATGGGGTCCATGTCCTCAATCATCGGCATTGTCCCGGGTGAAAAGGAGGGCCCTGACTTCGGGCGGCAGAAGATGGGCGGGCTCCACGATGTGGACCAGCCCCTGGGCGTCGTGGGCCACAGGCCCGAGCCAACGGGCCTCGGGGTTGTCCAGCCCGGTGTCGTCGAAGTCCGAGGGGGACAGCCGGACGGTTTCCGTGACCCGCTCGGCCAAAAGACCAAGGAGGTGAGGAGCGGCCTTGGGTTTGTCCTCCTGCCGGTAGTCCGCCAGGATGACCCGGGTGCTCATGTGCCGGACGCAGGGCTGTCCCAGGGCCAGGAGGCAGAGGTCCAGGACCGGGACCAGGTGGCCGCGATAATTCATGAGGCCCGCCAGCCACTCCGGGGCCTTGGGGGGCATGGACAAGGCCGCCAGCGGGACCACTTCCCGGATTTCAGCGGCCCGCAGCCCGAAGCGCCGCTCTCCGAGTCGAAAGGTCAGGACCAGCATCACCGGCTCACCCGAAAACGGGACATTTCCTGCTGCAGGCCCTGGGTGGCCTGGTTCAGCCGCAGGGCCGTCTTGTTGAACTCGCGAGCGGAACCGGCGGTCTGCCCGGCGGTGTCGGTCAGTTCGGTCATGGCCAGGCTGATCTGGGCCGCGCCTTCGGCCTGGGCGTGCATGCTCGAAGCCACCAGATCGAAACGGAAACTGATGGCCTGGACGTGGCTCAAAATACGTTCCAGGCCGTCGCGCAAGGGAAGGGTGCGCTCCTGGCCCAGGGTCACATCCCGGGCGAAGAGGTCCATGGCTTGGGAACTGCTCTGGGCCGCTTGGCCCATGGCCTCCACCAGACCCTCGATCTGAAGGGCGGCCACAGCGGTCTGATCGGCCAGCTTGCGGATTTCCTCGGCCACCACGGCAAAGCCAAGGCCGAATTCCCCGGCTTTTTCCGCCTCAATGGCCGCGTTGAGCGACAGCAGGTTGGTCCGATCCGCGACCTTGGTGATGGCGGTGAGGGCGCCAGCGGTCTGCTGGGTCTTGTCCAGCAACTCGCCCAGGGTGACCTTGAGGGTTTCGGCCCCTTGGGCCAGATGGGTGATGGTGGCCGTGAGCTCTCCCAGCCCGGCCTGGCCCTCGTCGGCCAGAAGGGCGGTGTCCGTGGCCGTGCCATGCACCTCGTCCACAGTGACCAGAAGATCGTTGGTAGTGGCCGCTATCTCCCGGGTGGTGGCGCTGGCCTGGCTCACGGCCTGGGCCTGTCGGTTCACCGACTCCTCCATCTGCCTGGCCTGGGCGGATATTTCCGTGGCCGAGGTGGTCACCAGGATGCCGGATCGGCGGACCTGGCCCAACAGGGAGTCCAGGTTCTCGGCCATGGTCCGAAAGGCCGTGAGCAGTTGCGTGGGCTCATCCCTTTCCCCTCTCCCGGCCTTGTCCTTGCCGGTCAGGGCTTCGAGCTGGAGTTTGGCCTCGCCCAGATCCCCGCTGGCGATGAGCCCGGCAATGGCCGCGCTTTTGGAGATGGGTCTGGCGATGACTCCGCCGGTGTAGACCGCAGCGGCCAGAACCAGCCCCAGGAGCAGGGCTCCGGCCACCATGAGCCGGGAGTTCTGCTCCCGGATGGACTGGGCCAGACGGGAGCGGATGTCGTGGAAATCGTCGGCGTAGGCCCCCACCCCGATGACCCAGTTCCAGGGCTTGAAGGCCAGCACGGCCGCCGCCTTTTCCCTGGGCGCGGTTTCTCCGGGGTTGGCCCAGGGGTATTTGTGAATGAACGGCTGGCCCGGAAGTGCGGTCAGGGCCTGGGAGATCATGGTCTGCACAAAGGGGTTGCCTTGGGCGTCCTGGGCCTCCCAGAGGTTTTCCCCGTCCCTGAGCCCGTTCTGGGACAGGATGTAGTTCCCCCGTTTTTCTCCAGTGGCCTCAAGAATCCAGATATATCCGCTTTTACCCACTTTCCGGGCACCCAGGGCTTCGCGAACCGCGACCTTGGCCCCAGGGCGCTCATTGTCGTCAGAGAGGTCGTTGGCGGTCTTGCACAGGGTATAGGCCTCGGAAGCAATGGAGAGAATCTGGGTTCGGGCGATGTCCCCCATGGCCTCCGAGGTCAACTGATCGGTTTCCCGGCCGAGGCTGGCATTGAGCAGGAACATGGTCAGGACCGGCAGAGCCGCGGCAAGACAGGCCAAGCCGATGATCTTGTCCTTCAAAGTGAGGCTCATGCGCGATCTCCTGCGGCCAGCGGGTGAGAGGCCCGGCCAGGCTGGGGTATTTCTTCTTCCAATCTTTAGGGGGTTTGTACACTGAAATCAATGGGCTTTCCAATCCCGCTGCAGAGGCGGTCGGTCGGCCGGTAGGAGGAAGAAATGGAGGGGGAGGCGGCCTGGTAAGGCCACGAAATGTCGAAAAAAATTAAAATGTACCCAGGGACATAAAGTCCGGGGCCGAAGGTGACGATAGAGAAATTGTCGGCGGCGAGGGTCCAAAGGAATGGAGAACCCCTTGCGCTTCACTAACGTCTTCTTCAGCCATCAAGGACGATGGGAGCGGGACATGTACTACCACGGCTTTTCCACCGCGACTGTGAGTGCGTCCAAATTCTGGACGGTATATGACGATCAACTCATAACCCTGCTGTTTTCGAAGATCATCACCAAGACTTCGCAGGCGAAAACGGGCGGGGAGGACCTGACCAGCGATATTGTGAATAATCTGTTTGATCTCTGCTTCTATATCAACAACGATTACCACGTCTGCTGAACATCGGGGAGGCGCGCTGCATGAGCGGCCTCCCCGAGAAAAAAGGGGATACGGCCCCTTGGGTTCAGCCAGCCATGGCCAGGACCGGGGCAGCCCTGTGCCCGATTTCGGCGTCGGCCTGGGTGGCCTGCTTGCGCAGATAATGGATCATGGTCATGATCGCGGTCATGGCCTCGTGCCCGTATTTCTCCACGTCCAGAATCACCCGCTGATCCGACTCCCCGCCTTTCAGGGCCGCTTTCAGGGCCTTGGCGTACTTCCCGAAGCCGTCCATGAGGTCCAGGGCCATGAGCGTGGCCTGGTCCGCGTCCTTGATGTCCAACTGGTAGGGCACCAGCAAGAAGCCCATGGCATTGGCCAGATAGGTCAGGGGCTGGATGTTGTCCGTGGCCAGCATCAGGGGGATGAGGCCGTCCACACCCACCTTGGCCCCGCTGTCATCGGGGTTGATTTCGCGCATCAGGGTTGGATAGGGCTTGCTCACTTCCTGGGCGATGTCCCGGGCGGATTTTTCGGATTTAAGCACCGCTTCCTGGATGATCCGGGTCAATTCGTGCTGCATCATATGGTGGGTCTCCTCTCAATCTGAAGTTGGAATGACCTGTTAAAGCCAGAATCATGCCAGTTGGGATGCCTCAGGTGACAAATGTCATGAGGCTGAAATCATATCAAAAAATAAAGAAAGCCCGGAGCCTTGGCCCCGGGCTTATGCTGCATGGTGGTAATTAGTGGTGTAAAACAGGAATGAGTGTGATATGATAAATCAGCAGTGGGGGAATCATCCTCTGGGGATTGAGAGACGCCATCGCCCGGAAAAAACCATCTCAGCCGCGCCCTCCAGAAAGACCGCACCCTCGCGCAAGGCCACGCCCAGCACCTCGCCACCGGTGGTCTTCAGGCCTGCTTCATCCCCGGTAAATCCCAGGGCCTGGGCCGCGATCTGGCTGGCAGCAGCCCCGGTGCCGCAGGCATAGGTCTCCCCCTCCACCCCGCGTTCATAGGTGCGCAGGAGCATTTCCGTCGGGTTCAGCACCTGGACAAAATTGGCGTTGGTCCCGGCCGGGGCGAAGCGGGGATGAAAGCGCACGGCCCGGCCCAGGGCGGCCACGTCCACCTGGGCCACGTCAGGGAAAAAGATGACCGCATGGGGCACGCCGGTGTTCACGAAATGGGCGGTCAGGGCCTGGCCGTCCACGTCCAGGGGGATGTTCAATTCGAGGTCCCGGGGCGCGGGCAGACGCACCCGCACCCTGTTTGTCCCGGCCAGGACTTCGGCCTCGATGGGGCCTGCGTCCGAGCCAAAGACGTGCCGGGCCGGGGCCAGGCCCAGGGTGTGAGCCAGGCGGGCCGCACAGCGCGAGGCGTTCCCGCACATCTCGGCTCGGGAGCCGTCGGAATTGAAGAAGTGCCAGCGGTAGTCCAGGCCGCTTTCGGCCGGGGCCTCTTCCAGGAAGAATATCCCGTCGGCGTAAATCCCAAAGGCCCGGCGGCAGGCCTGTACGGCCAGCCCGGGCATTTCTGCCAGGGGAATTTGGGCCGTACGGTTGTCCACGGCGATGAAATCATTGCCGCAGCCCTGCATCTTGAAGAACTCAATGTATTCGCCAAATGTGTCGCGCATCATGACTCCAAGTTAATCAATGAAATTGCCGTTGTCCAGCCTCGTCCCATCAGGGCTTAAGCTGGGATACGAGCATGCCGAGGAGCATCAGGCCGCAGCCTATAAGGGCGCGCAGTCCCAGGGTCTCGTCCAGGATCACCCACCCGGCCAGGGCCGCGAACAGGCCTTCCATGCTCAGGATGATGGAGGCGTGGGCGGGGTGAGCGTCCCTCTGGGCCACCACCTGGAGGGTGTAGGCCACGCCCACGGAGAGAAGCCCGCCATAGAGAATGGGCACGGCCGCATCCAAAATGGCCTGCCCGGACACGATCTCCGTGCAGGCGGCGGTGGCGAGGCTCAACACCGAGCAGACCAGGAACTGGGCCTGGGCCAGGCGCACGGGGTCCATGCGCGGGGAAAGCCGACCGATGAGCAGCACATGCCCGGCCCAGCACCCTGCGCCCAGAAGCTCCAGAAAATCCCCATGGGCTATGGTGAACTCCTCAGTGACGCTCAGGAAATAGAGCCCGACGGAGGCCAGGACCGCGCCCACCCAGGTCCCCCACCCGGGCCGCTGGCCCAGAAAGAGGCCCAGGAGTGGGACGATGACCACGTAGAGTCCGGTGATGAACCCGGCCTTGCCCGCCGTGGTGGTCACGATGCCCACCTGCTGGAGGGTGGCCCCGGCGAACAGGGCCAGCCCGGCCAGTCCCCCGGCCCAGACATAGGTCCAGACTGTGGCCTTGCGCACCATGGCTCCCGGGGCCTCGCTCGGGCGTCCCGAACGCAGGATCAGGGGGGTCAGGGCCAGCCCGCCCAGGGCGAAGCGAACCCCGTTGAAGGCCATGGGGCCGATGTGCTCCATGCCCACGCGCTGGGCCACAAAGGCCGCACCCCAGATCAGGGCCGTGAGCAGGAGCAGGAGATCAGCCCGAAGGGTCCGGGAATCCAGGGACATGACTCCTTACCAGTCCACGGGCAGCTTCACTTTCTGCCCGGCCTTGTTGGTGAACAGGACGTGCTTGTTGGCCCGCCCGAAGAGATAGACATCCCGGGTGATGGCCACGTCCGCCCGGCAGTATTCGTCGATCAGGTCCATTCTTCCTTCTTTCCACCAGGCCAAGGCCTGCAATCCGTCTGCGGTCTTGCCCGCGTCCAGGGTGGCTTCGGCGATGTTGTCCAGCTTCAGCCGATAGCCCAGGCGACCGTATATATGGGTCAAAAGGTCCAGGGTGGGCAGCTTGCGGTACTCGAAGCGATGCACTCCGGCCAGGACCGCGTAGTCGAAGCGCGAAATATTAAAACCCACCACCAGGTCGAATTCGAGCAAGCGCTCGGCCAGCTCCGGGACCCTTTCTTCCTCATAACTGAAAAATTCATCCTTGCCCGAGTCATAGAGCACGGCCACGGACACGCCCATGCGGTCGGCCCGGTTCCAGCCGCCGACCTCCAGGGCCGAACGGCGGGTCTCGATGTCCAGGACCCCGAAGCGCAGCGGCCCGGGCCGCATCTCCATTGGCAGCATCATTTCTTCCACGACGCCAAACACCTCCACGGTTTCGCGAATCCCAGGCAACAACACCTCGGCCTTCGCCTTTTTCTCCCCGCCGCCATCTTTGGCCACTTTCGCCTGCCGCTCGCCCCACCCATACCCAAAAGTTTTGGGGGAGGGAGAGGGGTCCAGGGGAGAGGGAACCCCTTTTCCCAAAAAGGGGTTCCCTCTCCCCTGGTCTTGCTCTTCTCCCATTCCCCGCACCATCCCCTCCAGCATCAACCGGGCAGCGGCCTTGTCCATGGGGCGGTTGCCGGACCCGCATTTGGGGGAATGCACGCAGGAGGGGCAGCCCAGTTCGCAGGGGCATCCGGCCACGACGGCCAGGGTGGAGCGCAGGAGGTCTCCGGCGTGGCGGAAGGCCTGGCGGGCCAGCCCGGCCCCTCCGGGCAGGCCGTCGTATATGAACACGGCCGGGCCGTCCACCTGGGGATGAAAGGGGGTGGAGATGCCGCCCAGGTCATTGCGGTCGGCCAGGACCAGCAGCGGAAGGATGCCGATGGCAGCATGCTCCAGGGCGTGGATGCCGCCCATGAAATGGAGCTGGGCCTCTTCAGTGGCCCGCATCAGGGGCTTGGGGATCTCGAACCACAGACCTTCGGTCTCGAAGATCAGGGGGGGCAGGTCCAGGGGCACCAGGGTCAGCAGCGCCCCGCCCCGGACCTGGCGCTTTTCATAGCCGGTGACCTGGTCCGTGACCCTGAGCCGACCAAAGGCGACCCGGGTCCCGCCCAGGTCGGCCTGGCCCTGGATGTCCAGGATTTCCGTGGATTTCTCCCCCCGGGTGCGGGTGTAGTAGCCCACCCGGGCGGGCGCGGCGCGCACCGTGGCTGTGCTGAAATCCAGCTCGGTGATCAGATAGGTCTTGCCCCGGTGCAGATACACGGCTCCGGGGTGGGTCTCGGTGTGCGCCCGAAGGCCATCGATCAGGCCGATGACCTTGCCGGTGGTGGTGTCCTCGATGGTCATGGTCCGGCCGGCGCCGCGCAGGTCCACGTCCTGATGGGGCCGCTTGGCCGCCGCGTGCAGTTCCCACCCGTCGGCCGAGCGTAGGAGCAGTCCCCGGTCGGCCATGTCCTGGGCCAGGGAGAGGACGGCGGGCGCGGCCAGGAAATCCTCCAGTTCCGGGCCAGGACCCAGGCGCAGGGGGAGCTCGGCTGCGGCGCAGACCAGGTGGCGCTCCAGGATGACCGGGTTGTGGGGATTGACCACGGCATCCTCGGGCGGCCGGGAAAAGAAATCATCGGGATTGCGCATGAAATACTGGTCCAGGGCGTCCTCCTGGGCCACCAGGGCCAGGACGCTGTCGCGCTGAGCCCGGCCCACCCGGCCCCCGCGCTGCCAGGTCTGCATGATGGTGCCGGGGTAGCCCACCAGGATGCACAGATCCAGGCCACCGATGTCGATGCCCAGTTCCAGGGCGCTGGTGGAGATCACGGCCAGGAGTTCACCCGAAGTCATGCGGGCCTCGATCTCCCGGCGCTCGGCAGGCAGGAACCCGGCCCGGTAGGCGCTGATGCGGCCCTTGAATTTGCCCGAGCGTTCGGCGGCCCACAGGGCGATGAGTTCGGTCATCTTGCGGGACTGGGTGTACACGATGGTGCGCAGGCCCTGTTCCAGCCCGGCCTGGAGGAGTTGGATGGCCGCTCCGGACGGGCTTTCCTCGGGATTGAGGAAAAGCACGTGGCGTCTGGCCCGGGCCGCGCCGGACTCGGTCACGGCCGTGACCGGCAGGCCGGTCAGTTCGGCGCAGAGTTCGGCCGGATTGCCCACGGTGGCCGAGGAAAAGATGAAGGTGGGCTCGGACCCGTAATAGCGGCAGATGCGCAGGAGCCGCCGGAAGACCTGGGCCATGTGCGCGCCCATGACCCCCCGGTAGGTGTGTACCTCGTCCACCACCACGTAGGAGAGCCCGGCGAAGAATTTGGCCCAGGTCCCGTGGTGGGCCAGAAGGGAGAGGTGGACCATCTCCGGGTTGGTCATGAGCACATTGGGCAGGGTCTTGCGGACCTTCTCCCGATCCGAGGGCTTGGTGTCCCCGTCGTACAAGGCGGCCCGGGGGCCGGGCGCGGGCAGGAGTCCGGCCAGTTCGCCAAAGGCCCGCCACTGGTCCTGGGCCAAGGCCTTCAAGGGGAAGAGGTACAGGGCTCGGGCTTCGGGATTGGCCAGGACCGCCTCAATGACCGGGAGATTGTAGACCAGGGTCTTGCCGCTGGCCGTGGGCGTGGCGATGACCACGTGGCTGCCCTCACGGGCCAGGTCCATGGCCTGGGTCTGGTGGGCGTAAAGGCGGTCCACGCCAAGGGCCCTTACGGCGGCGGCCAGGGCTTTCGGCCAGGGCCGGGCCGGGTCGGCGTAGCAGGCCTCGGCCCCCGGAAGAATCCGGTGGTGCACGATCTGGGGACCCAGGCGGGGCGAATCTTTGAGGGCGTCGATGTACGCCTGGATGGTGGAGGACATGGCTTGAGGCAAGAGGTAACGCCGGGCCAGGGGAAAGGCAAGGTGGTCAGGTTCGTTTCAAAAAAATCACATTTTCTTCACTTTGCCCCTTGACCCGGCTTCCATCGTGCTTATCTCTATAATTACCATCGGGGCAGTCCCGCTGGATCGGTTGAACCCCTAACGGAGGTTGGAATCGAATAAACACTGTCTCCCATACCAGGCGCAACGAGGCGCCCCGTAGGGAGGGCCACCGGTAGGCGATTGAGTCGCCCAGAAAAGCCGAAAGGCTACGCGAGGCGAACGGCCGGTCGGATCCGGCAAGCAGAACCGGTTGGCTCTTCCGTTGATGACTAAAACGTGAGCATCATCGGAAGAAGAGCAGAGAGATTCGACCAGTGTTCAGTCGAGAGCAAAGTTGAAGTTTTTTGTACCGGTACAGCGACAAGACGAGTTCATGCAGACAGAGCAACCGTCTTTAGGAAAACCTAGGTTGAGAAGAGCGAATCAGGCTTCACCAGCGTAAAAGCTCTGAATCTGAAACGTCAAAGGCATAAGGCCCCGTCGTGGTAACGCGACGGGGCCTCTTTTTTGGCCTGTTCCGGGCCAGGCATCCCCTCTCGGGGTCAGGCCGCGGGGCGGCAGCCAGCCAGGAGCCCGGCCTGCCAGGCCTCGATTTCCTTCCAGAAGTCCGGCCCGGGCTGGACCTTGAATATTTCCCCCAGGGTCAGGGAGCAGAGGCACTGGTCCAGGCGCACCTGCACCTTGACCGGGACGTGGCCGGGGTAGCGGGCCAGGATGGCCTTGAGCCCCTCCAGGTCATCGACGCCCGGGTCCTGGGGGCTCAAGGGCACCAGCACGGGTGCCGCAGCCTGGCTCACGCTCTCGGTCAGCAGGGTCATGGACTCGGCCAGGATCTTGACCGCGCGCGGGCCGTCGTCCCCATCCCCTTGGTCCTTGTTGTCGATTTTGGCCACCACCAGGAGCGGCTGGTCGTTGCCCAAAAGGTGCTTCACCAGGGCATAGACCTGGGGCAGGATGGTCATCTCGCCAATGGCCGAGAGATCCTCAATCCCGCAAAAGGCCATCTTGTCCCCTTTCTTGGTGATGTATTCCTTGACCGCAGTGACGATGAGCGCGGTCTTGACCTGCGAGCCGTTGGCCATCTCCCGGCATTCGTCCAGAGGGGTCACGTGCAGGCGGCGCAGGTCCCGCTGAAAGGCCAGGAGGGGATGGCTGCTCAAAAAAAAGCCCAGGGCCTCTTTTTCCAGGCGCAGCTTTTCCTCATCCGGCCATTCCGGGGTGGACAGCTCTTCCAGGCGCGGCCCCGGGACCTTGGTCTCCGCCCCGCCGCCCCCGAGCATGCCCAGCATGGAGATCATGCCGCTGGCCTCGGACTTGGCCTTGGCCTGGCCGTGGGACACGGCCTTGTCCAGGGAGGCCAGGAGCCCGGCCCGGGTGGGGCCGAAATGGTCCATGCCCCCGCTGGTGATGAGATACTCAATGACCCGCTTGGTGCATTTGCGCAAATTCACCCGGGCGCAGAAGTCCACCAGGTCCAGATACGGCCCATTCGTCTCCCGCTCGGCGATGATTTCCCGGATGGCCTCCTCGCCCACGTTCTTGATGCCGCCCAGGCCGAAGATGATGTTGCCCTCGATGATGGAGAAGCGGAGCTGGCTTACGTTGATGTCGGGCTTGAGCACGGTCAGGCCCATTTCCCGGCAGGCGTTGATGTACTTGAAGACCTTGTCCTGGTTCTCCTGCTCCGAGCTGATGAGCGCGGCCATGAACTCCACGGGAAAATGGGCTTTCAGGTAGGCGGTGAAATAGGAGATGAGGGCATAGGCCGCGCTGTGGGACTTGTTGAACCCGTACTCGGCGAACTTCTCCATCAAATCGAAGATGTCGTTGGCCTGCTTCTCGGGAATGTCTTTGGCCCGCGCGCCTTCCAGGAACCGCTGGCGCTGGGCGGCCATCTCGGCCGCGTTCTTCTTGCCCATGGCCCGGCGCAGGAGGTCGCCCTCACCCAGGGAGTACCCGGCCAGGACCTGGGCGATGTTCATGACCTGTTCCTGGTACACGATGACCCCGTAGGTGGGCCTTAAGCAGTCTTCCAGGAGCGGGTGGGGGTACTCGACCTTGACCTCGCCATGCTTGCGCATGATGAATTCCTCGACCATGCCCGAGCCTAAGGGGCCGGGCCGGTACAGGGCCAGCATGGCGATGATGTCCTCGAAGCAGTTGGGTTTGAGCATGCGCAGGTATTTGCGCATGCCCGAGCTTTCCACCTGGAACACGCCGTCGGTGTCCCCCCGGGAGAAGGTTTCATAGGCCTTCTGGTCGGTCAGGGCCAGGGTGTCCAGGTCCGGGGCCTTCTTGCCCTGGCCCCGGATGAGCTCCAGGCAGTCCTCGATGACGGTCATGTTGCGCAGGCCCAGAAAGTCGAACTTGATGAGCCCGACCTTTTCCACCCGCTTCATGTCGAACTGGGTGACGGTCTCACCCTTCTTCCCCTTGTACAGCGGGAGGTACTCGGTCATGGGCTTGTCCGAGATGACCACCCCGGCCGCATGGGTGGAGGCGTGGCGGCAGAGGCCTTCCAGGCGGCGGGACACGTCCAGGAGCTTCTTGATCCGGGCGTCGCCGTTGGCCAGAATCTGGATCTCCGGCTCCTTTTCCAGGGCCTTGGCAATGGTCATTTTCAGCTCGTCCGGGATGAGCTTGGCGATCTTGTCCGTCTCGCCAAAGCTCATGCCCAGGGCCCGGCCCACGTCCCGAACCACGGCCTTGGCCTTCATGGTCCCAAAGGTGGTGATCTGGGCCACGGAGTCCTCGCCGTACTTCTCGGACACGTAGCGGATGACCTCGGTGCGACGGCGCTCGCAGAAGTCCACGTCGATGTCCGGCATGCTCACCCGCTCCACGTTCAGGAAGCGCTCGAACAGCAGGTTGTACGGGATGGGGTCCAAGTTGGTGATGCGCAAGGCCCAGGCCACCAGTGACCCGGCCGCTGATCCGCGGCCCGGACCGACCGGGATGCCATTGTCCTTGGCCCAGTTGATGAAATCCTGCACGATGAGGAAATAGGCCTGGAAGCCCATCTTGGCGATGACCTCCAACTCGTATTCCAGACGCTCCCAGTAGGCGGGCCCGTCCACTTCATAGGTGATCTGGGCCAGGCGCTTCTTCAAGCCCTCCCGGGCCAGTTTCTGGAATTCCGTCTCAATGGTCATGCCCTCGGCCAGGGCATAGGCCGGGAAATGGTGCTTGCCGAGCTCGAGCTCCAGGTTGCAGGCCTCGGCGATGCGCTGGGTGTTCTCAATGGCCGCCGGGCAGTGGGCAAAGGCCGCCTCCATCTCCTCCGGGGCCTTGAAATAGAGCTCCCTGGTCTCGAAATGCATGCGCCGGGGCGTGTCCACCGTGGTGGCGGTCTGAATGCACAAAAGGAGATCGTGGGCCTCGTAGTCGTCAGCGCTCAAGTAATGGCAGTCGTTGGTGGCCACCAGGGGCAGGCCTGTGCGCTTGGCGGTCTCCAGGAGCAGGTCGTTGACCCGGTACTGCTCCACGAGCTTGTTGTCCTGGAGTTCGAGATAGAAATTCCCGGGAAACAGGGACGCGTATTCCCGGGCCCTCTCCACCCCGGCCTCCAGCCCCTCGTTCATGAGCGTGCGCGGGACCTCTCCGGCCAGGCAGGCGGACAGGGCGATGAGCCCTTCCCCGTGCTGCTTCAACAGCTCCTTGTCCACCCGGGGTTTGTAGTGGAAGCCTTCGATGTAGCCCTTGGAGACCATGCGCACCAGGTTCCGGTACCCGGTCAGGTCCTTGGCCAGGAGCACCAGATGGTGGCCGGCCTCGCCCGAGGATTTGGCGGTCTTCTGGGTGCGGCTGCCCGGGGCCACGTAGACCTCGCAACCGATAATGGGTTTCAAGCCCGCGTCCTTGGCCGTCATGTAGAAGGTCAGGGCTCCGAACATGTTGCCGTGGTCGGTGATGGCCACGGCAGGCATGCCGAAGTCCTTGGCCTTGCGGCACAAATCCTTCAAGCGGATGGCCCCGTCGAGCAGGCTGTATTCGGTATGGCAGTGGAGATGGACAAAATCAGACATGCTGGCCCCCGGGTTGCGGACCTGTCGGCCCGACCGTCCTGACCTTACCCCAAGGGGACAGGGATGAAAAGCGACAGCGCTCCGGTCCCTGCGGCAGAGGTGATTGATCCCATGGCAGGGCCATTTCCCCGTGACATTTCGGCGGACATTTTGTATGCATCGCGGCTATCTGCGTTCGCATAATAGGCCCGCGAGGCCTGATTCTCCGGCCGGTGAGTGAGCGCTGACAAATGTTGAGTCCGCAACGACGCCACAGCAAAGGGGGGCCGCTCCATGGATACGAAAAAAGTGGGTGGGCGCATCCGCGTTTACCGGGAACAGAAAAAATTGAGCCTCGACGAATTCAGCCAGCGCACGGGAATTCCCGTGGATTTCCTGGCCGCCGTGGAATCCGGGACCGTGCAGGCCCCCTTAGGACCTCTGGTGAAGATCGCCCGGGTCCTGGGCCAGCGTCTGGGCACCTTCCTGGACGACCAGGTCACCGGCGATCCCCTCATCGTGCGCGCCGGCGAGCGCATGAAGCAGCTTCAGTCCCATTGCCAGGGGGCGGAGAAGCCCGCCTACGATTACTACTCCCTGGGCCAGGGCAAGAGCGACCGGCACATGGAGCCCTTTTTCATCGAGATCGACCCCTCCTCGGAAAAGAACACCGACCTGGCCTCCCACGAGGGCGAGGAGTTCATCGTGGTGGTCTCGGGCAGGCTCCGGGTGGTCTACGGCAAGGAGGACAAGGTGCTGGAGCCAGGCGACAGCGTGTATTTCAATTCCGTGGTGCCGCATCTGGTGTGCACCTCGGGCGGCCAGAAGGCCGAGATTTTCGCCGTGATTTACATTCCGGAGTAGATGGCAGGAGCAATGAGCATGGAACGGACGGCAGTGAGAGAAATAACCCTGGGTCGGCTTCTGGACGAGACCATCGAGAAATTCCCGGACAACGACTGCCTGGTCTATGTGGACCGGGATTTCCGGCTTACCTACCGGCAGTTCGGGGATTTGGTGGACAAGGTGGCCAAGGGGCTCATGGGGCTGGGACTTGGGCGCGGGGACAAGCTGGCCGTGTGGGCCACCAACGTGCCCTACTGGGTGGTCCTGCAGTTCGCCACGGCCAAGGCCGGGGTGATCCTGCTCACGGTCAACACCCACTACCGCACCCACGAGCTGGAATACCTGCTCAAGCAGTCCGAGACAGAGAACCTCATGCTCATCGAGTCCTTTCGGGACAACGACTACATGGGCATGGTCTACGAGCTGGTCCCGGAATTGCGCGCCCAGGAGCGGGGGTACTTGCACAGCGAAAAGTTTCCCTTTCTCAAGCGGGTGTTCTTCATGGGCCAGGAAAAGCACCGGGGCATGTACTCCATCCCGGAGGTCATCGCCATGGGGGCCATGGTCTCCGACGAGGAGTACGAGGCCCGCCAGGCCGAACTGGACCCCCACGACGTGGTGAACATGCAGTACACCTCGGGCACCACGGGATTCCCCAAGGGGGTCATGCTCACCCACTCCAACGTGGGCAACAACGGGTACTGGATCGGCCAGAACCAGGCCTTCACCCACAAGGACCGGGTCTGCCTGCCCGTGCCCCTGTTCCACTGTTTCGGCTGCGTCCTGGGCGTGCTGGCGGCCATCAACCACGGGGCCACCCTGGTCATCCTGGAGCAGTTCGATCCCTTGCAGGCCATGGCTGCCGTGGACCAGGAGAAGTGCACGGCCCTCTACGGGGTGCCCACCATGTACATCTCCATCCTTGAACACAAGATGTTCTCCAAATTCGACTACAGCTCCCTGCGCACCGGGATCATGGCCGGGTCACCCTGCCCGGTGCCGGTCATGCGCCAGGTCATCGAACAGATGAACATGCGCGAGATCACCATCTGCTACGGGCTCACCGAGGGCTCCCCGGTCATGACCCAGACCTCGGTGGACGAGGACATCCGTCACCGCACGGAAACCGTGGGTCCGGCCATGCCCGGGATCGAGGTGCGGGTGGTGGACCCGGAGACCAACCAGGAGGTCCCGCGCGGGACCCAGGGCGAGGTGGTCTGCCGGGGCTACAACGTCATGAAGGGCTACTACAAGAACCCCGAGGCCACGGCCAAGGCCATCGATTCCGAGGGCTGGCTGCATTCCGGGGACCTGGGGGTCATGGACCAGGACGGCTACCTGGCCATCACCGGGCGGCTCAAGGACATGATCATTCGGGGCGGGGAGAACGTCTATCCCCGGGAGATCGAGGAATTCCTCTACAGCATGCCCGGGGTCTCCGACGTCCAGGTGGCCGGGGTGCCCAGCCGCAAGATGGGCGAGGAAGTGGGGGCCTTCATCAAACTCAAGCCCGGGGCCTCCCTGGAGCCCGAGGACATCGCGGACTACTGCCGGGGCAAGATCTCCCGGTACAAGGTCCCCAAGTACGTGACATTTGTGGAAGAATATCCCATGACCGCCAGCGGCAAGATCCAGAAATTCAAGCTGCGGGAGATGGCCCAGGAGTTGTTCCCCGAGGCCTGATCGTTCGGGGCGCGGGTAAACCAGCAAGGAGAGTGGCATGCAAGAGGCTTACAAGGAGATCGCCCCCCGCCTGATCGGGCTGCGCGACGCGCTCAATTTGAGCGTGGAGGACCTGGCCCGCATGGTCGGCGTGGAGCCGTCCGAGGTGGAGCGCTACGAATCCGGGTCCCAGGAGATTCCCGTGGGCTACCTGATGAAGGTGGCCCAGGCCTGCGACACGGACCTGACCGTGCTCATTTCCGGGGCCGAGTCCCACCTGAAGACCTATTCCGTGGTCAAGAAGGGCCACGGGCTCTCGGTGGAGCGCCGCAAGGACTACGACTACCGCCACCTGGCCTTCAAGTTCACCGGCCGCAAGATGGAGCCCTTCCTGATCACGGTGCCTCCCAAGGAGGAGTCCCAGCTCAGCTTCAACTCCCACCCGGGCCAGGAATTCATCCACGTGCTGGAGGGGCGGTTGGAAATCCGCATCGGGGACAAGATCGAAATCCTGACCTCGGGCGACTCCCTGTACTTCGCGTCCCGCACCCCCCACTCCCTGCGCGGCCTGGACGGGGCCAGCGCGGTGTTCCTGGACGTCATCATCTAGCCCGTGCGCCGCACTTCATGAGGGGGAAGGACATGGAAAGATTACGGCCCAAAAGCTACGAGGAATTCATCCAGCAATTCCGTATGGATATTCCGGAAAACTACAATTTCGCCTTTGACCTGGTGGACAAGACGGCTCAGGATGACCCTACCCGCCCGGCCATGGTCCATGTGGGTCCCGAGGGTGAGCGCCGGGAATTCGACTTCGCCTTTTTCCGTTCGGCCTCCAGCCGCCTGGCCAACGCCTTGGCGGGTCAGGGCATCGGCAAGGGCGACCGGATCATGCTCATCCTCTACCGCCGGGTGGAGTACTGGGTGGCCATGCTGGCCCTGCACAAGATCGGGGCCATCCCCATCCCCTCCCCCTCGCTGCTTACGGTGCACGACATCGAGTACCGGGTGAATTTCGCCAAGATGAAGGCGGCCATCGTGGAGGACTCCATCACGGATCGGATCGAGGAGGCCCGGGCCACATGCCCCACCCTGACCACCTTCGTGCAGGTGGGGGACAAACCCCTGCCCGGCGGCTGGCTGAACTATGCGGCCATCTGCCAGGCGGCCTCGGACGATCTCCCCCGGCCCTCCAAGCGGGAAGCCCCGGGCGGCCGGGACCCCATGGTCATCTTCTTCTCCTCCGGGACCACGGGCAACCCCAAGATGGTCCTGCACAACTACACCTATCCCCTGTCCCACTACACCACGGCCGCCTACTGGCACGACATCAAGCCCGGGGACCTGCACCTGACCCTGTCCGACACGGGCTGGGCCAAGTCCGTGTGGGGCAAGTTCTACGGCCAGTGGATGGCCGAGGGGGTGATCTTTGTCTGGGATTTCCGGGGCAAGTTCGACCCCAAGGAGCTTTTGGGCATCCTGGCCAAGCACCAGGTGACCACCTTCTGCGCCCCGCCCACGGTCTACCGCTTCCTGGTGCGCGAGGACCTTTCGCCCTATGATCTCTCCAAGCTGCGCCACTGCACCACGGCCGGGGAACTCCTGAACGACTCGGTGTTCCTGGACTGGCAAAAATCCACGGGCCTAGCCATCCACGAAGGTTACGGCCAGACCGAGACCACCTTGCAGTTGGCCACCTATCCCTGGATGACCCCCAAGCCGGGATCCGTCGGCAAGCCTTCCCCGGGCTGGGACCTGGTCCTTTTGGACCCGGAGTGCAATCCGGTGTCCCCGGGCGAGGAGGGAGAAATCTGCATCCGGCTGAAAGACGACGGGGTGCTGGGGCTTTTCGACGGCTATCTGGACGAGCCGGATCGCACGGCCAAGGTGGTGGTGGACGGGTACTACCACACCGGGGACAAGGCCTGGATCGACGAGGACGGCTACTACTGGTTTCTGGGCCGCACCGACGACCTGATCAAGAGTTCGGGCTACCGCATCGGACCTTTTGAGGTGGAGAGCGCCCTGGTGGCCCACGAGGCGGTCATTGAGGCTGCGGTCACCGGCATCCCGGACCCGGTGCGGGGCATGGCGGTCAAGGCCACGGTGGTCCTGGCCCCGGGCTACGAGGGGTCCGAAGCCATGACCAAGGACCTCCAGAACCACGTGAAGAAGGTCACGGCCCCGTACAAGTATCCCCGGATCATCGAATACGTGGCCGAACTGCCCAAGACCATCAGCGGCAAGATCAAGCGCGGCGAGATTCGGGAGCGGGATTTGGAGAAGATGAAGGCCGGGAAATAGCCGGTTTTTGCACCCGTCCCAACCGGGCGGGACCATGGGGTCACGACAGGGAGCGCGCTGGAAATAGCGCGCTCCTTTTTTACGGGCCGGTCAGGTCGAACTCCGGCCCGTTTTCGGAAATCTCCTGGATGAAGGCCTCCACCAACGCCTGGTCCAACTGGGTCCCGGCGATCTTGCGCAGGATGGCCAGGGCCTGGTCCACGGTCTTGCCCTGGCGGTAGGGCCGGGTGGTGGTCATGGCGTCAAAGCAGTCAGCCACGCTGATGATGCTCGCGCCAAAAGGAATCTGGTCGGCTTTGAGCCCGTAGGGATAGCCGCTCCCGTCGGGCCGCTCGTGGTGGGCGCTGACGTATTCCAGGGCCGAGCCCAGAAAGTCCAGTTCTTTCAGGATGTCGAATCCGCTGATGGGGTGCTGGCGGATCTCGCGCAAGAGGTCCTCGGACAGGGCGGCGTTCTCGTCGGTGAAGACTCGGTCGCTGCACCCGATTTTGCCGATGTCGTGCAGGATGCCTGCTATCCTGATGGTCCGCACCTCGTCCTCATCCAGGCCCAGGCGTTTGGCCAGGCGCTCGGCATAGGCCCCCACCCGGGTTCCGTGGCCCTCGGTGTAGACGTCCCGCGCGCCCAGGGCGTTGGCCGTGGCGGTCACGGTTTTGAGCACGTTCTCGCGCAGGCGTTCGTTCAACTGCTCCAGATAGAATTCCCGGGCCTCGATCTTGACCATCATCAGGCCCACGGCCTCGGCCAGGTCCCGGATTTCATCCGGGAACTCGTCCCGGGTCAGCTCCATGATCTCGCCTGAGTATTCCCCCTGGGCAATGTTCTTGATGATGGCCAGGAGCCGGTTTTTTCCCTTCATGACCCGCTTACGCCTTTCGGCCGTTTAGGCCCGTGTGCAGCCGGAAGGCCTGCACGGTGTTGACCAGGAGTTGGGCGATGGTCATGGGGCCGATGCCGCCCGGAACCGGGGTCAGGGCCGAGACGTGGTCCTTGATCCCCTCGAAATCGCAGTCGCCCACCAGGCCCAGGAGCGTCCGGTTGATGCCCACGTCCACCACCACGGCCCCTTCCTTGACCATGTCCCGGGTCACGAACTTGGGCTTGCCAATGGCCGCGAACAGGAAATCCGCCTGGCGGCAGGCCTCGGCCAGGTCCTGGGTCCGGGAGTGGCAGAGGGTGACCGTGGCGTCGCCCTGGGGGCCGGGCTGGGCCAGCATGAGGGCCAGGGGCTTGCCCACGATGTTGCTGCGGCCGAGCACCACGGCCTTTTTTCCGGACGGGGAGAGGCCGTAGCGGGCCAAAAGGGTCATGACCCCGGCCGGGGTGCAGGGCCTAAATCCCGGCAGGCCCAGGGTGAGGCGGCCCATATTCACCGGGTGGAACCCGTCCACGTCCTTGTCCGGGGAGAGGAGCTCCAGGCAGCGGCGGCTGTCCAGGTGCCGGGGAATGGGGAGTTGGAGCAGGATGCCGTCCACGGCCGGGTCGGCGTTTAAGTCCCGGATGATGCCCTCCAGATGCTCCTGGGTGGTCTCGGCCGGAAGGCGGAACTCCTGGGAGACTATCCCTGCGTCCTTGCAGGCCAGACCCTTGTTGCGCACATAGACCTGGGAGGCCGGGTCCTCGCCGACCAGGATCACGGTCAGCCCGGGCGCGCGGCCCTGGGCTGCGGCCAGTGCGGCCACCTCGGTCTTGAGTTCGGCCCGTATGGCCAGGGCCGTGGCCTTTCCATCCAGAAGAATCATTGGGGAGCCTCCGTGTCATCGATGCTATCCGCGCTGCTGACCGGACGGGCCAGCAGGGTCATGCCCCGTACCCGGTTCAGCAGGGTGCTCTTGGGGTCCACGTTGGGCAGTTCCAGGCCGGGCTCCAGGGTGGTGATGACCATGCGCCCGATGATCTTGCGGCCCTCGCGCTGGTCCTTGTCCCGGGTGCGCACCCCCCAGATGGTGTGCAGCATCACGGCCCGGCCGTTCTTCTGCCCGATGTAAAGCAGGATATGGCCGGGCAGGGGGATGAGGGTGGCGAAGGGCAGGCCGTTTTGCAGGATGGTCCGCTCCTTGTCCTGGGCGCTCATCTGGTCCAGGGGGACATACGTCCCGGCCTTGGCCTGGGACCCGGAATTGCGCGGGAGCCAGAGGCCCAGGGGGGCGAAAAGGTCCTTTTGCATGGACGAGCAGTCCCGGTCGCCGAAGAGTCCGCCCCAGCCGTAATCGGCCTGGCCGGGCTCGGCCATCATGCGCTGGGCCAGCAGGGCCAGGTTGCGGGCCGTGGGGGCCAGGGGCAGGGCCATGGCCTGGGTCTGGGGCAGGGTGGCGCGCTTGAGCAGGGCGTTGCCGCTCTCGTCCGCAGCCGGGACCAGGATTTCCACCCCGCGTTCACTGCTGGATTCCAGGGGGTGTACAGCGCCGATCCCGGAACGGAAGCGGAAGACCCCGGCCTGGTCCGTGACCGGCACGTCCTCGGCCACCACCGCGGCCAGGGGCGCGGAGCGATAGGCAGCCTCGAACCGGGCGTCCACAAAGGCCAGGTCCTGGGCGCGTACCCAGCCCAGGGCATGGGGGGATTCGCACAGATACCAGGCCCGGTCCCGGGTGGCCTGGGTCACGTAGCAAGGGGTCCCGGCCCACAGGGCGGAATTTTGCAGATAGTCGAAGGGAAAGCCCTCTCCGGCCTTGGCGAAATCATAGAAGACCGGGCGATCCGTGGGCATCTGGCGCAGGTCCGTGCGGCGCAGGGTCACGGCCTTGAGGCCCAAGGAGGGATAGGTGTCCAGACCGGCCTCGGATTCCAGGCGGGCTGCCCAGGCCGGGGACCGGGCCAGGGTGTTTTCCCCGAAAATGGGCCTCTGGGCATAGGCCCGGAAGGGGCGCTGGACTTCGGCCAGGCCATAGCTCGGACGGGTCCGGCTCCAGGGCGCGTAGTGCCGCTCCAGGAAACGGCTCAAGGCCTGGGCCGATTGGGCCTGGTCCATGAAGGGCCGCTCCGCCGTGCGTGCGTCCAGATAGGCGGCCGGGTCCTGGGACAGGTCCAACAGGTCGCGCACCTCCTGGACGGGCGAAGGAACAGGGATGGCCGGGGCCTTGGCGCAGGCCGAGAGCCAGAGGGCCAGGGCCAGGTGCAGGACCAGCCCAAGGGCCGGTCGGAGTGTCGGTCCCGGGCTCGGCCGTGGAGTCTGGGCGGCCCGGATGGGTTGATACGGATCGCGGTTCATTGGGACTTTTCCTCGGGCCGGTCGCCTTCCACGGCGCGGGTTTCCTGGCTCATGTCCCGGTTCAGGTCCAGACCCAGGAAATCGCCCTCGGCAGGCAGGACCATGGAAAATTCCCGGATGGCGGCCACGCTGGCGCTCAAGTCCTCCAGGGCCAGGTCCAGGACATGGCCCCCGGCCCGGCGGTCGGCCGTGAGAAAATGCCAATGATAGCCCGGGACGTTCAGGCCCCCGGCATAGGCCGGGCATTTGAGCCCCACCAGGGTGCCCTGCACGTCCTTGAACTCGAACACGGCCTGGGATTTCACCACCTCGGCCAGGGGAGGATAGGGCTTTTCCTGGCGGGGGACGCTGCGGGCCTTGAGAAAGGAGAACCGGCCGTCCACGCGCAGGGCGTAGAACAGGTTGGGGGAGGGCAGGGCTTGGTCCAGCCGCTGCTCCAGGTCCGCCAGGCTGGCCGCCCGGCCCAGCGCTGTCTGGCTGCCGGGATGGAAAAAGGTCACGCAGGCAAAGGGGGTCCGGGCCGTGTCCGGCATGACCCTCACCGCGCCGCTCACCGGGACCTGATAGACCACCCCGTCCAGGACCACCATCTCCCCGTCCAGGGCCTCGAAGGTGCCCAGGCCGAAGTCTCCGTGCTGTTTCAGTTCCGCCAGGCTGACCTGGCCGTCGTATCCCCCGGACAACAGGGCGCTTAAGGTGGAGACCTGGAAGAGGCCCTGGGCCTGGGCCGGAGACTGGCCCAGAGCCAAGAGACCCAGGACGAGGAGACCCAGGAGGAAAGGGCGCAGGGCCGGGCAGGCCGAGAGGCGGGGCAAGGACAAGGTTCTCACACGTTCTCCAGAAAAAAGCGGTCCATGAAGGGGCCGGAAAGCAGGTGGACCCATGGGCCGTCCGGGTTTTGGCGGCTTTGGTCCCTCCTGTCGAGGCCCTGGGATATGACCCGCTCCGGGGAGCAGGTCAAGCCCCGGGGGACAATGGGAAAAAAGCCTGCCGAATCAATGGCCGGGCAGGGTGAAGGGGACATGGATCCAGGCCTGCCGGTTCAAGGGGAGGTGCGGGGCTGGCCGAGAAGGGCCAGGACCTGGAGGAAATCCTCCATCTCGGGCTGGCCGTTTAAGATGATCCCGCGCAGGAGATACACGGGCGAGGCCGTGAGCCCGAAGCGCCGGGCCTCGGCGCGGTCGGCGGCCAGGCGGTCGGCCGTGGCCTGGGAGTGCCGGTCGCGCTCCAAGGCCCCAGGCTCGGCCCCCAGGGACAGGGCCAGGGCCACCAGGGCCTCTTCCCGGGCCTTGGCCGGGGCCGGGTTGGTCACGGCCATGAATTCCTTCTGGCGGGCCAGGACCTGGTCGTGGAAGCGCCAGGCCAGGTCCGGGTTTTGCCGGGCCAGGGCCTCGAACAGGGCCGAGGCGGGCTGGGAAAGTTCCTCAAATCCCAGGGGCAGGTGCTTGACCAGGATGCGCACGTTTTTCGGCCGGGCTTGAAGCAGGTCGCGCAGGACCGGGGCGTTCTGGGCGTACACCGGGTTGAGCAGGTCGATGTAGGCCACCATGGTCACGGGCGCGTCAGTCCGGCCGCGCACGGGCATGCCCGGGAGCAGGACGGGCTGGCGCGGGGAGGCCATCTGTTCCTTCCAGCCCTGGACCTTGGCCTGGCGCTGCTTCTCCTCGAATCCGGCCTGGGACAGGTCAAAGACCGTGTCACCCCGGGCCGAGAGCGGGTCCAGGACCAGTTCCGGATGGGCGCGGAAGGCCTGGCGGACATCCTCGGGCGTGAGGGCAGGGGCTTTGGGGGCGCAGGCCCAGAGGGTCGAGAGGGTTACGAGGGTCAGAACGGCCGAACAGGATGCACGGCCCGAAAGGCTAAGGGGACGCAAGGCGGGCCTCCAGGGAAAGAATATTGGACTGGTCTTCCCGACGGTAGGACACTTGGTCCATGAAACGTTTGATGAAAAAAACGCCCAGGCCGCCCACGCCGCGCTCCTCAACGTCCTGGGAGAGGTCCGGGGCATGTGCCCTGGTGGGGTCAAAAGGCTGGCCCTGGTCGCGGATATCCAGGCGGAACATCCCTCCTTCGCTCCGGCATTCCACGCTCACCATGCCTGGCCCGGCCGGATAGGCATAGGAGGCCACATTGACCAGGGCCTCCTCGGCGGCCAGTTCCAGGCCGCTGAGCCGCTCAGGGGGAAAACCTCCGGCCCGGGCCTCATCCAGGATGAAGCCGATGAGCTCCGGCAGGCTGTCCAGGGTGGCCGGGCGGGAAAGCCGGACGGTTTGTGCCACGGGGGGGCCTCTAGAGCTTGGCGACGGCCTCGTTCACTGTGGGGTAGATCTCGAACATGGAGCCGAAGCCGGAGATGTCAAAGACCTCCTTGACCATGCCCGAGAGGCTGGCGAAGACGATCTGGCCGTTCACCGCCTTGATCTTCTTGGCCGTGGATAGGATGCTGCGCAGGCCCGCGCTGGAAATGTACTCCAGGCCGGCCAAGTCGGCCACGAACTTCCGGTCCCCGCCGGAGATATAGGGGTCGAATCCCTTCTCGAATTCAGGGGCGGTGACCGCGTCCATGCGTCCCTTGACGCTCATCACCACCACGCCCTGGTCCTTTTTCGCGCTCAACTCCATGGGTATCCTCCTTGGATAGGCCCGAGGGCCTGGAAAATCAGCTTCACGAGCATGGCTCCCCTATGCCCTGTCCCCGGGGAAAAATAAAGCCTCGTCAGGGGTTAAAACCAGGGGCCGGGTCATTTTTTCAGCCCGGCAAAGGCCGGATAGGGCACATCGTCAGTCGGGTCGTAAACCCCTTCATAATATTCGATGACCTGGAGCGGCTCAAGGGCCTCGAAGCGGTGGGCCAGGCCAGGGCGCACCGTGACCTTCATGCCGGGCTCCAGAGGGGTCTCACGGGTTTGGCCGGTCTGGGGGTCAGCGGTGCGCAGCAGGCCTTTTCCGGCGATGATGTAGAAATGCTCGGTCTTGATCCGGTGCACATGGCCGCCCCGGAACCGTCCCTCCCCGGGCAGCAGGGAGAAATAGGCCAAGTGGTCCAGGCGCTGGCCGTCCTCGATGAGGGCCAGTTCGCCCCTCTCCTGGATGAGCCGTTTCTGGCGGGCAAAGGCCTCGGTCTCGGGCAGGCGGGAAAGGAGGAGTCTTTCGTCCATGGGCCTTCCTTGGGGTTCCTGTGCGGTTGGCCCATCATAGGGCTTGGAGTCCGGGAGAATCAAGGGTAAAAGCGGAACGGCGGAAAGGAGGGTGGGGTCTTGGAGCTTCCCGAGTACACGATCCGGCCCAGCGCACGGGCCACCCGGGTGGTTTTGTCCATCCGGCCGCGCCAGGGCTTGGAAGTCGTGGTTCCCATGGGCTACGACCCCTCCCGGGTCCCGGACATCGTGCGTCGCCGTCTGTCCTGGGTGCGCAAACACCTGTCCCGTCTGGCCGACTCTCCTGCCGACGCGCCGGAGGCGGGCTCCCTGCCCGATATCCTGCATTTCCAGGCCGCTGGCGTGGCCTACCCCCTGGCCTATGTGGCAAAGCCCACCCGGGGCGTGCGCCTGGTGGAGAACGCCGGGCGGGTCCTGCTGGCCGGAAAGGTCGAGGACCTAGCGGCCTGTCACGCAACCCTGCGCGGATTCGTGCGCCGCAAGGCTGCGGCCGTGCTCCCCGGGATGCTGGCCGATCTGGCCGGGCGCACGAATCTTTCCTACGAGGCGGCCCGGGTGCGCATGCAGCGTTCGCGGTGGGGGAGCTGCTCGGCCGCAAACGTCATCAACTTAAACGCCAAGCTCCTGTTCCTCCCGGCCCATCTGGCCGAGCACGTCCTGCTGCACGAGCTTTGCCACACCCGGCACCACCATCACCGGGCCACGTTCTGGAAGCTGGTGGAGCGCTTTTCCCCGGACTGGCGGGACATGGAGCGGGAGCTCCGGCAGGCCTGGCGGCATGTGCCCGGCTGGGTGGATGGGGACTGTCTCTCGCAGCAGGACGAGCGCGGCTCCTTGTGTGGCCCTGGTGACTCAAGAACGGGCCAGAAAAATAATAAAAATAAATAGTTATGCCTGTTGTGGGTTCGAGCTGAGCCGGTTCAACTCCCCGAGGCTTCAGCAACTTCGATTCCCCCGGCAAACTGGCGGCCCAACTCCTCCTCCACAGTACTCGGCGCGTAGCCCAGGGCGCGGGCCTTGCCGCTGTCCAGGGACACGTCCCGGGCTCGGGGCGCGGGCATGGGCACGTCGCTGCGCAGGCAGGGACTTAAGGCCATGTCTGGCCGCCCCAGGACCCGGCGCAATATTTCTCCGAAGGCGTAGCGGGACAGCCGCTCGGTCCCGCCCAGGTGCAGCAGGCCGCAGGCCCCCTGTTCCATAATCAGTGTCAGGGCCAGGGCCAGGCCCCGGGCCCCGTCCGCACCGCTCACCGGGGTCCGCCACTCGTCCGTGAAGAGTTTCAGTTCCCGGCCCTCGGCCACGGCCTTCAGCATGAAATTCAGGAAGGAGGGGTTCACCGGGCCGCTCGGGCCGTACATGAGGGGCATCCGGCACACGGCTGCCCCGGGGTGGCGGGCCAGAACCTCGGCCTCAGCCAGGGCCTTGTGCTCCCCGTACAGGCTGATGGGGTTGGGTGGGTCAGCCTCCTGGTACGGGGCCGCTTCACCGTCAAAGACCAGGTCCGTGGAGGTGAAGACCAAGGGCAGGCCTTGGTCTGCGCAGAGCTGGGCCAGAAAGGCCGTGGCATCCAGGTTCACGGCCCGGGAAAGCTCGGGGCGTTTCTGGCATTCATTGGGATTGGATAGGGCCGCCGCATGGATGACCGCCTGGGGTTCAAATTCGCGGAAAAAGGCTCGCACTTGGGACTGGTCGGCCAGGTCCAGCCGGACGCACCGAGCCTGGCCCTCAGGTGGGGTATTGGTCAGGCAGGTCCCAATGATTTCATACTGATGGGCGAAGAGATTCAGGAAGTTGAAGCCCAAAAAACCGCTGGCCCCGGTGAACAGAAGTCTGGTCATGGCGAAAGGGTCCCTCCTGGAAAGCGCCCTGGACTGGTATCGCGCCCGGGGGACTCAGGCAAGGGCTGGCGGCCCTGGTCCGTGGGCGAAAAAAGTGCTTGCCAACCTCGGGTCCGATGTATATATCCCATTCCCCTGGGCGATTAACTCAGCGGTTAGAGTGCCATCTTCACACGGTGGAAGTCCAGAGTTCAAATCTCTGATCGCCCACCACCGGCCCGCACGCGGCCCCCTCCCAGGGGGCCGCTTTTTTTGTTCCGGCTGAAGGCCCTTCCAAAAGAAGCCCCTTTGCCCTATGCTTTTAGGTCATTGCGCCACCACACAAACGGCCCATGGGCCACGCACGCGAGGAGCAGTCATGCGCGTTTTGTCCAAGCAGGTGACCGGATATATGGAAAAATCCTCCTGGATTCGGCGGATGTTCGAGGCCGGGATGGAGCTCAAGAAGAAATACGGGGCCGAGGCCGTGTGCGATTTTTCCCTGGGCAACCCGGACCTGCCCCCGCCCCCGGAAGTGGGTGTGGCCCTGCGCGAGATCGCCGAGGAGGTCTGCCGCCCCTTTGGCCTGGGGTACATGCCCAATTTCGGCTACCCCTTTGTGCGTGAGAGCCTGGCCGGGGAGATATCCAAGGAGCAGGGCGTGCCCATCACGGCCCAGGACTTGGTCATCACCTGCGGCGCGGCCGGGGCCATCAACACCGTGTACCGGGCCGTGCTGGAGCCGGGCGACGAGGTGGTCTGCCCCGCGCCCTATTTCGTGGAATACGGGTTCTACGCCGAGAACCACGGGGGCAGCTTGCGGCCCGTGCCCACCAACCCCACGGATTTCAGCCTGGACCTTTCGGCCATGGACGCGGCCATCACGGACAAGACCCGGGTGGTGCTCATCAATTCGCCCAACAACCCCACGGGCCGGGTCTACACCCTGGCGGAACTGAAAGGTCTGACGGACATCCTCCTGCGCCATAATAAGGGCCGGGAGCGCCCCATCTTCCTCATCGCGGACGAGCCCTACCGTTTCCTGGCCTATGACGGGGCGGTCGTTCCCTCCCTGCTGCCCCTGTATCCCTACACGGTGGTGGTCAGCTCCTTTTCCAAGAATCTGTCCCTGGCCGGTGCCCGAGTGGGCTACGCCCTCATCAATCCGGACATGCCGGAAAAGACCCAGATGCATGACGGCATTGTCCTGGCCAACCGCATCCTGGGATTCGTCAACGCCCCGGCCCTGGCCCAGCTCCTGGTGCACAAGGCCGCCGGCAGCCAGGTGGACGTGGGCCGCTACCAGGGCCGCCGGGACGCCATGGCCAAGGTCCTCACCGAGACGGGCTACACTTTCGCCAAGCCGTCCGGGGCCTTCTACTTCTTCCCCCAGGCCCCGGGCGGGGACGACGTGCGCTTCGTGAACCTGCTCCTGGAGGAAAAAATCCTGGGTGTGCCCGGATCGGGATTCGGTGCGCCGGGCTATTTCCGCTTGGCCTTTTGCGTGGCCCAGGAAGTCATCAACCGCTCCCGGGAGGGCTTTGCCCGGGCCATGGCCAAGGTCAGCTAGGGTTGGACTGCGCAATGATCACCGCCTGCTGCTCGCTGACCGCCCCGGCCAAGGTCAATCTCTACCTGGACATCCTGGGGGTCCTGCCGGGCGGCTACCACGAGCTGAACACCCTGTTCCATCCCCTGACCGCCCCGGCCGACACCCTGGAGATTTCGCCTGGTCCAGCCGGGCAGGGCTGTTTGGTGGACTCGGGCCTGCCGGGCCTGGACGGGCCGGACAACCTCATCGTCAAGGCCTGGCGGCGGTTCGGCGAAGCCACGGGTTTTCTGCCGGACCTCTCGGTGAAGCTCACCAAGCACATCCCCATGGGCGCGGGCCTGGGTGGGGGCAGTTCCGATGCGGCGGCCATGCTCACCTATCTGAACAGTCAGGCCGGGGAAAGCGCCCTGGCCCCGGACAGGCTGTCCGAACTGGCTGCGGGCATCGGCGCGGACACCCCGTTTTTTCTCCTGGGAGTTCCGGCCTGGGCCGGGGGCATCGGTGAGAAACTGACCCCGGCCCAGGTGGACCTTACGGGGGTCAGCCTGGTCCTGATCTGCCCTCGGGCGCACGTGTCCACGCCCTGGGCCTACAAGGAATGGGACCGCTGTTTTTCGGCCCCGGATAGCTTCTTGACAAGCCCTGGTGCCGCTGCTATGGGGACTCTCTTTCTTGAACGGCTGACCTTGTACAACGCCTTTGAGCGGGTGGTTTTTGACCGCTGGCCTGGTCTGCGGACGATCAAGGAAAAGCTCATTGCCTTGGGCGCCTGCGGAGCCGCCATGAGCGGCAGCGGGGCCAGTGTTTTTGGCCTTTTCAGGGATCGGGCCAGGGCGGTCATGGCCGCGCATTCCTTTGCGGCTGCGTCTATCCCGGCATATGTGAATCATTTCTGATGTTGGGGTGTCGCCAAGTTGGTAAGGCAACGGGTTTTGGTCCCGTTATTCGAGGGTTCGAGTCCTTCCACCCCAGCCATTTTTCATGCTTTTGCGACACGAGGTACATCTATGCCCATGCACGGCGACTTGAAGATTATTACCGGTTCGGCCAACACTGCCCTGGCCGAAGCCATCTGCGAACATCTGGGCATGCGGCTGACCACGGTGCTGAAAGAGACTTTCAGCGACGGTGAGATCCGCATCGAAATCGGGGCTAACGTGCGCGGCGACGATGTGTTCATCATCCAGCCCACCTGTTCCCCGGTCAATTTTCATCTCATGGAGCTTCTGCTCATGCTGGACGCGCTCAAGCGCGCCAGCGCCCGCCGGGTCACGGCCGTGGTTCCCTACTACGGGTACGCCCGGCAGGACCGCAAGGTGGTCCCCCGCGCGCCCATCAGCGCCAAGCTGGTGGCCGACTGCCTGACCGCCGCGGGCATGCAGCGCCTGGTGACCATCGACCTGCACGCCGGGCAGATCCAGGGCTTCTTCAATGTGCCCGTGGACAACCTGTACGCCGCGCCGGTCCTTTTGCACTATCTGCAACAGAGAAACGACAACGTCATCATCGTGTCCCCGGACGCGGGCGGCGTGGAACGCGCCCGGGCCTACGCCAAGCGCCTCAAGGTCGGCCTGGCCATCGTGGACAAGCGCCGGGACTCGCCCAACCAGGCCCAGGCCATGCACGTCATCGGCGACGTGCGGGACAAGGTGGCCGTGGTCCTGGACGACATGATCGACACGGCCGGGACCATCTGCGCGGCCGGGACCGTGCTACTGGAGAACGGGGCCAAGGAAGTGCTGGCCTGCGCCACGCATCCGGTCCTGTCCGGCCCGGCCATCGAGCGGCTGGAAGCCTCCGACCTTTCCGAGGTCATCGTCACCGACACCATCCCACTGCGCGACGGGGCCAAGAGTTGCTCCAAGATCAAGCAGCTCTCGGTGGCCGGAATTTTGGCCAAGGCCATCAACAACATTCACACCGAATCCTCGGTGAGCGTATTGTTCGTCTAAGAATCCCCCGCCCGCGCCCCGAATGCCGCAAGGTGGGGCTTACGGCGCTTAAAGAAGGAGAATTATCATCATGGCTGAACTTCAGACTTTGAAAGTCCAGGCCCGTAGCGGGCTCGGCAAGGAAGCCAACCGCAAGCTGCGTCAGGAGAGCCTGGTTCCCGGCGTGTACTACAATGCCAAGGGTGAGAACATCGCCCTCCAGGTCCAGGGCCTCCCCCTGTCCAAGCTGTTCCACAAGATCGGCTCCTCCCGGGTCTTCGACCTGATCATCGGCGAGGAAGCCACGGCCCGTCCGGCCCTGATCTGGAAGCTCCAGCACAACCCGGTGAAGAGCAACATCATCCATGTGGACTTCCTGGGCGTGGACCTGGACAAGGCCATCAAGGTGCATGTGCCCGTGGAAGTGACCGGCAAGCCCAAGGGCTTGGTCAAGGGCGGACGCCTGGAAATCTTCCGCGAGACCGTGGAAGTGCTGGCCAAGCCCCTGTCCATCCCCGACGCCGTCGTGGTGGATGTCACGGACCTGGACTTGAACGAGAGCTATCTCATTTCCGAACTGCCCGTGATTGAGGGCGTGAAGTTCATCTATGATGACAACTTCGCGGTTGTGGGCGTGGTCGTGCCCACCGAGCAGGCCGAAGGCGGCGAGGCCGCCAGTGCCGAAGCGGCTGTGGAATAGTCCTTTTTCGCGCACGAACCCTTTCCGGGCGCCCGCTTTGAAGCCTTCCTCCGCAGGGTGGGAGAAAGCCTTTTGCTTCAAGGCGGGCGTCTTCCTTTGCCCATGAACGCAGGCGGACTGATCGTGGGTCTGGGCAATCCCGGCCCGCGCTACGAACACACCCGGCACAACATCGGCTTCCTGGCCGTTGACGCCGTCCTGGCCCTGGCCGCCACCCGCAAAAGCATGCGCCTGGACATGGTCAAGCGTACCCCGGATTTCGACCTCTGGTCCTTTTGCCCCGTGGGAGCGCAAAAAGGGACCTTCCTCCTGGCCAAGCCCCAGACCTTCATGAACTTAAGCGGCCGGGCCGTTTCCTCCATCTGCGCAAGCCACGGCCTCTCCCCGGAGCAGGTCCTGGTCCTCCATGACGAACTGGACCTGCCCCTGGGCCGCATGAAGCTCAAGCAGGGCGGTGGGGCCAATGGCCACAACGGGATCAGCTCCATCGAAGAGGAATTGGTCAGCCCGGCCTTCTTTCGCCTGCGCCTGGGCATCGGTCGGCCGACCGCCCCGGTCGGTGCGCCCGAAGGGACGTTCCCTGGCTCGGTCACGGACTATGTCCTGGGCGATTTCGCCCCGGAGGAAATGGAGCTGGTGCGTCAGGTCCTGCCTGCGGCCTGGAAGGGCCTGGACCTCTTCTACCGGCGGGGCCAGGCCATGGCCGTGCAATTCGTGAACGCCTTTCGACCCGAGGAGGCTTAAGCATGTCTGACGCTCTCCCGGCCCTGCGGCCGGACCTGGAGTTCATCCCCGTGACCCACGAGGGACGTCGGCTGTTTCTGGTGCGCGACCCTCTGGGTCTGGTGCGCGAGGGATACGCCCTGGACGCCCGGCTCGGCCCCCTGCTGGCCCGGCTGGACGGGACGGCCACGGTCAAGGACCTCCAGACCGAGTGGATGCGCCAGGATTGTTCGGCCCTGGCCTCCACCCTGGACATGGCCTCCCTGGTGGCTGATTTCGACGCGGTCTTTCTCCTGGACTCCCCGACCTTCCGTCAGGCCCGGTCCCGGGTGGTGGCCCAGTTCGCCGCCGAATCCGCGCGTCCGGCCTTTCTGCTCGGCAAGGCCTATCCCGAGGAGCCCGCAGCCCTGTCCGCGCTCCTGGACGATATCCTCGGGCCACCCCAGGCCCCCGGCCAAACATTGCCACGCGCCCTGGTGGCCCCGCATATCGATCTGGAGGTTGGCCGGGGGGCTTATGCCCGGGCCTACGGGCGACTTCGGGGAGGCACGGCCCGCCGGGTCGTGGTCCTGGGCGTGGGGCATGGACTGGAAAGCGGCCTCTTCTGCCTGTCGGGTAAGGATTTTCAGACCCCGCTTGGGGTGACGAAAGCGGACAGCCCGGCCTGCGAGGCCCTGCGCCAGGCCGGAGCCGGGGTCCTCTCGACCGATGACTTCGCCCACCGGGCCGAGCATTCCATCGAATTTCAGCTCCTCTTTCTGCAACATCTCCTGGGGCCTCAGTCCTTCAGCCTGGTTCCTATTCTCTGCGGTCCTGCCAGGTTAAGTCTGAGCCAGTACTCCCGGCCGGAGTTCCTGCGGGTGGCCGGCCGGTTCCTGCTCGCCCTGGAAAAGGTCTGCGCCGAGCCCGGGACCCTGGTCGTGGCTGGAGTGGACTTTTCGCACATCGGCCCGAAATTCGGGCACGAGTGCCCGGCCGCCAGCCTGGAGGTTGAGGCCATGGCCCATGACCAGCGGCTCCTTGAGTTGTGCGCGACCCGGGATGCCGACGGGTTCTGGGCCGAATCGGCCCGAGTCCAGGACCGGTTCAATGTCTGCGGCTTCTCCGCCCTGGCCACCCTGCTGGAGGTCCTGCCCCAAGGCCCGGGCCAGGTCCTGGGCTACGACCTGTGGCGGGAAGCGCCCACCGAGTCGGCCGTGGGCTTCGGGGCCGTGGTTTTTCCCGCCGAACAGGGCGAGGCCCAGCCCGGGAAGAAATCTACAGGCGTCGAATCGTTCATCATGCGCAAGGTCCAGGTCGAGGACTCGGACAAGCGCATGGTCTTTGGGGGAACGCCCGAGGAGCTTCGGCCGGACATGGCCCGAACCGGCAACGTGGTCCTGGTCGGATTGCCCGGAAGCGGACGGCGGACCCTGGGGCAAAGCCTGGCCCAGACCCTGGGTCGGACCTTCGTGGATCTGGAGGCCCAGCCGGAAACGGCTGAGGCCAGCGCGCTCCTGGAAAATCTGGGACAGGAAGGCGGTCGGGTGATCCGCTTCCCGGCCGACCTGCTGCGCCGGGCCGGTGTGGTGGAGGCCCTGCGCCAGGCCGGGGTGGTCTTCTACCTCTCGGCCGACCTGCCCTTGCTGCTCTCACGACAGTTCGCCGGGGCCAGCGATATCCCGGAGGAGACCCGCAAGGCCTTGGGCCGCCACTTGGACGAGCTGGAGCCCCTGGCCATGGCCGCCCTGCATTTCATCCTGCGGGCCGACGAGGAGGCCGGGGACCTGGTGCAGGACGCCCTGGAGAAGATCAGGATGGCCGAAAGATAAGGCCTGGAATCTTGTTCCAGAACGAGCAGCGCATCGCATAAGAGAGCAAGAATAAGAAATAATTATTCTTATTCTTCCGCTTCGCTTGAGGCAGTCTGGTGGTGGGAGTCGAGATTTTGAAGAATCGAGGGGAGTCCGGGAACGGGCTCCCCTTTTCGCGTCAGAAGCGGATGAGGGCCGAGCCCCAGGTGAACCCGCCCCCGAAGGTGGCGATGAGCACCAGTTGGCCGTCCTTGATGGACCCCAGGGCGCGGGCCTCGGCCAGGGCCAGGGGGATGGAGGCGGCCGAGGTGTTGCCGTAGCGGTCCACGTTGACGAAGACCTTTTCATCAGGGAACCTGAGCTTCTTGCCCACGGCCTCGATGATGCGCAGGTTGGCCTGGTGGGGGATGAGCACGTCCACGTCTTCCGGGGTCAGGCCGTGCCTGGCCAGCAGGGTCTCGCAGATGGCGCACATGGAGCGCACGGCGTGCTTGTAGACCTCGCGGCCGTTCATCTGGACGTAGTTCTCATGCCCCACCACGTCGCCGATCTTGTAGGGGTGGCCCGAGTAGCCGCCCTTGATGGTCAGAAGCGGGCCGTAGGTCCCGTCCGCGGCCAGTTGCATGTCCAGGAGGCGCGCGCCCTTGTTGGCCGGGGTGTCGGCGGCCAAGATGGCCACTCCGGCCCCGTCCCCGAAGAGCACGCAGGTGCCTCGGTCGGTCCAGTCCGTGCGCGAGGTGAGCACCTCGGCCCCCACCACCAGGACCCGGGCCTCGGGATGCAGGGCCACCAGGCCGCGCGCGGCCTCCAGGGAGTAGACGAACCCGGAGCAGGCCGCGTTCAGGTCAAAGGCCGGGACGCCCTCCAGCCCGAGCTTCTTGGCCAGGACAACGCCGGCCGAGGGTACCGAGGTGTCCGGGGTGACCGTGGCCACCACCACATGGGTCAGGTCCTTGGCCGTAAGCCCGGCATTGTCCAGGGCCATGTGGGTGGCGGCCAGGGCCATGTCCGTGCAGACCTCGCCGGGCGCGACCATATGGCGCTCCCGGATGCCCGTGCGGGTGATGATCCACTCGTCAGTGGTATCGACGAACTTCACCAGGTCAGCGTTGGTCAGAATTCGTGCCGGGGCGTAAAACCCCAGACCCTGTATGGCGAAGGTGCTGCTCATGATTGGTGTGGGTCGGCAGTTGGGAAGGGTGTGGCGGTTCAGCCCGCGACCTGTTTGGCGGGGCGGGTCTGACGCCGCAGGGACGCGAGTTCGGCGTTGGCCTCAAACCCGGCCACGAGTTGATCCAGGGCCTTGTTGCGCACAAAGGTGGCGGCCATCTCCACGGCCCGCTGGATGCCCGTGGCGTTGGACTTGCCGTGGCAGACCAGGGCGATGCGCTCCAGTCCCAGAAGCGGGGCTCCACCGTATTCATTGGGGTCCATGAGCTGGGCGAACCGCTTGAAGGCGCGCATGGCCAGCATGGCCCCGGCCTTGGAGATGATGTCCCCTTTCAGTTCGGTTTTGAGCATCCGGCCCAGGGACCTGGACAGGCCTTCGGCCAGCTTCAAGGCCACGTTGCCCACAAACCCGTCGCAGACCACCACGTCCACCTCTCCGGAAAAGATGTCCCGGCCTTCGACATTTCCCAGGAAGTTGAGGGAGGAATTCTTGAACAGGTCAAAGGCGGCCCGGACAACGGCATTGCCCTTGCCTTCCTCCTCTCCGATGGTCAGAAGCCCCACCCGGGGATGAGTGATGTTTAAGACGCTTTTGGCCAGCACGTCGGCCATGATCCCGAACTGCATGAGGTGGTGGGGCTTGCAGTCCACATTGGCCCCCACATCGATGAACACCACGGGCTTTTTTTCCGTGGGCATGATGCTGGCCAGGGCTGGCCGGTCCACGCCGTTTATGCGCCCGAGCACGAAAATGCCGCTGGCCACCGTGGCCCCGGAATGCCCGGCGGAGATCACTCCGTCGGCCCGGCCTTCCTTGACCACGCGGCAGGCCACATGGATGGAGGAGTCCTTTTTCCGGCGCAGGGCATCGGAGGGCTTCTCGTCCATGTCCACCACCTGAGAGGCGTGCTGGATTTCGATATCCAGGCCACGCACGTTCAGGGCGGACAATTCCTTCTCGATGCGCTGGGCGTCACCGACCAGCAGAAGATCAACCTTCTTCTGCCGGGCGGCGTCAGTCGCGCCTTTGATCACCACCTGGGGACCGAAGTCTCCCCCCATGGCGTCGACGGCGATTCGCGGCTTACTCGGCATTCTCGGTGGTCAGAACCTGGCGGCCCTTGTAGGTTCCGCAGGAAGGGCAGATGCGGTGGGGCAGCGTGGGCTCCCCGCATTTGCACAGGATGACATTGGGCACGGCGACCTGGTCGTGGGACCGGCGCATGCCGCGACGGGATCTGGAAGTGCGCTTTTTGGGTAAGGCCATGGTCTTTTCCTCACTGGTCTATGTATTTTGGCGAACGTCCGGCGGTTCCCTTAGTGGGGAACCTTCAGCGATCGGAAAACAGCCATTCTGGGGTCTGCGCTTCCCTGGGGGCAGGAGCAGACGCCCGCGTTGAGATTGGCCCCACAACGGGGGCAAAGTCCCTGGCACTCGGACCTGCACAAGGGCTTGTCCGGCAGGGCCAGGGCGAACTGTTCCCACAAAAACGCGGCCACGTCGAGTTCCGGGACGCCGCCTGCCTCGCGCAGGAACTTCTCGTCCGGGTAGCTCTCGTCCACCCCGGTCAGTTCCTCGAAATGCGTAAAACTGGCCGCAATATCCTGCTCGCTTTCCTCGACGCACCGGCTGCACGGCATGACGACGCTCCCGGTGATCGCACCCTGGACCAGATAGCCTTGGCCCTGGGCCTGGACGAAAAGGGTGGCGGTCAAAGGCTTGCCCGGCTTGAGCTTCAGGCCGAACGCCGTCCAATTGTCCGTCCAAATGGCCTGGTCGGCGTAGGTGAACTCCTGACCCTGAGCTGGGATACCTTGAAGTGAGAGCCAAAGTTCCATGTTCACCCCGCAGAGAGAGAGTTGCTATATGGAAAGATCGCGGGTTGTCAAGAAAAAACGCTTGCCATTTGAGGAACGAGCGTATAAGAGGCTCTTTCTTTACGGGGAATCCCCGCACAGGCCAGACAATCCGCGCCCTCGTGGCGAGAGATCGAGAGTTCAGGAGGTTTTCATCATGTCCCAGGAATGCGAAATCTGCGGCAAGCGCCCCCAGGTCGGAAACAACGTCAGCCATGCCAACAATAAAAGCAAGCGCCGTTTTCTGCCCAACCTTCAGAAGGTCCGGGCCCAGCTCAAGTCCGGCGAAGTGAAAAGCCTGCGCGTGTGCACCCGCTGCCTGCGTTCGGGCGCTGTGTGCAAGCCCCAGGTTCGGGCTTAAGTAGATCATTTCCAGGGAAAGGACCCGTGTTCGGGTCCTTTCCCTTTTTTGATCCCCCGTCCCAATTCTCGTTTCGCACCCCGAGGCTGTCAGTTCTGCCTTGCCGCCCTTTCGGGGGGACCATGCGATATCGGCCCGCATCCATCATCCTGATCTGTTCCCTGATCGCGGCTTTTCTGTTCTGGGCTGCGCCGGGCCGTTGCGCCTCGCCCCTGGACTCCCTTCTGCTGGTGACCGAGGATTTCCCGCCCTACAATTACGCTCGGGACGGCGAGGCTGCCGGCCTGTCCACGGAAGTGCTCCTGGCCATGCTCAAAAGCCTCGGCTCCAGTCTGGGCCGGGCGGACATCAAGATACTGCCCTGGGCCAGGGGATACTGGTTCCTTCAGGAGCGCCCCAATACCCTGCTCTATTCCGTGACCAGGACCCCGGAACGGGAACGGCTCTTCAAGTGGGTGGGGCCCATCGCCCAGAACAAGAACGTGCTCTTGGCCCGCAAGGACCGGCATATCGTCTTGGGTTCCCTGGAGGAGGCCAAGGCCTTTCGCATCGGCGCCGTGCGCGACGATGCCGGGGGACAGCTTTTGATGGCCGCTGGGATCGGCAATGAAACCCTGGATGTTTCCGGCGATCCCCGGGCCAACATGCTCAAACTGGCCCGGAACCGGATCGACCTGTTCGCCTACCCGGAAACCGTGGCCCAATGGATTTGCAAGGCCGAGGGGCTCTCTCCCGACGACTTTGAAAGCGTCTATGTGCTGCACCAGGGCGAACTGTATTTCGCCCTGAACAAAAAGACCCCGGAAGCCATAGTGCGAACGCTGCAAGAGGCCCTGGACGGGCTCAAGCAGCGGGGCGAGATCGATACGATTCTCAAGGCTGGGAGCCGGTAAGCCCGGCCAATGGACTCGGCCGGACCTTGCCTCTCCCCTGGACAAGCCCTTCAGGCAAAAGGCGAGAGATCATCCCTGATGAGCCCCATCGCCACATCCCGGATGTCCGGCTGGTAGCGTCCTGAACGGATCTGGTTGCGAAGTTCGGCCAGGCGTTTGGCCCGGTCAGCATCTCCGCTCTGTTCTGTCTTGGCGCGAGTCTGCGCCTTGTGCCCGACCACATTCAAGGCCTGGACCGATTCGGGTTTGTGCATGACAGCTGATCTGGCGCTGGCGCTGGGGCGATCCGGGACTGCTGGGACCTCCCCGCGAGCTGCTTTTTTTTGATTCATATCCCCTCCCATGAAAAGACCCCGCACAGGCCCTCCCCAGAGCTTTTCCGGAACAGTCCGGTTGTGTGGTTCAAGGTTCCTATCGGCGAGGGGACTTGAATATTTAGGGCTGTGGAAAAGAATGTGGAAAGACGCCTTGTCCAAGGCTGTGGACAAGCCCAAAAAAAGGGGCTGCGGCCCGAAGGGACGCAACCCCTGAAAAGGATTGTTTCGCTGCGAAAGAAAGGTGTTACAGTGCCAGTGCCCGGTCCAGACGGGCCAGGCTTTCCTCCTGCCCCAGCACTTCTAGAGTTTCATGAAGGCCCGGGCTGGCCGTCTTGCCGGTCACGGCCACGCGCAGGGGCTGGGCGATGATTTTGAACTTGATTCCAGCCTTTTCAAGATAGGTATTCAACAGCCCTTCCAAGGCCGTGGCCTTGAAGTCGGCGAGGCCAGCCAGGCCTTGGCGCAGGGCCTGGAGATGGGCACGGGCCTCCGGGGTCAGGAATTTCGCCATGGCCTCCTGGTCGTACTCCAGGGCTGCGGCCGGAATCAGGAAGAAGGTGCAGGCCTGGGCCATCTCCGCCAGGGTCTTGGACCGGGTCTGGTACAGGGGGACGATGGCCTCCAGCACCTTGGGATCCAGGTCGGGGAAGCCCAGGTCCGCCAGGCGCGGGGCCAGGAGTCCGGCCAGGGTCGCCGGGCTGGCCTCCTTGATGTAATGGGCGTTCAGCCAGTCCAGCTTCTGGGTGTCGAACACTGCGGCCGAGCGGCCGAGATTCTCCGGGGAAAAGGCCTGGGTCAGCTCCTGGCGGCTGAAAATCTCCTGATCCCCGTGGGACCAGCCCAGCCGGGCCAGGTAGTTGACCATGGCCTCGGGCAAATAGCCCATCTTCTCGTACTCCATGACCGACAAGGCCCCGTGCCGCTTGGACAGCTTCTGCTTGTCCGGCCCCAGGATCATGGGCACGTGGCCAAAGGCGGGCAGATCCCAGCCAAACGCCTGGTACAGGAGCACCTGCCGGGGGGTGTTGGCCACGTGGTCGTCGCCCCGGATGACGTGGGTCACGGCCATCTCGTGGTCGTCCACCACCACGGCCAGGTTGTAGGTCGGGGACCCGTCGCTGCGCCGCAGGATGAGGTCGTCCAGTTCGGCGTTGTCCACGGCCACCGGCCCCTTGACCACATCCTGGTACAGGGTCTTGCCGTGCAGGGGGGCCTTGAGCCGGACCACCACGCCCGGGCCAGGGGTCACGGTCTTCTCCCGGCAATTCCCGTCATATTTGGGCTTGCGGCCCTCGGCCCGGGCCTTTTCGCGCATGGCCTCCACCTGTTCCGGGGAGCAACTGCAATAATAGGCCTGGCCCTTTTCCAAAAGCTGGTCGATGTACCGGTTGTAAATCTCGAAGCGCTGGCTCTGGAAGATGGGCTCGCCGTCCCAGGACAGCCCCAGCCATTTCATGGACTCCAGGATGGCCTCGGTGGCTTCCCGGGTGGAGCGTTCCCGGTCGGTGTCCTCGATGCGCAACAGAAAGGTTCCGCCCTGGTTGCGGGCGTAGAGCCAGTTGAACAGGGCCGTGCGGGCACCGCCGATGTGCAGAAAACCGGTGGGGCTCGGGGCGAAACGGGTGACCACAGGGCTCATGGGAAACTCCTCGAGAGTGGATATTGTATGGCATTGGGTCAGGCGTCCGGGGCCTACGTATTTTGCCCTGGGTTGTCAAACCGCGCAAAACCTCAGAGGCGGCGCAGCCATTCGGGCGTCAGGGCCACCTCTCCGGCCAGGGCCGCGTCGATCTGGGCCAGGGCCGCCTCCTTGTCCCGAGGCAGCCGGACCTTCATGGGCAGATAATTGGAGGCGTGGTTGCACAAAAACAGCCCCCGCGTGAGGTTCGTGGCCGCGATCATGCCGCGCAACTCCCGCAGGCTCTGCACGGCCGTGGGCGGGGTGAAGCGGCCCTCCTCCCATTCGGCGTAGAGCGGGGTGCCGGGCACGAGCATGAGGCTCAGGGCCGCAGCCTGGTCCGGGTCCATGGCCGTGAGCGTCTCGCCGGTGAGCCGGGCGTGTTCGCCGGAGCGCTCGGGTCCGGCCAGGCCGAGAATGACCGTGACCGAGACCTTCAGGCCTGCGGCTTTGGCCCGGCGGCCCTGGGCCACGTGCAGGGCCACGTCCCCGGCCTTGCCCATGCGCGCCAAGGTCTTATCATCTCCGGACTCCAGGCCCATGTAGACCATGCCCAGGCCGTGGGCCGTAAGTTCGGCCAACTCGGCGTCGGTCTTGCGCCCAAGGCTTTTGGCGTTGGCATAGGCCGCCACCCGGGTGACCCAGGGCAGGCGCTCCCGGATGCGGTCCAGGATGGGCAGGAGCCTGGCCTGGGGCAGGATGAGGGCGTCCCCGTCGCAGAGAAAAACCCGGCGCTGGCGGGTGCAGCAGGCGGCTGCGAATTCGATGTCCTCGAAGACCGTGTTTTGGGGCTTGATGGTGAAGCGCTTGCTCCGGTATGCCCCGCAAAAGGCGCATTTGTTGTGGGAGCAACCCAGGCTGACCTGGAGCAGGATGCTCTCGGCCTCGCTGGGCGGCCGGATGATGGCCCCGACCAGGTCCAATTCGTCCTTCATGAACCGGGTTGTGGCACAGCCCGGGAGCGCAGGCAAGCGCAGGGGATTGTTTCGGTTGAATTTTTATGATAACAATTTGATATTTCATGGGAAAAATTCTCACTTTCACCATTTTCTTTTTTAGTCTACTCTAACCGATTCATTCCACGGGACTACACGGGCCACCGGCCTTAAGCCGACCCGACCCGGGAATAATCCACCCAGCGAGGGATCAACATGCCGCTTTGCACCACCGAAGAAGCCATTGAGGAAATCCGCAACGGCCGGATGATCATACTCGTGGACGACGAGGACCGCGAAAACGAAGGTGATTTGACCATCGCGGCCGAGAAGGTCACGCCTGAGATCATCAATTTCATGGCCAAGTACGGCCGGGGGCTCATCTGCCTGCCCTTGTCCCCGGACTATGTGCAGAAGCTCAATCTGCCGCTTATGGCCCAGACCAACGAGTCCAAGTTCGGGACTAATTTCACCGTGTCCATCGAGGCCCGGCGAGGCGTGACCACGGGCATCTCGGCCTTTGACCGGGCCACTACCATCCTGACCGCCGTGGCTGACGACGTCGTGGCTGACGACATCGTGTCCCCGGGACACATCTTCCCCTTGCGCGCCCGGAGCGGCGGGGTCCTGGTCCGGGCCGGGCAGACCGAGGGCAGCGTGGACCTGGCCAAGCTGGCGGGCTTAAAACCCGCGGCCGTGATCTGCGAGATCATGCGCGACGACGGGAACATGGCCCGCATGCCCGACTTGAAGGAGTTCGCCAAGGAACACGGGCTGAAAATCGCCTCCATCGCCAACCTGATCATGTACCGCATGCGCCACGGGGATTTGTCCGTGGCCAAGGTGGCCGAGGCCGAACTGCCCACCCGTTACGGCCATTTCAAATCCGTGGCCTTCTGCTGCAGCAACGACAATCGCACCCACATCGCCCTGGTCATGGGCGAGATCAAGCCCGAGGAGCCCACCCTGGTGCGGGTGCACAGCGAGTGCCTAACCGGGGACGTGTTCCATTCCCAGCGTTGCGACTGCGGTGACCAGTTGGAGTCGGCCCTGTGCCAGATCCGCAAGGAGGGCAAGGGCATCCTCCTGTACATGCGCCAGGAGGGCCGGGGGATCGGCCTGGGCAACAAGATCAAGGCCTACCACCTGCAGGATCAGGGCCTGGACACCGTGGAGGCCAACGAGCGTCTGGGATTCAAGGCCGATCTGCGCGAATACGGCACCGGGGCCCAGATCCTGGTGGCCCTGGGCGTGTCCAAGATGCGGCTCATGACCAACAATCCCAAGAAGATCATAGGCCTGGAAGGCTACGGCCTGGACGTTGTGGAGCGTATTCCCATCGAGAAGGGGGCCTGCGAGTTGAACTTCAAGTACCTCCAGACCAAGAAGGACAAGATGGGGCACCTGCTGAATTTAAAACAACCGACCAAGGAGTAAGGGGCCATGTTGCACGTCAAGACCATTGAGGGAGTCCTGGACGCCAAGGGCAAGAAATTCGTCCTGATCGCCACCCGCTTCAATGATTTCATCGTGGACCGCTTGATCGGCGGGGCCGTGGACTACCTGTTGCGCCACGGGGCCGAGCGCGAGGACATCACCCTGGTGCGCATCCCCGGGGCCTTCGAGATGCCGCTGGTGGCCCGCAAGCTGGCCGCCAGCAAGAAATACGACGCCCTGGTCTGCGTTGGCGCGGTCATCCGCGGGGCCACCCCGCATTTCGACTACGTGGCCAGCGAATGCGCCAAGGGCCTGGCCCAGGTCTCCCTGGAGTTCAGCATCCCCCTGGGGTTCGGCGTCCTGACCACGGACAACCTGGAGCAGGCCATTGAGCGGGCCGGGTCCAAGGCCGGGAACAAGGGCGTGGACGCTGCCGCCGCCGCCCTGGAAACCCTGCGCGTCATGGAACAACTGTAGGAAATCATGAGCGAAAAATCACCCGTTTCCAAGAAGCCCGCGCCCGCACCGAAGCCCGCACCCAAAGTGGTGGACAAGGGCCAGGGCGCTCCCGGCCCGGCCAAACCGGCCGGGGCCGGAAAATCCAAAGGCGGCCGCCGGGCTGGCCGCAAACTGGCCTTCCAGGTCCTGTTCGGTACCTGCTTTGATCCCAAGCAGACCAAGCCCATGGCCGTGAGCTTTCGGGACAACCCGGCCGTGCTCGGCCAGGAGGACGAAAAGGTCTGCGCCTTTGCCTTGGGCCTGGCCTCGGCCGTGGTGGACAAGCAGGAGGAGCTGGACGCGGTCATCCAGCGCTTCTCCCAGCACTGGAAGATCGGCCGCATCGCCAAGGTGGAGCTGGTCATCCTGCGTCTGGCTCTCTACGAGATGCTGCACCGGCCGGACATCCCCCTCAAGGTGGCCATCAACGAGGCCGTGGAACTGGCCAAGGCCTTTGGCGACGAGAATTCGCCGGGCTTCATCAACGGCATCCTGGACGCGGCGGGCAAGGCCATTGATGGCGGCGAGTACGAGGTGAGAAAAGGTTTTTAACTCCGTTGAACAAGGACCCGCAGCATGGCGCTTGGAAAATACGAGCCGGAAAAAGTCGAGAACAAATGGCAGGACATCTGGAACCGGGAGCGGGCCTTCGAGGTGGAGGTGGACCGCACCCGGCCCAAGTACTACGTCCTGGAAATGTTCCCCTACCCCTCGGGCAAGATCCACATGGGGCACGTGCGCAACTACTCCATCGGCGACGTGGTGGCCCGGTACAAGCGCATGCGCGGCTTCAACGTGATGCACCCCATGGGCTGGGACGCCTTCGGTCTTCCGGCCGAGAACGCGGCCATCAAGAACAACACCCATCCGGCCGCCTGGACCTACCAGAACATCGCGGAGATGCGCGCCCAGCTCAAGCGCATGGGCTATTCCTATGACTGGCGCCGTGAACTGGCCACCTGTCGGCCCGAGTACTACCGCTGGGAGCAGCTCTTCTTCCTCCGCTTCTTTGAAAAGGGGCTGGTCTACCGCAAGAAAGCCCCGGTGAACTGGTGCCCCTCCTGCCACACCGTGCTGGCCAACGAGCAGGTGGAGGACGGCCTGTGCTGGCGTTGCGACAGCACTGTGGAGCAGCGCGAACTGGCCCAGTGGTTTTTGCGCATCACGGACTATGCCGACGAGCTTCTGGCCTTCCTGGACAAGATGCCCGGCTGGCCCGAGCGGGTCCTGACCATGCAGCGCAACTGGATCGGCCGCAGCGTGGGCGCGCACATCGATTTCCCCATTGAGGGCTCCAAAGAGTCCATCACCGTGTTCACCACCCGGCCGGACACCCTGTACGGAGCCACCTTCATGAGCCTGGCCCCGGAACACCCCCTGATCGAGACCCTGACCGCCGGGCGGCCCGAGGCCGCAGCCGTGCGCGAGTTCGCCACCCGCATCGCGGGCATGGACCGCATCAAGCGCGCGGCCGACGACCTGGAGAAGGAGGGTGTGTTCACCGGGGCGTACTGCGTCAATCCCCTCACGGGCGCGCGCATGCCCATCTATGCGGCCAATTTCGTGCTCATGGGCTACGGCACGGGCGCGGTCATGGCTGTCCCGGCCCACGACCAGCGCGATTTCGAGTTCGCCACCAAGTACAAACTCCCGGTCAAGGTGGTCATCACCCCCGAGGGTGAGACCCTGAAGGTCGAGGACCTGACCGCCGCCTTCACTGATCCGGGCCTGCTCACGGACTCCGGCCCCTTTACCGGCACACCCAGCGAGGAGGCCAAGGCGGCCATCATCGAGCATCTGGTGGACAAAGGCCTGGGCAAGAAGGCCGTGAACTACCGGTTGCGCGACTGGAACATCTCCCGCCAGCGGTTCTGGGGCGCGCCCATTCCCATTGTCTATTGCGAAACCTGCGGCGCAGTCCCGGTCAAGCCCGAGGACCTGCCCGTGACCCTGCCCGAGGACGCCCAGCTTCCGGCCGACGGCCGCTCCCCCCTGCCCGGACTGGAATCCTTCACCAAGGTGGCTTGTCCGGTCTGCGGAAAGCAAGCCCGGCGCGAGACCGACACCATGGACACCTTTGTGGAGTCCTCCTGGTATTTCCTGCGCTACGCCTGCCGGGACAAGACCGACGGGCCGCTGGACGCCGAGGCCCTGGCCTACTGGCTGCCCGTGGACCAGTACATCGGGGGCATCGAGCACGCCATTTTGCACCTCCTGTACTCCCGGTTCTTCGTCAAGGCCCTGCGGGACGAGGGCTGGCACAAGCTGGACGAGCCCTTCCACAACCTGCTCACCCAGGGCATGGTCTTGAAAGACGGGACCAAGATGTCCAAGTCCAAGGGCAATGTGGTGGACCCGGCCTCCATGATCGCCCGCTTCGGGGCTGACGCCGTGCGGCTGTTCATCCTTTTCGCCTCGCCCCCGGAAAAAGACCTGGACTGGTCCGACGCGGGCATCGAAGGGGCCTACCGCTTCCTGAACCGCCTCTGGCGGTTGGTGGAGGAGTTCGTTTCAGGATTGGGCCCGGTCTGCGCCCCCGTGGCCCCCTGCGCCGAGCCCGGGAGCCTCGCGCTTTCGGCCAAGGCCAAGGAGTTGCGGCGCAAGGAGCACGACACCGTGCGCCGGGTGAGCCGGGACATCGAGACCTCCTTCCAGTTCAATACGGTCATTGCCGCGGTCATGGAGCTGGTCAACGATCTGTACCTGACCAAGGACAGCTTGCGGGAAACCGAGGACGGGCGCTTCGTGCTCTCCTCGGCCCTGTCCTCGGCCCTGTGCGTGCTCTCCCCGGTGACCCCGCACATCTGCGAGGAATTGTGGGGAGCCCTGGGCCAGGCCGGGCGGCTGGTGGACCAGCCCTGGCCCGCGCATTCCGAGGCGGCCCTGTCCACGGACGAGGCCCTGGTCGTGGTCCAGGTCAACGGCAAGGTCCGGGGTCGCATGACCGCGCCCACGGGCGCGAGCACCGAGACCTTGCAGGCCCTGGCCCTGGCCGCGCCCAATGTCGGGAGCCACGTGGAGGGCAAGACCGTGGTCAAGGTCATTGTCATCCCGGACAAACTGGTCAACATCGTGGTGCGGTAGTGTCATCCGCCGGAATGGGCAGTGCCTTTCAGAGGCACGGAAGAACAAGAAATAATTTTTCTTATTCTTTTTTCTGGGGCGATGAGATCTCGGGAGAGCGGCACTCGATGCCAAAAAATCGGCTTATCGCTCTCATTCTTCTGGCCCTGCTGGGACTGACCGCCTGCGGGGGGTACAGGCTCACGGGCGGGTCTCTGAACCTGGACGAGAAGTTCCGGGAGTTGGCCGTGGACGAGGTGCGCAACCCCTCCCTGGAAACGACCCTGGAGCCGCGCCTGCGGGCCTTTTTTCGGGACGAGCTGACCCGGCGCGGCGGGGTCCGCTGGGTGGACCCCAGCCAGGCCAAGTCCCTGGTGCGCTTCAATATCAAGCGCTTCCTGCTCACCAGCCAGGTCAAGGGCGTCCAGGACGTGACCCTGAAATACAAGGCTGAAATCGAACTGTCCGCCCGCATCGTGCGCAAGGACGACGGCGGGAACTTGTGGGATTCCGGGCCGGTGACCGTGACCGAGTCCTATTATTCCGGCGGAGAGGACGCGGCCGAGAACCTGATTCTGGAACTGGCCGTGCGCCGTCTGGCCGATCTCCTGGGCCAGGGTTACTGACCGGAGCCGCCATGTCCCGCCCTGGATTCTCCTTCCTGGTCTGTCCTGACCCCGAGCTGCTGCGGACCCGCATGGCCGAGCTTCTGGCCGAGGCGGGCGAGGAGGCCACGGCCTGGGAGCGCAAATCCTATTGGGGTGACGAGGAGCTTCCGGCCCGCTTCTGGCAAGACTTGGGCTCGGCCAACCTCATGGGCGGCAAGACCGCCCTGGTCTTAAGGCGGGCGGAAAAGCTCAAGGCCGAGGACTGGGAGCGTTTCACCACGGCCCTGCGCGGGTTCAACCAGAACGTCTGGCCCTTTTTCTGCCTGGAAGGGGAGTGGGACCGGGGCAAGGTGTCCATCCCCAAGGCCTTGACCAAGCAAAAGTTCTGGACCGTGGCCGAGAAAAAGGGCTGGGTCTGGCAGCAGCGCGGGCTCACCGGCGAGGGCATGGCCGCCTTTGTGCGCAAATGGACTGTAGGCCGGGGGATCAAGGTCCGGCCCGAGGCCCAGAAGCCCCTGTGCCAGACCCTGCCCGAGGACGCGGGCGCTGCTGATCTGGAACTGCGCAAGCTGGAGCTGGCCCTGGGACCCGGCCGGGAGATCGGGCTTGAGCAGGTGGCCCTTATCGCGCCCACGGGGGAGATGGATTTCTTCGAATTCGTGAGCGCCCTGTCCAAGCAGGGGGCCACGGCCGAGGTCTGGGAGCGGGTGATCCAGAACCATGCCGAGACCAAGACCATGCTCTTCCAACTGACCAGCCACCTGGCCTCCGAGGCCAGGGCCTGGTGGATGATCCTCTCCGGGGAAGAGGGCAAGGTTCGGGGCAATCCCTACGCCTTGAAGTACAAGGCCGAGACCGCCCGGAAGGTCGGCCTGGCCGGGGCCTCGGCCATTTTCGACTACTGCCTGGAGGCCGAACTGGAGGTCAAGACCGGGAGCATGGATGAGGAGCAGGTCCTCGAACTCCTGGTCTCCCGCCTGGCCGCCCTGTTCCATCCCGCCGCCGCCCGCCAGCGCTAGCTGGGCGTTCCGGAAATCTGACCAACCAAGAATGAAGAATAAGAATAATTATTTCTTATTCTTGCGCGTTCGCGAAAGAAACTGCTTTTTGCGGAACGCGATACTAGGCCCCGTGCGGGGTCCCTATCCTATACTCCTGTCAATGCACTGCCCCAGGCGCACCCTGCGCCGGTCTTCGGCTTCGGCCATGCGTCGGCGGTCTTCGTCATCCTCGGGGATGAGCGGCGGGACCAGGGTGGGCTTCTGATGCTCGTCCATGGCCACGAAACTCAAGTAGGCCGAGGCCACGTGCCGGACCACGCCGGTGAACAGGTCTTCGGCCTCCACCCGCACCCCGACCTCAAGCGAGGTTCGGCCCGCGTAATTGACATTGGCCTTGAAGAAGACCAGCTCGCCCACGTGCACGGGCATGAGGAAGTGCAGGCGGTCGATGGACACCGTGACCATGTTCTTGCGTGCGTGCCGGATGGCGGCCACGGCCGCAGCCTCGTCGATGCGGCGCATGATCACGCCGCCGTGCACGCTGCCGTAAGGGTTGGCGTCCAGGGGGACCATGAGCGTGGCCGTGGCCAGGCGGCTTTCCGAGGGATGTTTGCCCGGCATGGGGACTCCTTGGGCGATCGGGCTCATCGGTCGTAGCTCGCTTCCACGGTGATGGTCACCCCGCCCCGGGCCAGGAAATCCCCGACCACGGTCATCTGGCGCGGGGCGCAGGCGGCCACCAGGTCTTCCAGGATGCGGTTGGTCAGGGTCTCCATGAAGGCCGGTTCGTTGCGGAAGCTGAACAAATAGAGCTTGAGGGATTTGGATTCGATGCAGCGCTCATCCGGCACGTAGCGGATGGTGATGGTCCCGAAATCAGGCTGGCCGGTCTTGGGGCACAGGCTGGTGAATTCCTGGGATTCCAGGGTGACGACATAGTCCCGCTGGGGAAAGGTGTTGGGAAAGGTCTCCAGCAGGCCAGCGTCGGCCTGGGCCGGGTACTGGGTCTGGCTCTGGCCCAGGCTTTTCAGCCCGGAAACATCGTCCTTGGCGGGCATGGTCATCTCCTCCTGAAAACGGGTGGACGGAAATATGCGCCGGAGGTCATTGGGAACCCAGCCGGACCACCCGGGTGGTCCGCCAGGGTGTTCCCCCATCCTCGGGCGGCAGGCCTGCCCAGGTCATGCTCATGTCCCGCAAAAACATGACCGACCAGAGGTTGAACTTCAGCGTCAGGCCCGAGGTCAATTCCTTGTATCCCAGAAGCCGGGCCGGGAGAAGGCCTTCGAAGGCGATGTGCGGCAGGGGCTTGCCCATGGACTGGATCAGACCCGGGGTCGCGATCCGGGATTTCGGTCGGCCGTTTTCGCAGCGGTACAGGCGCGGTTCGATATCCCATTCGCCCTGGTAGCTGTGGTGGGTGACCGGAACCAGGTACACGGCGTATTCATCTGTTTTCCGGGGACCCTGGACCAGGAAATGGAGTTGGAAGGCCTCGGACAGGGGAAAGGTCTTGCCCCGGGCCAAATGGCGGGGGTCCATGGCGCTCTGGGCCAGACAGGAAAAGTACAGGCCCTCGGGCCGCCAAGCCAGGTGCATGTCGCCAAAGGGCGCGAACCCGGCCGGGGCGGTCAGGCCCTGAATCCGGGTGGCGGCCTTGTCCCATTCGGCCGTGGTCCGATCCGTGAGAACAATGGGGTGCGAGGCGGGTCTGATCTCCGGCACGGCCTGGGGGGCCGGGGCCGGGTCAAAGGCGGCCCGGGCGTGCTCCTGTTCCAACTGGGCGTTGGCCTGGGTGAAGGCCTGAGTCAGTTCCTCGTACGGCCGGTTGGCCACGTCCACCAGGCCCATGTTGAAATCCTCGCCGTCATTGCGGCCTCCCGAGGGCTCGTCGTAGTACTGGAACCAGTGGGCTCCGGTCAGGTTGGGGAACCGGGCCAGATGGCGCACGGCCGCGGCTGCCGTGGCTGCCCGCTCTTTCTGGGTGTCCACGGTGAGCAGGTGGCCGTTGTTGCCGTTACCGCTGCGGTTTTCCTTGGCCGCGCAGAAGAATTCCGAGATCAGCACCGGCTTGTTCCCGCTGAGCGCGGCCAGTCCCTGGAAGTAGTACGGGGCGGCCCAGCCGTCCCGGTCCTCCAGGTTGTAGTTGGTGGAGATCACGTCCACGTGGTCGCGCATGGCTTTGACCGCGTGCTGGTTGTAGTACAGCGGCAGCCGGTCGCCCAGGATGAGCGCCCCGGGATGGGCCTGGCGCAGGGCGTACTCGACCACGCTGTAGTAGCGCTCGGCGCACAGGGCCGTGAACCGGTTGACCAGGGCCATGCCCTGGCCGTCGGGTTTGAGCTTGAGCACGCCTCCGGCCAGCTTCAGGTCCTCAAACCCCCGCACGTAGCGGCTGGGCACGAAGTCTCGGCAGAGACGCTTCCAGTCCCCCTGGTAGCGGGTGTGCAGGAGGTCCCAGAGAACCTGCTTGGTGTGGTTCTCGATGCCGTATTGCAGATAATAGGAGAACAGGGCCGTGTTCCACCAGCCCACTTCGTTGTCCGTGAAATAGCCCAGGAGACGTGGGTCGCCCCGGTATGGAGCCGTGAGGTCTCGGGCGATGCGCAGGGTGGCGTTCTCGGCCCCGGGATCAAAGGGGTCGAACCAGTGCAACTGGGCCAGCCGTCCCAGGTCCAACTCCACAGTCAGGGGCAGGGAGAACTGGCGGGAGTCGTCGGACCAGCCGCCCCGGGTGTTGAATCCCCAGGCCGCGACCCGGCCTTCCGCCTCGGCGCGCCAGGCTTCTTCGCTCGGGAAATGATTGCGCCAGTCAAAGGCCTGCCAGGTGGCTGCCTTGGCGCTGGTGGTCCGGCCCGAGAGCACGTCCACGCCCTTGGAATAGAAGGGTTCTCCCCCGGGGGTGACGAACCACCAGGTCCCGTTGCGCTGGGTGAGGGACCAGCGGCCCGCTTCCTGGGTGGGGGACTGGGGAGAATCCTGGGGCCAGGCGCTGACGGTCGCGATCAGGAGGAAGAGGACGCACAGCAGTGCGGTTCTAGGCAAGGTCCATCTCCTGAAGCAGGCCGGTAAGCACGGTCTCGGCCTCGAAATGCTCCACGGCGATGCGGCGGGCGGCCGCCCGATGCCTGGCCTGGTCGGATTCCAGGGCCTCGATGGCGCACAGGATGTCGTCCAAGGAGTTGAAGGAGAACAGGCCTTCGCCTGTGGGCAGGTAGGTTCCGAAACCGGTGTCCTGGGTGATGACCGGCCGGCCGCTGGCCAGATAACAGGCCGCGCGATCCGAGAACCAGCCGCTCTTCAGGCGGGTGTTCTGCTCCTTGGCCACGGTGAACTCACCCCGGGAGTGGCGGATGTAGTCCCGGTAATCCAGGAAATCCAAGGAGATGGTGTAGCCGTGGCGGATGAACCAGCCAAAATGCTCGTACTTGGCCCCGTCCTCTTCCATGCCGCTGTAGGCCAGCTCAAAGGAAACCCCTGGGCGCACGCGGCGGGGCAGATCCAGAATCTTTTCGTATTCCGTGCTCTTGCGCCAGCAGTAGCGCTCCCCGGCCAGTTCGATGTCCCGGTCCTTGGAGTCCCAGGACCCGATGGTGGTGTACATGTTGCCGGGCGCATCCAGGGGCTCCCACTGGCTGGTGATGACCGGAGGGACCAGGGGCTTCCAGTCCAGGCCGAGCAGGGGGACCGGGGTCTGGCCCAGAGGCAGGTTGCAGCCGTAGGTGAAAAAATGGTCGTGGGCCTTATAGTAGTCGAGGACCGAGGCCTTGTTGGCCCCTTTGACCTGGAAAAAGACCGGGTCCGTGTCGATGAGGGCCTTGACCCGGCATTTCAAGTAGGTCTCCCGCAAGGGGAGCAGGCCGGAAATGTTCAGGAGCAGGTCGGCGCTGCTGCAGAAGGCGTCCAGTTCCGACCAGGACAGGCCATAAATCTGGTTCTCAAACGCGCTGTAGTAGGCCCATTTGGGGGTCAGGTCGAAATGGGCGAAGAGTCGGGCCAGGCACTGGCGGCCATAGGTGGAGTCCGTGACGTAGGTCCCCTGCATGGGATTGAAGGGATAGGACCAGTCGCTGGAGTCCTCCAAAAAGACCACCTCGTGCCCCATCCGGGACAGCCCGGCCAGATAGTGCATGAGCATCCAGGCCATCCCGCCCAGGGGAAAGCCGATGAGGTAGCCCGCAACCAGGATTTTCAACGGGCGTTTCATTGGGGCGGATTCCCGGCAGCAGCTTCCCTGGCGGTTTTCAGGATCTGCGCGCCCTGAGTCAAGGTCACGGTGGTCAGGCCATTGGCCGCGATCCATTCCGACAGCCGCTCGAATCTTTCAGCCGCCCAGGGCTCCCAGCCCACGGATTCCCCAATGTCATGCATACACAGGACCACCCATTCCCGTTTCTCCAGGGCCTGGGTGCGCAGGAGCCGGGTCACCGAGCCCACGGTGTCCTGTTCGTGGATGACGTTGCGGCTGATAAAGCGGGGGTCGAAGGTGGCCAGGGTGTTGGGCGCTCCCCAGCCCGTGGCCACCTGCTGGTAGTATTTGCGGCTGAGTTCCTTCATCTCGCTGTTCCAGAAATTGTAGGGGGTGATGTAGCTGGTCACCTGAAAGCCGATTTTGGTCAGGGCCTTTTTGGAAAAATCCAGCTCCCGCTCATAGGAACAGGCCCGGATGTCCAGTTCCGAGGCCTTGACCTTGGACGCGCGGGGCTTGACATGCAGCTCCTCGATTTCTCGGTCGTAGAAGAAGCTGCCCGGGATCTCAATCATCTCTTCGAAGCTCCCGGTCTCCTTGAGGGGCTGGCCATTCTCCAGAATGCAGGCGATCTGGGCGTATTCATAGGTGGTCTGGAAGGTGTGCTCCTGCCGGTTGTCCAGCCGCCAGCCGTTGATTTTCTCGTCTGAGTAGAATTTGGGGATGTCCGTGGGGCGCTTGTGGGTATATCCGTGGGAGGCCACTTCCCATCCGGCCGTGGCCAGGGCTCCGATCTGCTCCACGGTCATGTAGTCGTTGTTGGCCGCATCCAGCTTGGTGGCGATGATGCCCACCACGCCGGTCTGATTCCGGCTCTTGAGGATGGGGAAGGCGTACTGATAGACGCCAGCCAAGCCGTCGTCAAAGCTCAAGGTGACCATGCCCCGTTCCAGGAGGGACGCGCCTTCCCCGGCCATGGCCGGGGAAGGGAGTCCGAACGGCCCGGCCAGCAGAACGGTCAAGAACAGGCCCAAGGCGTTCCGAAAGAAGGCGGTACAGTGGCGTTTCATGGTCTGGCACCCTGGTGGTTGACCCGGCGACATTTTTCAAGTCCGCGCGGGATGATGAAGAGGTGTAACGCATGGGCTCCGGGCCTGCCAAGGGGTTTTCAGCACAAAATCCATCTGCCCCAAGACAAGGGGGGGGCCGGACCATCGGACTTCCCGCCCTCTTCACTCAGGGTAAGGGCGTCTTGTGTCCTGGCAAGGGGCATGCTAACCGCGCTTGCTGCGCAAACAAGGGAGGCGGCATGACCAGCAAAGCAGGAACCGGCAATATTTTAGGCAGGGCTCAGTTCATCCTGGCCCAACTCACGGCGCGCTATCCCAACCCCGGGACCATGCTCAACTGGAAGACCCCCTGGGAGCTTCTGTGCGCCACGGTGCTGGCCGCCCAGTGCACCGACGCCCGGGTGAACAAGGTCACGCCTGAATTCTTCCGGCGTTGGCCCGGCCCGGCCGAACTGGCCCAGGCCCCGCTGGAGGAGATCGAGAACGTCATCCATTCCACGGGCTTCTTCCGGAACAAGGCCAAGAACCTGAAGGAAACGGCCCAGAAGGTGATGGACGAACACGGCGGGGAAACGCCCCGGACCATGGAGGAGTTGGTGGAGCTTCCCGGGGTGGCCCGCAAAACGGCCAACATCGTGCTGTCGAGCGCCTACGGCCAGAACCAGGGCATTGCCGTGGACACCCATGTGCGGCGTCTGGCCTTCCGCCTGGGGCTGACCGAAAGCGACATCCCGCCACGCATCGAAAAGGACCTCATGCCCCTGTTCCCCCAGGAGCGCTGGGGGGACGTGAACCACTACCTGGTCCTGCTCGGCCGGGAGGTTTGTACGGCCCGCAAGCCGCAATGCCATGTCTGCCCCCTGGCCACGGCCTGCCCGAAAAAGGGCCTGGAGGGATGAACGACGTGGGCGGGGACCGGCCCGGGACCTTCACGGTCCTGGCCCGGGACGGCGAGGCCCGCCGGGCTCGGCTGGTCACGGCCCACGGGGTGGTCGAGACCCCGGCCTTCATGCCCGTGGGCACCGTGGGTTCGGTGAAAAGCCTCTGCCCCGAAGACCTGCGCGCCGTGGGCGCCCAGATCATCCTGGGCAACACCTACCACCTCTATCTGCGGCCCGGGGATGAGCTGGTGGCCCGGCGGGGCGGGCTGCACCGGTTCATGAACTGGGACAGGCCCATCCTGACCGACTCGGGCGGGTTCCAGGTCTTCAGCTTAAAGGCCATCCGCAAGATCAGCGAGGAGGGCGTGGAGTTTCGGTCCCATCTGAACGGGTCCAAGCATTTCTTCTCCCCGGAAAAGGTGGTGTCCATCCAGAAAAACCTGGGCTCGGACATCATGATGGTCCTGGACGAATGCGTGGCCTACGGGGCGGAGCGGGCCTACACGGAAAAATCCCTGGCCCTGACCACCCGCTGGGCCACACGCTGCCGCCAGGCCTACCCGGCCGGGGGGGACCAGCTCATGTTCGGCATCGTACAGGGCGGGTTCTTCCTGGACCTGCGGGAGCAGAGTCTGGAGGAGCTGGCGGCCATCCCCTTTGAGGGCTACGCCTTGGGGGGACTCAGCGTGGGTGAATCCATCCCGGAGATGTACGATGTCCTGGCCCACATGGGACCGAAGATGCCCGGGCACAAGCCCCGCTATCTCATGGGCGTGGGCACGCCCCTGGACATCCTTCAGGCCATCGGCTGCGGCATCGACATGTTCGACTGCGTGCTGCCCACGCGCAACGCCCGCAACGGGACCCTGTACACCTCCCAGGGCAAGGTGAACATCAAGCGGGCCGAGTACAAGGAGGACGACGCTCCCCTGGACCCGGCCTGCTCCTGCTACACCTGCCGGACGTTTACCCGAGCCTATCTGCGGCACCTCTACGTGTCCCGAGAACTGCTCTCCTACCGGCTGAACACCATCCACAACCTGGCCTATTTCCTGGACCTGACCCGGCAGGCCCGCGAGGCCGTGGAGCAGGGGAGCCTGGCCCGGCTCACGGCCCAGGTGCAGGACGCCTATGCTTTCGGGATCGAGGGATGAAGGGCTGGGCCGGACGCGTCCTTCAGGCCCTGGGCCTGGCCACGCTCCTGGCTGTGCTTCTGGGAAGCCTGGGGCTCTATTTCGCGGCTCAGTGGCTGCAGACCGGCGATAAGCCGGAACCGGCCCAGGCCATCGTGCTCCTGGGCGGGCAGTATTCCCGGCCCCTGTACGGCGCGGACCTCTACAACCAGGGGCTGGCCCCGGTGGTCTACATCAGCCGCCCCACCCCTGACCCGGTCTTTGCCCATCTGGACGAACTGGGCATTCATATGCCGGACCAGGCCGAGGTGTACCGGGACATCCTCACACGCAAGGGCGTGCCGGATTCGGCCATCCGCTTCTTCGGCCAGGACATGGTCAGCACCCTGGAGGAGGCCGAGGTTCTGGGGGGGATTCTGGGGCCGGGCTCGACCACACTCCTGGTGGTGACCTCGCCCTCCCATACCCGCCGGGCCAAGGTCATCTTCGAGAAGGTCCTGCCCCAGGCCCGGGTGCTGGTCCTGGGTTCACCCTACGAGGCCTTCGTGGACCGCTGGTGGACGGATTTCCGCTCGGCCACGGCCGTGACCCTGGAAACCGCCAAGACCGTCTGGATGCTGGTGGGCGGAGGCTTTCGCTCCACGGACGGAGCTGGCGGAAAGGAACCAGGGGCGCGCCCCGGCCAGTGACCGGGGCGGCTTGGAAAAGAGTCCGGTTCAGGCCTTGTCCGGGGCCTCGGCGATCCATTTGCCCAGGGTGGTGATGATCTTCTCGGCCTGATCCTTGCTGGAGATGGTGAACTTGGACTGGGGCTTGTATTCTCCCCCGGCTTTCTTGTATCGGCGGATGGAGTACTGCTCCGGGCCAAAGGCCTCCTTGCGCTTGTCCCACTGTACATAGCGGAAAAGGATGGTGGTCCAGGCCCCCTTGGACAGGATGTCCTTGTCCAGTTCCTGAACCAGGACCTTGCCGTCCTCTTCGTACTGTATGGTGATGTCCTTGATTTCCGAGGCCATGCGTGGTTCCTTTAGTCCCCGTTCGGGGCGTTTCGGGTTATTCGTAGGGGCGTGGCGGTATTTCCGGGGCTGGCGCGAGTTCCATGAACACCTTGCTCTCGGCTGCGGAAACCGGCCGGGAAAAGATGAAGCCCTGCCCGAATTCGCAACGCAGGCCGGTGAGCTTCCCAACCTGTTCGCTGGTCTCCACGCCCTCGGCCACCACGTCCATGCCCATGCCATGGGCCAGGCTCACGATGGTGCGCACGATCTCGGATTCCTTGCCCAGACACAGGATGCCGGAAATGAAGGAGCGGTCGATCTTTAAGGTGTCGATGGGGAACTGGTGCAGATAGGCCAGGGAGGAATAGCCGGTTCCGAAATCGTCGATGGCCAGTTTGACCCCCAGGGCCTTCAAGCGCTCCAGCTTGCCGATGACCACCTGGGGATTGTCCATGAGCACGCTCTCGGTGATCTCCAGCTTCAGGCAACGCGGGTCCAGCCCGGTATCCTCCAGAATGTCCTTGACCCGGTCCACCAGATCGGGCTGGTCCAACTGCTTGGCCGAGAGATTCACGCTGATATGGGTTAAATTGCCCGAGCCGAACTGGTCCTGCCATATCTTGGTCTGGGCGCAGGCCGTGCGCAGGACCCACAGGCCGATGGGCACGATGAGTCCGGTTTCCTCGGCCAGGGGGATGAAGGCGTCGGGACCCACCAGCCCTCGGGTGGGATGCTGCCAGCGCACCAGGGCCTCAAAGCCCATGACCTGGTTGTTGGCCAGGGAGATGATGGGCTGATAGTGGACCCGGAATTCCTCCCGCCGCACGGCCCCGCGCAGATCGCTCTCCACCTCCAGTCGGTGCACGGCCTGGTTGCGCATCTTGCCGCTGAAAATCTTGAAGCGGCTGCGGCCCATGGCCTTGGCCCGGTACATGGCCGTGTCCGCATCGCGCAGGATTTCCTCCGGGGAGGAATATTCCGGCCGCCCCAGAACCACGCCGATGCTGGCCGAGGAAAAGACCTCCCGTTCGGCCACCACATAGGGCTGGGCCAGTTCCTCCTGGAGATAGCGGGTGATATGCACGGCCTTCTTGTAGTTGGGCAATTCCTCCAGGAGCACGGCGAACTCGTCCCCACCGAAGCGGGCCACGGTGTCCAGGGAGCGGACCCGGGAGCGCAGCCGCTTGGCCGTGCGGGCCAGAAGTTCGTCGCCTGCGGCGTGTCCCAGGCTTTCATTGATGGTCTTGAAGGCGTCGATGTCCAGGAAGAGGACGGAAAAAACGTATTTTTCCCGGCGTCTGCGGGAGCGCTCCAGGGCGCGTTCCAGGCGGTCGATGAACAAGGCCCGGTTGGGCAGGCCGGTCAGGACGTCGTAAAAGGCGTTGTGCAGGAGCTGCTGCTCGGCCTTCTTGCGCAGGCTGATGTCCTCCAGCATGCCTTCCACCTGGACGATGTGGCCCTCGGCGTCCAGCACCGGCCGGGCGTGCAGGGAGGCCCAGATCTCGGCCCGGTCCTTGCGGCTGAGCTGGATCTCGAACCCGCTGGCCGAGCCGTGGCTGGCCAACTGGCGCATGAATTCCTCGTAGCGGGCCGGGGCCAGGCACATGTCCTGGGGGATGTTCTGGATGGAGGCGATCATCTCCTCGGGCGAGTCATACCCGTGGATGCGGGCCATGGCCGGGTTCAGGCTCACGAACCGCCCCTGGGCCGTGGACACGAAAATGCCTTCCACCGCGTTCTCGAACAGGCCTCGGTAGCGGGCCTCGGCTTCTTCCAGGGCCAGGGCGGCCTTGCGGCGTTCGCTCCGGACCCGGGCGTCCCTGAGCTCCCGGCGGATGGCTGGATCGAGCCTGGCCCAGTTGCCCTTCTTGATGAAGTCCCCGGCCCCGGATTTGAGCAGCTCCACGGCGGATTCCTCGCCGATGGCCCCGGAAATGGCGATGTACGGGGTGTCCGGGTTGTGCTCCCGGAGCAGGGCCAGGGCGGCCAGGCCGTCGAAGCCCGGCATGTTGTAATCCGAGATGATGATGTCCCAGGGCTCCTGTTCCAGGGCGGCCTTCATGTCGCTTGCGGTCTGCACCCGCCGATGCGTGGGCGTAAACCCGCCCTTGCGCAGTTGCCGGAGCAGGAGCAGGGCGTCGTCCTCGCTGTCCTCCACGATGAGCACGCGCAATGGGTCGCTCATGCCCCCTCCCTTGTTCCGGCTTCGGGCAGCACAATCTCGAAGCAGGCGCCCTGGCCCGGTTGGCCAAAGCCCCGGATGCGCCCGCCCAGGCGGTTGACGATCCGTCTGGCCGTGGCCAGCCCCGTGCCCAGGCCCGGGAGGTCGGGATCGTCGTGCAGACGCTGGAACATGCCGAAAAGACGGGGTTTGGCATAGGACATGTTCAGGCCCGGGCCGTTGTCGGACAGGAAAAAGACCTTGTGGCTGTTCTCCAGCCGACAGCCGAATTCGATACGGGCCTGGGCGGTCTTGGCCGTGAATTTCCAGGCGTTGTCCACCAGCTTGGCCAGGGCCGTGCGCATGAGGGCCAGGTCTGTCCAGGCGGTCAGGCCCGGGGCGATGACCCAGAGCACTTCCCTCTGGGGGGCTTCCGGGGCCAGGTCTGAGGTCTTGGCCGAGGCCAGGGTCTGGACCAGGGCGGACAGGTCCACCTCTTCCAGTTGGATTTCCCCCCGGGATTCCCGGGAGGCCCGGAGCAGGGCGTCCAGATAGGTCTCCAGCCGCTTGGCGGCGGCCCTGATGCGCGCCAGATAGTCCTTGGCCTCAGGGGCCAGACTCTGCTCGTAGTCCTCGGCCAGGGCGGCGCTGAACCCGTCAATGGCCCTTAAAGGGGCGCGCAGATCGTGGGAAAGGGCGTAGAGCAGGCTGTCCATTTCCTGGTTCAGGTCGTCCATCTGGGAGGCAGTGGGGGTGAGCGTCTGCTCATTGGGAGCCTGTTGACTATCCTGCATGGCGACGGCCTTGAGCTGCGGGGTGCGGGAAAGGCCTAGGCGTTGTCCAGGGTTTCGTTCAGGACCATCCAGTACAGGCCCAGTTGGCGCACGGCCTCGATGAACTGATCGAAATCCACGGGTTTGCGGATGTAGCTGTTGGCTCCCAGGCTGTACCCTTCCACCAGATCGCGCTGTTCCTTGGAAGAGGTCAGGATGACCACGGGCAGGAGGCGGGTCCGGTCGTCCTGGCGCAGGCGTTGGAGGACTTCCAGGCCGTCCACCTTGGGCAGTTTCAGGTCCAGGAGGATGAGTTGGGGCTTGTCCCGAGGGTCCCGGCCCTGGTGCTGGCCGGTGCCGAACAGATAGTCCAGGGCCTCGACCCCGTCCTTGGCCACCACGACCATATTCTTGATATTGTTTTTTTTCAGGGCGCGCAGGGTCAGGGCCACATCGTCAGGATTGTCTTCGACCAGAAGAATGATTTTTTCGGCAGCCATGCCCGAGCCTCCCTGGCGATGCGCCATGACAAGTGTTTCCCGGAAACTTTTGGACTACAAAAATGGTTTCGTCAACCGTTGACAGGGCGCACGGGCAGCTTTCCGTTTCCACGGCCGGGTCGGGGTTGGTCATGTTCTTGCAGAATCTCCCTTCAGACAAGGATTTTGACGGGAGGGGAGCAAGATGCTTGAGCGCCGCAACAGACCAAAGACCAGCGTGAACGCCGTATTAGGCGGGAGCCTTGGAGTCAAACCGCAAGGGGACATCTTCCAGATGTTCGACGAGGTGCGTCGGGAACGTGACAGCGTGACCCGGGAAAAGGAGCATATCGTCTTTTTGCATAAGATGCTCTCGGGCGCTTCCCGGTCCCTGGACGTGGAATCCATTCTGGCCCGGGCCGAGGACAACCTGAACCTGCTGTTCCCGGTGTCCGAGCTTCTGGCCGTCTTCTGGAGCCAGGACGCCTCGGGACCTGGCGAGGCCGATGTGTTCCTGCGCTCGGGTCTGGCCCCGGCGGACCGGGACTCCCGGGTCCAGTACCTCCTGGACGCGGCGGCCAAAGTCCAGGGCAGCCCTGTCGCCTCCTACCGGGTGAGCCCCATGGTTCAGCAGGAGGCCCGGCGGCCCCTGCGTTTTCAGCGGCATGACCAGCCCGGCCGCTCCCTGCTGGTGGCCCTCAAGGCCGGGCAGGGGACCTTCGGACTGTTGTCCGCCGTGATCCATGACCAGCCCGGCAAGGAACTCCTGACCACGGCCCGCACGGCCTTGCGTCAGATATCCGTGCCCCTGGCCAATGCCCTGCTTTTCCGCCAGGTCAAGGCCCAGGCGGATTTTGACGGCCTCACCCAACTCCACAACCGTCGGTCTTTTGACCTCCGCCTGGCCGAGGAAGTGCGCCGTCATCGCCGCACGGGCCAGCCTCTGTCCCTGCTCCTGCTCGACCTGGACCACTTCAAATCCATCAACGACACCCATGGGCACCAGGCCGGGGACCGGGTCCTTAAGGATACGGCCCAGGTTCTGCGTGACACCCTGCGAACCACGGATTTCGCGGCCCGGTACGGCGGCGAGGAGTTCGTGGCCATCCTGCCCGAGACCCGGGAGGAGGACGCCTGGAAGTTGGCTGAACGGCTGCGCACCCGCATCGCCAAGACCGAATTTTCCTTCGGGACCACAGTCATCCGGGGCACGGTGAGCATCGGGCTGACCTCCCTGGACCCGGGTGCGCCCGGCGACGAGGCCGAACTTCTGCACCAGGCGGACGAGGCCCTGTACGAGGCCAAGCGGAGCGGCCGCAACAAGGTCTGCCTCTCCCTGAACACTGAGATCGAGGTCGCAAGCGAGGAGCAATCCCGGTTCGGAGCCTAAGTCGGACCACCCTCCCGGCGGCCTGCCGCAGGCCATTTTCCTGGTTTGAGTATCCCGAAAAAATGATCTATAGGGACTCCTCGCTTGGCTCGCAAGAGCCAGGCTGACCCTGGAAACGGACAGGAATACCCCGGTCCGGTTTTCGGCGTTCGAGGAGGAAGCATGTTTCCAGTCCCCAAAGGATACCGTTTCGGTGCGGCCGCCGCAGGCTTCAAGCGCGAGGATCGGCTGGATCTGGGTCTGATCTTGAGCGATCGCCCGGCCGTGGCCGCAGGCGTGTTCACCACCAATACATTCCAGGCCGCGCCCGTGGTCCAATGCCGGGAGACCCTGGCTCTGGGCAAGCCCTGCCGCGCCTTTCTGGTCAATTCCGGCCAGGCCAACGCCTGCACTGGGGACGAAGGCCTGGTGAACTGCCGGGTGACCCTTGATCTGGTGGCCCAGGCGGCTCAGGTGGGCATGGACGAGATCCTGCCCGCCTCCACCGGGGTGATCGGGACCCAACTGCGCATGAATCGCTGGAAAAAGGCCATGCCCAGCCTGGCCGAGAGCCTGGGCAAGATCGGCCCCATGGACGTGGCCCGGGCCATCATGACCACGGACACCTTTCCCAAGGTGGCCTGGGGACGGGTGGAGACCGGCGACGATTCCAGCATCCAGTCCTGCCAGGACAGCCAGTGCGGGGAGGTGCGCCTACTGGGCATGGCCAAGGGCGCGGGCATGATCAGCCCGAACATGGCCACCATGCTCGGTTTCGTCATCTGCGACGCCGAGGTGGACCCCCAGTGGTGGCAGGCTGCCCTGGCCGAGTGCGTGGGCCAGACCTTTAATCGCATCACTGTGGACGGAGACACCAGCACCAACGACTGCGTCCTGGCCATGGCCAACGGGGCCTCGGGCGTGAGCATCGAGAGCGAGGGCGCGCGGGAGGCCCTGCGCGAGGCGCTCATGGGCGTCTGCCGGGACCTGGCCTACATGATTGTCCAGGACGCCGAGGGCGGGACAAAGGTGGTGCGCATCACCGTGAGCGGGGCCAAGGACCAGGGCCAGGCCGAGATGGCCGCCCGGGCCGTGGGCAACTCCCCCCTGGTCAAGACCGCGCTTTTTGGTCAGGACGCCAACTGGGGCCGCATCGTGGCTGCGGTGGGCCGCAGCGGGGCTGATTTCACGGCCGACGACCTGGTGCTCCAGATCGGGCAGATCACGGTGTTCAAGGACGGATGCCCGGTGGCCGGGGATCTGGACGGCATGCTGGCCCCGGTGATGAAGCGCCAGGACATCGACATCTTCGTGTCCCTGGGAAAGGGTCCAGGCGAATATACCCTCCTGGCCTCGGACCTGACCGTGGAATATGTCCGCATCAACGCGGATTACCGGAGTTAAGGCCCGACAGAATGATGAAGAATTTGCAGGGCCGGGACCGGCTCACCCGGCTGGTGGATTTCCTCTTCGAGGTGGGGATGCTGAAGAAAACCCCCCGCACCGGCTACCAGTTCTTGGGCACCGGCAAGGAAAACGTGGCCGAGCACTCCTTTCGCACGGCCATCATCGGCTTTGTCCTGGCGGACATGGCCGGGGCCGACCCCAGCCAGACCGCGCTCATGGGCCTGTTTCACGACCTGCACGAGGCCCGGGTGGGCGATTTCAACTATGTGAACAAAATTTATAATACGGCCGACCCGGAACTGGCCCTGGAGCACGCCCTGACCGGCACGGGCCTGGCCGAGCGCATCCTGCCCCTGGTGGAGCAGTTGGAGGCCTCGGAGACCTTGGAAGCCCGCCTGGCCCAGGATGCGGACCAGCTCGACCTGATTCTGAACTTGAAGGAGCAGCTCGACCTGGGCAATGCTCAGGCCGGGAAATGGCTGGACGCCTCGGTCAAAAGGCTGCGCACCCCTCAGGGGCAGTCCCTGGCCGAGAAAATTCTGACCACGGATCACTCGGACTGGTGGTTCGTGGGGCCTGACTCCGCCTGGTGGGAACGCAAGAACGGTGGAGACGAGTGAGCCCGAGGGACCAGGGGAGAATCCCCTTGCGCAGGGTCCGAGCCCTGTGCTAAGTGCGGCAGTCGGCGTCCTGCCTGGGATGCGGGCTTGAGCAGCCAAACAGACGTTTGAAACAATGGTCAGAAGAAGGGGGATCATGTCCCAAGAGCATTCCTCCCTCACCGCGCCCGTGGCGGCGGTGGGCCGCGCCTCCCTTTCCGTGGTCAACGAGATGGGAGCCATGGCCCTTTTCTTTTTGGACGGCCTGCGTCTGGTCTTCTCCTCCTGGAGCCAGTTCCCCAAGATGGTCCGGCAGATTTTCTTCATCGGGGTCAAGTCCGTTTCGGTCATCACCCTGATCGCCGTGTTCACGGGCATGGTCATCGGACTCCAGACCTATTACGCCTTGGCCAAATTCGGGTCCGAGGGCTTTCTGGGCGCGGCCGTGGCCCTGTCCCTGGTTCGCGAACTGGGGCCGGTGCTCACGGCCATCATGCTCACGGGCCGGGCCGGGTCCTCCATGACCGCCGAGATCGGGGTCATGCGCATCACCGAGCAGATCGACGCCCTGGACGTCATGGCCATCAATCCCATGAGCTTTCTCATCAGCCCTAAGCTGGCCGCCTCCATCATCTCCTTCCCGCTGCTCACCGCCTGGTTCGATCTGGTGGGCATCGGCGGCGGATACCTGACCGGGGTCATGCTCATGGGGGGAAACGCCGGGGTCTATACCTCCCGGGTGGAAAGCGCCCTGGGCTGGACCGACATTTCCGGCGGATTCACCAAGTCCCTGGTCTTTGGGGTGGTGGTCTGCACCGTGTGCTGCTACAAGGGATATTTTACCCATCTGCGCAAGGACGGGGTGGGTCCCGAGGGTGTGAGCAGCTCCACCACTTCGGCCGTGGTCATGTCCTGTGTTCTGGTGCTCATGGCCGACTACCTGTTGACCTCCATCCTGTTCTAGTGAGTGAAGTGAATGGCTGCTGAACTCAAGGCCGCGCCTGACATTCGCCTGGAAGACCTGACCGTGGGCTACGGAGACGTGGCCGTGGTCCGGGACATCAACGTCACCTTGCCCGGGGGCAAGATTTCCCTCATCCTGGGCGGGTCCGGATGCGGGAAATCCACCCTGCTCAAACATATCCTGCGCCTGCATCCGCCCATCGCCGGCCGCATGTACATCGGCGACCACGACATCTGCGGCCTGTCCAAGGCCGATTTCCGCTGCATCAAGCAGGGGCTTGGGGTGCTCTTTCAGGACGGGGCGCTTTTGGGCTCCCTGACCCTGGGGGACAATGTGGCCCTGCCCTTACGCGAACACACCCGCCTGGACGAGGCGGCCATCGCCCGCATCGTGCGCTCCAAGCTGAGTCTGGTGGGGCTTGAGGACTTCATGGCCTATTACCCCAACCAGCTCTCCGGCGGGATGCGCAAGCGGGGCGGGCTGGCCCGGGCCATGGTCATGGACCCGGCCATCCTTTTTTGCGACGAGCCCACCTCCGGCCTGGACCCCATCAATTCCGCGGAGCTGGACCAGTTGCTCCTGGACCACCAGGCCCTGTTCAACATGACCATCGTGGTGGTCAGCCATGACCTGCAAAGCACCTGGGCCATCGCCGATTATGTGGTGGTGCTGGGCGATGGGCGGGTCCTGTTCCAGGGGGACGTGGACGCCTTGCGGGCCACCACGGACCCCTACCTGCGCCGGTTTCTGGACCGCAAGGCCCAGGGCGGAGCGGTGGAGCGCCTGGAAGATGAACTGGACCGTTCGCTGATGAAGGAAGACTGCTCGAAGTATTGGACCTCGTTGAGGAAATGATTTCCGGGACGGATGAGGGGTTGATTCGGATCACAGATAAGGATAGGGGACACCCATGACCAAATACGCCAAGGAAACCCTGGTGGGGCTTTTTGTCCTGGCCGGGTTGGCCTGTGTGGCCTACATGAGCATACAGTTGGGGAACCTGCGCGTGTTCTCCAAGGAATACTACCCGGTGCAGGCCAAGTTCGGGGATGTGACCGGCCTGAAAGTCAATGCCCCGGTGCAGATGCTGGGCGTGGACATCGGGTTCGTGGACAAGATCATCCTGGACCCGGAAAACGACCTGGCCGTGGTCCAACTCATGGTCAAGCGCTCGGTGAAGCTGTTTGACGACTCCATTGCCTCGGTGAAGACCAGCGGCCTCATCGGCGACAAATACCTGAAGATCGCGCCAGGCGGGGTCGGCGACGAAATCAAGCCTGGCGGGGCTATTATAAAAACGGAGTCCTCCATTGACTTGGAGAACCTCATCAGTAAATATGTGTTCGGAAAGGTCTAACCTTGTTTAACATCAAACGGACTGGACAGATCGCCATGAAAAGAGTGCTTGCCTCCTGCCTGTTCCTGACCCTTTGCTTTGTCCTGGCCGGGCCGGTCAAGGCGGAAACCGCGCGGGAGCGCTTGGAGAGCGGGATCGTCAATATCCAGACCGTCCTCTCCGACCCCAAGTATAAAAATGTCCGTCCCAAGTCCGAGGAAATGAAGGACAAGTTCCGCAACACCATCCATACTTTCTTCGATTTCCGCGAATTGTCCCGCTGGGCTTTGGGCAAGCCCTGGAACAGGTTCTCCCCGGATGAGCGGGAAAAATTCGTGAAGCTGTTCACGGACCTGCTGGAGAACACCTACCTGGAAAAGATCTTGAGCTACGATGACGAAATGAAGGTCGAATACGACAAGGAAATCGTCCAGAAAGACAATTACGTGCAGATTGACACCCGGCTCATGAGCCGTAATGGGCCGATACCCATCTCCTACAGCTTGAAAAGAGCGGACAACGGGCAATGGATGGTCTATGACGTCAATGCCGAGGGTGTGAGCCTGGTGAAGAACTACCGGACCCAGTTCGGGGAAATCCTGGATGTGAGCACCCCGGAGAAGTTCGAAACCACCAAGGTTGAGATGTTCAAGCGCTTGGAGCAGAAGATCAAGGACGTCCGGGAGCACAAGAAGACGGACTAGTGCTTGCCCGACCTCAAACGAGTTTATTGGGATAACCCTTATCACTGGTGGCGGATCGCATGAATATCCTCGGACGAATCGGCAAAGGCGGGGCGGTGTCCGCCCTGGTGCTGGCCCTGGCCATCGGGCTTATGGCCATCTCCTGGACAAAGGCCCAGGCCCAGACGGCTCAGACCCAGACCTCGACCAAGGCTGGGGATGAATTCAATGGGGACGACGAGTTTTTGAAGAGCACCAAGACCGACGAGGCGGCCAAAATCTCTGATCCTCTCGAGCCCTGGAACCGCTTCTGGTATGAGTTCAACGACAAGCTGTACTTCTATGTCATGAAGCCCGTGGCCAAGGGCTACAAGAAGATCCTGCCCGAGCGGCCCCGGGAATGGGTGCAGAATTTCTTCCACAACCTCATGTTCCCGGTTCGTTTCGTGAACTGCATGTTCCAGGGCAAGCTCTTTGAGGCCGGAACAGAGGTCTCCCGGTTCATCGCCAACACGGCTTTCGGTTTTGGCGGCCTTTCCCGTTTCGCTTACGACTTAAAGCCGGTACAGCCCATGGGCTCCACCGAAGAGGACCTGGGCCAGACCCTGGGGGCCTGGGGCATGGGCAACGGCATCTACCTGGTCTGGCCCTTTCTTGGTCCCTCCACGGCCAGGGACACTGTGGGAACGGTCGGGGACCTCTTTCTGGACCCCATCTCCTACCTGAACCCCTGGTATTATTCCGTGGGGGCCAAGTCCTATGACCGGATCAACGACACCTCCTTCCGCATCGGCGAGTACGAGACCTTGAAGGACGGCTCCCTGGAGCCGTATGTGGCCATGCGTGACGCCTATGTGCGTTTCAGGGTGAAAGCCGTCAAGGAATAGCCTTGCGTCTCGCGGTCATTTCCGACACGCACCTGCGTCGGCCGACGCCCTGGTTTGAGCACATCTACCAGGCGCATCTGGCCGACGCAGACGTTTTGTTGCACTGCGGAGACGCCACCGGGTACCCGGTCTGGGAGTTCCTGCAAACCGCCCATCCGGCCTTTTATGCCGTTGCTGGAAATTCCGACGAATACGATCTTACGGCCGAACTCAAGCCCTGGCTGGCCTTGGACCTGGAAGGCCTGCGCATTGGCCTGGTGCACGGCTGGGGGGACCGTCCGGGCACGCCCCGCCGGGTGGCCGAGGCCTTTGCCGGGTACGATCTGGTCTGCTACGGGCACACCCATCGCCGGGATTTCTCCAACACCTACGGTATCCTCCAGCTCAACCCCGGTTCCCTGACCCCGGGCGCGGGTTCCCTGGCCATCCTCACCCTGGAGCGGGGCCAGGCCCCTTCCTGCCGATTCGTGGACGTCTCGGAATAAAAATCAGAAATTTTTTCCCCCTTTGACTTAGATCAAACATCCCCTCCCTCCTCCGGGTGTAGCACAGACCTACCAACGGCGCTCACCCCTGCAACAAAGGAGATACGAAGATGTTTTGTTATCAGTGCGAACAGACGGCCAAAAGCGAGGGCTGCACCAAGATCGGCGTGTGCGGCAAGGACGAGAACACCGCCGCCCTGCAGGACCTCCTGGTCCATGCCTTGAAAGGCCTGTCCGTGGTGGCCCTGGAGGCCCGCAAGCTGGGCTTGAACGATCCCAAGCTGAACGCCTTCACCTGCGAAGGGGTGTTCTCCACCCTGACCAACGTGAATTTCGACCCCGAGCGCATCGCTGGCCTGGTCAAAAAGGCCGTGGCCTCCCGCGAGGACCTGAAGGCCCGGATCAAGGCCAAGGGTGGCAGCCTGGGCGCGCTCCACGAATGCGCCACCTTCACCCCGGCCGCCACCTTGGAAGCCATGGTGGCCCAGGGCCAGGCCCAGTCCATCGACAAGGACCCGGAGACCAATGCGGACATCAAGTCCCTGAAGCAGACGGTCATCTACGGCATCAAGGGCGTGGCCGCCTATGCCGATCACGCCCGCATCCTGGGCCAGGAAGACGATGCGGTCTACACTTACATCCAGGAAGGCCTGGCCGCCAGCCTGCGGCTGGCCCTGGATTTAGGAGCCTGGGTGGACCTGGCCATGCAGTGCGGCAAGATCAACCTGCGGGCCATGGAACTGCTGGACGCGGCCAACACCGGGGCCTACGGCCACCCCGTGCCCACCTCGGTTCCCCTGGGAGCCAAAAAGGGCAAGGCCATCCTGGTCTCCGGCCACGACCTGAAGGACCTGGAGCTCATCCTGAAAGCCACCGAGGGGAAGGGCATCTTCGTGTACACCCACGGCGAGATGCTGCCCTGCCACGGCTATCCCGGGCTCAAGAAATACGCGCATTTTCACGGCCACTACGGCACGGCCTGGCAGAACCAGCAAAAAGAGTTCGCGGCCTTCCCCGGGGCCATTGTCATGACCACCAACTGCATCCAGAAGCCGCTGAAATACATGGACAGCATCTTCACTACCGGCCTGGTGGGCTGGCCCGGCGTCGCGCACATCGCGGACAAGGACTTCGGCCTGGTCGTGGCCAAGGCCCTGTCCATGCCCGGTTTCCCCGAGGACACGGACAAGGGTTCGGTCATGGTCGGATTCGGCCGCAACGCGGTCATGAGCGTGGCTGGTGCGGTCATCGAGGCGGTGAAAAGCAAGGCCATCCGCCACTTCTTCCTGGTGGCCGGATGCGACGGGGCCAAGCCCGGCCGCAACTACTACACCGAGTTCGTGGAAAAGGTGCCCAAGGACTGCGTGGTGCTCACCCTGGCCTGCGGCAAGTTCCGGTTCTTTGACCAGAACCTGGGCGACATCGGCGGCATTCCCCGGCTCCTGGACATCGGCCAGTGCAACGACGCCTACTCGGCCATCCAGATCGCCGTGGCCCTGGCCGGGGCCTTCGGGTGCGGGGTCAACGACCTACCCCTGTCCATGGTCCTGTCCTGGTACGAACAGAAGGCCGTGGCCATCCTGCTCACCCTGCTCTCGCTCGGGGTCAAGAACATCCGCCTGGGACCCACGCTGCCTGCCTTCATCACCCCAAACGTGCTGAGCTTTTTGGTGCAGAACTTCGACATCAAGGCCATCACCACCCCGGACGAGGACTTAAAGGCCATTCTCGGGTAGTTTCCGGGGATTGACCAGCACGACATAACCAGGGGGAGGGCTGCCTCTCCCCCTGATTTTCCGCAAAGGGCATCACATGAAGACCAAACGCCTCATCATCAAGATCGACGAGGACCTGTGCAACGGCTGCGGCCAGTGCATCGTGAATTGCGCCGAGAGCGCCCTGTATCTTGAGGATGGCAAGGCCCGGCTCAGGGCCGAGAAGTACTGCGATGGCCTGGGGGCCTGCCTGGGCCACTGCCCCACCGGGGCTTTGACCCTGCATGAAGAGGCGGTGGACGAATACGACCACCAGGCTGTGGAGGCCCTCATCCGGGAGAAGGAGCAGGCCAAGGCCGCGCAGAAACCCCTGGGTTGCGGCTGCCCGTCCAAGCAGGCCATGACCATGGCCCCGGCCAAGGCCCCGACCTCCGCCGGACAGGGTGGCGGGCAGAGCGCCGAGCCCGGCCAGTCCTTCCTGAGCCACTGGCCCATCCAGATGCGCCTGGTCCCGGTGAACGCGCCCTATCTGCAAGGGGCCAGCCTGCTCCTGACCGCTGACTGCGTGCCCGTGGCCCTGCCGGATTTCCACTCCCGGTACGTGCCCGGCAAGGTGGTCCTGCTGGCCTGCCCCAAGCTGGACGACGCCGAGGCCTATGTGGACAAGCTGGCTGAGATCATCGCGGCCAACAATCTGAAAGAGATCACCGTGCTGGAGATGGAAGTGCCCTGCTGCGCGGGCATGACCCGCATCGTGGACGCGGCCCTGCGTCAGGCCCGGGCCCAGGTTCCGGTGACGACCGTGGTGGTTTCCCGCCAGGGCGCCATCCTGCCCGGCCGTGCGGGGATGAAGACGCTGTAGGCTGACCTGATTGTTACGCCAGGGGCAGCCTGCCCCTGGCCGCTTGGGTCGCGTTCGCGAAACCAGGTCCGCTCAGCCCTTGTCCGCCGCCTTCTTCCTCTGGCGCAGGACCGTGACCACCTCGCCGCCGATCCCCCAGTTGTCCGTGTCCACTTCGTCGATGACCACCACGGTGGTGGCCGGATTCTTGCCCAGGACCCGGACCAGGAGGTCAGTGGCCCCCTTGATGAGTTCGGCCTTCTGGGCCGGGGTGGCCCCTTCCCGGGTGATGCGGATGTTCACGTAGGGCATGCGTACGCTCCTTGGATTCTACTTGCCGTGGTGCCGGGCGTGCCATTTCCAGGCCGTGTCCACGATGGTCTTGATGTCCGAATGCTGGGGCTTCCAGCCCAGTTTGTCCAGGGCCTGGACCGCGTTGGCGAAGAGCGCGTAGGGGTCCCCGGCCCGGCGCGGGCCTTCGGTGACTGGGACCTTTTTCCCGCTCACGGCCTCAACCGCCTCGATGACCTGGCGCACGGTGTTGCCCACGCCCGTGCCCAGGTTCAGGCAGGTGGTCGCGCCCCCGGACTGGAGGTAGTGCAGGGCGTCGATGTGGGCGGCAGCCAGGTCGTTCACGTGGATGTAGTCCCGGATGGCCGTGCCGTCCGGGGTGTCGTAGTCCGTGCCGAAGATCTCGATGTCCGAGCGCAGGCCCATGGCCGCGTGGATGATGAGGGGAATGAGGTGGGTCTCCGGGTCGTGGTCCTCGCCGATCTCGCCGTCAATGTCCGCACCAGCCGCGTTGAAATAGCGCAGACAGACCGAGCCCGTGCCGTAGGCCACACCGAAGTCGGCCAGGATGCGCTCGATCATGAGCTTGGTGGCCCCATAGGGGTTGATGGGGGCCTGGGGGTGGTCCTCGGTCAAGGGGAGCTTCTGGGGCACGCCGTAGGTGGCGCAGGTGCTGGAGAAGACCATGCGGTTGCACCCGGCCCGGCGCATGGCCTCGAGCAGACTTAAGGTCCCGGTGACGTTGTTGCGGTAGTATTTCTCGGGATTGGTCACGGACTCGCCCACATAGGCGAAGGCCGCGAAATGGAGCACGGCCGTGGGCTCGTATTTGCGGAACACCTGGTCCAGAAAGGGGCCGTCCAGGATGTCGCCCTTGATGAGTGGCCCCCATTTCACGGCCCAGTCGTGGCCGTAGACCATGTTGTCCACGGTGATCGGCTCGTATCCGGCCTTTTTCAGGGCCTTGCAGGTGTGGCTGCCGATGTATCCGGCGCCTCCGGTGACCAGGATTTTCTCACCCATATGTTCTCCTTTGAAGCCCGGATGCGGGCGGGTTCTTTCTTTCGGCTGCGGCCGGGGAGGTGTCCGGTTGACATCCCGGCAAGAGCGCCCCTATGTTCGAGGGGCTGCGCCTGCGGCCATTTTACGGAAATTGCGGGGGCGCACAAGCCGAATTTTTAGGTCCGTCTCTTCAGGGCGGGGTCAGGGAGCAGCATGTCCGGAGTCTACGAAATTTTCGTCAACAGTGATTTTTGCGCGGCCCATTGTCTGGAGGGCCACCAGGGGCCGTGCGCCCGGGTGCATGGCCACAACTGGGGGGTCACGGCCTTTGTGCAGTGCCGGGAACTCGGCCCCTCGGGCATGGGCCTGGATTTCCTGGAAGTGAAAAACGCCCTGGACCAGGTGCTGGCCCCCCTGGACCACGCGGACTTGAACGCCCTGCCGGACCTGGCGGGCGTGAGTCCCACGGCCGAGGTCCTGGCCCGGTTCATCTACCAGGCCCTGTCCACCCGACTGAACGGCCCGGGCGCGCACGTGGCCAAGGTGGTGGTGCAGGAGACCAAGGGCTGCGGCGCGGCCTATTGGGAAGACTAGGAACGGAGCCTCAAACATGACCCTCGTGGTCCACGAGACTTTTGTCAGTATCCAGGGCGAATCCACCCATGCCGGGCGGCCCTGTTTTTTCATCCGCCTGTCCGGGTGCAACCTGCGTTGCGCCTGGTGCGACACCCGGGCGGCCTGGACGGGCGGACAAGAGCGGAGCCTGGACGAACTCCTGGCCCTGGCCCGGGACGCGGCCTGCCCCCTGGTGGAAGTGACCGGCGGCGAGCCCCTGCTCCAGGCCGAGACCCCGGCCCTGGTGTCCGCCCTGTGCCGGGGAGGCTTCGAAGTGCTGGTGGAGACCAACGGCAGCCTGGATATCAGCCCCCTGGACCCGGCGGCCACGGCCATCGTGGATATCAAATGCCCGTCCAGCGGCGAGTCCAAGGCCAATGATCTTGGCAACTTGGCCCGTCTGCGTCCGGCCGACGAGCTCAAATTCGTGCTGGCCGACCGCACGGACTATGTGTTCGCCCGGGACCTGGTCCGGGAAATGGCCCGACCCGGCCGTGCGGTGCATTTCTCCCCGGTGTTCGGGACCCTGGACCCCAAGGTCCTGGCCGCCTGGATGCTTGAGGACCGGCTGGCCGTGCGCCTGGGCCTGCAATGGCACAAATACATCTGGGGACCCGAGGCCACCGGGGTCTGACCTTGGCCCGGCCGCATGGGAAGATACAAGGACGAATATGAAGAGAGCGGTGGTTCTGTTTTCCGGGGGCCTGGACTCCAGCACCTGTCTGGTCTGGGCCAAGGCCCAGGGCTTCGAGGTGCACGCCCTGAGCTTCATGTACCGCCAGCGGCACCAGGTGGAGCTTCAGGCCGCCGCCCGGGTGGCTGCGGCCGTGGGCGTGGCCCAGCACCTGGTCCTGGACGTGGGCCTGGACCGCATCGGTGGCTCCTGCCTGACTTCGGACCTGGCCGTGCCCAAGGACAGCCCGGACATCGGGTCCACCATCCCCATCACCTACGTCCCTGCCCGCAACACCGTGTTCCTGGCCCTGGCCCTGGGCTGGGCCGAGGTCCTGGGCACCGGCGATCTGGTCATGGGGGTCAATGCCCTGGACTATTCCGGGTACCCGGACTGCCGCCCGGAATTCATCGCGGCCTTTGAGCGCATGGCCAACCTGGCCACCCGCGAGGCCGTGGAGGGCCGGGCCAGAGTGACCATCCACACCCCGCTCATGCGCCTGACCAAGGCCGACATCGTGCGTCTGGGCCGGTCCCTGGGCCTGGACCTGGGCCTGACCCATTCCTGCTACGACCCGGACCCTGAAGGCCTGGCTTGCGGGCACTGCGACAGTTGCATCCTGCGCCGCAAAGGATTTGACGAGGCCGGGGTGCCGGACCCCACGCGGTATTCGGCCATCAGTTGAGGGCCTACCCCAAGGCCTTTTCGTAAATCTCCACGATATCCTCGTAGCCCATTTCCACTGGGGTCGGCCCGAAGAGCATGGGCATGGTCTCCAGGGCGCAACGGGCCAGGTCCGGGATGTCCGAGCCCTTCATGCCATGGGCCGCCAGGCTCTCCCCGCCCAGTCCCACGGCCTCGATCAAATCCTCCAGCAGGGGCACGAAGGCCAGGGACTGCTGCTCTTCGGGCAACTGGTCCGCATCGTGGTTCATGGCCACGGTCAAGTCCGCGAAGCGGTCAGGCGCACGGGCGCAGAGCCAGTCGAAATAGGCCCGGGACAGGAGCACCAGGCCAGCGCCGTGGGGCAGGTCGGGGTAGAAGGCGCTCAAGGCGTGCTCCAGGGAATGGTGAGAAATGCAGGAGGACAGGGACTGGCAGAATCCGGCGGCCGTGGAGGCCCAGGACAGGATCAGGCGCGGTTCGGGCAGGCCCCCGTCAGCCACGGCCTCGGGCAGGAAATGGCTGATGAGGTGCACGGCCTCCAAGGCCAGCATGTCGCTGACCGGCTGGTGCTGGTTGGACAGAAAGGTCTCCACCGCGTGGAAAAAGGCGTCCATGCCGGTGTAGGCCGTCTGTCGCGCGCCAAGGGTGGCGGTGAGCATGGGGTCCACGATGGACAGGGCCGGGAAGGTGGCGTCCGTGCCCCAGCCGATCTTCTCCCGGCCCCCGGACTTGGAGACCACCATCCAGGGGTCGGCCTCGGACCCGGTCCCGGCCGTGGTGGGGATGGCCACCAGGGGCAGGCCCGGGGCTTGCGGGGTCTTGCGGCCGCCGCTGCCCGCAGTCATGTAGTCCCAGAAGCCCCCGGGATTTTTGGCCATGAAGGCGATGGCCTTGGCCGCGTCCAAGCTGCTGCCCCCGCCCAGGCCGCAGATGAAGTCCACGCCCATGTCCCGGGCCGTGGCCGAGGCCTGGTCCACCTGCCCGGATTCCGGGTTGGGCGTGACCGAGTCGCAGATCACGGTGCTCACCCCCCGCTCGCCGAGATAACCCTGGACCTGGGCCAGATGGCCGTTTTTCAGCATGGCCCCGGACTGGCCGATGACGATCATGGCCTTTTTTCCGGCGGGCAAGTGGGGCGTTGTGGCCAGGTCGGCCAAACGGCCAGGGCCGAAGAACAGGCGGGTGGGGATGAAGAAATTGAAATCGAGCATGGGGGCTCCTTGGGTTCAGGTCTGGTCGGGCCTGTTTCGGCCCGGAACTCGAACCTTGTCAAGGGGGATACGGGTTTTTCTTGCTTGCGGCCGAAGGATGCTATAGAAAATCTCTAGAAACTCGGTCGCACCGAGGTCGGTCTTTCTTCGAGGGGGAATCCCGTGACCACATACGATTACGACATCGGGATCATCGGCGGCGGCGCAGCGGGCTTGAGCGTGGCCTCGGGCGCGGCCCAGCTCGGGGTCAAGACCCTGCTCATCGAAAAGGACGCCCACCTGGGCGGGGACTGCCTGCATTTTGGCTGCGTGCCGAGCAAGGCCCTCCTGTCCGTGGCCCGGCGCTATCACGAGATGAAGAACGCCGGGGCCTTCGGCCTGCCCCAGCCGGAAGTGCCTCCGGTGGATTTCCGGGCCATCCGCAGCCACATCCGGGAAGTGGTGGCCACCATCCAGCACCACGACTCGCCCGAACGCTTCTGCTCCCTGGGGGCCAAGGTGGTCTTTGGGAACGCCGTGTTCCGGGACAGCCACACGGTGTCCGTGAGCGGCGAGAGCGTGTCCGCGCGCACCTGGGTCCTGGCCACCGGGTCCTCGGCTGCGGTGCCGGACCTGCCGGGCCTGGACAAGGTCGGCTTTCTGACCAACCGGGACCTGTTCTCCCTGGGACGCCTGCCCGAATCCCTGGTCATCCTGGGCGGCGGCCCTATTGCCCTGGAGATGGCCCAGGCCTTCCGCCGCCTGGGCTCGGACGTGGCCGTGGTCCAGCGCGGGGGCCAGATACTTTCCCGCGAGGACAAGGACATGGCCGAGATCGTGCGCCAGGCCTTGGCTGGCGAGGGGGTCAAATTTTTCCTGAACGCCACGGTGCGCGAGGTGCGCGCCGGGACCGGACGCAAGGAGGTGGTGGTGGACTGCCTGGGCCGCACCACGACCTTGCGGGCCGACCACATCCTGGCCGCCCTGGGCCGCAAGCCCAATGTGGAGGGGCTGAACCTGAGCGCGGCCGGGGTGGCCGTGGACCGCTCGGGCGTGAAGGTGGACGCCCGCCTGCGCACCAGCCAGTCCCATATCTACGCGGCCGGGGACGTGACCGGGAAATATCAGTTCACCCACGCGGCCGGGTACGAGGCCGGGGTGGTCCTGGCCAATGCCGTGTTCAAGCTTCCGCGCAAGGTGGACTACACGTTCATGCCCTGGTGCACCTACACCGACCCGGAACTGGCCTCGATAGGCTTGAGTGAGAAGCGGGCCACCGAGGCCGAAGTCCGCTACACCGTGCACGAGGAATTCTTTTCGTCCAATGACCGGGCCGTGGCCTGCGGGCAGGCCGTGGGCAAGATCAAGCTCCTGCTCGGTCGCGGGGACAAGCCCCTGGGCGTGCAGATCGCCGGGCCTGGGGCTGGGGACCTGATCGCCGAATGGGTGGCGGCTTTCAGCGGCAAGCTGTCCCTGTCCACCCTGGCCCAGGCCGTGCACCCCTATCCGACCCTGGCCGAGATCAACAAGCGCGTGGCCTCGGGGCCACTGTCCAAGAAGCTTTTTTCCGAACGGATGCGCAAGGGCCTGCATTTCCTGTTTCACTACAAGGGCCGGGCCTGCGGGCAGGCCCCGGAGCCCAAGGAATAGGGGCCGCCGGAAAGGGGGAGGGCCATGGACGCCAAGAGCTTCATCATCGGATTCCTGCTGGCTGCCTGCCTGTTGCTGGCCCTGGGCAACGCCGAGGTGCGCTATCTCTCCAGCCCCGGGCGGTTCCAGATGGCCGTGAGCGGGGAGACCTGGGCCATCCTGGACACCCAGAGCGGGGTGGCCCAGATCATGGACAAGGGCAAGCCCGGGGAGATGCGTTTCAAGGACAGCCGCTAGGACAGGCCAAGGGGCGGACGGGGCCGAAAAAGGGGCAAATGCTTCCCTGTTTGGCCGGGTAATTGGCCGAAGGCCTGGAAATTGCATAAGCTCTCTGGCCAAGGTGGCCAGCGATCCTGGCCCAACAGGGCCAAAGGCGTTGACAGACGCGCGGGAACGCGCCAGGCATGACGAGGACGGATACGCATGAGCAAGATTCTCCAGCAAGACGAAGTTGACGCCCTTCTGCGCGGCCTTTCCGGCGGCGAACTGGAAGCCGAGGAGGAACTCCCCGAGGATGATTCCGGGGTCGTCCCTTTTGACCTGGCCAACCAGGACCGCATCATCCGTGGCCGCATGCCGGTCATGGAAATCGTCAACGACCGCTTTGCCCGCCTGTGCACCAACGCCCTGGCCAACTCCATGCGCAAGCGCGTGGACATCAACCCCATCTCCATCGACATGTCCAAGTTCGGGGACTTCATGCGCTCGCTCCCCGTGCCCACCTCCATCTCCATCTTCAAGATGGAGCCCCTGCGCGGCAACGCCATCCTGGTGGTGGACTCCCGCTTGGTCTTTGCCCTGGTGGAAAGCTTTTTCGGCGGCGCGGGAAGTCAGCCCAAGGTCGAGGGCCGCGATTTCACCCACATCGAGCAGGCCATTGTGGACCGGGTGGTGCGCCTGGCCCTGTCCAACATGGAAGACTCCTGGCGGCCCGTGCACGAGGTGCACATTGAGCATGTGCGCTCCGAGGTGAACCCCCAGTTCGCGGCCATCGTGCCGCCCTCGGACGTGGTGGTGGTCATCACCTTCGAGGTGGAGCTCGAGTCGGCCATCGGCTCCATGCTCCTGTGCCTGCCCTACGCCACCCTGGAGCCCATCCGCTCCAAGCTCCTGGCCTCCTTCCAGACCGAGCGCCTGGAAGTGGACCACGCCTGGATCACCCGCTTCAAGGAACGCCTCCTGGAAACCCCGGTGGAGATGATCGTCCGTCTGGGCAAGACCAAGATCTCCGGCCGCCAGCTCCTCAAGATGGAAGTGGGAGACATCATCCTCCTGGACACCGACGAGGACGACATGCTCCAGGCCGAGGTCGAAGGTGTGCTCAAATTCCACGGCATTCCGGGCCGGGTGAAAGGCAACAAGGCCTTTCAGGTGGTCAAGGAAGAGCCGGTCAAGATGGCTTAGCCTTTTTTCCCCACAAAATTTTGGAGGCCCCACACCTGGGGCCTCCGGCGGCCAAGGGGGCGCGCCCCCTTGGAACCCC